>JBILDO010000011.1:0-108135 GCA_044352585.1 Verrucomicrobiales bacterium
ATGAGGAATGAGGAATGAGGAATGAGGAATGAGGAATGAGGAATGAGGAATGAGGAATGAGGAATGAGGAATGAGGAATGAGGAATGAGGAATGAGGAAGGAAAGGAACTGTGTTTCGGAATTCGGATTTCGTCATTCCGCCACCGGCGGCCGGAACCGTTCGTGCACGATCGCGCCGCCGTGGGTGATGAGGCAGCCTTTCTGGATCTCGTCGGCGGGCTTGATCGCGAAGGCCTTCGCCTCCTTGTCCCAGAAGTGCTCGATCATGTTCGCGAAGTTCGCGGCGAGGACCTGGGAGGCGTGTTTGGCGACGTGGCCCTCGTAGTTGGCGAGCCCGATGAGCTTGACGCCGTTGGCGCTGACGGTCTCCTCGCCAGGGACGATGCCCTCGACGTTGCCCCCGGTCTCGGCGGCGAGGTCGACGATGAGGCTCCCGGGCTTCATCCCCGCCACCACGTCGGCCTTGATCAAGATGGGCGGCTTGCGGCCGAAGACCTTCGCGGTGGTGATGACGACGTCGCTCTCGGCACAGACCTTGGCCTGGGCCGCGATCTGTTTGGCGAGCTGATCGGGGGTGAGTTCCTTGGCATAGCCCTGGTCCGTCTTCCCGGTCTCGCCGAGGTCGATGCGGAGGGCCTTGGCTCCGAGGGATTCGGCCTGCTCGAGGGCCTCGGGGCGCACGTCGAAGGCGGTGACCCGCGCGCCGAGGCGCTTCGCGGTGGCGATGGCCTGGAGCCCTGCCACGCCGATGCCGAGGACGAAGACCTTCGACGGCGAAATCGTGCCGGCCGGGGTCATCATCATGGGAAAGATCGTGTTCATCCGGTTCGCCGCGAGGATCACGGCGACGTAGCCGGCGAGGTTCGCCTGCGAGCTGATCGCGTCCATCTTCTGGGCAAGGGTGGTGCGAGGGATCATCTCGAGGCTGATCGCGCTGATGCCCTGGCTCGCGAATTTCGCGATGAGATCCTTCTCGTTGAACGGATCGAGGAAGCTGATGTGGATCGCGCCGGATTTCAGCTTCGCAATCTCCTCCACGGAGGGTTTGCGGACGCGGGTGACGAGGTCGGCCGAGGCGAGGGCCGCGTCCCGGTCGGTCGCGATCGTGGCGGCGGCCTCGAGGTAGGCGCTGTCGGGATGGTCGCACTTCGCTCCGATGCCGGATTCGACGACCACCTCGGCGCCGAGGCCGGTGAGCTTTTTCACCGCCGCCGGGTCGAGTGAGGCGCGGGTTTCGATCGGGTCGTTCTCTTTGGGGGCGAAAATCTTCATGCCGGGAGCCCGCCGGACCGGTCCGGGCCGGGTGGAAGCGGGAGCATGCAGTGTAGCCACGCGAGGGGCGGTGTCGAACTGAAAAGCGGGGTGGCGGATCGTTGCGCCGGCGGATCCTCATGCGGCGACGGGCCCGATTTCGCCCGATTTGGTGTTTGAGGCGCTACCGAATTTTGGACCGGTCTCGTTTCGTTTTGATTTGGGGCGAGAGCCTCGAATTGATTGGGTGAGAGGTCTCCGAGGGTGGAGTGTCGGCGGAGGGTGTTGTAATAGGATTCGATGAAAGCGAAGCGTTCAGTATGGACATCGGCTCCGTCGCGGACGCAACCGCCCTGGAGACTCCCGGCCTTGAGAATACCGATGAACGATGCGGTCGAGGCATTGTGGTAGGGATTGGCTCTCGAGGACATGCGGTCACCCGACCAAGCCTTGCCAGGTGTTGCCGGGAGGGCGACCTCGGGAAGACGATGAGTTGGGGCGTGTCGGTCTTGCCGTCGCCGGTTCCCGGACCGTCGGTCCTCGGAGGGATGGCCGGCGTTCTGAAGTTCTCCGGCTGCGATGACAAGTTCGTCTTCGTCGAAGGTGCTCACAACGACAACCACGGCGGCGCGATCTTTCCGGATTCGATGCGGTGGCAGTGGCGGGAGTGAAGCGCGGGATTAACTGGCCAGCCCGTTTGCCGCGTCCGGAAAAGCTCGAAGGCATTTCGTGGCTCAATCCTTGATGTGACCGCGGAACGAACCGTGTTCAGGCCGGCCTAATCCCGGCGCTTCCGCGGAAGTCACCGGTTTCCATGGACTATCTTGGTTTGGCCCAAGAAGGGCGCTCCTCGATGGTGTAATCGGTGGTGAGGTAATCTCCGCCGTTGCGGAGGAAGATCAGCTTCACCGGTTGGCCGACGCCATACATGTAGAGCCACTTCTGGAAGTCGGCGACGCCGAGGATGCGGTTGTAGGAGAACTGCACGAGGATGTCGCCCTCCTTCACCCCCATGCGCTGGGCCGGGCTGTTTTCCCAGACGTCCTCGACGGCGACGCCGCCGTGATGTTTTTTTGCGGTGGGAAAGAAGGCACGCTCGGCATCGGTAAGGGGTCGCACGGAGAACCCGGTCCAGGGCGATTTCAGGCTGCGCTTCGTCTTGAGGCTTTCGTAGATGTTGAAGCAGAGCTCGATGGGGAGGAGGTGGGTCTCGCCCTCGACTTCCTCGTGGCCGGATTCGGGGACGGGATCGAAACCGGTGTAGATCGCGGCCACTTCGCCGGTGTCCGCGTGAAAGACGGGGCCGCCGATCGAGGCCGCGGGAATCGTGATCATCGCGCGGAACATGGTCGAGGCGAGGCTGTGCTGGTAACATTGTCGGGTGTTGAGAGCGGTGACCGTTCCCGGAATCGTCTTCAGGGCGGCTCCCTCGAAGGTGGTCGCTTCGACTTTCTGGCCGGGGGCGATCTCCCGCCGGGTCGCCGCGGCGACCGGCGTGAAGGTTTCCTCGGTTTCCAGTTTCAAGATCGCGAGATCGATGGTCGGTTCCACTCCGATGACCTCGGCGGTGAAATCCCTGTCTCCGGAGCGGACGTGGAAGGTTTCGTGAAGATTTTCACCCGAGGGCACGACGAGGTTCCGGTAGGTGGTGAGAAGGAAACCCTCCTTCTCCACGATGAAGCCAAGACCATGGCTGGATTCCCTGGAGGTGGTGCGTCCCTCGATCCGGACGATCCCGCGGTCGGGTGTTTCCGTCGCTGCCAGCGGGGTTGCCACGGCAAGAACGAGTAGGAGAGTTCTCATGGAGCGAAGGATTGGTTGTAGGGATTGTGGTCGGTGCCGAGGGTGATGCGGATCGCGCCGCGCTTTGCGGCGGCATGGCAGGTGTTGCAGCTCTGCACGAGTTGCCCGACCGCCGGGACGAGCACTTTGGGATCGTCCGATCGGTCCGCGACGGCTTTCTGGATCGCCTCGAATCCGGGCAGGCCCATTCGGTCGATGAGGAGGGCGACGGGCAGCCCTTCATAATCCGGGACTTCGGCCTGGATCTTCCGGATCTGCAGCAGCGACTCGTGGGCATACATTTCGACGAGCGGAAAATTCCCCGCGTCGGCCGAGAGGGCGAGCTTGTGGGTCAGGCGTTGCAGCTCACCCATGTAGGTGGCGAGTTCGGGCAGGGGTGCCGCCTCTTCGAGCGGGACGAGGGTCTGCGCACCGAGCGCGGCCAAGGGGATTAAGACGACGGCAGCGAAGGGGGTCCGATTCATGGGTCACGATCGCGACACCGGCAGCCGCCCGCAAAGATAAGGCATGTGACGATTTCTCCAGTTTCGAGACGGGCCATGGAGAACGCCGTGGTGTTATGTTAGGGTGATTGATTTGGTGAAAATTCCGTTGCATGGCATGGTGCGAAGATCTTGTCGGAATCGTTGCAAGCTTGGTTTTTGAAAACCGCTGAACCGATGAGATTGATGGCTCGCTCCGTAACCTTTTCAACCACTCCATCGTTTCGACGCCCCATGAAAATGCCATCGGTCTTCTGCAGCGCTCCGGCCTTCGCGCGATCCGCCGCCCTCGCCATCGGCTCGATTTTCGGTCTGATGATTCCTCCGCTCCAGTCGGCTCCCTTCACGCCGGGCAATCTCGTGATCTACCGGGTGGGTGCCGGTTCTTCCGATCTTCTCAACACCGGGGCGTCCGTTTTCCTCGATGAATACAATTCCTCGGGGGTTCTCGTGCAGTCCATCGAAATGCCGACAACGGTGAGTGGTTCGAACAAGCGTCTCGTCGCCAGCGGCACCGCCACCTCGGAGGGGCTCCTCACGCGGAGTGCCGACGGAAGGTTCCTGATTCTGATCGGCTATGACGTGACTCCTCCCCACTCCGTGTCGTTGTCCGGCTCTGCTTCATCGACGGTGAACCGGGTGATCGGTCGGGTCAACGCGGCGGGAACGGTGGATACCTCGACGGCGCTCTCGGACTATGCCACCGGCAACAATCCACGCAGTGCGGTCTCCGCCGATGGAACCAAGTTTTGGACATCCGGCGGGGTCGGCGGAGTCCGTCTCGCCTCGCTCGGAGCCTCGACCTCCTCGGACATCAGCACGACGGTGACCAGCCTCCGCCAGCTTGGAATCGTCGGAGGGCAACTCTACACGACGACCAGCAGTGGATCGGCCGTGCGGCTCGGAACGGTTGGGTCCGGGCTTCCCGAAGCGTCCGGCCAGGTCATCACGAATCTTTCCGGAATCCCGACGTCGGGTTCCCCCTACGCCTTCTTTTTCGCGGACCTCAGCAGCGGGGTCGCGGGTGTCGATACGGTCTACATCGCGGACGACACCAACACCGCCGGGACCGGGGGCGTTCGCAAGTTCTCTCTCGTCAGCGGGACTTGGACGGCGAATGGCATCGCCGGTGTCCACTCGGATGCCTATCGTGGCCTCACCGGCGTCGTCAGCGGAACGACCGTGACCCTCTATGCGACCCGCAAGGGAGGGACGGCAGCTGCCGGGGGAGGGGAACTGGTCAGTCTCACGGATTCCATGGGTTACAATGCGACGATCTCCGCGACCCCCGCTCTTCTGGCGACGGCCTCGGCCAGGACCGCCTTCCGTGGGATCGCCTTGGCGCCTCAGTCTGAAGTGAAGCTCCTCATCACCGAGGTGCAGTCCAGTCAGGCTTCGGCCGGGAAAAACGATTTTTGGGAACTCACCAACGTCGGCGCCGATGCGGTGGATCTCAGCAGCTG
This sequence comes from Verrucomicrobiales bacterium, assembly GCA_044352585.1. GTDB lineage: Bacteria > Verrucomicrobiota > Verrucomicrobiia > Verrucomicrobiales > DEV007 > Arctic95D-9. The sequence goes on from JBILDO010000011.1 coordinate 5,000, forward strand.
GAAATGGGATGACGACAGCCGCAATCCTGCCGATCTGGCAGCCGTGACGATTCCCGCCGGTACGACGATCGCTCCGGGCGAATCCATCGTTTTCACCGGTCTTGCCGCCGCCACCTTCCGGACCTGGTGGGGAATCGCGGAGACGGTGCAGGTCATCAGCACGGGCGCGGCACCTGGGTTGGGCAGCAACGATGCGGTGGCTCTCTTCGACGCGGCCGGCACCGAACGCGCCTACTTCAGCTATGCGGCGGGTGGGTTCACGAAGTCCGACGGAGGGGCTTCCGCCGGAGGTCATGCCGGTGCGTCCGCGGGCGGCTCCGGAACGGCGTCGGTTATCTGGGATCCGGTCCATGGCCCCACCGCCCCCCGTTACCTTGCCGCCGTCACCGGAAATTCGGGTGCCTTCGCGTCGGCGGAGAACGCTTCGGATGTTGGCTCCCCTGGTATCAGTGGCTTCGTGTCGGGCGGCGGGGGGGGTGTCCTGCTCACGATCGGCGCGACGCCCTCAACCTTTTCCGAGAGCGCCTCGAACCCCGCCTCGGTCGGTTCCGTGACACGCTCCGGTTCGACCACGGGATCGCTCGAAGTGACGCTGTCTTCCAGTGACATGACCGAGGCCACCGTGCCTGCCTCCGTCACGATTCCGGATGGCCAAGCCTCGGTCAGTTTCAACATCACCGCGGTGAACGATAGTTTCCCCGATGGCAGCAAGACGGTCACGATCACCGCGACCGCGACCGGGACAACGCCGGGCACGCTCGACCTCACCGTCCAGGACGATGGTGATGTGCTCGACACCTCGTTCCTTCTCACGGAAGTCCAATCCAACCAGTCGGTGGGCAAGCCTGTTACCGCGAATGACTTCTGGGAACTCACCAACATTGGCGCAACCTCCAAAGACATCAGCGGCTACTCATGGCACGACAGTGGTCGCAGCGCTTCCGCGGCGCAGGCCTACAAGCTTCCGGCTGGAACGTCCATCGCCCCCGGCGAGTCGGTGATCTTCACCGCCGCGCCCGCGGCGGATTTCCGCGCGTGGTGGGGTATCCCGGCCTCGGTGCAGGTCTTCCAGAGCGTCGGTGCCCCGGGATTGGGGCAGAACGACGGCGTCTCCTTCTTTGATGCCCAGCAAAACGAGTTGTTCTATTTCAGCTATGGAATCGGCGGATTCACCCGGGAGGATGGCACCGCCTCCGTGGGCGGTCACGCGGGTCCGTCGGCGGGCGGTTCGGCCGAGTCGCAGTCGCTCGTCTGGGTGACGTCCTCGGGCACCGCGACTCCGCGCTACACGGCCGCGACCGGCACGAACCTCCGCACCTTCTCCGCGGTTGCCCCGGCCACCGACCTGGGATCTCCGGGAATCGGGGTGGTGCGCACCGTGAGTCTCTCCGACAACGCGACGGCGGAAGGCAATGCCGGAACGAAGGTTCTCGCCCTCACCGTGACCCGCAGCGACACCGCGACCGCCTTCACGGTGGACTATGCCGTCACCGGCGGCAGCGCCACCTCCGGCACGGACTACGCGACCCTCGCCGCTGGCACCCTCACCTTTGCCGCAGGAGGCGCGGCGACCCAGACGATCGATCTGATCCTCAACGGCGATACCGAAACCGAGCTCGACGAGACCGTGGTTGTCACGCTTTCTAATCTGGTCAACACGGTCTCCGATACCGTCATCGGAAGGGCCTCCGGGACGGCGACCATCACCAACGACGATATCGTCGTGCCTTCCCTTACCCAGGTGGTGGGAGGCAGCACCATCGCGAGCGGTGGAGTGACGACTCTCCGCGTTGCCGCGAGCGGTTATCCCGCACCGACCCTCCAGTGGTATCGGGGCGACAAGGGTGATACGAGCAATCCCATCAGTGGGGCGACCTCGCCGACCCTGCTGACCTCGGCGCTTAGCGGATCGACGAATTTCTGGGTGCGTGCCAGCAACGCCGGCGGTGACTTCGACAGCGACACCATCACCGTGAATGTCGTGGCTCCCGTCACCTCCGTGGATCTTTCGAATTATGTCAGGGTCGGCCGCCACCGCCTCCCTGAACCGCTTCTCACCGCGCTGCCCGCCGGCACGCCCACCCATAACCTCCTCTGCCAGGAGGCCTCGGGCGTCGCCTACAACTGGGACACCGATACCCTCTTCGTCGTCGCCGACGGCGGCCGCTCCGTCACCCAGGTTTCGAAAACCGGTGTGCTGATCGACACGATGACCCTGGCGCTGGGTTCCAGTCCTCAGGGAACCGAGTTCTACGACATCGAGGGCGTCACTTACGTTGGTGGCGGCCAGTTCGTGATGGCGGAGGAACGCGACCGCCAGCTCGTGAAGTTCACCTACGTGGCCGGAACCACCCTGACACGTGCCCAAACGCAGACGGTGAAGATCGGCACCTTCGTCGACAACACCGGCACCGAAGGCCTTTCCTACGATCCCCTTACAAGCGGATTCATCGTGCTGAAGGAAATCAGTCCGATCGGCATCTTCCAGACGACGGTGGACTTCGCCGCCGGAACCGCCTCGAATGGTTCCTCCACGACCGTGAACTCGACCGATCTCTTCAGCCCCTCTCTTCTCGGCATGACCGACGTGGCGGATGTCTTCGCGCTTTCCCTTCTTCCCGGGATGACGGGTCAGCCCCAGCAGCCGAATCTCATCGTCCTGAGCCAGGAAGACGGCAAGCTCGTCAACATCGATCGCAGTGGGGTCATCTCCAGCACCCGCCAGCTCTTCTCCGATCCGGGCAATCCGCTCTCTGTCGCGGGCCAGCAGCACGAAGGTGTCACCATGGATGGCGCTGGTTTCCTCTACATCGTCAATGAAAACGGTGGTGGCGGGATCGACTTCCCCGAGCTCTGGGTCTACGCTCCGGCGACTGCGCCAAACGCCGCGCCGACCGGGCTCACGGTGAACGGCGCTGTCACCTCGGTGATCGAGAACACCAGCACGGCTTCCCCGCTTCGCCTTGGTGAGGTGGTCGTTGTCGATGATGGACTGGGAACAAACGACCTCAGCCTCGCTGGAGCCGACGCGGGGCTTTTCGAGCTTGTTGGAAACATTCTTTTCCTGAAGTCGGGCACGATCCTCGATTTTGAGACCAAATCATCCTACCAGGTCACCCTCGAGGTCGATGATGCCACACTCGGCACCACTCCCGATGCGACTGAGCCCTTCACCCTGGCCGTGACGGATCAGGATCCGGAGACGCCTCCGCCGCCGGCCCTTCTCATCACCGAAGTGGCTCCTTGGGCGAGCAGCAACAGCGCCGTATTGGCCGACTGGTTCGAGGTCACCAACATCAGCCCGAGTGCCGTCGATATCTCCGGTTGGAAGATCGATGACAGTTCCAAGGCCTTCGGTTCAGCCGCGGCCCTGAACGGGATCACCAGCATCGCTCCGGGCGAGTCCGTCATCTTCATTGAGACGGCCGATCTCGCCGGGAAGGCCGCGCTGTTCCGGAGCAACTGGTTCGGTTCGAATCCCCCCTCCGGTCTCCAAATCGGCAGCTATTCGGGATCGGGCCTCGGTTTGAGCACGGGCGGTGACGCGGTCTGGCTCTTTGATGCCGTTGGCCAAGTCCGCGGCGGCATCACCTTCGGTGCCTCCCCCTCCGGTCCGTCCTATCCGACCTTCGACAATACCGCCGGTCTCAACGGGGTCGCGGTCTCTCGTCTCAATATCGTTGGCGTGCATGGTGCCCTCCCCGCAGCCGGCGCGGCGACTGAGATCGGCTCGCCAGGTTTTGCTGCGCCGGGTTTGCTCCGCATCACCGAGGTCGCTCCCTGGTCCAGCGGCAATAGTCCGGTGGGAGCCGACTGGTTCGAAGTCACCAACGTGGGCGCCCGCATCGTCAGCATTGAAGGTTGGAAAATGGACGACAGTTCGGAGTCGCCGGTCGGAGCCGTCGCCCTGAACGGGATCGCCGCGATCGCTCCGGGCGAGTCGGTCATCTTCCTCGAAACCGAGACGGTGGCCGCAACCACCGCGGCGTTCCGTTCCAATTGGTTTGGGGTGAATCCGCCGGCGGGTCTGCAGGTGGGCACCTATTCCGGCAGCGGTGTGGGTCTCAGCACTGGTGGCGATGCGGTCAATCTCTTCGACTCCAGCAATGTCCGCCGTGCCAAGGTCACCTTCGGGGCCTCGCCTGCCGTGGCTCCGTTCGCAAGCTTCGACAACTCCGCCGTGATCGACAATGGTGCGATCACTCAGTTCAGCGCCGCAGGGGTCAATGGAGCCTTGGTCGCAGCCAACAGTGCCAATGAGGTCGGTTCACCGGGTGTCATCAACAAGGCTCCCGAATTCGGAGGTGGCCTCCTCACGCAAGTCGCCTCCAGCGGCAGTCCCTTCTCCCTCCAGCTCGCCGCAGACACCTTCGTTGATCCGGAAGGACAGCCTCTGACCTACGCGGCAACGAAGGGTGATGGCAGCCCGCTGCCGTCATGGCTCAGCTTCAATCCCGCCACCCGCACCTTCAGCGGAACTCCCGGCGCGGTGGATGCCGGGAACCTGGTGGTCAAAATCATCGCGACCGACAACGGAACTCCGGGTAGCTCGAGCTTCACCACCTTCGCGATCGACATCGCCCCTCCGGTCTATTCCCCGGGTTACACGAGTTCGGGCATTGATGTCCTGACGCCGAATACCGGGGTTTGGGACCCGGCCGGGGTGTCCGTCAATGGTACCCAGTTTGTGAACCTGGGCCTGCAGGGCGTGGGACGTGTTCCCGCCACCGCGATTGATCCGGCCACGGGTGAGTCGATCGGATCGGTCTCTGACATGCAGATTTCGGGATGGAAGAAGAATGCCGACGGATCTTATGCGGGCAACTTCCACTTTCTCCCCGACCGTGGTTACAACGCGGGGTCGATCTACTCGAATTACGCGGCGCGTCTCAACGACTTCTCGTTCACCTTTACGCCCTACACTGGCGTCTCACCGACGACGTTGCAGAACCAGATCGCGTTGAACTTCGAGGGGTCGCGGCGTTTCACCTACGATCACGACGGCAACCCAGCCACCCCGTCCATTTTCTCCACCGGTTTGCTGGCGACGGGCAAGGTCAATCTTTTCGGCGCGGTCATTCCCGCGCATGCCGCGAACACCACCCAGAGCGATGGAAGCTTCGCCAACCGTCTCACCGTGGACGCCGAGGGCCTTATCCTCGATTCGAGGCCTTCCAAAGTCGGCAGCGGTTGGGTCAGTGATGAATACGGCCCCTACATCTATCACTTCAATGCGAAGGGTGAGATCGACGGTCAATTGCAACTCCCCGAGGCGCTCGTGCCCCACAATCCGGTCGGGACGACCAGCTTCGCGAATGCCCCTGCCAATCTGAACGGCCGGCGTGAGAACCAAGGCATGGAGGGCATTGCCCAAAGCCCTGACGGCACCAAGCTCTTTGCCCTGATTCAGAGCGCGACCCTGCAGGACAGCGGCAGTGGCAGCCAGAACCGTTACAACACCCGCCTTCTTGTCTACGACATCTCCTCGACCGATACGCCGAGTGATCCGGCGTCTCAGTATGTGATCCAGTTGCCGCGTCTGAATACTGATGCGACCCCCGGCGTTGACCGGACTGGCGCCCAGAGTGCCATCCTTGCTCTCAATGATCACCAGCTGCTGATCCTCTCCCGCGATGGCAACGGCCGTGGTGCAGCGGGTGCTCCGGTCTTCAAATCGGTCCTCCTCGCGGAACTCAACGGGGCGACGGATATCGACGCCACCTTCGACGCAGAGGCGGCGGCGGTTTCGCCGGGTGCCGTGCTAAATGCCTCGATCACTCCCTTGTCCTGGAAAGAAGCGCTCAATATGCTGGGTAAGATCGATGCATCGACCCACGAACTGTCCCGCTTCAATTTGAACATCGACGCGGCTCCTGGCGACCTGAACACCCTGGGTGAAAAGTGGGAGGCTCTCTCCATGGTTTCAGCCAATGATGCGGCCAATCCGAACGACTACTTCCTCTTCATCGGCAACGACAACGACTTCGCCTCGCAGGCGGGGGTCTACAAAGATGCCGCCGGAGTCAACCAGTCTTATGACTCGGGTCTGGACAACGATACCGTCGTGCTCGCCTATCGCGTCCGCGTGACCGGTTCGGACAATCAGGCGCCCTTCAACGGCATGACGATCACCGATCAATCCGCGACCAAAGGCAGCGCCTTCTCCCTCCAGCTTCCGGTCGGGACTTTTGTCGATCCCGAAGGGCAGGCCCTCACCTATAGCGCCACACGAGGCGACGGCAGTCCGCTGCCGGCGTGGCTCAGCTTTGATCCCGCCACCCGGACCTTCAGCGGCACCCCCGCTGCAGTGGACCTTGGTGATCAGGTAGTCCAGGTCACCGCCACGGATGCAGGGACTCCCCCGCTCTTTACGAGCGTGTCCTTCACCATTCGCGTTGATCCCGCCTTCGGTTCCCCCTTCTTCCCGCTCTCTGTCGCGTCCGGCGACCCGCGTGAAACCAGTGTGGTGCTCTGGACCCGTCTCCTCGATGGCGACACCAGGGCGGACCGTGAGGTGACGGTGCATCTCACCACCTCCGGCTCTCTGGCGCTTGTCGGCACGACTGATGCTCTCGGGGGAACCAATCTCTGGAGTGGCGGCAACCTTACGGCGGACTCCGACCACGATGGCGTGGTCAAGGTCAAGGCGACTGGTCTGACGGCCGACACGACTTACTACTACCAGTTCACCTACAACGGCAATCGTTCGCCCATCGGGCGCACGCGCACCGCGCCGGCGCCGGGATCAAACCGCGTCGTGAAGTATGCGGCGATCAACTGCAACGACTTTGTGGGCCGTTACTTCAACGCCCTCAAGCACCTTGCTGACCAGGAGGCGGAGACCATCGATTTTGTACTCAATCTCGGGGATTACATCTATGAGACCACCGGTGACCCGGGCTTCCAGACGACCACTCCGGATCGGGCCATGGTTCTTTCCAATCCCTCAGAGGCGATCGCCCTCGGTGGCGGCAACTACGCCGCCCAGTCGATCGGCAACTACCGCGATCTCTACAAGACGATCCGCCAGGATCGGCAGCTGCAGCGCGTCCATGAGCTCTTCCCAATGATCAGCATCTGGGACGACCACGAGTTCAGCGATGACAACTGGAAGGATAACGCCACCTATTTCGACGGCAAGACTGCCGAGCAGCAAACCGCGCGGAAACGCAACGGCGAGCAGGCTTGGATGGAGTTCCTTCCCACCGAACGCGGGCTTGCCAACGACGGTCTCGGACTGGAGATCGATGCCTCCGATCTCTATCCGAACACCGTCATCTATGATGCCTTCAACTTTGGGGGTAACCTCGATCTCATCACCACCGACATCCGCACGGGTCGGGCCGACCACCTCATCCCCGAGGATGTCTGTCCTTCGGGAGTGCCGATGACTGAGGAGAATGTCATCGCCACCCTCGCGGCGGCGAATGGGCTGAGTGCTTCCGCCTTTAGCGCCGCGGTCTGGCCGGGTCTGCGCGGGAACTTCGCTCCCTACGTGAACATCGACGATCCCGCCCTCGCATCGGTCAAGGGGGCCTTCAAGGCCATCATTGGTGCCATGGCGGACGCCGCCTTCGCGTCGCTTCCTGCCGGCCAGGTCCCGGTCTCCACCGGAGCCCAGTATGCCGATGCGAGTGTGACGGGGCTGCGCGATGCCGCCTTCATCAACCAGGTTTTCGCCGGTGCCGGTTTCCCCGCTCCCTTCAGCGCGAGTGATTTGGCGGCGATGCCCCGGGGCCTTTCCTACTACCTCCTCGGCAAGACGAGCCTCTTCAGTGAGTTCGGCAGCCGCTATCAGGTGGTGAACCAGACCTTCCAGATCTATGCCGGCTACACCTATCAGGCGTTCCTGCTTTCCGGTGGAGTGATGGGCCGCGATCAGGCCTTCTTCGACAGCGCCCAGCAGTCGTTCCTGGGTGGGGCACTCGCGTCAAGTTCCACGGCAGGTCGTGCCTGGCGGGTTGTGGCCAGCTCCACTCCCTACACTCCCATCCAATTCGAGCTCGGTGACCTCCCGTCCGGTGTCACCCTGCCGACGCTCGGTTCAATCAGCGGAGTCACCATTCCCGCATCAATCCCGTCCCAGTTCCTCGTCGAGTTTCTTTTGAACGCCGATGAGCCGGCCGGTTTCCCTCAGTTCCGCAAGGGGATCCTCGACCTCCTCGCGCAACATGACGCGATTCTGGTCTCCGGTGACATCCACGCCCAGCTCGTCGGGAACAACCTGGCCAGCAACGGGCAGAGGGTTGTTGATTTCACCGTCCCATCCGCTGCCTCGAGCGAGTTCCGCCGCGCCGTCTCCGGTGCCTTCGCATCGGTGGAGAGCCTTATGACGCCCTCGGTGAGGGCCGCCACGGGACTCAGCGGAGATTTCACGTTCAACCCGGCCCAGAAGCAGGCGGTCATCGATGCCACCGACGGTATCATCAAGAAGAACACCGCGGAGATGTTTGAAGCCGATACCGCTTCCCACGGCTACACCGTCTTCACGGCCACTCCGGGTGCCTTCACCGCGAATTACCGCAAGATCAATGTCGGCTATGTCGACGATAATCTTTACGGCGAAACCCCGGCGGCTCTCGATGCCTTGTTCTCCAGGCAGCATTACGTGGTCAGCAAGACGGGGACGGGTGCGACCACGGACTTGTCGCTCGGCGTGCCCACGACAGTGACGCCCACCGTGGCGGCGAACACCGGGGGCAGCGTTTCCGGCGGGGGCGAACTCGTGACCGGTTCGTCCGCCACGTTTACCGCGACTGCGGCTTCGGGCTACACCTTCCGCGGATGGACCGTCAACGGCAGCACCGCGGGGTCGGCCAACCCACTCAACGTGACGGTTACCGCCGGCATGACGGTGGAAGCCCGCTTCTCCTACGGCTTGCAACTCCTGCACCTTGCCGACGGTGAAGCCGGATTGCTTGCGCCGCAGACCGCGCCGAACCTGGCGGCCTTGGTGGATCACTTTGACGGCACCTATGCGAACACGCTGATCTTGGCGGGTGGGGACAACTTCATCCCGAGTCCGTTCCTCTACGGCGGCACCGATCCGAGCGTGCGTCCGGTGCTCAATACCGTCACCGGTTCGACGATCAGCCTTTCTTCTTCGACGAACCATCCGATCGCGGCGGTGGACATCGCGATCCACAACGTGATCGGAGTGGAGGCTTCGACGATCGGCAACCACGAGTTTGACCTTGGATCCCGCGTTTTCCGGGATGCCTTCACCCCTGGGTCGGTGACGGGCTGGGTGGGAGCGGCCTTCCCCTACCTTTCGGCGAACCTGAACTTCAGCGGGGACCTCGATCTGAACCCCCGGTTCACCGACGTGACGCTCAACGGAACCACCACGCTGGTGCCTGCGGCCTCTGCGGGCAACGGACGGATCGTGCCGATGGCGGTGGTCACCAAGGGAGGGGAAAAGATCGGTTTGCTCGGTGCGACCACACAGCTCCTGCAGGGCATCTCCTCTCCGACGGGAACGACGGTCAAGGGTGGCGGCGGAGCCGACAACATGGATCAACTCGCCGGGGTGTTGCAGCCCTACATCGATGAGCTCATCGCCGAGGGCGTGAACAAGATCGTGTTGATGGCGCACCTGCAGCAGATCGCCAACGAGCAGCTCCTGGCCACCAAGCTCAGCGGGGTTGATGTGATCCTGGCGGGGGGGTCGAACACCCGGTTGGGCGATGCCGACGACGTGGCGGCGGTCTTCCCGGGCCATGCGGCGAGCTTCGCCAACCCCTATCCGATCTCGACGGCGGGAGCCGATGGCAAGCCGGTGTTGATCGTGAACACGGACAACGAATACACCTACGTGGGTCGTTTGGTGATCGACTTTGACGCCAATGGCGAGGTGATCACCTCGGATCTGGCCGGCCGCACCGTGATCAACGGCGCCTATGCCGCGACCGCCGCCCGCGTGGCGCAAGTTTGGGGGGTTGACGAGGCCAACCTTGCGACCACGGCCTTTGCCGCGGGAACCAAGGGAGCCCGGGTGAAGGCGCTGACGGATGCCGTGCAGAGCGTGATCGTGAGCAAGGACGGCGACGTCAAGGGCTTCACGAATGTCTACCTGGAAGGGGAGCGAGCGTTGATCCGCAACCAGGAGACCAACCTCGGGAACCTGACGGCGGATGCGAATGCGGCGGCGCTCCTGGCGATGGCTCCGACGGGTGCGCCGGTGGTGTCCTTCAAGAACGGAGGGGGCATCCGCGCGCAGATTGGCGCCACGGAAGTGGGTTCGGGAGCGAAGATTCCTCCGGTGGCCAACCCTGGAGCGGGCAAGCCGTCGGGAGCGGTCTCGGTGTTGGACATCGAGAACTCGCTGCGCTTCAACAACCGCTTGATGGTGTTTGACACCACCCCGGCGGGATTGAAGGCGATCCTGGAGCACGGCGTGGCATCCTTGGGGACCCAGGGCCGCTTCCCGCAGATCGGCGGAGTGTCCTTTGCCTACGATCCGGCGCGTCCTGCCGGAGACCGGATCACGAGGATCGCGCTGACCGGTGGAGCCGGGCAGCTGCGCGACGCGGTCTATGACGGGAGCTTCTCGCCGTGGGCGCCGCCGGTGATCCGTTTGGTGACGCTGAACTTCCTGGCTGGAAACACCGTGAGCGCCACCGGTTTGGGAACGGGTGGAGACGGGTATCCGATCCGCGCCAACGGAAGCAACTTCCGCTTCCTCCTCGACAACGGCACGCTCTCCGCGCCGGTGGATCCGACGCTGAACTTCACGGCGGCTGACGTGGTGCCGGCCAACGCCTTGGGCGAGCAAACCGCCTTGGGCAACTACTTTGCGGCCAATCATGCGACGACGGCGACGGCCTACGATGTGGCGGATACGCCGGAATCCTCCGACCTGCGGATCCAGAACCTGTCGTTGCGGAGCAACGCGGTGCCCTACGACCTGAGCCTGCTGCTGGGAGGAGACGGGACCGGGGGGCTTGGAGGAGTGAGCGTGGGGGCCGGAGGCCGCCAGGGGATCCGCTTGAGCCTTGGATCGCGTCGCGTGGTGGTGATTGCCAGCAGCGGAGGATCCGGACTGGGCGCCGAGGTGCTGGACGCGGGAGGCGCGGTGGTGGGCAGTTACAGCGGGAGCGGAGAAATCGCGCTGAACCTGGAGCTGGGAGCCGGGGATTACCTGATCCGTGTGAGCAACGGCGGAAGCGCGACGAGAGTGCTGGGGCTGACGGTGGACGCGAGCGGAGTGCCCGCTCCCAAGCCCGACCTTGCGGTGGGGAGGACGCTGGGAACATTGGTGGGAGTGGAAGCCTATGGAGCGCCCTCGACCCAGCAGCGTGTGGAGACGACGCGGACGCTGGCACCGGTGCGCTCGGTGGTGGCGGCGTGGAACCGCGGAGGCGGCAGCGAGGTGCTGGTGCTGCGGGCGACCAAGGACGCGAGCGACTTCCGGACGACGTATGTGAGCGGAGGCACGAACATCACCGCGGAGTTGTTGCTGGGCCGGTATGAGACGGCGCAGCTGACGTCTACGGATGGCCCCGTGGTGGTCCAATCGACGGTGGTGCCGAGCCAGACGCTGAGGCAGCGTCAGGTGGTGACGACCTCCGGGGGACCTGGCCGGAGGCCGATCCCGCGGACCATCGTGACGATCCTTGACCGGACCAATCTCCTGGAAATCCGGGCGAGCGCAAAGAGCAACGCGACCTTGGGCGACGCGGTGCAAATCCGCGTGCTGACCCGGTGAAGCAAGCCCCACGTCCACGGCACGTTCCGACGATAGGCGGCGGTTCAGGGGGATCACTCCCCCCGCATCGCCCGTCCGATATCGCCGGGACGGTAGCCGTAGAGATCATCGGGCAGCGACGGGTTTTCGACCCGGACCAGTCTCCAGCTCGCGGGAAGGAAGCTCTTCTTTTGCCACGTGAAGACGAAGGGTTCCTCGAGCCGGTTCAACTGTCGCATCGCCTCCTGCCCGGCCGGACCGAGCGGCTTGCCTCCGAGCGTCAGTTTCGTGGTGAAGGTCGCGACCCCGTCGCCGATCTCGAGACGCTCCTCCCCGGAGGTCACGACAAGGCTGAGGAACTGGCTTCCAACATCGACCATCGACGTGACGATCTCGTCGCGGGAAAATCCCCAGCGGTCGGTGTAATCTTCCGCGACGAGCCGATGGATCCGGCCCGGGTTCCGTCGCTCGATCCCATCGAGCAGGGCAGCCTGTCGTTTTCCCAGCACCACGGAGGCGCGCATCTGCATCGCCACCGTGATGGAAAGAAACACGACAGCGGCGACGGCGGCCCAAATGCCCCACCGGGCGATTCCAGAATTATTTAAGCGTTGCGAAATTCTCACAAAGGTTATCTTCTTCATGGTTGCCCCTCCTTGTAAAGTGTAAATCCGGCGGGCATTTTGCAGTGTCGCCCACCTCACTTGAATCCATGGCCACCTACCGTTCCAATGTCGCCGCCATTCTTCGCGACCCGGCCACCGGCAGGATCTTCATCGGCGAGCGGGTCGATCATCCGGGAAGTTGGCAGTTTCCACAGGGGGGCGTCGATCCTGGCGAGGACCTCATCACGGCGCTTTACCGCGAGGTTGAGGAGGAGATCGGGGTCGGGAAGCGTTTCTACGACCTTGTCGCCTGTCGCACCGACTACCGCTACAAGTTCCCGAAGGGGAAGCTCAAAAAGGGAAAATACTGCGGCCAGACCCAGACTTATTTCCTCTGCGATTTCAAGGGTTCCGACACTGACATCAATCTCACCGCCCACGAGCAGGAATTCTCCCGCTTCCGTTGGATCGATCCCGGGGAGTTCGACCTGTCCTGGGTTCCGCGGTTCAAGCGGCCGGTTTTTGTCCGGGTGTTCCGGGACTTTTTCGGGATCGAGCGACTGATCAAGACTCCGAAGAAGCTTGGAAAGACCACCAAGAAGGCCGCCAAGAAGGCGGACAAGAGCGCTGCGCCGCGTTCGCCGGGCCTTTCGACGGAATCCGGGCGGATTTCGGAATTGACGGTGGCCGGGCTGCCGGGATAGCTATAATCCTTGTCCTTTCCGGAGCCGTTCCGTTGACTCGTGCGTCCGACCGACCTCCTCCCGAACGCCAGTCCCGCTTCGCTTCGTCCCGCCCTCACTTCGTTTCCTGCGTTCGCTTCCGCGAGGACCGGTCGCATGACGATGCCCTCCGTGCATCGATGGGACAGCGCTTTCGTGGAGGGACTATTCCGCGGGGATAAAACGCAATCGCCGGGAAACCAGATCTTCTTCGTAGGTCAACCTCCGAGGGCCTTCGGGGAGGAGTTCCCGCCCGTCGGCATCGAAGTCAACGGGTGCCTTCCCGTTCTCCGAACGGGTCCATCCAAGCGGGGCACCCGAATCCTTGTCGTAGCGGTATCGGTCACGCCATGGTTTTTGCGCGGTCAGGGTGACGTCGGCGAAGGAACCGGGAAAGGCGTAGTCCGTTTCCAAAATGCGTCCGGTTTCGTCGTAGGTGCGCCGTTCGTTCGGCAGGAAATAAAAGCTGATGAAGCAAGGCGGGGAAAAGTCCGTTCCATTGTCGGCAAAGACACCGATTTCGACGCGGTGACCGGAAAGTCCCGGAATCCCCCCTGGCGCCTCGATCGGACCGGAGTGCCATTTCACCCGGATCGTGGCTTCCGGAGCGGTCGCGGATCGTTCGATCGTGACGAGGTCCGGATCCCCGCGGAGGAGCCTCCAGTGAATTTGCAGGGGGCGGCCCGCCCATTCGCGGGTGCGGGTGACGCGGACGGTGAGTTCCCGTTCCCACCCCATTCCGCGAACGATCCGGGCGACCACGATGCCCCGGTCCGAGAGGGATTCCGATTCCTTGGCCGGACCTTCGAAGAAGTCGATGCCCGGACGCGGTGGTGCCGGTTCGCGCATCACCTCGAGTTGCAGCATCGGTGGCAGGGTCAGCGGGGTCAGCGACTGCGCGGCGCGCATCATCCGTTCCTCATCGAGCCAATCCGCGGGAAAGGCCGTGGGATGGGCGAGGGCGGTGAGGTAGTCCTCGCGCTGTTTCAGCGGCTTCAGCGAGGTTCGCAGGATCTGCTGGACCACGGGCATGAGGAGTTTTTCCTTCCTGAGCATTTCCTTCACCTCCGGGTTGAAGGATGCCATCGTCATCGCGATGGCGTCGAGGAAGGGTTGGTCCGAGCCGGAGGAGCCCTGGGAGATGACGAGGTAGGGCGGATTGACGGCGTAGAGGTCGCCGTATCCTGACAAACCTTCACCGGCGGGATCGTGGTCCTGGTGTTCGGGGAAGACGTAAAGCTGGTTGGCGAGATACTGGCCTGCGAGAAAGCCGAGCCCTTCCCGGGTCGAGGCCATCATCCGCGGAATACTCGCGCCGCCGAGGGCGGAACCGGAGAGTGAGGCGTTTCCGAAGACGGTCTCGGTTCGGATCTCGCGGGGCGGTCCGTAGTCCTTTTTCCCAACGCGCTGGCTGTCGAGGTAGGGGAGGGGACGGAGTTGCGGATACTTCGCGAGATCCAGCCGGGAGTGCCCTCCGTCGCGATTGTCGTAGTAGTCCCCCGCATGTCCCGCGGCGGTGCCTTCGGAGAACCACTGGTTCAGGAGCAGCCCGTTCGGATCGGTGCGGGTGGTGGGGGGAGGCGGAGCATTCGATGGCCCGGCCCAAGACGGCGCGTCCGCCATCGCGAAGGCCAGGGCAACCAGTGCGATTCGGCGGATCGGATTCATGGTGGCCTCACTTCATCACCTGCACGATCTTTTCCGAGATGTCCCCGCGTTTTCCCTCCGGCCAGGACTCGTCCATGGGCCAACCGAGGTAGAAGAACCCGAGGCATTTGTCCCTCGGGTCGGAAAGGCCGAGCCACTGGCGCATCTCGTCGGTGTAGACGAGCGGCGGCGTGCCCCAGAAGGCGGCGAGCCCGAGGGCCGAGGCGGTGAGATGCATGTTGTGGACGGCGCAGGCGACCGCCTCGATCTCCTCGATCTCGGGGATTTTTTCAATGTCCTGCCGCTTCATCGCGATCGCGATGGTGACGGGGGCCTTGAGGGGATTGGTGCGCAGCTTGTCGAACTTGTCCTGCCGGAATGCGGACTCCGGGGTGATGCGGCGGTAGAGCGACTGGCAGAAATCGGCGAGGCGTTCGCGGCCCGCTCCGGAGAAGAGGAAAAAGCGCCAGGGTTCGGTCATGCCGTGGGTCGGGGCCCAGTTCGCGTTCTCGAGGATCGCGGCGAGGAGCCGGGGATCGACGGGACGGTCGTCCATGTCCTGGGGCTTGATGCTGCGACGGCGGCGGATGAGGGCGTTGGCCGCGGCGAGCCGCAGCGACATCGGATCGAGGGCGGGGGAGAGGGGATCACTCATGATCGGGAAGGCTTGTTTCCGCCTCCGGTGCGAGGGTCGTGGCGGGGAGGGGTGGCGAGGCGGATCGACCTCGGACCGGGTTCGACGAGGCGCTTGCGGTAAAGGGCGCCCACGGCGGCCTTGAAGGCCTTCTTGCTCGCGCCGAAGCGGGCCTGGATCTCCGCGGGGCTGCTCTCGTCGCCGAGATCGAGACGCCCGCCGCCCTCCTTGAGGGCCTCGAGGATGCGGCCGGAAAGATCGGTGACGCGGCCGTAACCGACGGGCTCGAGACTGAGGTCGATCTTGTAATCGTCCTTCACTTCCCTGACAAACCCACGAAGCTCGTCGCCGGGGTGAAGGGGGCGGTGGATCTCGCTCGCGTGGATGAGACCGCGGTGCCGTCCCTCGACGACGGCGGTGAGGCCGAGCGGGGTCTTTTCGAGGATGATGAGGGAAACGGGCTCGCCCCGCTCGTAGAGGGGCGGAGTCTTGTCGAGGTAGCGGCCGAGCTTGCTCGAGGCGATGAGCCGGTCGGTCTTGGGATCGACGAGGATGCGGACGACGACGGTTTCGCCGGGTTTCACCGGCTTGCTCTGCTCGGCGAAGGGGAGGAGGAGGTCCTTGGCCAGTCCGAAGTCGAGGAAGGCGCCGAGGCGGGGATGGACCTCGAGCACCTTCAGCCCCTTGATTTCACCGGCCTGGGCGTAGGGCAGGGTCGTCGTCGCGACGACACGGTCCTCCGAATCGCGGGCGACGAAGACGGTCACCTCGTCGCCGGGTTCCATCTCCGGCGGGACCTCGCGGGTCGGGAGAAGGACCTCCCCGAGCTGACCGGCGTCGAGGTACATGCCATGGTCCGATTCCCGGAGGATGACGAGGTGGCGGATGCGGCCGAGGAGTGACATGATGAATCCGGTTAACGCCAGGCAAGCCGGTGCGTTTCCCCGTGCTGGGGATGGGCGGGATCGAGGGCGCGGAGCTCGAGGGCGAGCCCCGTGGCGGTGAGTGAGGCCCGGACCCAGCCGGCGGGCATCGAGGGATTGAAGACGTAGGCGGTGGGAGGCAGGTTGATCTGGTGCAGGCCGTCTTCCCCGCGCTTGAGCAGCCAGGTGTGGCTGTGGCCGTAGATGTAGGCCTTGGCCGCGGGATGACGCGCGAGCAGGTCGAGGAAGGGTTCGCTATCGACGAGGCCGCTGATCTTGATCTTCTCCTCGCCCGGGATGATGTCCTCGCGGAAGACCTGCGGATAGTGGTGGCCGACGAGGATGGCGGGTTTGTCAGGATTCGCGGTGAGGAGCTTGTCGATCCACGCGAGCTGCTCCGCCCCGAGCTGGCCGTCGACCTGGTTCACGATGCGGAGGGAATCGAGGAGGATCCAGTTCGCGAGGGGCGTCTCGATGAGGGAGCAGTGTTTCCCGGCGACGGGAGATGCGCCGGTGGCCTCGCCGAGGGCTACGGCGAATTTCCCGCGGTCGTCGTGGTTGCCGAGGGTGAAATGGACGGGGAGCCCGGCCTCGCGGAGCGGATCGAGGATTTCAAGGAGGGTGGTGTAGTCGCCCGGCTGGCCGTCGTTGTAGGCGCAGTCGCCGTCGATGAGGACACCGGTGAGCGATTCCTTTTCCGCGAGGACCTCGGCGACGACCTTTCGGAGATGCTCGGCCATGTTGATTCCCTGGCGGGATTTCTCGGCGGGATCGGCGGCGATGTGGGTGTCCGAGAGCAGGGCCCAGTGCTCCGTCGCCGCGGCGGCCCTCGATGCCGGGATCAGGGGCGAGAGGGCGAGCACGGCGGATCCGCCGAGGAAGCGGCGGCGCGAGAGGGGATCGAGGTGCAGGGGCATCGTTCAATATGGCCCAAACTTCTCCGTGGAAAAGAGCGGGTTCTCTTTTCCCGGTTGCCCGGAGCGCCGCGCCCGTGGAAGATCGCGGCGGATGCTGTTCCAGATTTTCGTCGACGTTTGCCTGCCGATCCTCGTCCTCGTGGGACTGGGGTGGGGGCTCGACCGTCTTTTCGGGCTGGACCTGAAGACGCTGGTGAAGCTGAACCTTTACCTCTTTGTGCCCGCCTTCATTCTCGTGCGGCTTTCGACCTCGAACCTCTCCGCCGCGATCGGGGCGAAGGTGGTGGCGTTCTCCGTCTGCATCATCCTCTCGATGGGGGCGCTGAGCTGGATCGCTTGCGCGGTGCGAAAACGCCCTCCCGGCGAGCGCTACGCGATGAAGCTCAGCACGATGATCTACAATTGCGGGAACTGGGGCATCCCGCTGATGATGCTGGCCTTTTCCGAGCTCGGTCCGGTCGTGCAGGTTTTCGTCCTCGCGACGATGAACATGACCAGCTTCTCGCTCGGGGTCTTTCTGGCGAACGCCGGCAGCGAGGAGCGGAAAGGCTGGTTCCGTCCAATCCTGAAGCAGCCTTCGCCCTACGCGATCCTGATCGCGCTTCTGCTGCGCGCCACGGGCAATCCGCTTGAGGAGGTCATCTTCGTCTGGACGCCCCTGAACTACCTCGCGGACGGCCTCGTCGGATTCGCCCTCATCACCCTCGGGGTGCAACTCTCCCAGACAAAACCGCCTCCGCCGCGCGGCAGCCTCGGCATCGCGCTCGTCATCCGCCTGATCGGCGGGCCGCTCGTGGCCACCGCCCTCACCTGGGTTTTCGGGTTCCGCGGAGAAATCGCCGCGATTCTCATTCTCGGAGCGGCCGGCCCCACCGCGGTGAACACGGCCCTCCTCGCTCACGAGTTCAAGGCCGATGCCCGTTTCGCGGCGGCGGCGGTGTTGTATTCGACCCTCCTCGCCGCGGTCATCGTCACCCTCCTCCTCGCGGTGCTCCGCGCGGGCTGGATCCCGTGGGCGGTGCCCTGAATCGCGGCCCGCTCCCGCCATGAACGATACCGACGCAACGGAGCTTCTTCCCGCCTGCCCCTCTCTTCCCGGGGCCGATCCGGCGCTCTCGGCCGTCTCGATCCGCTCGGTCGGAGACGACCGGGGAGAGGCCTTTTACCGTCTCGCCCTGGCCTGTGCGCAGGCGCTCTGGCAAAGGGGATTGCCCGCCCAGTCCATCCTTATGCTCAACCGCGCCTTCTCCGCCGATCTCGATGGAAGCGAATCCGCCCTCGCCGAATGGCCGCCGCCCTACCGGGCGCTGCGGTGGATTCTCGAGAACCGCCGCGAGGAGCATTTTGTCGGAAACCCGCGACGGCACTTTCAGCACCTCGCCACGCGGATGAGCGGACCGCGGTCCGAGGTGCGGATCTGGCGCGCGTGGGCGTGCTGGTCGATCGCCCGACTCGTCCGGCCGCAGGATCCCGCCGATGAGGCGCAGATCGCGGCCGAAGACCTCGTTGAGCCTGACAAAGACACGATTCGGGAACGTCTCGCGGCGTTGGGATGGCCGGGAGAGGCAGCTTCGTGGGAAGACGCTCTGAAACCGGATTGAGGCAGAAGTGCGCTCAGATCGCGAGGGCGGTGTCCTCCTCGTCGCTGAAGAAGTCGTCATCGCTGTCCTCGCCGCCCTTTCGGAGCGGGCGCGGACCCGGGTCCTCCTTCTTCTGGAGGGCACGGCGGAGTTTCTTCAATGCGATATTCTGCAACTGGCGGATACGCTCGCGGGTGACGCCGAATTCCTGCCCCACTTCCTCGAGGGTCTTGGGTTTCTGCCCGGCGAGCCCGAAACGGGCATCGATGATTTTGCGCTCGCGCTCGTCGAGGACCTCGAGGAGGTCGTCGAGCTGCATGTGCATGTTCTTGTGGCTGAGCAGTTCGAGGGGATTCTGGGCCTTCTCGTCGCCGATGATTTCGCCGAACTCGGTCGTGTCGTCGTCGCTGATGGGCGCGTCGAGTGAGGCGGGACGCAGCGCGGCGCTCTTCAGGTGCGAGAGCTTGGCGCGGTCGATTCCGATTTCCTCGGCGAGCTCCTCGTCGGTGGGCTCGCGTCCGAGCTCCTCGCTGAGAACCATGGCGACGCGTCGCATCTTCGAAATCTTGTCGACCATGTGGACGGGCAGGCGGATCGTCTTGCTCTGGTTCGCGAGGGCGCGTTTGATCGATTGCTTGATCCACCAGGCCGCGTAGGTCGAGAGTTTGCCGCCCTTGTTGGGATCGAATCGCTCCACCGCCTTCATCAGACCGATGTTGCCCTCGGAGATCAGGTCGAGGAGGGGAAGTCCGTAGTTCGCGTAATCCTGGGCGATCTTCACGACGAGGCGCAGGTTCGCCTTGATCATGTGGGCGCGTGCCTCCTTGTCGCCTTTTTTGATGCGGTCGGCGAGTTCCACTTCTTCTTCGCGGGTGAGCAACGGCGTCTTTCCGATCTCCCGGAGGTAGATCTTGATTCCGCCGTCCATTTCCAGATTGGCCATAATGAAAAAATCGTGTGGGTTGAAGGGTTGCCGCCGTGAAGGGATGACGAAAATCAGGAAGAGCAGCTTTTGGGCCGCCAATCCTTTGGATTCGGGTCAATTCTCGCAGCGGTCAGGTGTCGGGTTGGGATTGGGGCCGGCTATCGCGGATCCCGGAGCCGTGCGGAACGGCAGGGACCGATTTGTGTTTGTAGCATCATTGCCGGTTCGGTGTCGCCTCCAAATCTCCGCCAACACAAGTTCGTTTGAGTGTCCGGGTTGTAAGATCTGTTCAAAAAAAAATCAACCAAAAACGGCATTTTGCGTCCGGTTGATTCGGATATATTGAAAATCAACCCTTATCGCAAGCTTTTCTCGCCGTTAGACGCGAAATTCAAGCCTGCCCGCCTTTTCACCCGGCCGACTCCGGGACGATTCCCCAGGTCAATAACCGAGCTCGGAGTCCCGGCGGTAGGGCTCGCTCGGCAGGGCCTTCCCGGCGCTGGGGTCGGTGATCGGCCCCATCGTGAGCCGCTGCCCGATCTTGAGAAGGCGGTAGCGCTGCCCGAGCCGGTCGCAGCAGCCCGAGAATTCATCCGTGTTGGGATTGCCGCGATCAAACAGGTCGTAGTGGCATGGAACCGCCAGGCTTGCGCTGACGGCCTTGGCGAAGGCGGCGGCCTCGAAGCCGTTCATGCTCGCGCGATCGGTCCGGTTCCCGTCGGTCCCGTTGATGGGGAGGAAGGCGAGGTTCACCGACCAGCGCCGGACTTCCTTCACCAAATGGGTGTGCCAGACCGTCTCTCCGGCGTGGAAAAGGGCGAAGGGGCCGAAAAGAATGACAAACCCGAGGTCGCGCGAGTTGCCCCGTTCGTCGCGGCGGATCTTCGGATTGGCCGCGTTGATGCCGTGGAAGTCGAAGGGGCCGCTCTTGACGTAGGTGCCTGCGTTCGCGGGGAGCAGAGGAGGGGACGCGGCCCCGAGGATGGCTTCGGCCTCGGCCACGCGGCCTGCCGGGATGACGACCTTCAGAGCCGGATTCGTCGCGCGCAGCGGCAGGATCGTCTCGGGGTCGAGGCGGTCGGGGGCGGTGTTGCTGCAGACGACGTGGTCGATCCCGGAGAGGAGGAGTGGATCGACGACCTGTTCGGAAACGCGGTGCAGCGCCTCCGGCGTGCCTTCGGTCCTGCGGCTCAGCGAATCGGAAAGGTAGGGATCGATGAGGAGCCCGTGGCCCGCCCACTTGATGAGAAATCCGCTCTGGCCCAGCCACCAGACATGAATCGCGCCGCTCACTTTGTCCGCCTCCCGGAAATCGGTGAGGAAATCTTCGTCTTTCTGGACGGGAATGATCATGGACGAGCGGGCGGACGTTTTGGCGGAAACGGGATCGGCCAAGAGTGGATTCATTTCGGTCCGAGGACAAGCCCCTGCGCCCGAAACCCGACCAATATCCGCCTCTTTCCACAAGAATTCCAGAAATTCAACCGTTCGAAGCCGTCGAAGACGTTTTTTTAGCGAAATGCGACAGCAGCGGTGGCCGGTGAGGGAGGGGCTGCCTGGTTTGGTGGGAGGCAAAGGGTGCGAAAGCGGAAGGCGGCAAGAAACGCGAGGAATTCGCCCGTTCGTTCGATGCGGCGGGTGCGGACCGATTTCGGCAAGCGTCCCGCATTGATCAGCGCTTTCGTCGTCCTCCCCATCGAATGCATGGGCAGGATGCCCATGCCACCTTTCATGAGGAATCCCGATCTCATTTCGCCGCGACCGGGGCCTTGGTCATGAGATAGGCGATCAGGTCCTTCACGGTTGCTTCATCCATCGTCTTCAGGAGTCCCTCGGGCATGAGCGACACGGGCATGGCCTCGCGCTTCGTGATCGTGTCGGCGGGAATCGTGAGCCGCTCCACCGGCGTCTGTATGGTGACGGTTTTTTCATTCTGCTCGGGCACGACGCCGGAGACGACGCGGCCGTCCTTCAGGGTGAAAACGGTGAGGAGGTAATCGGCCGGGACGACTTCGTTCGGATTGACGATGTTGCCCAGGAGATAGTCCAGATTGTGGCGGTCGCTGCCGGTGAGGTCGGGTCCGATCGCGCCGCCTTCGCCGTAGAGCTTGTGGCACGCGCCGCAGAGTGCGGTGAAGGTCGCCTTGCCTTTGGCCGGATCGGCCTGGGCGATGACCTCGGGGGCGAGAAGCGTTTTCCAGTTCGCGATCTCGGCCTTGAGCGCCTCGGGCGTGTCGCGGACTTCGCCCCAGACCTCGCCGAGCTGTCGGGTCAAGGCCTCGTCGCCGAGGCTCCGGATCTGGCGGGCGTGGAAGGGGGTGATGGCTTCGCGAGGGAGTTCCTGCGTGGCGATGCGGTCGAGGAGAATCTTCGCATACGAGACGCGCGAGACGAGCGTGTCCATCGCGGCGGGACGGATCAGGGGATCGCGCTTCCATTGGTTGAGAACCCGGTCCGGCACCTCGGGATCGTCGTAGTTGGCGAGACCGAGGATGGCCTCGCGGGCGAGAATGCGGTCGGTGGTCCACTCCTTCAGCTTGGGAAGCAGATCGGGCGTGGGATTGCGGACGAGGTTCGTCACGGCGGCGCGGCGGGCTCCGGGATCGCCCTCGGCATTCGCGGCAATGGCGAGCAACTCGTCGCGGGCCCGTCCATCTCCGAAGACGACGGAGAGTTCGCGGATCGAGGTTTGTGTTTCCTCGTCACCGCCCGTTTTGGCGAGGGTGTCCCAAGCGGCGGGTTTTGGTGCCTTGCTCCAGCCCTTGAGGCCTTCGTTGAGGCCGCGGAGGATGGGGAGGCGGTTCTCGTCGGAGGCGCGGGAGAGGAGATCGTTCACCGGAGCGGGCGTCTTCTCGAGATCCTCGGCGAGGCGGCGCGTGATGAGTCGGGTGACGGTGGGGAGTTTGGAGGCGAGAGCGAGATTGACGGCTTGGTCTGGGTACTTTGAGACGGCTTCGGAGATGCCATACCAGATCATCAGCGATTGCTGGCGGTCGGAGGCGTTGTCCGCACGCTCGCAAAGTTTGGATGCGAGGGAAAAGCGTGAATCAAGCGGCTGCCGCTGCAGCGCGGCCGCCAGTTCAAGACCGATGAGCCAGGGTTCAGAAGCTGGCTGCGGAAAGAGTGACTCGATATCCCGCCCATCTTCCGCGAGCCATCGCACCGCCATGGCACGCTGGGGAATACCCTTGGATTGCAGAAGCACGGCCGGATCAAAGTTTTCATCCGTCCGCTGCGTCAACCACATCCACTTCGTCGTCGTCGGCTGCCCCTTCCCCGGCCCGTCATACACGATCCGGTAGATCCGTCCGCTGCTGCGATGAATCCCGTCGTTGTCATGACATTCGCCGGTATCAGACCAGTCGTTCATCCAGACTTGTCCATCGGGACCCGTGATCAAATCCAATCCGCGGAACCAGGGATCCTTCATCATCAGGAAATCCTTCCCGTGCTTGCCGACGTAGCCGTTGCCCTCGCGTTCGAGGATGTCCATGTTGATCCTCCGGCCGTGGAGGTTGCAGGCGAAGAGTTTGCCGTGGTATTCCTTCGGCCAGACGCCGCCCTGGTAGATGAGGCAGCCCATGTGGGCGTGGCCGCCGCCGAGTTCGGAAGTCTTGTCGCTGATGCCTTCGCGGATGTCGCTCCACTTTTCCGAGCCCTTGTCCCAGTGGTAGTGGTCGGCGGTGTGGCCGATGTACTCGTAGGCGAGCGGATTCAAATGCGCGCCGAACATGCGTTCGTAGTGGGCGCCGGGAATGGCATGCCAGAGGTGGCCGATGACGGTGTTCGTGTAGAACATCTGGCCGTCCTCGTTCCAGTCGAGTCCCCAGGGATTGGTGCCGCCGTGGCAGAAGACCTCGAAGGTCTTGCGCCCGGGATGAAAACGCCAGATCGCGCAGTTCATGGCGATGCGGTCCTTCTCCGGCGTGCCGGGCGCGCCGATGGAGGAGGTCGAGGTGATGCCGTGCCGTCCGTAGAGCCAGCCATCGGGACCCCACTTCAGGCCGTTGACGATGTTGTGACCGATCGTCTCGGCGTCGAAGCCGTCGAGCATCACGACCGGCTCGCCGTCGGGAACGAGGTCGCCGTCCGCGTCGGGAATGAAAAGCAACTGGGGCGCGCAGGTCACCCAGACGCCACCGTGACCGACCGCGACGGAGGTGAGGCGTTTGCCCTGGTCCCAGAAGATGGTGCGTTTGTCAGACTTTCCGTCGCCGTCCGTGTCCTCGAGGATGGTGACGCGGTCGTTCAGCTCGAGGTCCCAGCGGCGCGGGTTTTCGGCGAAGGTGTAACACTCCGCGACCCAGAGGCGGCCCTTCCCGTCGAAGGTGATCCCGATCGGCTGGCGCACGTCCGGCTCCGAGGCGAAAACCTCGAGGCGGAATCCCTCGGGCAGCACCGCCGTCTTCGCCGCCTCCGCGGCCGGCATGGGAGCGTCACCGGCCTTTTCAGTGTCGTAGGGCTCGGGGAAGTTGGCGGCGAAGAGAAGCGGCGCGAAGCAAGCGGTCGCGGCGAGGGAGAGGCGGTTCATTTTCGTCGATGAAATCAACCTCCGACGGCGCGGTCCAGCAGATTCTTCGTGATCCGCTGCACCCGGGCATCGGGACCGTGAGGCCGCGACCAGTGCGACCAGGGCAGCATGTGGCCGGGCGGCGAGCTGAGGCCCTGGCACCAGAAGATGGTCGAGGCGTTGAAGACGAAATTGCCCTTCGGCCCCGGATAGATCGTCGCGGTCCACTCCTGAGGATTGACACCACCCTGCAACGCCGTGCCCGCACCGACGACCTCGAGTCCGGCGATGTCCTGCGGCGGATCGCCGTGATACTCCCAGCCGATCAGTCCGGGGATGGCGTCGCCCGCCTTCATCCCGGTGCCCTCGAAGATCCAGTGGTCCGGCTTGGTGCAGACCCAGTCACCGCCACCATTCACCGGATCGACATTGCGGGATCCCATCAGATACCCCTCGTCGGGTCCGCGATGGGGGAAGGGGCCCTCGTCACGCTCGCGCGCCACGGCATACTTGTAGTCACCGCCGTAGGGACCGCCGCGGAATAGGATGCGGTTTTCACGACCGTCCGTGCTCGGCGTCATCGGCGTCACCCAGCAAACGGAATTGCCGGAGAAGAAGAGCAGGTTTGTGCCCTCGTCGCGGAGCTTCACGACGTTTTCATACTCGCGGATGTCCCAGTATTCGTCGTGGCCGTTGCTGAGGAAGGCCTTGAAACGCCCCGGTCGCGCGTAGGCCGGATCGGTCATGTCGGCGTTCGTGCAGTAGGTGACGTCGTAGCCCTGCTCCTCGAGCCAATAGGCCATGGGGAACTCGAAGCAGAGCCACTCGCCCGATCCGATCGAGTTGGGATTCTCGTAGATCTGCGAATACTTGCCGTAGGGTCGGTCGAAACTGACGTCGGCCCAGGGCCCCTGGTTTCCCTTCGGATGGGTGTAGACCGAGAAATTCTTCGGCCACTGGTTGTAGGCCTGCCAGGTGTTGTCCGAGGTCTGCAGGCAGATGTCGGCGGGACGATCGTCCTTCACGACAAACACGACGAAGTTCTGCCAGTAACCCTTGCCGGTGGTGTCGGGAGTGGTGAGACGTCCGAGGTAGACGCCGCTGGGCCAGTCTTGAGGCACTGTCAGGGTCACCGAGGGTTCCCAGAGGCATTCGTGAAGATGCCGGTCGCCGCGGGTGGATTCGGGAGTGGGCTGCGTTTTTCCCGGCAACTTCTCGAAGGTCTGCATGAGCCGCGCGCCCTTGCCGCCGTAATAGCCGGTGCGGAAGATTTCGAGCCGGTAATCGGCCGGCACCTTCACGCTGACGAAGATGTCGAGGGTCTCACCGGCGGCGACGGACTGCTTCGAGCAATAGCCCTCGATGTCCGACGATCGCATCCCGGCCCGCTCGTCGAGCCGGACGCGGGTGAGCTGCCAGTCGTCCGCGCCGGGTTTGGCGTTCTCCTCGCGGATCAGGTTGGGTTTCGCCTCCGCGGCACGGGCGGACGAAGTGCCCTGCGAGAAGGCCAGCGCCGGAGCGGCGGCCGAGGCGAGAAAGGAGCGGCGGGTCGGTTTCATGGAACCTCTTGTAGCGAAAAGCGGAGCGGCGCGCAATAACGCGAAGGAGGGGCGCGGGGAGCGCCCGTCACTTCGTCGGCCTCAGGTCGAGAGATCGGCCCGGATCAATTCGAAGGCACCTTCTCCTCCCGTCACGGCATCTGCAGGAACACGTTTGTCGAATGTCGCGAAACGGGCCTTGTTCGCGGCGGCCAAGGCCAGAAGATACAGATCCGAGACCCGAGCCGGGGTAAGGCTGTCCGGCCTGAGAAGCACCCCGTCGTCGAGGAGTGAAACTTCCTGCTCGCAGGATTTCGCATTCGTCCGCGACACGAACTCTTGCAGAACCTCTCTGACCTTGCGGCTGGTTCCGAGACAATTCGGATACTTCGGCTGACTCGCTACCCGAATCACTCCGTTTTCCACATGCGGAACGAGCAGAAACTGCATGGGTGAGTTTTGCCGGTACCAATGATGGGCCGCATCGTGATGGACGTGCATCGGGTCGAGCAGGGCCAGCAGCGCGTTCACATCGGGCAGGAAGCGCTTCATGGCGTCTCGTCGAGCAACTCCGCCACGATTTCGGGAGTCACCGGCCGCGCTCCCCGCAGGACCGGGAAGAGGGGGACGCCATTTCGCTCGCCCCTTTCGCCGGGGACAGGCTCCACGGAGCGCCGAATCAAGTCGGAAACCACTTCGCCAAGTGACTTTCGTTCCTTTGTGGCCAGAGCCTTGGCGGTCGCCAAAACATCGTCGTCGAGATTCAGCGTCGTCCTCATGATGTGTAGCGTCACGCATCACGCATCGAATGTCAAGGGCACCAAAACCTGGCGCAACCGCCCCGAGTCGTTCGATCGCCGAGCCCTGGCGGCCCCCCTCAAAACGCCCTACCAAGCCGTCCACCCGCCATCCACGAGCAGATTCTGCCCGGTGACGTAGCTGCTCGCCTCGCTCGCGAGGAACACGAGCGCGCCCTTCAATTCCTCGGGGCGGCCCATCCGGCCCATCGGCGATTTGGTGGTGAGGCGTTCCACCATCGTCGCGTTCGCGGCGGGACCGGGAAAGGGGCCGGGGGAAAGGCAGTTCACCCGCACTCCGTCCTTCGCCCAATAGACGCCGAGGTGGCGGGTCATGTGGACGATGCCGCCCTTCAACGCGTGATAGGCGACAGGACTCGCCGGGACGACGCCCTCGTAGGCCTCCGGATACGAGCCGACGACGCCGTACATCGAGCCGATCATGACGACGCTTCCCCCGCCGCCGCGGGCCACGGCATGGTCGTGGAGTTTCCGCGCGAGGAGGAAGTATCCGGTCGCGTTGGCGAGGCTGCGGTTGAATTCGTCGCCGGTCACGGTGGTGAGATCCGATGCGTTCGCGGCGTTGCCGTTGTTGACGAGGATGTCGATGCGGCCGGCGCGGAGGAGGGCGTCGGTGAAGCCGTTTTCGATCGAGGCCTCGTCGAGGTGGTCGAGGGCGACGCCGAAATGGGTTTGGCCTCCGTTCGCGGGGAGGGCGGCGGCCGATTCGCTCGCGCGCTTCGCGTCGCGGCTCGTCGTGATGACATTGGCTCCGGCCTCGGCAAGAGCCCGGGACATCGCCGATCCGAGCCAGCCGCCGGCGCCGCTGATGAGGGCGGTCTTGCCGCGGAGGTCGAAGAGTTGGGAAACGGTGCGTTCGGTGCTCATGTCAGGATGTTCTCCCAGCCCGATCCGGCGGCGCTTCGGTGCGAGGCGAGGTTGACGTGGAGGGTTCGGATGGCGTCATCGAGCGGGCAGAGGACCTCGCCGAAGCCCTCGACCGCATCGAGGAACGCGGCATTCTGGATCTGGTAGATCGTGTCGCGCTCGGGGACGGAGACGGGCTCGTGGTTCCAGGTGCCGTTGGGATCGGTCATCCACGACCAGCGCTGGTTCGGGTAGTCGGCGCGCAGGGTGCCGCGCTCGCAGACCACGGTCATGAGAACCTCGTTGGGATGCTGGTAAAGGTTCAGGGTGTAGGTCCCCATGGCCCCGCCTTCGTGTCGTGTCAGGGTATGGACCGTGTCCTCGACGGTGACGCCGTCGAGAGCCTGGTGGGCCGCGTCGGTGACGAGGCGCGAGATCGAACCGGCGAACCAGTCGCCCACGTTGTACATGTGGGTGATCATGTCGTTGATCGCGCCGCCGCCGAGTTCCGGTTTCGCGAAGTAGACCTCGCGATAGGCGGGGCGAAGCTGGGCGAAGGACTGGCCCGTGGAGATCGAAATGGTGAGCACCTTGCCAAACCGGCCCGAGGCGATCTCGCGACGGATCGCGGAGACGGCGGGATGGGCGCGGTGGACGTAGCCGACCGCGACGGTGAGTTTCTTTTCCTCGATGAGATTCGAGTACTCCGTGACGCCGTCGAGCGAGAGGCTGAGCGGCTTTTCCATGAGCTGGTGGATGCCGAGTTCGGCCAGCTGCATCCCGATGCCGAGGTGGGTCGGGGCGGGCGTCGCGATCACGGCGATGTCGTAGGTGCCCTTCGAGAGGGCGGTGTCGAGATCGGCATAGGCGAAGGCCTCGGGGATGCCGTAGCGCCCGGCGATCTCGGTGCGCCGCGCGGGATGGGTTTCGCAGAAGGCGATCGCGTCGCAACGGTCGAGCTGCTGGAAGACGCGGAGGTGCCGTTCGCCGATGGAGCCGGTGCCGATGACAAGGAGTCTCATGGGAAAGCGGAATCGACCCGGGTGGGCCACGCCGGAAACCCAAGCTCATCCGGTCGGGTTTGGCAACGGGCGAGACGGTCTTTCGCGGACGCGATGCCGCAGTCCGGAAGGCCTCCGCCGCCGTAATCAGGCAAATGAAACGCGAGTATCTGGTGATCGGGGGCAGCGCCGGCGTCGGCCTGGAAATCGTGCGGGAATTGAGTTCGCGCGGAGACGTCGTCCACGCCGCCTCCCGCTCGCAGGGCGGGCTCGCCGATCTTCCCGGGGTTTCCTGGCAGCCCTACGACGTCACCGACCGCGAGGCCGTCCTCGCCCTGCCGGATCGCCTCGACGGCCTCGTCTACTGCCCCGGCACGATCCAACTGAAACCCTTTTCGCGCCT
This sequence comes from Verrucomicrobiales bacterium, assembly GCA_044352585.1. Taxonomy (GTDB): domain Bacteria; phylum Verrucomicrobiota; class Verrucomicrobiia; order Verrucomicrobiales; family DEV007; genus Arctic95D-9. The sequence goes on from JBILDO010000011.1 coordinate 33,755, forward strand.
GACGGACGGGGATTTCCTGGAAGAGCTGCAGGTGAACTTCCTCGGCGCGGTCCGGGTCATCCGGCTCGCCCATGCCGCGCTGAAACGATCGGGCGCCGGATCGATCGTGCTCTTTTCGACGGTCGCGGCCGGAATGGGGCTGCCCTATCACTCCGGCATCGCCTCGGCCAAGGGAGCGCTCGAGGGACTCTCCCGCACCCTCGCGGCCGAGTTCGCCCCCGCGATCCGGGTGAACTGCCTCGCGCTGTCACTCACCGACACGCCTCTGGCCGGTTCCCTCCTCTCGAGCGAGGAGAAGCGGCGCGCCTCTGCGGAGCGCCATCCCTTGAAGCGGGTCGGTTGTCCGGCCGAGGTGGCGAAGGCGGCCGTCTTCCTGCTCGGACCCGACTCGGGATTCATCACCGGACAGGTCATGAAGATCGACGGAGGGCTCTCCACCCTGAAGTTGCTTTGAGTCATGCCTGACTCGGTCACCCTGGTGCTGCCGCACCAGCTCTTCGATCCCCATCCCGCGCTCGAGCGGGGGAGCCCCGTCCTGCTCCTCGAAGACACGCTCTTCTTCGGAGACCCGCACGCGTCGCCGGGACGGTTTCACCGCCAGAAGATCCTCCTTCACCGGGCCTCGATGAAGGCCTACGCGCGGCGGCTCGAAGCGAAGGGGTTCGACGTCATCTACGTCGATTACGAACGGACCGAGACGATCGGAAGAGTCCTGACAGAACAGCAGAAAGCCCTCCGATTTTCCACGATCGTCACGGCCGACCCCTGCGATTTCCTTCTCGAGAAGCGTCTCCGCCGTTTCGCGTCGACCTCGGGAGTGAAGATCGTCTTCGCCGGCACACCGATGTTCCTCACGCCCGGGGATTGGGCCGCGTCCCATTTTTCGTCGAGAAAGAAACCCTTCATGGCCGCCTTCTACGAGGGGCAGCGCAAGCGCATTGAATTGCTCCTCGACGAACGGGGCGGGCCGCTCGGGGGGCGCTGGAGCTATGACGACGAAAACCGCCGCGGCATGCCGAAACGCGGGCTGGAGGTTCCGTCGGATCCGGTCGCGCCTGGGCGGGCGGAGACCACCGAGGCGACCGCCTACGTCGCGGCGCGGTTTTCCGACTATCCCGGTGGGGCCGGTCCGTTTCCCTATGCGGTCACCCATGAGGACGCCTCGGCCTGGCTCGACCGTTTCCTCGAATGGCGGCTTGCCTCCTTCGGTCCGTGGGAGGACGCCTTGTCCGATCGCGAGCGGATCCTCTTTCACAGCGTCCTCACCCCGGCGCTGAACATCGGTCTGCTCACGCCGCAGGAAGTCGTCGACCGGACCCTCGCCTTCGCCGCCGGGAACGCGGTGCCGATCGCCTCGCTCGAGGGATTCCTCCGGCAGATCGTCGGCTGGCGCGAGTTCATCTTCCAGATGTACCGGCTTCATGGCGTGACGATGCGCACGTCGAACTTCTTCGGACACGATCGCGAACTGCCCCGGGGATTCTGGGAAGGGCGCACCGGCGTGGCGCCCGTCGATCTCATCGTCGGGCGCGTCCTCGGATCGGGATACGCGCACCACATCGAGCGACTCATGGTGCTGGGCAATTTCCTGTTGCTTTGTCAGGTCGATCCGGTCCGGGTGAACGACTGGTTCATGGAGCTGTTCATCGACGCCTACGACTGGGTCATGGTTCCGAACGTCTTCGGCATGAGCCAGTTCGCCGACGGAGGCCTCTTCACCACGAAGCCGTATTTCTCCGGTTCGAACTACCTGAGGAAGATGTCCGACTACGGCGCGGGCCCGTGGGAAAAGGTCTGGGACGGTCTCTTCTGGAGCTTCATCGACCGGCACCGCGAGTTCTTCGAAGGGCAGTATCGACTCAGCATGATGCCGCGAACGCTGGCGAAGATGGATCCGGCAAAGCGGGCCGGGCACCTCCGCGTCGCGGCGGCGTTTCTCGAGGGTGACGGAGCCTGACGACCGGTCGCGATGGCGCCATGCCTCCGGGCTTTCCGGATACCGGGGTGGGGGGCATCATCGCATTCCACCCATGCTCCTGCGAATTGGACTGATCTCCGTGTTGCTTTTCCGGCTCCTTCACGCCGACGAGTGGCGGCACGAGGAATTGCGCCGTTTTCCGGCGGCAGAGGCGGTCCAGGGCGTCGCCGTCGATGAAACGTTTTTCTACGCCATCACCAACCGCGCCATCGGGAAGTATCGCAAGGACACGGGCGAGCGGGTCGCGCGGTGGGAGGACGCGCCCGACGGACGGCTCCGCCACCTCAACGCCGGGATCGTCATCGACGGAAAGCTCCACTGCGCCCATTCGAATTTCCCGAAGTTGCCGGAGGAGAGTTCGATCGAGGTCTGGGATACGGCGACGATGCGGCATCTCGAAACGATTCCATTGGCGAAACCTCCCGGATCCCTCACTTGGGTCGTCCCCCGCGACGGCCATTGGTTCGCCTGCTTCGCCCATTATCGTTCGACCGGCGATCCCGCGAATTCGCGCCTCGTGAAGTTCGATGCGGACTGGAAGCCGGTCGCCGAATGGCGGTTTCCCGCCCGCCTGATCGAGCGTTTTGCCGGATCGAGCGCCTCGGGTGGCGCCTTCGGCCCGGGAGGATTCCTCTTCGCCTCGGGTCACGACGCCACGGAACTCTATCGACTCGAACTGCCCGTCGCGGGCGGCGAAGTCCGATGGCTCGGGACCGTGCCGATGAGCGCGGCGGGCCAGGCCTTTGCCTGGGATCCGACCGGCGAGGGGATCCTCTATTCGATCCAGCGGAAAACGAAGGAGGTCATCGTCTCCCGCGTCTTCCGTCAAGGCAATCCTGACAAACCCGGGAAACGATGAAAGAGAAGCTCTTTTTTTCGCGACGCCATTTTCTCGCCCTCGGCTCCGCCGTGGTCGCCGCAACGAGGCGTGCCTCCGCCGCGGAAGCGCCCGTGATGCCCGCGCGCGGATTCTGCGCCCATCGCGGGGCGATGTCGACGCATCCGGAGAACACCCTCCCGGCCTTCGCGGAAGCGCTCCGGCTCGGCGCCCGCATGATCGAGTTCGACGTTCAGTTGAGCCGCGACGGGGCCCTTGTCCTGATGCACGACGACACGATCGATCGCACGACCGACCGACAGGGGCGGGTCGCGGACCTGACCCTGTCCGAGCTGCGCGAGGCCGACGCCGGCGTGCGCAAGGAGGCCCGCTTCGCGGGGACGCGCATTCCCACCTTCGAGGATGCCCTCGCGATGATGCCGCGGGAGGTCTGGCTCAACTGTCATCTCAAGGGAGGATCGGAACTCGGCGCGGCGGTGGCGAAAGTCATCGCGAATTCGGGGCGGCTCCATCAGGCCTTTGTCGCGGCGGAAAACGAGGCCGCGCAGGCCGCGCGCGGGGTGGTTCCGGAGATCCTCGTTTGCAACATGGAACGCCAGTCGAGCGCGTCCGACTACGTGAGCCAGACCATCGCGATGAGGGCGGATTTCATCCAGTTGCTCGGAAAGGGCGAGGTCGGGCCCGAGCTCGTCGAGGAACTCCACGCCGCGGGGATCCGCGTGAATTATTATTCGTGTGCGTCTCCGGAGATCGCGCGGAAACTCCTCGCCGCCGGAGTCAACTTTCCCCTCGTCGATGACCTGGCCGCTTTCTGCCCGCTGGCGCGGGAGTTGGGGATCTGATACCGAATCCAGGAAAGCCTTGGACGATGGGATGTCCCGACCTTGGAAATCTTCGCGGTCTGCGACCGCCGCGCCGATGAGGGGCTGGCGCTGCCGGCCTGCCTGCGGCGTTCTCGGGCCGGGAGAGCAGCCCGCTCCAGCCCCGGCCCTCCGCCTTGTCGGCAGACCGGCATCGCTCCGCAATCGTCCAAACCTTTCTTGGATTCGGGATGAGTCGCGTTGGAGCCGGGGGGCGAACGTGGCTTGGACGTCGCCCGGATTCCGACCGGCCACGGGCCGGGCCCGGCCGCGTTGCTCATACCCATTCCGCTGCGAACGGTTGCGGTGATGGCGGCGTGTTCCGCTTCAGTTCCGGGAAAAAGTATCGCGAAGGGTCTTTCGCAACTGCCGGAAGCGTCCGAACAGCCACGCGCCCGAGAGCAGGTAGCGGGCAACCGACTGGTTCGGATATCGAGCGCGGAGACCGACCCCGTCGCTCTTTTGAAACCCGGCCGGATCGGCTTTCGTGCGCGTCTTCCGAAAGGTGATCGCGGTCTTCCGCGGGGTGAACCGGGGATCGGGCTCGAGGCCGCAGACGGCACCGGCCCGCAGGAGGGTCTCGGGGGTGAAATGATGCAGGTGAGCGAAATGGAAGAGCCGGAACGCCTCCCGATCCGTCGGCGAGATGTCCGGGACGGTCACGTAGATGACGCCGTCGTCCGCGAGAAGGGAGGCGAGCCAGCCGAGGGCGGCGACGGGCTCGCGGAGATGTTCGAGGACCTCCACGGTGGTGATCACATCGAAGGAAGAAGCGGGCAGCTCGATGTTCTCCCAAAGGTCACCGATGACATCGACACCGAATGTCTTCCGCGCGTAGGCGGCGTAATCGTTCCCGGGTTCGATGCCTCGCACCGGGAATCCCTCTCGTGAAGCGATTCCGAGGAAAACGCCGGCACCGCAGCCGAAATCGAGGATGCGCGACCCCGGGCGAAGCGCCGGCGCGAGTTCGTCGAGCCTGCGGGCGGCTTCCTTGCGGCTGCGCGAGAGATGGCGACGGGAAGGGGTTCCCGTCACAAACTGATAGTCCCAGCGATAGACGTTGCGGTAATATCCGGCCACTTCGGCCGGGGTGGGCATCGGGTCCGTGCGCATCAAGCCGCAGCCGGTGCACGCGACGGTGCGGAGCCGCTTGAAGCGGCGATCATACCCGCAGATGAGTTCCGTCCCGGTGGAGCCGCAGAGGTTGCATGGCACGGTCTCGCCACGGTAGGGATACCGGGTGAACGGGAGGAGATAGGCGATCGCGGAGAAAAGCATGGGCGCGGCAATTGGCGGTCGGTCGGGTGTCTGTTCCGAAGTTCCCCGCAGTCGCGGCTCTGCTCCACGGAAAAGGGTTCGACTCCGGGAGAATGGCGTGGCTGGCGGAACGGAAGAGGGGGCCTCCTGCCTCCGGATCACCCGAACATTCCTCCCCCGGCCTGTCAAGGATTTCGCTGTCCTGTTTTCCGGGAACCATTCGAGGTGGCTCGAGGAGCGGAGCCAGTGATCTGCCAGAAGAAGTTGCAAGAGCATTTCCAATCCCGTCCGAAAGTCGGGATCTCCGTTTTTCCTCGGGCACGGTGGTAGTCGGGGGTGTTTTGATGGCCACCTCGCCTTCGCGTGGCTTCACCAACCGCCCCCTCAAATTTCAACGACTCGGGGGACATTTCCCGACCCCGGGCCTTCAGCGGGAAGGGAGCCGAGAGGAAGAAAAAGCAAATCTCGATCCATTGACGGGAATACAGGAAACCAGTAAACTGGTTTGGATGAAGGCTACCATCGAGCTTCCAGACGACCTCTACCGGCGCGTCAAGGCCAAGTCAGCCATGGAGGGGCGGGCGATCCGAGATGTGACCGCCGAACTTTACCGGCAGTGGCTCGCCGAGTCCGAACCCTCGCCGTCACCGGTTGGAGGGGAGGCTTGGTTGGAGGATTGGCTGGCCACCGGACGTGAGGAGATGGATGCCGCGCCGTCCCGTCCGACGGCCCGCGAGATCCTGACAGAAAGCAGATCCCGGATCGAGCCACCCGCAAAATGATCCTTGTCGATGCCAACGTCTGGGTGGCTTCGCACGACACCGCCGATGTTTCGCATGCGGAGAGCCTGCGATTCCTCCGTCGTGTTCTCCGGGATGGACTGCCGCTGCATGCCCCGGCGCTCCTCCTGGCGGAGGTAGGGTGCTCCGTGGCGCGTCGCAGCCGTAGCGAATCAGTGGGACGCGCAATCGCGGTGAAATTGCGATCCCTGCCCCAATTGTCCCTCGCTTCGATGGATGACGCCTTGATCGCGGATGCCGTCGAATGCGGCACCCGCCTGTTCCTTCGAGGTGCCGACGCCTTTTACGCCGCTGCGGCAGAACGGACATCCGGTGAACTGGTGACATGGGACGGCGAACTGATCCACCGAGCCGCAGGCATCACTCCCACCCGTTGGCTGGCGGCAAATCCCTGACCCAACGGCATGCCCGTGGTGACGTTGACTGCATGCTCGGGCCGGCGAACCGGCGCGCCGTTTCAGCGTGAGGTGCGTCCGGTCGGGGGAAACCGAATACTGCCGCAGGCTGATGCAGTCCGCGAAATGGCCGACGGTCGTGCGGGCGGTCCGGGTGTGCCGCATGGTGTTGGACCGAACCCACTCCTTCGACCTGAATCCTCCGGCGGGAAAGGAGCCGAGGGGAGAAAAAACAAATCCCGCAGAAGCATCCCCCTTCACAACCCCACCCGCATCGCCGCCATCGCGCTTTTCCTTGAGGCGAGTTCGCGCACGGTGATTTCCCAAGTGCCGGGATCCTCGTTCGGGGCGAGGTCGAGATCGAGATGGAGCCGTCCGTTCTCGACGGCGTGATACCCGCTGCCTTCGGCGAGGCGGCCGTTCGCGTCGCGGATCTCGATCCGCACCGGAATCACCGCGGCGATCGGTTTGCCCTCGGAGTCGTTGACCGAGAGGTCCAGCGCGACCCGGGTTCCCGGCTTGGCGGATCCGGGGACGGCGACTGCGACGCCGGCGATGGCGCGCGGCAGCCCCATGAGAAGGCGGCCATCGCAGGGGCCGAGAGTGATGGGCAGCCGGTGATCGCCGGCGACCGGTATCTCGACGCCGGCGACGAGATCGTAGACGTGCCGGGGCGGGTTCTGAAGGAATGTCAGGGTGCCGGAGGAGGGGAGTCCGTTTTCCATGACGAGTCCGTGGCGGCCGACATAGGTTCCGAATTCGCGGCGGTCGTTGATGGCGAACAGATAGGTCGCTTCTCCGGCGCGGCGGACGCGGAGGACGATCTCGGGCTGGTCACAGTCGATTGCGCGGCCGAGCCCGAGGGCCCCGAGCTTTGGACCGAGTTCCGCGGCGAGGGCGAGGACCCGGGCCTTGTCCGCATCGGCTTTTTTCTGCCGCTTGAAACTGGCAAGGACCAGGTCGGCCTTCAGCGCGGGGCAGAGGAACTCATCGGCGATCAGTTTTCCTCCGGCGGCCTGCCAGGCTTTGATGGCCTCGACGACGGGCTCGGTGAGGACGTCGCCTTCCGTCAGAACGAGGAATCGGCGTCCGTCGAGTCCGTCGCGGAGGAGGGTTTCCTCGAAGATCACGTCGCAGCGGACGTGGGCGTGCTGGAGGGCGAGCCAGACGTCGGCCGACCATCCGAGATTGCTCCCGTAGCCGCCGCGTCGCGCGAACATCTGCGAGGTGAAACTCTCGAGGAAGGCGACTTCCGCGCGGGTGTCGGGGATCTTGAGAAGGGCGGGACCGAGCGGTTCGACGACCTCGTCCACGAGGCGCTTCAGTTCGTGCCGGGTGTGCGGATTGGTGTAACGATAGGCTCCGGGGGTGTCGGTCTCGACGAGGGACTGCCAGCCGTGATACATGATCCCCCGGAGGGGACGTGACAGTTTCGACCAGAGGGCCTGGCGCAGGTGCATGGGCGCTATGGTGATGTAGGCGGCGTCGGGATCGTGGTCGATCCAGGGCACTGGTTCGGCGGTGGCGGCCCCGATCGGCGCGGTCTGGGAACGGTACCAGATGAGCTGGGTCATCTTCATGACCTCCTGCTTCTTTCCTCCGGCCTCGGCCATCGCGAAGAGCTGGTCGGCGCAGAGTCCGATTTTGAGCGGATCGGGATAGGTGTAGGTCCAGTGCGAGAGGATGTCGACGTCTCCGCCGGCTCCCGAAATGCTCGGCTGGCGCACGGCGGGATCGAAGAAGGTGCGGAAGTCGGGACGCGCCTTTTCCTTCAAGCCGGCATGGGCGGCGCTGTGGAGTCCGTTCCATCCGTCGCCCGTGGTCCAGAACCAGCGGTAGTAGTTCAGGACGGGATGGTCCTCGGGCACGACGCGGTCCGCGGGGAAGTCCTTGAGGCGTTTCCAATCGACGCCCCATTGGTTCACGATCTCGGCGGGGATGTCGCCACCGGAGAAGGCGCGGTAGTTCGCCACGTCGACGTCGTTGAAGGAGGGGGCCGAGGAATCGCGCACCTCGGTGTTGACGAGGGCCATGGTGAAGGCGGGATGATCCCCGTAGGCGGCCGTCACGGCCGAGCCGACGTTGCGGAAGAAGGGCGCGAATTCCGGCTTCGAGGCGCAGATGTCGCGGCGCTCGTAGGCTTTCCCGTCGCGGCCGACTCGCAGGTTCGCGGGATCGGATTCGAGGATGTTCATCGGCGAGACCCCGGCGATGACCTCGAGCCCGTTGGCGAGGGCCTCGTCGAGAAAGCGGCGGTTGCGGGCGATGTAGGCGGCGTCTCCGGGGGGGACGGCCTTTTTCTCCTGCCAGATCGCGCCGGCGAGGACGCTCATGCCGATGAAATGGGTGAAGCCGAGTTCCTTCAGACGCGGGATCTCCTCGCCTCCCGCGCCCCACATGATCACCGGCATCCGGACGGGATGGCGGGCGGCGAGGGTGAACCCGGTTTCGCGCGAGGTCGTGAAGAGTTTTGGTTTTGTCAGGTCGAGCCGGGCGCGCAAGAGGTAGTCTCCGGGACGGAGGGCGGTGTCGACGGCGAAGTCCGCGACGTGTTCCGCGCCGGGGGCGAGGTCGGGCAGGGGAATCGTTTTGCTCCCACCTCCGTCGGACCAGTCGAGGGTGAGGGTGGCTCCGGTGAGGGGATCCCGCCGCAGGTTCGTGCAGGTGACGCGGACGGGAGCGGCCGGTTCCATGCGCTGCCAGACCCGCCTCGGGGAGTCGATCGTGAGCGAGACGGGTTCGAAGGCGAGGACACCCTGACAAAGACGCACTTCGTCGATGTAACCCGGAAAGCCGCCGTAGTTGCTCCCGAGCCGGTCGCCGATGGAGAGGGCCTTGGTGCCGGGAAACGCCCCGCCGACCCCGGGATGGAAATGGCGTCCCGCGCTCTGGCCGTCGACGAAAAAGCGGCCTTCGCCGGCGCCGTCGTAGGTGAAGGCGACATGGCGCCACACGCCGGATTCGAATTTCGCCGCCTCGGAATGGAAGGTGCGCGAGTCCGACCCGAATCCGATCGTGACCCACATGCGCCGGTTCCCGGCCGCGTCCGCCTCGCCGAGCTGCCATTGGTAGTCGGTGTGGTCGACGTATTTCTTGTCGAGGAGGAAACAACGGAGTTTTGCCTCGAACTCCGGTTTCGGCGCGATCCACATCTCGAGGGTGAAGGCACCGGTGAAGCCGAGGTCCGGACGATGCGGCGTCACCGCGGCGTGGCGTTTGTCCTGCACGGGGAAGCCGGGGAAGCATTCGAGGGTGCCGCCCCGTTTGCCCTTGGGAGGAAGTTTCGATCCTCCCTCGAGTTTCAGGTCATGCCCTTTTCCCGACGCGTCCTTCAGCGCGGCCTCGGGCGTGTCGCCGTTGAAGGTCCAGTAGCCGCGCACGTGGGGACCGGTCGCGTCGGCGCCGGTGTAGCCGCTCTCCCATGTTTCCATGAGCGGGGCTGCGGAGAGCGGGGTGGTGAACGCGACGCCCGCGAAGGACAGGAGGAAGAGACGGTGCATGGATCGATTCTGTCGCGCCCGTCGGAATGGGAAAAGCGATTTCTGAATCGCGCGGTTCCCCTCTTCGCGTCCTCAGATCCGGGTGATGCGGAAGGTTTTCACCGCCGAGCGGTTGCCGGCGAGGTCTTCGGCGTGGATCCGGATCGTGGTCCGCTTCCGCCTGCCAGGTCTCGGTCTTCGTGTTCGCGGCCCGGTCGGTGGCTTGCAACGGGACGGGGACAAAGGAATTGGGACAGGGGAATGCGATTCTGTGGTTTACTGTCCTCTTGGCTGATTGAGCGGGTGAGAAGCGGGCGGGTTAGGAGGGTGCTGATGTAAGAGTCAAGAAATGTTGCATGACCCCGAAAACGCGAAGATTCGAGAGTCAAGAAATGTTGCATGACCCCGAAAACGCTGGGGAATCCGATTCTGTGGTTTACTGTCCTCTTGGCTGATTGAGCGGGTGAGAAGCGGGCGGGTTAGGAGGGTGCTGATGTAAGAGTCAAGAAATGTTGCATGACCCCGAAAACGCGAAGATTCGCTCGATGCCCCATCGAAGCCGGTAGAGCGCGAGGGCCTCCTTCCCATGAAAGCGGTTGCTCGCCAGATAGAGGAAGTCCTCCCGGGTGTTCCTTCCGCGGATGCCGCATCCCGAGAAGAACAGCTCCAGCCCCCAGATCGACTTGCGCCGGGAACTCCTCGGAGGGCGGGAGGAAGCCGTCAATCCGTCCACAAGCATGTCGCGCTTGATCCGGACAACGTATCCAACCTCCTGCTCATCAGGCCATTGAAGCCAGTCGCCGCCAATAAATTGACTCCCTTCGCTCGCCCTGTGGGCTGCCTTCGGCAGTCTATCTCCGCTTCGCTCTGATTCCCGGTCCATCGTCAACGCTTTGATCTCCGAGGCGGGGACGAGGCGCAGGAGCCGTTTCATCAGATCGATGCGGTGTGCGGTCCTGGAGTTGCCGCGTTTGGTCGCGCGGGGCAGCGTGCGCCACACCACCGGGACGGCGACCTTGCCGACGACCAAGGCGATGACGAGCAGGTTGATGTGGGTTCTTCCATACTTCCAATTGGTGCGGTCCATCGAAAGCACCCAGCCGCCTTCAGGTCTGGGGAGTTTTTCCACCACCAACCGGGCGATGTCGTCGAAAGGCATGGCGAAGCGCAGAAAGAAGTTCTGAAACCGCCGGTAGAGGCTCTCGGACAACAGTCCGCCCTCCGCCTCGGCGGAGCGCTTCACGAGGTTGACGGTGCGATGGCGGAGCATGGCGACGATGAGATACGAGAGGCACACCAGTCGGGCGTTTTTCCAAGGCAGGCCGGAACAAAGGCGGTTGGCAAAGAGGGCTGTTAGCATGGAAAACATGCCGCAGCACCGCGATGTCAAGGGGTATTTGAATATAAATGGTTTATTATCAACGGATTATGTCACCGATTTTTGTCGTGTAGTGTGATGAGAATTGAAACATAATCTGGCAAGATTATGTTTCGGAGGATCATAAGTTTTTTTCCACCCATCGGAGGTTCGAACCGAAACGCGTTGAATTGCCTTGGCTTGATCGTTTTGACAGCCGTTTCGATTTTCCTCGATCACGTTGCCAAGGGTTCGACGACCGTGAAAAGTCTCACATGGCCCGGCGGAGCATCCGGGTCACGTGTAGTTGGGACATGTCCTCACGACGCCCCGCGGTGAAATGGTGAGGGATACCCGGAACCTTGAAATCAAAGACGACGGCCTTCCGGGAGGATCGCCTTTGACCGGAGTCCGCCCGTCGATGGCCTGCTCGCGCCAGACGCGCTCGTTGACCCTCAACACTCGTGATCGAGCGACGCGGGCGCCTGGTAGTTCGGATATCCGGTGCTGAGCTCCTGGGTCAGCTCCTGGGCCCGGGCCTGGTTTCCGAGGGTGCGGTATGCGTTGATCGCCTTGGTCAGCGCCTTCGGGGTGATCTCGGGGTCCATGAAGATCTGGCTCACGACGAGGTATTCCTTGGCCGCCTCCTCGAGGTTGCCGTTCGCGGCGGAAATGTCGCCGAGAAGGAGCCGGGCCTCGGCGTTGGTGCGGCCCTCCTTCTGCGAACGCAGACTCTCCTGGGCGCTGTTGCGGGCGGCCTCGAAGTCGCGGAGGCAAAGCTGGGCGACCCCACGCGCGAGATAGGCGGAGGCCCGTTCGCTGGGGCGCTCGGTCTGGACGAGATACTGGTCGAAGGCCTTGATCGCCTCGCCATGCTTCTTCAGTTTCGCTCGACATTCCCCGATAAGGCGCCACACCGATGCAGTGGTTTTGTCAGGCTGCTCCGGATCGGTGAGGGCGGTCAGGAAAAACTCGGCGTCCTTCCATTCCTTCGCCTCGGCGAGCTTGCGGCCGAGGTATTCGAGGATCTGCGGTGGAATGGGGGTGCGCTTCGGTGGGGCGGCACCTTCGGGTTGGTCCTTCGGCACGGCCGGCGCGTTCTCGAGATACCGGCGCGTCTCGACGGCGAGACGGGGAATGTCGTCGAGGTGGTATTGCGAGATGACGATGCGCAGGGTGGCCTTGTCGTCGAGGGAGGGATCTTTTTCGCGGGCCTTGAGGAGTTCGGCGAGCGCTTCCGGATAGCGTTCGAGGTCGAACTCGCCGATGCCGATCCAGTAGTGGGCCTCGCCCGCCCCCTCGGTCCCGGGGAACTTCGCGAGGAGGTCCCGGTAGGCCTGGATCATCTCCGGGATCTTGCGGAAATGCGCGTAGATGAGGGCGGTCTGCTGAAGCGCGAACTCGAGTTCCGGCGAATCGGGGTAGCGTTTCGCGATGTCGAGGTAGTCGCCGAGGGCGAACTGGTGGTCTTCCTGCGCCTGATAGGCCATGGCCCGCTTGGCGAGCGCGGAGGACGCGAGGGCGCTCTGCGAATGTTGTTGCACGAACCGGGAGAGGGTGAGGATGCCCTCGGAGGTGTCTCCGCTCTCGATCTCGGACCAGCCCTGCTTGTAAAGCCGGGCTTCGTGGTATTTCTTGTCGACTTTCTCCGAGCGAACCCTGCGATAGGCGTCCGCGGCATCGCCGTAATGCTTTTTTGCAAAATCGGATCCCGCTCCGCTGGCGGAATTTTCGGCTTGAGCGAAATGCCACTCCGCGGCCATGAGCCAGGCCATGTCGATGAAGGAACTCCCGGGGTCCGTCTTCGCCTCGCGCTCGGCGAAGACCTTGGCCGCCGCAGGCAGTCCGGCGTCACCCTGCTGATGGAGGATCTGGAGCTTGCGGTAACCGGCCTCGGCTCCCTCCGGTCGCTGTGGGAAACGTCCCTCGACCAGGGAGTAGAGCCTCAGCGCCGACTCGTTGTCGCCCTTGATGCGGAAGGAATGTCCGACGACGAGAAGCATCCTCGCCCGGGAATCGTCCTCGCTGTTTCCGCTGGTGTAGGCACCGGTGTTGTAGAGCGCGATGACACGGTCGTGGTCGCCACGGGTGAAGGCGTTGAAGATGGCCCCGACGCGGGCGAGGGCCTTCCACGGACTGGTGTCGGGGAACTTGAGGGCTTCGGCGAGCAGTTTTTCGCTCTCCTCCGGCTTGCCCGCCTCGGCCGCCATGAGGCCGCCGCGCACGATCGCCTCCTCGCGGAATTCGGCGGTGGTGGCGCTGGCGGCGAGCGACTGGAACCGCTCGAGCGATTTCGCGGTGTCGCCGAGGTCGAAGAAGAGGCGCGCGGTTTCGAGAAGGCAGCGCTCGTGGAAGGGATTCTGCGCCGCGGGTGAGGCGGCCATCACCGCCTCGAAGTTCGCGAGCGCTTCCTTGCCCTGCCCGGTGAGCTGGAGGGAGCGGGCATAATAGAAGAGCGCCTGGGTTCTGGCCGCGGGATCGGAAAGTTCGTCCTTGGCGACCTTGAAATAGGCGAGGGAATTGCGGTAGTCCTTCGAGCTGAACCGCAGCACGGCGAGACGGTAGGCGGCGGACCCGACGAAGGATCCCTTGCGGAAGGTGTTGATCAGGTAGTTGAAGGTGGTGACCGCGTCCTCGACCTGGTTCACCTTCAGGTAACACTCGCCGAGACGGAACCAAGCGACCTGCAGGTTCGCGCTTTGCGGCTGTTCGCGAATGAAGACCTGATACTGTTGGGCGGCGAGGGCGTACTGCTCCTTGCCATAGAGGAGATCGGCGTAGGAGAGTACGTCTTCGGTCGTTGCGGGCGCGGGAGTGGCGAGGGGAACCGCGGTCTGGGCGCGGAGCGGAGATCCCGCAGCGGTCAGGAGGATCAGGGAGGCGAATCGGGCGATCGGAATCATGGGAGGATCGCGGACCGGGGTTACTCGGGTTTCGTCGTGGCGAAGGCCACGTTCCAGATTCCCGCCTCCTTGATGACGTCGAGGACGTTGATGATCGACTGGAAATCGGCCTCGGAGGATCCGCGGAGGATGGCGGCCTGGTCCGGGTAGGCCCCGGAAATGGCCTTGAGCTTGGAGAGGAGTTCCCCCTTGGTGATGACGAGTCCGTTCAGGACGACGGTGCCATCCTTCCGCACGTTGATGATGATCTCACCGGCCTGCCGGTCCGTGTTCTCGGCCTGCTCCGCGGACGGGACGGAGATGTCCATGTCGCGCTCGAAGCGGGCGAACTGCCAGGTCACGATGAAGAAGATGAGCAGCTGGAAGACGACGTCGATCATCGGCGCAAGCTCGAGCTCGGCGGCCTGCTGACCGGCGTTGATGTCGCGGAATCTCATGAATTGACGGGCGCGGGTGGATCAGTCGTCGCCGACTTCGCGCCGCGCCGCGGCGCGGTAGTTGGCGCGTTTGTACTGGGCGGCGAGCAAGGCCATGATGTGGGTCATCGCCGCCTCGAGCTCCGCGATCAGCTTCTGCACCTTGCCGCGGAAGAGGGAGTAGAAGATAAGGGCGGGGATGCTGATGATGAGGCCCGCGGCCGTGGTGATGAGGGCCTGGGCGACGCCGGGGGCGAGTTCCATGTGCTGGACGCCGGAGGATTTTCCGATGCCTTCGAAGGCCTTGATCATACCGACGACGGTGCCGAGCAGACCGATCATGGGCGCGACGCGGCCGATGTCGTTGAGGTAGCTGATGCGGTTGTTGAGGATGCTCGCCTGGCGGGTGCCCTCCGCCTCGGTGACCTCGCGGACTTCATCGAAGCTCGCGGTGGGGTTTTTCGTCGCGAAGTCGAGGGTTTTGTAGACGATGCGGGCGATGCACTCGTTCTCCCGGTTGCAGACGGCGATGAGGCCGAGGTAATCCTGTTTCCGGATGAGGGCGTCGGCGGCGTTCATGAACTTGTCGCTGACCACGGTGCCCTGGCGGATCGTGAAGAGGTAGAAAAAGACGAGCAGGACGGCGAGAAAGGAGAGGCCGGCGAGGAAGCTCATGAGGAGCGGACCGCCCTCCATGAAATAATCCAGCAGGGTCTGGGTGTAGTCCATCGCCGTCGGTGCAGCCTGGGGGAGGGCGGGAACCGGAGCCGGAGGGGCAGGTGGAGTCGTTCCGGGACTGGCAGGGCTCTGGGCGAAGGCCGGTAGGGCGGAAAGGACCGCCGGGATGAGGGCATGAAAAAGACGTGGATTCATCCGTGAAGTCGGGTCGTGGAGCGGAGTGGAGCCGGAAAAGGGCGGAACACCGGCTGGACCTCCGGAGCGCATCCCGGCGTGGCCTCGCCAGAACAGAAGAGCTTACTCCCACTCGCCCCCCTTGCAAACCCCGCGGGGCCGTCTTTGCAGGAAATTGAAATCCCGCGTTCAGAAATCTTCAAGTTTCTTAAATTATGAAAAATATGAAATTTTTAGCCAAAGCCTTGATTACCTCTGATTTATTGATTAAAATCATAGAAAGCATATTTTCAATGATTGAAGTCGCGGCCCCTTTGAGAGGGTCGGATCCCCGTGAATGAACCAATTTGTCGCAGGACCCTCCCAACCCGCCTCATCCGAGACCTTGTTCCCGGGGTTTCCGACCATCGACCTGGGTCGGCTTGTCGCGGTGGTGTGGAAGCGTCTCTGGCTCGCCGTTCTTATTGGCGGAAGACCGCTCCCTCATTCCTCGGATCGACGCAGATGAGCGCGGTCGACTGGTAGATTTTCGGTGCGGTCAGAACATAGGCCACGGCCATCCCGACGAAACCGGCCCGAGCGGAAAGGGCCTTCCGCTTCCGCGAAGGAGCGGAAGCCGCGCAACACGACGCCGCCTTTCTCACCCTCGACGGGACCCGGCATGAGCGCCTCCGCCTGCGCGCGCTCGACTGCCATCACACCCAGCTCGGCCTCTTCTCGAAATTCGCCCACGGAGACCATGGCGACTTCATCCGTTTCACCGCCATCGAGACCTACGGCCTCCAGCACCGCGGACGGGGCCTACAAATCCCGGAAACGGCTGATGAAGGCGAAGGCGAGCGGGATCATCGAGGCGACGCTCGCGCTGAAATCTCCCGCGGCGAAGCGGAACGGGCCGCCCATTGACGAGGTCACGAGGATCGCGCATGCCAATACCGCCGAACCGATCACGAAGTATCCGAGCGGCGAGGGGCGGCGGTGGAGTCCGGCCGCATCGAGATTTTCCCGCATCGGATCGAAGTAGGCGTAGGCGATGGCTGCGACGAGGATCGGGGCGAGCACGGCGTATTCGGCGAGGAGCGGCATTCCGACGAGGGAGAGGTGGAGGGCGTGCGCGAAGACCACCCCGAGAAAGACGACGAGGAACTCCTCCCATTTCCAGAACCGGCGCGCGATGAGATGCCAGAGGGCGAAGCCGGCGAACCCTGTCAGAGAAAAGTGGAGCACCGTCGAGGTGAGGAGGCGGATCCACGCGCTTCGTCCCGACTCGGAGAAGAAGAAGACGAAAAGGTTCTCCTGAAAGGCGAAACCAAGACCGGTCAGCCCCGCCAGAACGAGCGCGTCGATGGGGCGGCCCCGGCGCAGGACGATGGCCAACGGGGCGAAACAGAGGAGTTTGAGGGATTCCTCGCGCAGGGAAACACCGGCGATGAAATAGAGGAATTGCCGCATCACGGGATCCTCCGCGCGGAAACGGAAGCCCCGCATCCCCTCCTGCACGAGGGCCGCGTAGGACGCGAGGATCGCCGCGGCGGCGCCGAGGAGGAGCGCCGCGAGGCCCGTCAGCAAAAACCGCCGGTCCGGGGATCGAAAGGAAAGGAGGATCGCCGCCCAGACCGCCGTCGTGAAGAGGGCGGGAACGACGAAGCGCGAGGCGAGGAGCAAGCCCTCGAGGCGGACGAGGTCGCGGGCCATCGCGAGGTATCCCGAGGCGGGATCGGGCAGGGTGGTCCAGGCGGGCAGTGTTCCCGCCTCGAGGAAGAGCGTTCCGCGCGAGGCAAGGACGGCGGAGAGGATCATCGAGAGGACGAGGGAACCTCCCGCGATCACCAAGGAGGCCTTGATGAGGGCGCCGCGGTCCCGCGAGAGGCGGACGATCTTCTGGAAGCGGGAAGAGGTCATCACGGCACCTCCTGACAGGACACCACGATCTTTCCGAGGTGCTCCGCGCTCTCGAGCCGGGCATAGGCGTCGGCCGCGGCAGCGAACGGAAACACCCGGTCGATCACCGGGCGGATGCGGTGCGTTTCGAGAAACGAGTTCATCCTGACAAACATCCCGCGGTGGCCCACGTAGATGCCGTGGAGCTCCGCGTTCTTCTTCACGAGGGTGAAGAGGTTGGCCTGTGCCGGGGCGAATCCGGTGAGGACGCCGATGAGCGAAACGATACCACCCGCGGCGACGGAGTTGAGGGAGCGCTCGATCGTGCCGGGACCCCCGACCTCGATGATACGGTCGGCGCCGCGTTTCCCGGTGAGGTTCCACACCTCGCGATCCCAGTCCGGGGTCGTCGCGTAGTTCACGACCTCGTCGGCCCCGAGCGCCCGGGCGCGGGCGAGCTTCTCGTCGGACCGGCTCGTGACGATGACGCGGGCTCCGGCGGCCTTGGCGAATTGCAGGGCGAAGATCGAGACCCCGCCCGTGCCGAGGCAGAGGACCGTCTCGCCCGCGGCGAGGGGGCGACCGCGCTCCATCAGCGCGTGCCAGGCGGTGAGCGCGGCGCAGGGGAGGGTCGCGGCCTCCTCGAAGGAAAGCGTCGAAGGAATCCGGACGAGACTGTGCGCCGGTGCGGCGACCGATTCCGCGAGCACGCCGTCGCACGATCCTCCGCGGGCCGCGCCGTGGTGGATCATGTCGAAGGGTCCCTCGATCCAGTCGCGGAAGAAGGCGAGGGCGACGCGGTCTCCCGTGGTCCATTCCGTGACGTCCGGGCCCGTGGCGGTGATTTCGCCCGCCCCGTCGGAGAGCGGCACGACCGATCCGGCGCCGCCCGAGGCGGACTTCCCCGAACGCACGAGCAGGTCGCGGTAGTTGAGCGAGGCGGCGTGGATCCGCACGAGCACCTCACCGGGTCCGGGGGAGGGGATTCCGCGTTCTTGTCTTGTCAGGGTGGAGGGGCCGCCCGGGTTCGGTTCGAGCAGATACTGTTGCATCGGTCAATGAAGCGGGTCGAGTCCGAGCCATTCCCCGATCCCGGCGAGGTCGAGGGTGTTGATGACGTCCTCGCGGCGCAGCCAGCCCTTGCGGGCGAGGCGCACGCCGAAGGCGAGGTAGCCGAGCTGGCTGGTGCGGTGGGCGTCGGGATTGATGGCGCACTTCACCCCGCGGGCCACGGCGTGCTTCCACCAGCGCCAGTCGAGGTCGAGGCGCCAGGGATTGCAGTTCAGCTCGATGACGGTCCCGCTTTCGGCGCAGGCCTCGATCACCGCGGGGATATCGACGGCGTAGGGCTCGCGCTCAAGGAGAAGCCGTCCCGTGAGGTGGCCCAGCATCGTCACCTTCGGATGGCTCACCGCGCGGAGGATCCGTTCGGTCATGGCGGCTTCGGACAGGGTCATCGCGTTGTGCACGCTCGCGACGACGTAGTCGAGCTCGCCGAGAAGGTCGTCGTCGAAATCGAGGGTGCCGTCCTTGAGGATGTCGACCTCGCTCCCGGCGAGAAGGCGGAATTTCACGCCGCCGTCCCTGAAACGCAGGTTCAGGGCGCGGATCTCCGCGATCTGGGCGCGGAGGCGCGCTTCGTCGAGACCGTTCGCCTGGAAGGAGCTTTTCGAGTGGTCGGCAATGCCAAGATATTGCAGGCCGAGTTCAATCGCGGCACCGGCCATTTCCTCGAGAGTGTTCTTTCCGTCGCTCGCGACGGTGTGGTTGTGGAAGGTGCCGCGGAGGTTTTCCAACTCGATCAGTCGAGGAAGTTCTCCCGCGGCCGCGGCATCGATCTCTCCGGTGTTCTCGCGGAGTTCGGGCGGGATGAAATCGAGTCCGAGGAAGCGGTGGATCTGGGCCTCGCTCTCGAAGACGGGGGGCTCCTCCGCACCGGAGCTTTCCTTCGCGGCGAGGCGGTATTCGTTGAGGGTGTAGCCGAGATCCTGGGCGCGGCCACGGAGGACGACGTTGTGCTCCTTGCTGCCGGTGAAGTAGAGGAGGGCGCAGGCGAATTCCGCGTTCGAGACCGCGCGCAGGTCAACCTGCAGTCCCGAGGCGAGGTTGATGCTGGCCTTCGTCGGGCCATGGGCGAGGACGCGGGAAACCCACGGCTGGGCCACGAACCAGTCGATCACCGCTTCGGGACGGCCCGTGGCGACGAGCAGGTCGAGATCGTGCACCGTTTCCTTCGAGCGGCGGTAACTCCCCGCGACCTCGGCGCGGAGGCATTCGGGGTGTTCGCGCAGGGCGGCGAGGATCTCCTCGACGGGCGCGGCGACGTCGCCGAGGCGGAATCGTTCGGCGTTCTTCTCGCGGAAGGCGATCGCCTCGAGGATTTTCTCCTCCGACTTCGGGCCGAATCCGGCGAGCTTTTCCACTTCGCGGGCTTCGCAGAGTTCCCTGAGCCTCGCCACGGAATCGACCCCGAGGGTTTCGTAAAGGGCCTTGATCTTTTTGGGTCCGAGTCCCTGGATCTCGAACAGTTCGAAGAGGCCCGGGGGGAAACCGGCCTTTAGTTTCTCATGAAACGCGAGATGTCCGGTCGAGGCCAGTTCGTGGAGCTTCTGTTGGAGGGCCTCGCCGATCCCCTTGATCCCCTCGAGCTTGCCCTCCCGGGCGAGGGCGACGATATCGCCGGGGAACTGCGAGACTGTCTCCGCGCCGGTTCGGTAGGCTCGGATCTTGAAGGGGTTCTCGCCCTTCAGTTCGAGGAGCAGGGCGATCTCTTCGAGGGTGTCGGCAAGGGTTTCCCGGGTCATGCGGACGGCAAGCTAGGCCGGGTCGGGGGATCGCGCCAATCCTTTCAACGGGGCCGCGCCTCTCGAAAAAGACGTTTTTCAAGGCTTGGAAATGTCGGGCATGCTGGCTATATTTCCGCTCCGGTCCGAGCGCCCCCCTTTATCCTTCCCCGAATCCCGTTCCTCATGAGCAAACGCTACGAAATCCGCGATCAGATCGGCAAAGGGGGGCTGGGAGCGGTCTACAAGGCGCTCGACACGCAGTTGCAGCGGGAAGTGGCGATCAAGCGAGTGCTTTCCACCTCGGCGGCGAACGAGGCGGAGGTGAAGGAGGCGGCCGCCAAGCTCATCGCGGAGGCGCAGACCCTTTCCAGTCTCAATCACCCGAACATCGTGACCGTGTTCGATGTCGGGCAGGATGATCAGGGCGGTTTCGTCGTGATGGAGCTGCTCAAGGGCGAGACCCTCGACGAGACCGTGGCGCGCGGCGTGCTCACCCAGGAGGACTTCACCGAGGTGGTCTACCAGACGATGGAGGCGCTCATCGCGGCGCAGGCGAACAATGTGATCCACCGCGACATCAAGCCGACCAACATCATGGTGATCTGGCAGGCCTCCGGGAAGTTCCAGCTCAAGATCCTCGACTTCGGCCTCGCCAAGTTCAGCAAGACGCCCTCGGTCCAGACGATGGATCAGGAGGAGTCGGTCATGGGCTCGATCTTCTTCATGGCCCCCGAGCAGTTCGAACGCGGGGAACTCGACGCGCGCACCGACCTCTACCAGATGGGCTGCGTCTATTACAACGCCCTCACCGGACAGTATCCCTTCAACGGAGAGACCGCGCCCCAGGTCATGAACGCGCACCTGCAGCACCGCGTCATTCCCCTCGAGCAGGTGCGCCCGGACCTCTCTCCGTCGATCTGCCAGTGGGTCATGTGGCTCATCAACCGGGACATCGGCCACCGCCCCGCCGACGCGCGCGAGGCCCTCAAGCGCTGGCCGCGCAAGCCCGAGCCGCCCGGTGCGAAACCGGTCGAGGTTCTTCCGATCGAGGACACGCCCCAGGTCGCGACCGGCGAGGTCACGGTGGTCCGCGCCGCTGGGGGAGCCTCGGCGCCGCCGGCTCTGGTGATCGCCTCCGATGGAAAGTCAAGTTCCCCGGTGAAGGTCGCCGCCGTCGTGAAAGGCAACGCGCCCATGGCCAAGGCCGCTCCCGAAACGGGTGGCAAGACCGGACGTCTCCTTTCCGGCGCGACGCCTTCGGGATCGGCGACCGGAAAGCTCAAGGGCGGCCCGACCGCGGGCATTCCGGGGCGCGCCGCCGCGAGGGATTCGGACCGGCCCGCCCCGGGCGGTGCCCCGCGCCCGAACGTGAAGAAATCGCCCCCGGAGCCGCCCTCCAACCCGAAGATCAAGTGGATCGCGCTGGGAAGCGTGGTTTCCGCCGTGATCCTTTTTTCCGTTTTCACCAAGGTCGGCAATTCGCGGGCGAAGGCCCTCAGGGACCGAATCGTCGAGCTGTCCTCGGCCGAGGCTCCGACTGGAAGCGCCGCCGATGTCGCCCTCGCCGTCGCCTTCCTCGCCGATCCGGACACAACACCCTCTCTCAGAGGCGATGCCACCAAGGTCCTCGAGCGGCTCGAGGGCAGCGGGATCAGCGAGAGCATCCATGAAGAGATGAAAGATGCCGAGGGGGTCGCGCTCAAGATCCGCCTCGCCGACGTGCTCGCCGAGCGGAATTATGCTCCCGCCGTTCCCGACATGATTGACGCCTTCAAGTCGGCCACCTCCGACGACCAGCGGAAGCAGATCCTGGGCTCCGTCCGTGCCGTCGCGGAACTCAAGGACATCAGGGGAATCCTCGGCGCACTCCACGGCGAGCACACCCTGCCGGTGCGCCGCGTCTTCGAGGACGCCGTGCTGGCGGTCCTGCGCAAGGGCGGTGAAACCGACCCTGTGATCGAGGAGATCCTCGCGAAGGTCTCGACCACGAGCGGCGACGAGCGGAAAAGTCTCTTTCGCATCCTCGGTGTCCTCGGCGATGAAAAAGTCCGAACCCGGCTTGCCTCGATCTACAACCAGAACAGCGACCAAGCTTATCAGAATGACGCGCTTCTCGCCTACCTAAACTGGCCCGACCGTTCCGTCCTGGCCGAAGTCGAGGGCCTTCTCGCCAACGCTCCCGAAGGAGCGCAGCGCGTCGCGATCGAGCGTGCCTTCGTGCGGCTCTCGTCCCTGCCCGGGCCCGAGCCGTTGGCCGAGCTGATCCCGCTGTGGAAAAAGGCTTTCGAGATCACGAAAAATTCGAACGATCCGGGACGTCTCCTGGGACAGGTCGCCGATTATCCCGGTCCCGAGACGCTCGCCCTCCTCAAAGAGTGGTCGAAGCATCCCGTGCACGGCCAGTCCGTGAAGCAGCAGGCCAACGCCATGGAGAAGGCGATGAAGGAGGTCGTCGAGTTGAAGCCCGGGGACGTGATCAAGGGGAGCAAGGGGCGCGCCCGCGGCGAGGGCCGGGCCTCGGTCGATTCCTTCCTCTTCTCCTACACCAACTGGGTCTCCCCGGAGACCTGGTTCACCTGGAGTTTCCGGGTCAAGGAGGCGGGCGACTATGGCGTCGAAGTCGACCAAGCCACCCTGCGTGACGTGCCGAGCGAGTTCGTCGTCTATCTGGCCGGGGAAACGTTGCGCGGTGAATCGAAGCGGACGCCCACCGAGGAGGAATTCGTCCCGGTGAAACTGGATGGAACGGTCAAGCTCGAGCCCGGGACGATCTACACGCTCATCCTCGCTGCTGGGCAGAGGATCCAGCCACGGATGATGGATATCGGCGCGATCCGCCTCGTCAAACCCTGATTTAGCGGCGTTCGCCACGATCACCGCGTTCGCCGCCGCGTCCGTCCCGTCCCTCGTTTCCCCGGGGTTCGGAGCGGCCCTCGGAACGGACCGCGCTGGAGCCGCCCTGGTCCGGTGACGGGCCGGGAGTGCCTGGAGACTGACCCTGCGGCATCTCGAGATCCCGCCCATCGGTGAGGCGCATCATCGCCCCGCGGATCATGTTGCCGCGTTCCTCGCGCGAGAGGTTCGGGTAGTTTCTCATGACGTGCCCGATGTATTCGCGCAGCTTCGCCTGTTTTTCCTCGGGCAGGGCCTTGTAACGTTCGATGTCCTGCGGGGAGGGGCCGCGTTGTTCGCCTTCCGGCGGACGTCCTGATTGGCCGGGTGCGCCAGGCTGGCTTTTGGGCGCGGGGTAGAGCTGGCTCGTTTCGTACTTCAATTCCGCCTCGTCGCCCGCGAAAGAGATTTTTGCGGTGACCCCGTCCAGCTGGGTGGCGGCGGTCACCCCGACGAGGGAAATGCCCGCCTCGTTGTTCCCGTCGCGGGTAATCACCACCGTCTTCTTCGTCTCGCGGTTGTAGAGAGTGGCGACCTGTTCGTTGTTGATCTTCGCCACTCCGCGGAGCGCGTAGGTCTCCGGCAGGCTGAGGACGCGGGTAAAGGGGCTCGTTTTCCTCAGGGCCTCGAAGTCCGAGGCCGATGGCGCATCGGGCGCGGGATCGGCGGGAATCGTCTCCACCGGAATCAGACCCGGGGTCGCAGGGCCGTCCGCGGCGGTCGCGTCGAGGGCGGGCAGGGACGCGATCGTGACAAAAAGGAACAGGGTCAGAGGTGAACGCCACGGAGATAAGCCAGGTTTGACACCGCTTGCCCTTGCCAAATGGTTGGCGACCGGATTGTCACGGTAGGGACGCACCGCCGGGGCGTCCGCGTTTGGCGTGGTCCGGCCCTTTGGCGGACTCTTGGGCTTCGGCGGACTACCAAGGTTTCCGAAGCGATCGCGTGACTTCGAAAAATCCCCCTGTTTCCGTGTCATTCGGGTCAGAGGTTTCATCGTCGTCGCTGGCATGCCCATGACTGCATTGTAAAACAGGCACCAGTCATGGCCAATCTCCTTTTTGGCTTCAACTCCGCGGGCGGGCCGGAGTTCCGTGCGGGCCGGAATCGTCGTCAACTTCCCGTTTCGACCCGGCCCGGGGCTCCGGCGGGAGGCGCCGTCCCGGTGGTGGGTGCGCCCTCGGGCGTGGCCGGTGCGTCTCCGCCCTCAACCGGCATCGGCGCTCCCGTCTCGGGCCGATACCAACGTGCGATCGTGATCTCGCACTCGGCCTGGGGTTCAAGCTCGCGCGAGCGGGTGTCGAGCTCGAGCTCGAGGTCCTTGATGATCTGGAATTGGTTCGGTCCCTGCAGAGTCGTGAGCCACTCGATCACCGCGGTCTCGGCTCCCTCCACTTCAAGGCGCACCGCGACCTCGGTGTAGAAGGTCTCGTTGACGATGTCCTGGAGGCTCTGGCGGTCGATGCGGAGCTTGCGGTTGAAGACGTCGTCCTGGAGCGACTGGATCAGGTCGCCCTGGAGTTTTCCGAGGGTGTTGCCCGTCATCTTCGGCATGTTCGCCTCGAGCCACCGTTCGCGGGCCTCGGCTTTCGGGGCTTCTTCGAGCCACATCTCGTTGTCCGCGAGGGTGTTTTCGAGCGTCCTGATCTTCGCGTCGCTGCCCCGCAGGATCTTGAGCACGGAACGGGCCGCGAACCCGTTGACGACGAGGAAGATCACGCCGAGGCAGAGGCCCAGCATCCACTTTTCCCTAGCTGTCAGCGCCCTCATTCTTCAGTTTGCCCTCGATTTCGAAAGTCGCGGTGTTGTTGCGTTCGACGCGCGGGTTCGGCATGCTCCAATCATAACGCCCGAATTCCGCCATGCCCTTCAGGTCTTCGAGGAGGCGGTTGGCGAGCTGCACGTCGCGGGCCTGGCCCCGGATGCGGAGGTTGCGGCCGTTCGTGCGATACTCGCGGACGACGACCCCGCTGCCCGGCAGGGCCGAGGTGATGCGGCTGAGCTGGACCACGGGGAAAAGATCTTTTTCGAATGCGGGTTCGAGGCTGCGCCACCGCTCCTCGACGAGCTGGACCCGTTCGACGTCCGGCTGGATGATGGAGAGGCGCCGCTCGAGCGAGGCGATCTCGCGTTTCGTGACCTGGGCGTCCTTCCAGACCCAGACACCGACGACGGTGTAGATCACGAGACCGATCGCCCCGAGGGCGAGATTGCGGACCGCGGCGCGACGACGCCCTCGCTGCCGGGTGACCTCTGGAGGGAGGAGGCGGTCGCGGGCCGAAACCCTCGCCGGGATGACGGGGCGCTCGCAGCGCACCGGCAGGCTCATCGCCGAACGGAACTCGATCCATTCGGGTTCGCCGACACCTTCGAGGGAGAGAATGACTTCCCCCGGAGCGGATTCCTCGAAGACCGACTCCCCGCGAAGGCCGAGAAACACGAGATTGATCTCACCGGCGAGGGGTTTGCCGACTTCCGGTTTGCCACTGAGAACCTGCACGTGGACGACCGAGCCGCCAATCGCGACGCCAAGGACGAGTCGGCCGTGCTCGCGCCAGACCGTCGCGGAGGGTTTGGTTCCCCCGGAATTGCGGAGGGAGGCGGAGAGATGATAACCCGCCGCGGTTGTCACGAGGCAATCGGCCGGCAATTCCGGCACCACGCGAACCGCGAAAGTGTCGCCGCGTTCGCCGCCGGCGATGCGCTCGTAGTCGATCAGGGCACCGCCCCTCGCGGAGAGGCCGCGTTTGTCGACCTGGGCCCGGATCATGCTTTCGTGCAGATCCGTCCCGGCCGGAGGCAGATCGACGACGAAGGTCGAGACGGAGGCGGCCGGAATCCCCACGACGAGATCACCCCGTTTTCCCGCGAGGGCTCGCAGATCCTCGCCCCGGGCCGTTTCGGAACCGCCGGAGTAAAGAATCCATCCCCGGTCGGGTGCCGGGAGGGCCAGGGTGCTGGACGACATGACGCGAGAGTGCGTGATCGGACGAAAAAAGGAAAGAACGGATACCCGGAATCAACCCTCGTGCACCGCGAAAGTTTCCGGAAAAGCGCCGTGCTTGCCGGTGGCGAAGGACGGTGGCGTGGTCGATCCGGAGATCGGGTCGATGGCCTCTTCAAGGTGGCGCGGGAGGTTGCCACAGTGCCGGAATTTCCCTACAATGGACAAATGAAAGCAATCCCCATGCGACTCCTCGCCCCTTCGCTTCTGTCCGCCGCCGTTGCTTCGTCCGCCGCGGAGGTGCCGGAAACCACTTTCGAAAAACTCTACCCCGGGCTCGCCGTCGAACGTCCCGTCTCCATCCAAGTCCCCGGCGACGCGACGAAACGCCGCTTCCTCGTCGAGCAGACCGGCCGGATCAAGATCCTGCCCGCCGATGAGAAGGCGACCGGAGCGAAGGTCTTTCTCGACATGACGAAGACGATGGGTGTCGAGAAGGACTTCGAGGAGGGCCTCCTCGGGCTCGCCTTCCATCCCAAGTTCGGCGAGAACGGACGTTTCTACATCACCTTCTCCCGGCAGGGGCCCAAGCGCCTCGTTCTCGCCGAATACACCGTCTCCAAGAACGATCCCGATGCCGCCGATCCCGCGAGCGAACGGATCCTCCTCGAGATCCAGGAACCGGAGTGGAATCACAATTCGGGCAATCTCTTCTTCGGTCCGAAGGATGGCATGCTCTACCTCTGCGCCGGCGACGGCGGACTGAAGAATGGCGTCCACCTCCTCGCCCAGAAGCTCACGAGCTGGTGCGGAAAGGTCCTGCGAATCGACGTCGATACCCGCACCGCCAACCTCCCCTACGGTATTCCCTCGGACAATCCCTTCGTGGGAACGCCGAATGCCGCGCCCGAGATCTGGGCCTACGGTTTGCGCAACCCGTGGGGGGCGGCGATCGATCCCGGAACCGGGCTGTTTTATCTCGCCGATGTCGGTCAGGATCTCTACGAGGAGATCAACGTGATTGAGAAAGGCGGCAACTACGGATGGAACTACCGCGAGGCCACCCACGTCTTCCCCGGCCGTCTTGCCCTCATGACCGCCCTCGGCCAGGAAAAGCAGGCCGATCCGCCGAAGGATGCCGTCCTCGTCGATCCGATCCACGAATACAACCGCGCCGATGGTCTCAGCATCACCGGCGGATTCGTCTATCGCGGCAAGGCCATCCCGGGACTCGATGGCTGTTTCCTCTACGGCGACTGGCGTTTCGGCAATCTCTGGGCGCTTCACTACGACCCGTCGCAGAAGAAGGTCGTCGCCAACCATGTCATCGACAAACCCGCCGATCCGGCCAATCCCACCGTGCAACCCACCGGCATCTTCCCCGATGAGAACGGGGAAGCCGTCTATCTCGACTGGCGCGGTGCGATCTTCCGCCTCGTCCCAGCCAAGTGAGGTCACGCGTCGCGCGGCGCCGACGGGCGGCGGTTTTGCCAGGCGAGAAACCCGACCCCGCCGAGGGCGATGACCGCGCCGAAGAACTCGCGCGAAAGTTCGACCCGCGGATCTTTGGCCGACATGCTCGCCTGGGTCATCGTGAATTCCTTTTCCCCGAAGAAGTTCTCGTAAAGACCCGGTCCGGTCCGCACCATCTCGACGAGGCAGGCGAGGGCCGCGACGACGAGGAGCCAGCGGGGTACCGCGCGAAAGCAGTTCGTCACCAGCAGCACCGCGATGATCAGGTAAAAGGCGAGCCAGAGGGCCGCGTCAATCACCGAGGGACGATCGTAGATCGCCGGATCGAGGTCGTTGCGTTGCATCCACGAAAAAACGCCGAAGAGCGCGGCAAGGGCGAGATTGGCGGCGAGGAGGGCGGGTTTGACTCTCATGAGGTGGAGGACGGATCAAGGAAACCCGCTTTGCCACGAGCGGCAAGCGGCTCGAACCCGGCCCGGCGTTCCGCGCAAATTTCCCTTGTCAAGGCGGTGAAAGGGCGCACATTACCCTCCGCTTCGGCCATTGGGCCGGGCGTTTTTCCGGTTTCCGGATTCGCGGTAAAGCAGCTGTAGCTCAACTGGATAGAGCATCTGACTACGGATCAGAAGGTTTGGGGTTCGAATCCCTACAGCTGCGCCACCGGGATCTCGGGGTGTAGCGCAGCTTGGTAGCGCGCGTCGTTCGGGACGACGAGGTCGCTGGTTCGAATCCAGTCACCCCGACCACTTCCGCCGCACGAGGACGTGGGCGGAAAGACATGAAAAAAGTGGCACGGGCCTCAGCCGGTTTCTCCGGCCCGGCAGCGAAGGAACCGGATTTTTTCATCGTCGGTCGTCTTCCTCGACGGGTCCAACGTCACCGACCGGGTTGCGGAAAGCGCTTCGTCGATGAGCTGGTTGACTTCGGCATCCACTGTTCGTGCTCGGAGAAAGCGAGGGCGATCGCGAGGGGAAGGACGGCGTCAAAGCCCTCCAAAGAAATGAGATCTGCACCGTCGGCCCTTAGTCCGCCCTGTCGAGGGCAATGCGGGCCGGCCGCGTGCCAAGGGAAGGAGCATTACCCGGTTCGATGGCCGCGTGAAAGGGGACGAGGTAATCCCGCCCCAGCTCATCGAGAACCGGGAGCGTCGCCATGGCGTGACGGTCCTCCCAGAGAAGAAGTTTTCGTGCGTCCGTTTCCCGGCTTCCCGCAAGGAAGCTGCGCCCTTTGCATTCCCGGTTCCGCATGGAATCGAATCCTCCTACCGGCGGGGCCGATGGATCCACCGTTTCCGCGCCGAGGGTGCTTCTCCGGGCGAATCCGTCTGTTTCCTCCTAGATCAAGCCGACGAAAATGACGATCAGGGAACCGGCGAGGACTCGGCGTTCGCGGGAGTATCCTGCTCCGACCGCCCCCGGTCGAGTGATCGGTCTCGCTCATCCGTGCGACGTCTTCCGTGCGACGTCTTCCGTAAAACGCGCTCCAGTGTCACGCCGCGTCGTTGAAGGTGTAATCGACCCCGAGGTGCTTCGAGATCACGGCGAAGAGCTCGTGCGAACGGAAGGGCTTCGCGACGAAGTCCGAGCATCCGGCCTCGAGCGCGGCGAGCCTGGCCTGCTCCAGGGCATAGGCGGTGAGGGAGACGATGACGGGTCTCTCACCGTCCGTGCTTTCCGCCTGAATCTCGCGGGTCGCCTCGCTCCCCTTCATCACGGGCATGTCCTCGTCCATGAGGATAAGGTGGGGATGCCACTCGCGCCACTTCTCGATGGCTTCCCGGCCGTTTTCGGCCTCCGCGAGGGTGAAACCGGCCTTGCCGAGGATGCGCCTGAGGAGCAGGCGGTTGGTCGGCTGGTCCTCGGCGATGAGGATGCGGACCTCGCCGAGGGATGAGGTGAACCCCGAGATGCGCTGCGCCGTTTTCTCGTCGAGGGAGGCGGTGGCGGCGATGGTTTCGATCCGGGCGGGCGCGAGTTCGTCGCAGAGGACGTAGAAGCGGAAGGCCGTGCCCTCGCCGAGCCTGGATTCGACGGTGATGTCCCCGCCCATCAGTTGCACGAAGCTGCGCGCGATGGGTAGTCCAAGCCCCGTGCCCTCGGAGGAGCGGCGTCCGCTCTCGGTCTGCGAATAGCGCTCGAAGAGTTTTCCAATCTCGTCCTCGCGGATGCCGCGACCGGTGTCGCGGATCTCGAAGCGGAGGCGCACGCCACGCCGGAGGCGGCCGTCGGCCAAGACCGGATCGGAGGCGAGTTCGGAAGCGATCGAGATGCCGACTCCGCCCTGGGCGGTGAACTTGATGGCATTGCCGATGAGATTGATGAGGATCTGGCGGAGTTTGCTGCGGTCGGTGACGATCTCGCCGGGCAGTTCGGTCCGCGCCGAGAAGGTGAAGGCGATGCGTTTTTCCTTCGCCTTGAAGGAGAGCATCTCATGCACCGACTTGAGAAGGGGAAGGAGCTCGAAGGTCTCGTCGTGCCGCTCCATCTTGCCGGCCTCGATTTTCGAGAGGTCGAGGATCTCGTTGATGACGTCGAGGAGGTGTTCTCCGCTGTTGTTGATGATGTCGAGGGTCTCGCGTTGCTTCGGCGTCAGGCTCCTGTCCTCTCCGAGAATCTCCGAGAAGCCGATGATCGCGTTGAGGGGCGTGCGCAGTTCGTGCGTCATCTTTGCGAGGAAGTCGCTCTTGGCCCGGTTCGCGACCTCGGCCTGGTGGTGGGCCTCCTCGAGATCGCGGCGGTAGGTCTCCTCGATCTCGGCGGTGTTGATCTGGGCGATGGTGATGCCGAACTGTCCGGTGAGGGTCTCAAGGAGCTTGGTGTCATCCTCGTTCCATGGAGCGTCGATTCCAATGCGGAGGAGCAGGACGATCCCGTTTGCGGAATCGAGGTATCGCGTCTTCGCGGCGAGGAGGCTGATCGGGGTTCCTTTGGGGAAGGCGGCGCGGAGTTTGCCGGGGATGAGCGGGTTCGCGGCCGGAATGACGAGGGACTCGACGGCGAGGATGCGCTGGATGAGTCCGTCGGTCATCGAAAAGCCAGGCAGCGCACCGGCCGCCGAGCCCGTCCCCGTGCTCCACGAGCCGATGGGATTCAGTTGCGAGGCGGTTCCATCTTCCACGGATACCTCCCTTTCCGGGAGACGCAGGACGAGGCAGTGAGTCGCTTGAAAATCGCCGACAATCTGCTGGAGCACTCCGCTGAGGATGCGGGAGTCCGAACCCTCGTTCCTGAGTTCGCGGGTGGAACGTTCGAGCAGCATCCGGTTCTGCAACTGACGGGCCAGGGTCGCCTCGGCCTTGTCGCGCTGGGCCGTGAGCATCTCCTCGTGCCGCCGCATCTCGCGGACCCGGGAACGGATCGAAGAGCGCGTTGCCACAACGGTGGCGAGAACGAGACAACCCAACCCGAGGGTGCGCGCCCACCAGGTCTGCCACCACGGTGGGGTGATGACGACGCGCACCTTGGCGGTCACATCCGGCCAGGTGCGGCCGTCGAGCGAACTCTGCACCTTGAAGACGTAGCTCCCGTAGGGAACGTTCGCATAGACCGCCCTGCGATCCTCTCTGGCGATGTTCCAGTTCAGTTCGTATCCCTCGAGCCTGTAGCGGAAGTAGCCTCGGTTGGGAAAGCGATAGTCGAGGTTGGCGAAACGGAATCCGAAGAGGAGCCGCGTGTTGAAGGGCATGCGGATTTCGTTGGTGGCGGCGACCTCGCGCTCGAGAATCCCTCCTTGTTCCGGAACGACGGCTTCACCGTAGTATTCGAAGCTCGTCAGGGTCGGATTCGGCGCCCGGGGCAGCGCCGGGAGCCGGGCCGGGTCGATGAGGTTGAATCCGTCTTCGCCCCCGATACAGAGGCGCCCCTTGCCGTCTTTGGCGATCGCCCCGGGGTTGAATCCCGCGCGCTGAAGCCCGTCCTCCTCCCCGAAGAGACGGAACTCGTTCTGCATCGCATTGAGGCGGGCCACTCCGTTCCGGGTCACGACCCAGAGGAGATTGGTCCGGTCCTTCGCCAGCGAGACGATGTGGTCGTCCGGCAGGCCATGGACCGCGTTGCTGAAATTCGTCACTTCGCCGGTGGCGAGGTTGAGGCGGTCGATCCCGGCGTCCTCGAAACCGATCCACACGAAGCCATTGCGGTCCGGCAGAATCGCGGCGGCGAGCTGGCTCGAAAGCGGCTTTAGACCGGGATACATCGTGCGGAGGGAAATGAGGCGGCTGCCGTCGGAGGGGAGGACATGGACGCCGTCGTTTCCCGCGATCCAGAGGGCGCCGGCCGCGTCCTCGGCAATGACCCGGACGATTGGCACGGGATTGCCCGTGGCCCGCACCACGGGCAGGAAGGTGTTGTCCGCCGGTTCCCGGCGGAACAGGCCGGCCCCCATCGTTCCCACCCAGAGCCTGCCCTTCGAATCCTCGTGCAGGGCCAGAATGTTGTCGTGCCCGATCGATCCGGCCACGGCGGCATTGTGGCGGAACGTCCGCACGGTGCCGTCCAAGGCCCTGACGATGAGTCCCTGGCCCCGGGTGCCCACCCAGAGGGAACCGGTGCGGTCGAGGACCAGATCGTTCACATTTGCCTCCGCGAGCGGTCCGGTCACGTTCGACTTCACGAATCCGGAATCGGTGTGCCAGGGAACGACCCCGTTCCCGGTTCCGATCCAAACGGCTCCATTGCCCGCGGTCGCGAAGTCACGCACCGAGTCGTGGGGAAGACCGATCCCGCGACCGGTCTGGTGGCGGATGTGCGTGAACCATTTCCGCTCGAGGCTGAAGCGGCTCGTCCCGCCGCCGAGGGTCGTGATCCAGAGCATCCTCGAACGATCCTCGTAGATTGCGGAGACGTGGTCATCGCACAGGCTGTCGGCCTCCTGCGACGAGTGGTTGAAGTAGGTGAAGGACTCGTTTTCGGGGTCGTAAAGGGCGAGGCCGGCGCTCGTCCCGACCCAGAGATCTCCGTTGGAATCGAGCGCGAGGGAGTTCACCGTTCCGCGATTTTCGAGGGGGACGGGCACGGGCGAGGCCTTCGCTTCCGCGGACCGCATGTGGAGTCCCATCCCGTCGGTTCCGATCCAGAGGGCTTTCTTCCGGTCCTTCGCCACGCAGGTGACGGGAACGGAGGTCTGCCACGCCATGCCGAAGGTCTTTTGCTTCGGGTCCCACTGGTAAAGTTCCCCTCGCACCGTACCGATCCACAGCTCCGGGTTGCCTTCAACGGAGTCGAGGACGGTGATCGAGGCGATCGGAGCTGTTCCGAGGGGGCCGTCTACCGTGGCGAGTCGGTCATCGGAGAGATCGAGGACATTGAGGCCCGCGTCCGTCGCGATCCAGAGCAGCGCGTCGTCGAAGATGGCGAGATCGACGATGTGGTCGCTTCGAAGCGGAGCCCCCTCGTCCGCTCCCCTCGCAAAGACCGTGACCTCCCCCGAGTCGGGGATGAACTTCATGAGCCCCTGCGAGGAGGTTCCGATCCAGAGTGCTCCCTTCTTCCGGGCGGGCGAGGCAAGGACCGTGAGCTGTTCGCTGCTGAGCGAGCCGCCCTTTCTGCCATCGTCCCGGTAGTGGATAGTCTCGAAACCGTCGAATCGGCACAAGCCGCGGTCCGTGGCCATCCAGATATAACCTCCAAGGTCCTGGGTGATGCCCCGAACCTCGTCCGATTCGAGCCCTCCCGGCGTTGATTTCGACAAGGGAATGAACCGGATCCGGCTCGGCTCCTGCGCGTTCGCGGAACCGAGAAGGACCAGCGAAAGAGCGATCCGGAGCGGGACGAACCAAACGCTCACAGGATACCGGGCGTGTTCCATAGATTTGACGCGAAAACCCCCGGCTCTTCTGAAAATTATTGAAAAGAACAGTGAATTAATATGACTTAATTTTGCTTATCATTCAAGGCCTTTTGAAAAATACGGTGAATTCGACACCGGGTTCGGGTTCGTCCGGTTTTTCAAAGCGATCATGCGCCCCTCTCTCCGATATCGTAAGGCATTGACGATGAACGAACTGCTCATCGCGATCGTCGTCATTCCGATCATCTTGGTCATCGCCCTGCCCTCGATCAGCAACATCCGCGCTTCGACCCGGAAGGCGGCGGCGATTCAGAACGCGAAGGGGATTTAACAGATGTCAGCGGCGCTCGGGGGCGCCCACGTCATTCCGGATTCGATGGGCGGGGTCGAAACCACCGCCTGCCTCCTTCGGGAGGGGGGTATCGTGCCCGAAGGCCCCATGGCGGGAGAAAAATTCGTCCTTGCGGGCCTCAACCACGACGACATCGCCTACATCGCGACCTCACTCTACGTCCAGTATGATGCTAAGGAGTTGAGGCTCATCTTCACCGATCCGGAGCGCGATAGCGGAACCTCGCTGTTTCCGGACGTCTCGGGGATGATGTTCGCGTTCATCGCTCCTTTTCCTTCCCGCTGATCCCGGATCCGCTTTCCCGAGTATCAGATGCCGGGTTCGGCCGGGGCGGCGACCTCCTCGATCGTGCTTGCCGACTTCACCCGGTCGATGAGGGAGGCGATTTCGGCGGCACGCCGTTCGGCGAGATATTTTTCTTCCAGGCCGGGAATCTCCGATCGGGGAATCGGCGCGGCCTCGCGGCGATCGGTCACCTTGAAAAGATGGAACCCGTAGTGTGTCGCCACGATCGGGCTGATCTCGCCGATCTCCATGGAGAAGGTGATCGCCTCCACCTCGGGGAGGGTGCGGCCCTGCTTCATGAAGCCGAGGTCGATCTCGCGATCCTCGTCCGATCCATGCTCGCGCGCGGCTTCGTCGAAGTCCTTGCCGGTGAGCAGCTCGCGGCGCAGGTCGCGCAGGGCGATGAATGCCTCGCGCGCGGCCTCATGGCTGCTCGGCTCGATGAAGATCTGGCTGACGCGAACCTCCTCCTCGCCCATGAACTGGTCGAGATTCGCGCGATACCAGGCCTCGAGCTCCTCATCGGTGGGTTTGTCAGGCCCCTTGACGTCGGCGTCGAGAAGCCGGTCGATCGTCATGCTGCTCTTCAGCTTTTCGAGGATGACGCGTCGGTCGCCCCGGCTGAAGCCGGTGTTCTCGTAAAAGGATTGCTCCCCTCCATGCTCGGACTTGAGTTCCTCGAAGCGCGCCTCGACCGCGGCGTCGTCGATCGCGCCGAAGCGCTTCACCGATTCCTGTTCGAGGAGGGTCCGGTTGACGACGTTGTCGCGGGCATACTCCCGAAGCTCCGCGTCGCGGTCGCAGCAGACCGCCTCGCCGAGGCGGAGGTAATGCTCCTTGAGCGACTCGAACTCCTCCTCGAGGACTTCGTCGTTGATCCGGGCGCCGTTGATGATGAAAGCCATCCCGGAAGGTGGCGCATTTTCGTGAAGCGCGCAAACTCCGTCGATAGCGGCGGCCGGACCCGCCGGTCCGCTCACTGCAGTCCGAATTTCTGGAACATGGTCACATCGTGCCCGTAGATGTCGCGGTCGAAACGGACCCGGCCGTCGCCCATGACCGTGCAGGTCCAGTAGACGAGATAGACCGAGGTGGTCTGCTTGACCGTTTCGCGGCGGTCGTTCACGGCCGGGTCGTCCATTGTTGCACGGATGTTCTGGGCGGTCCATCCCGGGTTGGCACGGAGGATGAACTGGGCGAGTTCGACGGGCCGGGCGACCCGCACGCATCCCGAGCTGTAGTCGCGGTCGGCGCGCTGGAACAGTTCGGGCATGTTCGTGTCGTGCAGGTAGACCGCCGAGTCGTTGGGGAAGATGAACTTGATGAGACCGAGCGAGTTCTGCGGTCCGCTTCCCTGTCGCATGAGGAGCCCTCCCGACGCGACCTTGTTGAGATTGTCGACCGTGTTCGAGTGGACCGTCGATCCGCCGTAGGAGGAGATGATCTGGTAGCCGTGCCCGCGCATGTAGGCGTCGGGACCCTCGGGAGCGGAAAGGGCCGCGGGGATCAGCTTGCGCTTCGCGATCGAGGTGGGGACGTTCCAAGTGGGGCGGAAATAGACGTCCTGGATTTTCCCGTGGAAGACCGGAGTCTCGCTGATGCCCTTCATGCCCACCACCGTCGGCATCACCGATATCTCGCGGTTCCCCTGGTAGACCCGCAGCGCGTTTTCCGCAATATTGACCTCGATGTGTTCGGGATCCTCGTAGGAGCGCGGCATCCAGCGGAGCCGGTCGATGTTGATGATGATCTGGTTGACCCGCACCGCGGTGTCGGTGTTGAGTTCTTCCAGGGTGGATAGGCCGATGAAGCCGTCCGGTTCGATCCCGTGGCGGAACTGGAAGGACTTGAGCGCGTCTCCGGTGCGGTTGTCGATCGTGCCCTTGCGGCTCTTCGCGGTGCCTCCGGGAAGATCGCCTTCGGCCTGGAGTCGCGAGGTGAGAAGGTTCAATTCCGGATATTTCGTGCCCGGCCCCGCCGGCTGGGCGGTGGCGGGGAGATCGCGCCATCCGCCGAGCGAGTTGATCTTGCGGTAGCGCTCCAGCGTCTTGATCATCTCGGGATAGCGGGGATCCTGCGGTGCCGCCTCCCGGAGGAGGTAGGTGGTGAACCCGGCCGGCCCCTGACGCAGGGCCGCGTCGAGAAATTGATAGGAATTGACCTGGCGCGAAATCGAAGCCCACTTCGGATGCACCGTGGTCGGATCAACGAACCCGTAGGCCAGCGACTGGATCGCGTAGAGGGCCAGCTGCGTCGTGCCGACCTCAACCGCGGCGCGCTGGGAAGGGTCGGGGCTCGGGCTGCGCCATTTCGCATCCCATTCCTGGAAGCGGAAGAGATTCGGAGAGAGACCGTGCGCATCGAGGGATTGGAGGAACTGGGCCAGCGCTCCCAGATATTCCCCACTCCAGACCGGCTGGTAGCCGCGCGCCGCATACCAGCCCGATATGCCTTTGCCCGACTTGGACGCCTGCGAGCGGATCGCACCGCTCATGTCCTGGGCCCCGGCCGGGGACAGGACCATGAGGGACGCGGCGGCGAGAAAGGGAAGAAATCGGTTTGGTCGCATGGGGCAGGTAGTCAACGGTCCTTAAGTTTCCCCACAATCGGGGTTTGTTCAAACAATCTGTGTTTCCTCCGGAAAGTGCGGTTGGACATCCGGGGGCTTTCGCTCAAACTTCCGTTCGGGAGTTTCCGACGTCTT
Source organism: Verrucomicrobiales bacterium (assembly GCA_044352585.1). Taxonomy (GTDB): domain Bacteria; phylum Verrucomicrobiota; class Verrucomicrobiia; order Verrucomicrobiales; family DEV007; genus Arctic95D-9. The sequence goes on from JBILDO010000011.1 coordinate 69,994, forward strand.
CCTCCCGCCAAATCCAAATCCGTTCCCGATCGTCATGACTGTCGATGTCGTCCCGCTCTACCACGAACTCGAACGGGCCCCGGAAGATTGGTCGATCCGCCTGCGCCTCATCGAGGCGGCGGTCGCGCGGGGGAATCTCGACGAGGCACGGAGGCTCGTGCGCACGTCGCCGGACGAGGACCAATATCTCCCCGCCGAACTCCAGGACCGCATCCACGCGCTCCTGACGTCGGGGCCCGAGCATTCCCACCGCGGCGGGTTCGGGTCCGACGCGAGGGAGGGATCATGAACACGAAGCTCCCGGTTCGTTTTTTGGCTGCCGCACCCGTGTCCGCGAAACATGGGATCCTCGCGGTCGTGGCCTGCGTTGCCTCGGGATGCGTTTCCCGCGATCCGGGGACACGCTACGTGGGGATCCGACCCGACAGCCGATTGATGGAGACGGTGAGGGCCGCGACCCGGGACGCGGGACTTGCGGAAGCGAAGTCGAAACTCGTCGAGGGTCTTGTGCGGGAAGATCATTCCCACGGGCAACTGCAGCAACGCGTCATCCGGACGACGGCCGATGCGGAGCTCGTCCTGCCAGATTCCCTCGCCGCCCTGACTCCCGAGTCCCGCGCCCGCATCGCCCTCGCGATCGTGCCTGGGACCAAGGCGGCGAACCCGAACGGCAGGGATCGCACCCGCGAATGTCTCCGCGGTGCCGCCGAGGTTTCCAAGGCGATGGGCTTCGCCACCCATTTCATCGAAACCGAAGCCCGGGGCACCGTCGAGGAAAATGCCCGTCTCATCGCCTCGCGGATGCGCGGGGTCTTTGCCCGGTCCGACCGTGTCGTCCTCGTGATGCTGTCGAAGGGTGCCCATGACGTGATCCGTTACCTGCAGGAGGAAGGGGTGAACCTTCCGCCCGGCGATCGCGCCAAACTCTCCGTCGTCCTGTCGCTTGCCGGTACCGTGCAGGGCTCGGTCGTGGCGGATTGGATGGCCCATTCCCCGCGGCCCCTCGCCGCGACGACGCGTCGTTGGCTGCGTCTTTCCGGACAGGATGCCGCCATCGACATGCTCGAGTCCGTCGCCCGTTCCCCGTGGGACGGGGAAACTGCCCGGAGCCTCGAGACCCGCTTTCCCCGGCTCACCTGGATCAGCATCGCGATGGTGCCCGATGGTGAGAATGGGCGCATCACCGAGCACCTCTGGGCACCCTACGTGCGGAAGCGGATCGAGCGAACGATGCCGTATTACAGTCCCGGTGACGGACTCGTCGAGTCAGCCGCCTCCATCCTACCCGATGCGGTGAACGTGCCCGAATGGGTCGTGATCGGCAGCGGATCCCACGCCATGCCGAACGGCACCTACCTCGGTGGCGGTCGCATCGCCCCAAGGACGACCCGGCCGGGAAGGGAAAAACTCAAACCGGAGAGCGGAGGCGAAATCATGAGCGCCTACCTCCGGGCAATGCCGAAAACGTTGTTGCAGTGAATGCGTGCCACGCGGAGAAGGACGGAAAATTCACCGTGAGAGGAAATCACCGAGACAACGGCGCCGTCGGTCACCCCGAAAAAGACCGTTGTGGTCTACGGCGTTTTTCGGTCCGGCCGTGCAAGGGATGGCGGCCGCGAGCTTGACGATCACTCCCGCTTCGGGAGGGTGGCGAGGTATTTCGCCCGGAGTTCCTCGATTCGCTTTTTCTGGGCGGTGAGGGCTTCTTCCTGGCGCTTCCGCTCGGCCTCGGCCTCGGCGAGTTCACGGGCGGCTTGCTGCTCGGCCTCGCTGCGTTCCGCGATGACCTTTGGGGTCTCCCGGGCGACCTGGTCGGCGGCAACGACGGTGGTCTTCGTCTTGGTGGCTTCGACGTAGCTGCTGGAAAGAAATTGCTCAAGCTCGGAAAGGCGCGTCTTGAGGCTGGCGACCTCGTTGCCGATTTCCTCGGGCGACTTGTAGGCGAGGGTCTCGGCGGCGACTTTGACTTTCTCGACCGCCGCGTAGGGCGTTGATCCTCCTGCCGGAGTCGCATCGGACGGCACCGGGGCTGCGTTGTTCGCCGAGAGCGTGGAGGCGGCAGGGTCGAGGATCGCGGCTTTTTCGAGGATTGCCTCCTCCCGGAGTTCGGCCACGGCCCGGCTCGCGACGAGGGCGAGGGCCCGCTCGAGGACGGAGGAGGATTTTTCCTGGAGGGCGGCGGTGCCCTCGGCGACGGTTTTCTTCGCCGAGGCAAGGGTGGCTTCGGCCTCGGCTCGGGCTTTGGAGGCGGCTTCGGCTCCCTGCTTCGCCACGGTTTCCTCCTGCTTCATGTCGTCGAGCTTGAGGGACATATCGTCGAGGTTTTCCGACTCCTTGTGGGCGGAAAGGTTGATGGCGGCGGCCTGCCATTTCCGTTGCAGGAACTGGGTGCTGGCGAGCTCGGTTTTGGCCTGCTCGATCGTTTTCTTCGTCTCCGCTTCCTTGGCCACGATGGCGTTGACACGGGCGGCGGCACCTTCCTTCTGCTTGGTCGCGGCGGCGAGGGTGTCCTCGGCCTTCTTCACCTCAGCCTGGGCGGCGGCAAGCTGCGTCCGGGCATCGGCGAGCTCCTTCTGCTTGGCGGCGAGCGTCACTCCGGCCGGGGTGGCGGCGCTCTGTGCGGCGGCGAGATCGGTCTTGGCTTTGGCGAGGGCGGCAGTGGTCGCCGCGACCTTGGCATTGGCCTGGTCGGTGGCGGTCTTTGCGTCATTGCGGGCCTTTTCGGCCTGCGCGAGCGCACCGGCCTTCGCGGCGGCATCGGCCTGGGCCTTTTTGACCCGCTCGGCTCCCGCGGCGGCGGCGTCGCGAACGGGCTTGAAGGCGGCGTCGGCCTTGGCGAGGGCGTCGGCCTTGGCGGCATCATCCTGGGTTGCGGCGGCCAAGGCCGGCCGGATTTGCCCGAGCCTGGCTTCGATTTGCGCGATCACTCCCGCGGCCTGTGTGCGCGTTGCTTCGGCGGCGGCAAGAGCGGCGGCGGCGGCCTGTTGGGCCTTGCCCGCTTCCGCTTCCTTGGCCACGGCGGTGTCGCGGGCCTGAACGAGGGCGGGCGCCGGGGTCTGCCCGTTTGCGGACGCGGCGGCGAGGGCGGCCTCGGCCTGGGTCCGGGCGGCGGCGGCTACGGCGAGGGTCTTCTGGGCTGCATCGGCCGAAGCTCTGGCCTGATTGGCGTTCGCTGTCGCGGCATCGGAGACCTTTTTCGCTTCGGCATGCTGGCCGACGACCGTGGCTTCCTCGACCTTCTTCGCGGCGAGGGCGGCCTTGGCAGCTTCGCGTGCCTTGGAGGCGGCGTCAAAGGCCCCGGCGAGGGCGTCGTGTTGGGTTTTCTGCCCGGCGTCGAGGATCGGTTTCGTCGCCTCGGCCTTCGCGGCATCGGACGCCGTTTTGGCCGATTGGAGGGCCGCCTCGGCCTTCGCCAGTTCGGTGGAAAGGCGCGCTGCTTCATCCTGCTGGGGTTTCAGGGAAGCGGTTGCGGCGTTGAGGGCGTCAGTGAGGGTCTTGACGGCGGCATTCTTCGCGTTGGCTTCCTGCTGCAGTTTTTCGATCTGGGGAGCGAGGGCCTTGATTGTTCCGTCGAGTTTCGCGACCTCGGCCTTCCGGGCATCGCGGGTCTGGGTGGAGGTGGTGATGGCCTTGTCCACCTCGGCGAGGGCGGTGCGGGCGGCAGTCAATTCCGCCGAGGCGGCCTTGACGCCCTCTTCGAGCTTCGGCAGTTGTCCGGTGAGTTCGGTGATGCGCTTTTCGGAGTACGCGAGCTGTTGCTCGATCGGGGGCGGATTGGAATCCACCTTGGCCAGTTCGGCTCCGGACTCGGCATCCCAGGCCTTGATGTTGCCGTAGACGTCGCCGCTGAAGACCCGCTTGCTGTCCTCGCTGAAGGCGACGCTGAGAACGACGTCATCGGAGGCATTGATCGAGCGGATCGCGGTGCCGTCCCCTTTCCAGAGCTTGAGAGTCTTGTCGCGGCCCACCGTGGCGAGATTCCCGTTCGGGGCGAATTCCACGGCCTGGACGCCACCGCCGTGAGCGGCCCATTTCTTCACCTGCGAGCCGTTGTTCATTTCCCAGATGATGACCTGGCCGTCTTCGCTGGAGGAGGCGAGAACGTTTCCGTCCATGCGCCAGTCGAGGTCGGTCACGGCGAGGGTGTGGCCCTTGAGGGTGTAGAATTCATAGCCGGTGGCGGCCTCCCAGACGTAGAGGTTGCCGTTACGGTCTCCGGTCGCGTAGATCACGCCGTCCGGGCTGTAGGCCGCGGTGAGCAACCAGTCGGTGTGCTTCTTGACGGCGTTGATCTGTTCGCCCTTGACGGTGTCCCAGAGTTTGATGACCCGGCCCGGGCCGCCGAGCACCGCGTGTTTTAGATCCGGGGAAATGTCGGCTCCGAGGACGATATCGAACTCCTTGCCGACCTCGATGACGCGTTCGCCGGTCTTGATGTCCCAGGCCACGACGTTGCCGGACTTTCCGCCGCGTCCGCCGCCGCAGAAGAGGTAGGCGCCATTTGGACTGAAGTTCAGGGTCTGGGGGAATCCTTCGGGATAGGGCAGGACGCCGAGGAGGTCGAAGTCGGACGAGTGATAGAGCAGGATTTGCTTCTGCCCGGCGACGGCGAGGATCGGAGCCCAAGGGCTGTGGGCAAGGGCGGGAACCGCGTTCGGCCTCGGGGTAACGATGGCGGGCTCAAGGAGGAGGTGCTCTGGCATTGCGGGCGGCCCGTCGGGTTTGCCCGTGGCGCTGACCGAGGTGAGGTCGACCTTGGGCTTGTCCGATTTCCGGGCCTTGGAATTTTTCGTTTCCAGAAGGCCCCCGGCAATCCAGTCGGAGAGGATCTTGAGCTCTGCCTCGGTCATCTTCGTGCCCTTGGGGGGCATGACCGGCTCCTCGATGTGGGCCGAGAGGGTGAAGAGGCGGGAAGCCTTGGGATCCTCGGAGATGACCACGGCACCTCCGGATCCGCCCGTCATGGTAGCCGAATAACTGGCGAGATCGAGGCCCCCTTTGGCTTCGTCGGTGTTGTGGCAGTTGACGCACTTCGCCTCAAGGATCGGGAAGACGTTGTCGGCGAAGGTCGGTTTGGCCGCGTCCTCGGCCGCCCCGGAATGCGGGAGCAGGATCAGGCCGAGGAAGGGGAGGGTGAGGAGGGGATGGATTCGGCGGAGGATCTTCATGGCAGAAACAGGGCGCGAAGAATGGGAGGCGTTTCGATCGAGTCCGTCAGGGGAGGGCGCGAAATCCGAAGCGCTCCCGCCTTCCGTAGTGACCGTAAACGATACGAGTGACCTTCGCTGATTTCCTCCCGGAAATCCATCGCAAAAAGGCGGAACGGGCATGGCTCTAAATGGCCCCCCTTGATTCCCGTGTACCGTTCTACGTAAAAACGTCTCTTGAGATCGCGGCATCCCGGCGCATCTTACGGCACGACGTTAACTACCGCTACCCACCATTTATGAAAGGCTGTTCTGGATTCCTCAATAACGACAAGGCAAACCGCCGAGAATTCCTCCAAGTCGGTTTCGCCGCCGGTCTCGGACTTTCGCTTCCTGAAATGCTGAAGGTCGAGGCCCGCGCCCAGGCCAAGTTCTACGAATCGAAGGAGGGGGTGGCCAAATCCCTCATCCACATTTACCTCCCCGGTGGTTCCGCCCACCAGGAGACGTGGGATCCGAAGCCCTTCGCTCCCGTCGAATACCGTGGCCCCTACAATGCGATCAACACGAATGTGGACGGCATCCAGTTCAGCGAGAACTTCAAGCACCTCGCCAAGGTGGCCGACAAGATGACGGTGATCCGCTCGATGACCCACGGCGAGGCGGCCCACGAGCGCGGCACGCACAACATGTTCACCGGCTACCGCCCCAGCCCGGCCCTCAAATACCCCAGCTTCGGTTCGGTCGTCGCCCACGAGTTGGGGACGCGCAAGAACCTTCCCCCCTACGTCTGCGTTCCGAGCGTTCCGAACGAATTCGCCGGGACCGGTTATCTCAGCTCGATGTATGGCCCCTTCTCCGTCGGAAGCGACCCGGCGGCCGACAAGGGTTTCACGGTGCGTGACCTCACCCTCCCTGGTGGCGTTGATAACGCTCGCTTCGAGCGTCGCCGCACCATCCTCGAGGCGGTCGACAGCCACTTCCGGACCATGGAGAAGTCGGACAACATCGATGCGATGGACAGCTTCTACCAGAAGGCCTACAGCCTCATCGGTTCCGCCGAAGCCCGCGAGGCCTTCGACCTCCAGAAGGAGAACGACAAGATGAAGGACCGTTACGGCCGCAACACCGCCGGCATGCGCATGCTTCTTGCCCGGCGCCTTGTCGAAGCCGGAGTCCGTCTCGTCACGTTGACCTACGGTTCGTGGGACATGCACGACCGCATCCAGCAGGGTATCGCGAGCCAGGTGCCCTCGTTCGACCAAGCCTTGGCGACGCTCCTGACCGACCTTGACGAGCGTGGTCTCCTCGACTCCACCATCGTCATGGTTTCCTCCGAGTTCGGGCGCACTCCGAAGATCAACAAGACCGACGGCCGCGACCACTGGCCCAAGGTGTTCTCGACGATGCTCGCCGGTGGCGGCTTCAAGCGCGGTTTCGTCTACGGCAGCTCCGATGCGCTCGCCGCCGAACCTGAGGAGAATCCGGTGGGCGTCGAAGCGTTCGCGACGACCGTTTACGCCCAGCTCGGCATCAATGCGGACAAGGAACTCATCGCTCCCGGGCCGCGCCCGATTGAGATCGTTGCCGAAGGAAAGGTCATCGAAGAAATCATCGCCAAACGCTCGGTCTGATCCTGCTTTCCAACCGTCCCACATGAAACGTATTCTGAACCTTCAGAGTGCGGCTTCCAAACTTCTTCCCAAGCAAGTGCTGGCAGCCCTCGGGTTGTCGGCACTTGTTGCTTCCGGAGGAGTTCTGAACGCCGCGTCCCCCGACTTCAGCACCAGCATTCCCCGCGGCGGTAAGGCCGGGGCGGAGGTCAAGGTCGCGTTGATCGGAAACCGCCTTTCCGATGCTGAGGAGATCCTCTTCCACCAGCCGGGGATGAGTTTTAAGGACCTCAAGGTGGTCGACGACCGCAAGGTCGAGGTCACCCTCGTGATCGCCCCTGATTGCCGTCTCGGGGAGCATCATTTCCGCATCCGCTGCCGCAGCGGGATCAGCTATGCGCGGAACTTCTGGGTCTCCCAATTCCCGAATCTCGACGAGGTCGAGCCGAACGACGACTTCGCCGCCCCACAGAAGATCCCGATGAACGTCACGATCGAGGCGGAGGCGAAGCCGGAGGAGACCGATTACTACCTCATCAGCGCCAAAAAAGGCGAGCGGATTTCCGTCGAGGTGGAAGGGCTCCGCATCAACAACATTCCTCAGAACATCGCGATCGATCCTTATGTCGCGATCCTCAACAAGGATCGCTTCGAGATCGCTTCCGCGGACGGTTCGGCCCTGCTAAAGCAGGAGCCGGTCCTCTCGATCGAGGCGCCCGAGGATGGCGAATACATCGTCGAAGTGCGTGATTCGGCCTATCAGGGCCGCGGCCGCTACCGTGCGCACATTGGCAATTTCCCCCGTCCCACCGCGACCTACCCGGCCGGGGGCAAGGCGGGGGCGGAGATGGAATTTTCCATGCTCGGCGATATCAAGGGTAGCTACCCCATGAAGGTCAAGCTTCCCGCGACGGCCGAGAACGACCGTTTCGGCATTTTTGCCGCCAACGGCGGGTTCATCCCCCCGTCGCCGAACCAGCTCCGCATCAGTCCATTCGACAACTTCCTCGAGAAGGAGCCCAACAACGCCAACACGGAAGCCTCCGACGCCGGGGCCATCCCGATCGCGTTCAATGGCATCCTCCAGGCGGAGGGCGACGTCGACTTCTTCAAGTTCACCGCGAAAAAGGACCAGGTCTTCCAGTTCCGCGTTTTCGCGAACTCGATCGGGTCGCCGGTCGATCCGGTCCTGACGATCTACAACGACAAGATGGGCGGTCTCGGCTCGAGCGATGACGCCGACGGCACGAAGGACAGCCGCGTGGACTTCCGCGCTCCAGCCGACGGAACCTACTACGTCCGGATCAACGACATGCTTTCCCGCGGTGGGGCCGATTACGTCTACCGCATCGAGCCGGTCACGACCCCTCCCTCCATCGACGTGTCGATGCCCGAAATGCTTCGCCGCGAGTTCCAGTACATGAAGCAGTTCAACATCCCCCAAGGAGGTTATTACGCCATGGTCGTGAACACCACGCGCAAGGGAGTGGCTGGGGATCTGCAAATGGAGATGCCCGCCCTGCCGAATGGGGTGACGCTTGAAGCGGGTGTCATCCCCAAGAGCGTCGGTCAGTTTCCCATTCTCCTGAAGGCTGCTCCCGATGCCCCGGTCGCCGGTGGCCTCTATGATCTCGTCGCGAAGACGACCGACCCGAAGACTCCGGTTTCCGGGAAGTTCGTCCAGGTGCTCGATCTGGTGAGGGGTCCCCAGAATGGAGTCGAATACTACACCCGTAACTTCGACAAACTTCCCGTGGCGGTGACGGAGGCGCTCCCCTACGCGGTGATGATCGACCAGCCGAAGGTTCCGATCGTGCGCAACGGCACGTTGAAGCTCAAGGTCCGCGCGATCCGCAAGGAGGGCTACGAGAAGCCCATCACGATCCGTTTCCCCTGGCTGCCCCCGGGAATTTCGAGCCCGGCGACGATGACCTTCCCCGAGAAGGCGACGGAGCTGGAATACGAGCTCAACGCGAACGAGAACGCCGAGTTGAACCAGTGGAACCTCACCGTTGTCGCCGAGTCCGACGGGGGCAAGGGGCTCGCCTTCACCGCCTCGCCATACGTCAAGCTTTCGGTGGAGGAGCCCTTCATCCAGGTGAAGCTCTCGATGACCTCCGCGAAGCAGGGGGAAACCGCCGAGATGGTTGCCGAAGTCGAGCACCTGCGCGACTACACGGGTGAGGCCGAGGTCACGCTCTTCGGACTTCCGGCCCACTCCACCGCCCAGGCGATGAAGCTGAAGCCCGGCACCACCTCGCTGTCCTTCCAGATCGTGACGACCGACAAGACGCCGATCGCCCAGCACAAGGGGGTGTTTTGCACCGCCACGGTGATGAAGGACGGGGAACCCATCCTTCACCGTCTGGCCATGGGATCGGTCCTCCGGGTCGATCCGAAGCCCAAGGAAGTCACGGCGGCCCCTAAACCCGCCGCCGCGCCCGCGCCTGCCGCGGAGAAGAAGGAGAAACCGCTCTCGCGCCTCGAACAGCTTCGCATGGAAGCGAAGAAGGCGGCGGTTCCCTGACTCGATCTTTGACGCCCCTTTGAAAAAGGGGGCGTGCCCCAACCCAATCCTCCATCATGAACGCACGTGCTCTCTTCACCGGATTTGCCATCCTCGCCGCCCTTTCCGGGGCCCGGGGACAGGAGGCGAAGATCGACTTCGTCCGCGATATCCAGCCCATCCTGGAATTCCATTGCGTGAGTTGCCACAACGCCGATGAGGCGAAGGCCGATCTGCGCTTCGACAAGGCCTCGCACTTTTTCAAGGGCGGGGAAGGCGGACCGTCCCTCGTCAAGGGCAAGCCCGACGAGTCGCTCATGATCGAGCTCGTTTCGCTGCCGAAGGACGATTCCGACGTCATGCCGCCGAAGGGGCGCCCCTTGAACGAGGCCGAGATCGCGAAACTGCGTCAATGGATCGCGGAAGGCGCGGCGTGGCCCGAGGAGTTGACCCTCGTCGCCCGCAAGGAGGAGGACTTCAAGGGGGCCGAGCCTCTCAAGGATCGCGGCAAGAAGCTCGTCAAGGTCGAGGCCTTCCCCGAGGACATCACCCTGGAAAAGGCGCGCGATCTCCAGTCGGTCGTGGTCATGGCCACCTACGAGGACGACACCACCGTCGACGTCACGGGCAACGCCACCTTCACCTTTGCGGATCCCGCGTTGGTCGGTTTGAAGGCCCGCAATGTCTTCACTCCCAAAAAGGATGGCCAGACCGAACTCACGGTGAAGGTCGCCGAGCACCAGGTCAAGGTACCGGTGACGGTCAAGGAATCCGCCGTCGACCGGCCGATCGACTTCCACCTCGACGTGATGCCCGTCTTCATGAGCGAGGGCTGCAACATCGGAGCCTGTCACGGCTCCGCCCGCGGACAGGATGGGTTCATGCTCTCGCTCTTCGGCTATGATCCCGAGGGCGACCACTACCGCCTCACCCGTGAAATGGCGGGCTATCGCATCAACCTGGCGATCCCCGAGGAGTCCCTCCTCGTCGAGAAGTCGATCGAGGCCGTTCCCCACACCGGCGGCAAGCTTTTCGAGAAGGGCAGCGACGCCTACAAGACCATGGTCGAGTGGATCGCCAACGGAGCCACGAAGCGTCCGGCCGAGGAAGTGCCGAAGCTTCTCTCGCTCAGCCTCTACCCGCCGAAGCTCGTCCTTGAGGGCGCCGGAGCGACCCAGCAGCTCACCGTGCGCGGCAAGTTCTCCGATGGTCATGACCGCGATGTGACCAGTCTCGCCGTCTTCGTGACCAACAACGAACCGACCGCCGCGGTGACCCCGCAGGGTCTCGTCACCGCCGGCAAGCGCGGCGAGGCCTTCATCATGGCCCGCTACGACACCCATACCGTCGGGATCCAGGCCATCGTCATTCCGGAGAACCTGGAATACACCCGTCCCAAGATGCAGGAGAACAACTACATCGACGGACTCGTCCACGACAAGCTTCACAAGCTGCGGATCCTTCCCTCCGGCGTGTGCACGGACGAGGAATTCCTCCGCCGCGTCTACATCGATGTAGTGGGATTGCTTCCCACCGCCGGGGAGTTCAATGCCTTCATGGCCGACAAGGATCCCGCAAAGCGCTCCAAGAAGATCGACGAGCTCCTCGAGCGCAAGGAGTTCACCGAGATGTGGGTGATGAAGTGGTCCGAGCTCCTCCAGATCCGATCCAACGGCAACATCGCCCTCGGCATCGACTACAAGGCGGCCCTTCTCTACAACGGATGGCTCCGCGACCAGATCGCTGCGAACCGTCCCTTCAACGAGATCGTCATCGACATGCTTTCGTCCGAAGGCGGCAGTTTCGCGATTCCCGCGACGAACTTCTACCAGGTCGAGCGCGACACGCTGAAGCTCTCCGAGAACGTCGCCCAGGTCTTCATGGGCATGCGCCTCCAGTGCGCCCAGTGTCACAACCACCCCTTCGACCGGTGGACGATGAACGACTACTACAGCTGGGCGGCCTTCTTCGCCCAGATCGGCCGCAAGGAGGGCGTCGATCCCCGCGAGCAGATCGTCTACAACCGCGGCAGCGGCGAGGTGAAGCACATCGTCGGCGGGCGCAACATGCCGCCGAAGTTCCTCGGTGGCGAGACTCCCGACGTGACCGGCAAGGATCGCCGCGAGATCGTGGCCCACTGGATGGCCTCGCCGCAGAACCTCTACTTCTCGCAGAACATCTCCAACATGGTCTGGTCGCACTTCTTCGGTGTCGGCATCATTGATCCGGTCGACGACGTCCGGATCAGCAATCCCCCCTCGAATCCCGAGTTGCTCAACGCCCTCGCCCTCAAGTTCCAGGGTGAATACGAGTATGACTTCCGCCAGCTCGTCCGCGACATCTGCAATTCCGCGACCTACCAGCGCACGACCAAGGCGAATCCCTCGAACGAACACGATCTGAACAACTTCGCCAAGGCACGGATCCGGCGCCAGCGCGCCGAGGTCATGCTCGACACGATCACCCAGGTGACGGAGACGAAGAACAAGTTCACCGGACTTCCGCTCGGTTCGCGCGCGGTCCAGATCGCCGACGGCGGGACGACCGACTACTTCCTCACCACCTTCGGTCGCGCCACCCGTGAGACGGTGTGCTCGTGCGAGGTGAAGATGGACCCGAGCCTTTCCCAGGCGCTCCACCTCATCAACGGCCCCGCGGTCGGACAGAAGGTCGAGCAGGGCGGCGTCATCAAGCGTCTCCTCGCCGAAGGCAAGACGCCCGAACAGGTCATCGAGGAGGTCTATGTGCGTTGTTTCTCCCGCAAGCCCACCGCCGAGGAAATGAAACAGCTCATGGGTCAGGTCGCCGCGGTCGGCGAGGACAAGGCCCAACGCGAGCTGGTCCTGAACGACGTCTTCTGGGCCGTCCTGAACTCGAAGGAGTTCATGTTCAACCACTGATCCGGAACGACGGACACAACCGTTTTGCAAGGCGGCCCGGGGCAACCCGGGCCGTTTTTGTTTCAGGGCTCTTCCCTTGTCTTGGCCGGGAATGCCCTCGTTTACCGTGAATTTCGCGCACTCCTTTGGCAGCCCTTCGGAATTCACGCTTAGAGACCAGAAACGGCGTCAAGGAAGGCGCGGTGCGCGGCGATGCGGAGGGAAAGGTCCCGTTCGCTCGGCGTTTCGAAGGTGAAACTGGATTCGGCGTGCCTGAGGAAGAGCAGGATTGCCTCGGGGTAACCTCCGCCGAGCTGTTCCTCGACGACCCGTTCGAGGTCGCCGCTCCGCACGAGGAGGCCGCGGTCGAATTCGGATCCGTCGATCTGCGCCGAGGTCTCCCTCGGCAGGATGCCCTCGCAGGCGGAAAGGAGCGCATGGCCGACGGAATCGCCGCGGGTCAGTTCGTAGAGGTAGATGCCGTTCGCGTCGTAGTCTTCGTGCAGGTTCAATGCGAGATCGAAACGACGGCCGGACATCGATTCCTGCCACGCCCCGATCACCGGGTGGCTGTCATCGGTGAAGGAACGGTTCAGGTCCGTTCCGAATCCGTCGAACCGCGTGTTGGCCCGGAAGCCTGCGGGATTGAGACAGGGGAAAAGCGTCACAGGGCGTTCGTGGAGAATCGGAGGATCCGAGCCGACCCATTCGAGGAGGGCCCAGACCGGCGCGCACTCGTCCCCGTGGACGCCCGTGCTCAGGTAAAGCCCGCCGGACTCGCCGCGGACGGCGCGTTCGTTCCCGAGTCGGATCACCGGATCTCCGTCCACCTCGCAGAGGGTTTCCAAGCGGAGTTCCCCCGAGGCGGACAACGCCTTCCATCGGTCGAGGAGTGCCCCGTAGTCATGGGGCGACACCGGGGATCCTAACATCATCCCCGTCATTTCCAGGCTTCGTCGAAGAATCCCGCCGCGGCGATGCGTCCGGGGGCGAGGGCGTCGGGATCCCGGTCGAGACCGATCACGGCCCAGTCCGGCAACTTGGGATTCTGCTGCGAATTGGTCTTGTCATGGCCTTCACGGAAGGTGAGGCCGCTGTTGAGCACGACGTAACGGTCGGGATTGAGCGGATTCGGGAAAATCAGCACCGGCACGTGCGAATCGCGCGGATAGGATTTCCCCCGGATCACGAAGGCATCCGCCCGCCATTGCACCGGCAGCCGCGCCGCGATCTCGGCGATCATGGGATTCGATTCCGGATCGCCCCAGAGAATGAGATTGGCGTCGCGCAGGTCATCCGAGTCGAGGTCGCCCGCCGCTTTCTCCGGCAGTTCCCCCCGCATGAGGGCGCGCCAGCGCGAGCGGAAATGATTCAGCTCGAAGTCGACCCAGCGCGCCACTCGAGGATTCGCGGGGGCGCGGTCGGGCGGCACGACGAGGAAGCGGCTCATGAAGGCATCGTCGATCGGCCCTTGGAGCCCGGGACGTTTGGATGCGGCGGACGGTTCCCCCCAGGTCCACCGACCCTCGCGCCGGATGAGGGAGAGGGAATTGACCGGAAATCCCGGCGCGGCGGCCGGAAGGATCGTTCCATCCGCCTCGACCGAACTGCCGGAGAGATCGTGGGAAGCTCCCGGATCGAGCTCGAGTGCGGTGACCCCGCGGGTCTCGAGGCGGAAAACCTTGGCTTGGCGGTCCCATTCGGCGCGCACCTCGGATCCTTTCCAGTGCGCTTCGAGTCCGGTGAGACGGAGCCAGTCGAAGGAGCCGTATCGGAGCGTCGGCGTCTGCCACCGGATGACGCGGGCGGGATGTTGCCGTCCGGTTTTCCAGGTTTCCGAAAGCCAGGTGCGGATTTCGGCGACGGCCTCGGCCGTGTATTTGTGTTCCGTTTCGGGAGCGACGAGGTGGTGCAAGGTGTGACCCACCTTCGACAATTCGCGGGCCATCAGGTCGGCGGTCGACTTCTGCTTGTCCTTGGCGCCGGAATAGGCGAGGAGCGGGCCGTTGAGCAGGTTGTGGAGGTAGTTCGGCACGTCGTAAACCTGCCAGAGGACCTGTTCGTGGTCGGCCGGGTATTGCTCCGGAGTCAGCTTGTTGTATTCCTTTGTCTCCGCGAACCCGGCGCCCGCGTGAACGCCGCAGAACCGGTCGCGGTAATGCGCGCCAAGGTGCCAGGCGCCCGCTCCGCCCATCGAGAAACCGGCGAGGAGGACGCGGTCGGGATCGATGGGATAATCGGCCTTCACCGCCTCGATCGCCTCGAAGACATCGATCTCGCCGGCGTGTTTCCAACCGACGCAGTGTCGGCCGAAGGGATGGAGGACGATGGCCCCGTTCTGGTCCTTGAAAAAGCCGCCGAAGGCCTGGCTCTTCTTGCGGCACTGGTTGAGGAAATGCAGGTCGGTCGATTTGTCGCCGCGCCCGTGCAGCCAGACGAGGAGTGGCACCGGCTTCGACAGATCGAGGCCTTCGGGGATCTCGAGTCCGAAAGGCTGGTAGGAATCGTCGATCGAGGAACGGTAACCGCGGATGACGGGACCGCGTTCCTTCAGCCACGGACGCTCGTCGCCCTCGTCGAGGGCCTTGTAGCGGACATCGGCGAGATCGAGCATCTCCGTGGCGAGGGGCAGCTCCTTTTCGGAATAGAACTCGCCGTGTTTCAGGGCGAGATCGACCGCCTTCACCAGCACCGCGACATCGGCGATGTGGTCCTTCTGGTCAATCTCCCAGATGCGGTCGGCATAGGCCTCGACCCGCTGCGAGAGAGTGGAAAGGAGATCCGGGGGAATCGCGATGCCGTTCTCCGGAGGCAGCACCCGCGGGATCGGCGCGATCGGCTCCCCGGCCGCGTGAAGGGCGAGGGAACTGGTCGCGAGGAGGACTCCGGAAAGCCGGTGGAGCCGTGCCTTCATCAGATGCGGTCCTCGGTCACCGGATCGATCCAGGCGTGCACCCGGCCTCCCTTGAGAAGGGCCTTGTAGTCGACCGGGAAACGCCCGAAAATCGTCGAGACCTCGAAGTGCACCGTGACGGTTTCGTAGGAGCCGGCGAATTCGCCGCCGACCCGTTCGGTCCCGTTCCAGGTGAAGGTGAGTGCTTCCTCGAGCGTGACACTGGCGGCCTCTCCGGCCTTCAGGCTAGCCTTGACGGGGCCGAAGCGGGGATCGCCCGCGTCCCCGACCGGAGCGGCCGCGGCACCCTGTCCGGTGAGCAGGGCCATCTTCGAGGGATCCGCGGCGATGAGTTGCCGGGCGCGGGCGCGTTTGGTCTCTACTTCCTTCTTCTTCGTCTCGACAAACTGGTTGTAGCGGGCCTCGATGCGCTGCTTGAAGTCGGTCTTGTCCACCGGGATCACCGTGCTCATCGCGGGATTGGCCAGCGAGGCCACGGTGAGCTGATCGCCGGCCAGGCGGACCGGCTTCAGGGGCGTGCCGGGCGCGACATTGGAGGAACCGATCGCCTGCCCGTTCACGACCAATTGGAAGGGGACCGTCTCGGCCGCGACCACCTCGGGCGGATAGGCGTTCGGCGGCACGTTGCGCCATTGGTCGATGATCGTCAGGAGCGGCGCGATCTCGGGCAGGGGATACTTCTTCTCGAGGGCGAGATCAAGTTCCGATTTGGGTGCCTCGGGGGCCTTGGCCGGAGCCGTTGGGGTGGTGGCGTTTTTCGCCGGAATGGCAGCCGTGGACGGGGCCTTGGGCGCCCCATTTGACGCTTTTGGTTCGCTCTTTTGCCGCGGATCCGCGCCGCCGATAACCCGGCTGTCGTCACTGAGCGAGGAACCGGAACCCTTCTCGAAATAGGGCTTGAGATAGGGATCGTAGAAATACCACGCTGCTCCGCCGAGGAGGCCGCAGATCACGAACAGGGTCGTGTAGAATCCTTTCATAAGTGGACAAAAGAGGGTTGGGGCACGGACTGGACCCGGTCCACTCTTTAGACCGGAGCGCGACGCTTTGCAAGCGTGGCGGGAAAGCCGGTGGCTTGGCGAATCGCGGAATCCGCCGCGTCACGGATCCGTCATCTCGATCCAAGGGCCCCGGTCGGGGTGCCACCAGATCACGCCGTGCTCGAATTTGCCGAGACGGCGACCGAGTCCCCCGTCGAGCTCGTCGGTGACGGGGTAACCGAGGCGGCTTCGCTCGGCCCCTTCGTTCAGCCAAAGGGCGCGGATGTCGCCGTAGACCGCAACTGGTTCGCCGCCAGGCCGCTGGAAAAGATCCCCGTTCTCATGAGGCTGATACCAGCCCTTGCCGTCGGCGCAGGGTTGTGGGGCGGAAATGGCGTTGCCGATGGGATGCTCCTTCGCGACCCGCGCGCGGGCGAGATCAAAACGCGTGGCGAGGCCGGAGTCGGTGGTCATCGGGGCCGTCGATGCGTCCGTCTTTTCGCTGGTCGTCGTTGGCGGCACGGCCGGATGGCTATTCCCGACCTCGACGAGCCGCGCCCGCGCCGGCGAAGTGCCGCCTGAGGAATGACGGATGATTCCCTCGAGGAGACCGGGGGCGGTTTCGCGCAGTTCGATGCGCTCACCGTTGAGCTCGTCAAAGTCGGGATCGGGCTTCGAGAGGTTGAGAAAAAGCTCGAGCCCATCGGGCTTCATCGTTCCATTCACGCGAAAGGCGGCACCGTCCTCCTCGCCGCGGACAAAGAGCGTGCCGAGGCGACGGTCGACGAGCGGCTCGCCGCGCTCGTTCCGGTCGCCGTCGGTGTCGAAGAACTGCTGGAAGAGCGAGGGCACGTGATAGAGATCGAGTTGGCCGGGCATCTGGCCGAACTCCACCTCCCACCGACCGATCCAGCGCAGCTCGGGCATCGGTCGCGGCGGGCGCACCGACTCGATGTAGGAAGCCCATTCGCCGTAGGCGAGATAATCGTAACCGATCCGGGTGTCCTCGACACCCCAGCTGTTTTTCACGAGGAAGTGCGGATTGGACGGGTCGGTGCGGTCGTAGCCGACGATCAGCATTCGATGCGCGGAACCCTGGTCGTTCTTCGGTTCCGCGGCGTGCCAGACCGGCCCCGAGAAAGTGCCCTGCATCTTGAAATCCCACACCACCTCGATCCCCCGCGCCAGCACCGCCTCGATCGCCGCCGCATTCATCGCATCCTCGCGCGGCAGGAAGGTGATCTTCCCGATCTGATAATAGAGCGGCGCGGTGAGGCCGGAGCGGGGGAGCCGGCGCGACTCGAGGAGATGATTGTTGACGACACGCTGGCGGTTCCACCGTGGGTCTTCCTTCGGAAAGGGCACTTCGTAACGGCTCGCATCCTGGGGGAAGTCATTCTCCGACGGAATGGGAAGGTTGAGGACGGGAAAACTGCCCCGGTTGCTGTCGAGGTGGCCGCTCTCGGGCGCGAAGTCGAAGAAGGGCAGGCCGCACTCGCGTTCGGGCAGGGGAGGCACGCGGAGTTGGGCCGTTCGATGGCCTTCCGCACTGTAGGCCTTTGTCTTCAGCCAGAGCAGGGGACCCATGTAGTAGGAGAATTCCTCGGCCAGGTTGAGATCGCCGTAACCCTGCCTTTTGTAGGCCGCCTCCATCGCCGCGACATTCGCGTGGATGAAGCAACTGCCCTGACCGCCCTGGTTCCGCACCGGCGTCTGCCAGTGGCGGAGATCGACCCGCAGGGGGCGGTCCTGTGCGTTTGTCAGGGCGGCTCCGAGGAGGAGAAAAACAAGGATGCGTGCGGTCTTCATTTCCGGTTGGACGAATGGCAGGGAGGCCGATTCGGGAAAGGTCAGACCAACCCGTCGCGGAGGGCCTTGGCCACGGCGCCGCCGAGGGTGTTGACGTGGAGCTTTTTGTAGAGCCGCCGGACGTAGTTGTCCACGGTGTGGACGCTCAGGTCGAGACGGGACGCGATCTCCTTTTTGGAGAGGCCGTCGACGAGGAGGCGAAGCACCTCCTGCTCGCGGTCGGAGAGCCCCGCCGGGGCCGGAGACGGCGGCAGGCGGCTGAAGCGCTCGACCAGCATCCGTGCGATTTCCGGGGTCATGGGCGAGCCACCCGCGAGGACCTCGCGGATCGCGGAGGCGATCCGCTCCGGCGGATCCGACTTGAGGAGGTAACCCGAGGCCCCCGCGCAGATCGCCTCGAAGACTTTCTCCCGGTCATCGAAGACGGTGAAGACCACGATCTCGCATCCGGGGAAGCGCTCCTTGAATCGCCCCGCCCCCTCGATGCCGGAAATTCCGGGCAGGGCGAGGTCGAGCACGATCACGGCCGGATCCGGCGGCGCGGCCGACGCGAGCGCTTCCTCGCAGGAAGGGAAGGTCGCGATGCGCCCGATTTCCTCGAATTCAAGGACCTCGCGGAGCGTGTCGCGGAGACGGTCGTGATCCTCGATGATCCAGATGAGGGGGATGGAATCGTTGGCGCTCATGTCAGGGTGAAATCAGAGCGGAGCCTCGAGGCGGATCGTCGTGCCTTCGCCGGGGGCGGACTCGATGCGGCATTTCCCGCCGAGGCCGGCGGCGCGGCTCCTTAGATTCGCGATCCCGCGCCCGTGTCCGGCCTCCGGCGAGCCCGGATCGAATCCCCTGCCCGTATCGGTGATCTCGAGAAGGAACCGGTCCTTCTCCCAGGCGAGGAGAACGCGGGCGGTCGCGCTCCCGGCATGGCGCCGAATGTTGGTGAGCGCCTCCTTGAGGAAGAGCACGATCTCGCGGGATCGCCCGGGAGGGGCGGAGGCGTCGGGCGGTGTTCCTCTCCGTTCCAATTCGTGGGGAAGTCCCTCGAGAAGCCGGGCCACGACCGCGGCGAGACGCGAGTCGAGCTGGCTCCAGGATCCGCAGGCCGGGTCGAGCAGCCAGACGGTGTCGCGGAGATGGTCGAGCGTTTCCCGGGCCGACGCGGAGAGGGAGGCGAGGCGCTTGGCGAGAGGGTCGTCGGATCCGACGGTCCGGCGAGCGAGATCGCTCTGAAGCGCGAGATGACTGAGGCTCGCCCCGATTTCGTCGTGGAGGTCGCCGGCGAGGCGGGCCCTCCAGGCCTCGTGTTCGCGCTCGGATTTCCGTCGTACCGCCGCGACCATCACGAACGCGCCTGCCGCGACGATGGCCACAAGGATTCCCGCGATCACGAGCCAGCGACGCATCCGGGCTTCGCGTTCGCCCGCGAGGATCGCCGCGAGCCGGTCGTGGCGCGACTGGAGGGCGTCCCGTTCGGAAAGGGCGTCGAGCCAGCCGCGCCAATCCAGCAGCTCGTGCCGGCTCGAGAAACCGTCGACGAGCGCCGCGGGGCTCCAGGAACCGGTCGTGGTCGTATCCGCGAAGGTGACGGTCGCGCCCAGGGCCGCGTTCCTTCCGCCGGAAAGGATCCGCAATTCGCCGAGGGCGAAGATGAAATCGCCCGTCCGCTGCCAGAGTTCGAGCGCCTCGACCCGCACCCGCCGCACCGGTGTGGTGTTTCCCGGAAAGGACACCGTCGCCGCGCCGGGGTTCGGGAAGAGCGCCGTGCCGGTGTCGAAGAAGGAAACCTCCCCTCCGTCTCGGGAGAATCCGGTGACCCGGAAACGCGGCGGGAATCCGAATCCGCCGACATCGGCGAAATCGCGCGGGTGGGCCGGAACAAGCTGAAGCTCGTCGATGCGGCGGTCGATCTCCAGATCGACCTCGACCCATTTGGGTGGGTTTGTCAGGGTCGTCCCGATCGCGCTGTGGTAGCCGTTGGCTGGTGAATCCGCCCGGCCCGCGAAGGGCAGGCACCAGAGGAAGCCGTCGCTCAGGTTTCCCGCCTGCCAGCGCGGCGCGTTTTCCGTCGAGGCCGTGGCCGTGACGGGACATCCGAGCGCGACGTTCGCCCCGCCCACGAGGACCACGACCTCGCCGAGGGTGTAGAATTCCCCGCGCCCCGTTTCGCGGGACCGGAACGCCTCGATCGCGACGGTGAGATAACGCCCGGAGGCTCCGTTCCCGGCGAGCCGGAGAAACGGCAGACGGTTCCCCGATCCCGTCTCCTCCTCGGACCATCGTGCGAGACGCACCGCCTTTTCCGGATGGGCCTCGTCCGAAATCGATACGGTCAGTGCCGGAGGGAATCCATTCGAGCCGTCTCCCGTCGCACTGCCGGTGGGAAGGCGGGCGGGAAAAAGGACGATCTCGTTGGGAACAATTTCGTGCCCGAGATCGATTACGATTCCCGCGGCCTCGGTCTTGAGGCCGTAGAATCCGATCCGGCCGTGGCTTTGCTCGGCCGGCAGCGGAGCCGGCAGGGATTCGATCGCTTCGCGAAGCCCGCGCAGCGAGGTCTCGTCGGCACGGGCGGTGGCGACGGCGGCTAGAAGGAAAAGGCAGGCGCGCGGCTTCACGGATCCAGGGAGCATCCGCGCGGAGCCCGGTCCGGTCAATCACCCTGCATCGCGACGTCGTGCGACGAGATCACGTCACTGCGTCTTCGCGAGCGGTTCGAGGAACTCCCACGCCTTTCCCGTCACCATGGCGTCGTCGCTGCGGCCGAACCACTGGTTGATCTCGCCGTGGTTCCGGTCGCTCGCGTCGATGACGGAGGCGGGGATCCCGGCCTTCGCGAGTGCGGCGCTGAAAGCCTCGGCCGCACCCGACCGGATCGGCTCGGCGTTCCGGCCCATCCCGCGCGAGTAGCAGATGAGGAAGGGAGGGATTCCCTTGTCCGCGGCGACGTGGAACCGGGGTGAGGCGTCCTTCAGCAACTCCGGGTCCGTGCCGAAGACGGAATCGTAGAAGGGTTTCATCGCCGTGCCGGTGAGGGTGGGCAGATCGTAGGCGTTCGTGTCGAGGGAGATGACGCCCTTGAGAATCTTCAGCGATTTGCCCGCCTGTTCGAGCGGCTTCGGATTCGTCGCGACGAGGGCGGCGAGATGGGCTCCGGCCGAGTGACCCATCACGAAAAGTTTCCCGGGATCGCCGCCCTGTTCCCCGACCTCGTCATGCACCTTCGCGAGGGCGAGGGCGATGTCCCCGACGTTCGCCGGGTGTTTGCCCTCGGGGAGGAGACGGTAGTTCACGCTGACGAAGATCCAGCCCTTGCCGTTGAAGAAGGCCGGCTTCAGGCCGACCGCGGCCTTGTCACCCTTGGCCCAGCCACCGCCGTGGATGTAGACCATGACCGGGGCTTTGGTGGGTGTGTCAGGGAGATGAAGGTCGAGTTTCTGGAGCGGGTCATCTCCGTAGGCGACGTCGGTTTTGACTGTGCCGGCCTGGGCGATTAGAGGGAACAGAGCGAGGAAATACGGGATAGCGCGCATGGCGGATGAAACCAGAGCCGGGCAAAGTAGTTGCGGCTTCAGCGGCACGGCGGAGCCAAAACATTCCTGGGCTGAAGCCCAAGCCACTTTATTCGAAACGATCATCTCATGGCTCCGATGCGTTTGCTGATTCTACTCCTCGCCCTTCCCACCCTCGCCTCCGCCGGGATCGTCCGCGTCGAGGTGAAGGAGCACGTCCCCTTCGCCGACGGCGTCTCCTTCGGGCGGAGCGGGACTTATGAACTCGTCGAGGGCCGTCTTCACTTCGAGGCCGATCCGAAGGATCCCGCCAACGCCCTCATCGCCGACCTCGCCCTCGCTCCTGTCAACGATCGCGGCCAGATCGAATACTGGGCCGACTTCACGCTGCTCTATCCGACCGTTCCGGCGAAGGGCAACGGCACTCTCCTCTACGACGTCCACAACCGCGGCAACAAGCTCGCCCTCTGGACTTTCAACGACGGCGTCCGCACCAACACGCCGCGCGACGCGGACCACGCCGGTCATGGATTCCTCATGCGAGAGGGTTACACCGTGCTCTGGACCGGGTGGAGCGGCGAAATCATGGACGACGGCACCGGGCGACTCCTCGGCGGACTGCCCGTCGCCAAAAACGCCGACGGCTCGCCCGTGACCGGAAAAAACCACGTCGAGATCACCGTCGATGATCCGGTGAAAAGCCGCGCCTTTTTCCAAAGTCCCTGGGGCATCTCCGCCGCCTATCCCGCCGTCTCGCTCGACACGAAGGAAGCCACCCTGACAAAAAGAAAAGACCGCAACTCGCCCGCCGGGCCGATCCCTTCCGGTGACTGGGCGTTCGCCCGCTGGGAAAACGACGCCGTCGTGCCCGATCCGACGAGCCTGTATCTGAAAGACGGCTTCGAACCCGGCGCGATTTACGACCTCGTCTACACCGCCCGCGATCCCCGCGTCTCCGGACTCGGGCTCGCCGGACTGCGCGACGTCGTCTCCTTCCTCAGGCACGAGGACGAGTCCCCTGACAAAACCGCCAATCCGCTCGCCGGTCATCTCGACAGCGCCATCATCTTCGGCGTTTCGCAGTCGGGGCGATTCTGCCACCGGTTCCTCTACGACGGGTTCAACGTCGATCCGGCCGGACGCCGGGTTTTTGACGGGGCCCTCATCCATGTCGCCGGGGCGGGGAAGGGACTCTTCAACCACCGCTTCGGCATGGCCACGGTCTACGGGACGTATCGCGAGGGCAATCTCGCGCCCACCGACACCTTTCCCTTCACTCCGGTGGAGCAGACCGATCCCGTCACCGGAAAGCGCGGCGAATCCCTCGCCCGTCTCCGCGAGAACGGAGGCGTGCCGAAGACGATGTTCGTGCAGAGTTCGACCGAATATTGGTCGCGGGCGGCTTCGCTCCTCCACACCGATGTCGAGGGAAAACGGGATCTCGAGCTGGACCCTGACATGCGCATCTATCATATCGCCGGGAGCCAGCACCTCGACGGCAGCGACGACATCACCGCGAAGAAGCCCTGCCGTTACGATCTGAATCCCATCAAACACCGCGGCCCCGTCCTTCGTGCCCTGCTCACCGGACTCGATGCCTGGATCCGCGACGGGAAGACGCCGCCCGCGAGCGTCTATCCCCGCATCGACGAGGGCTCGCTCGTCGATCTCGAGACCTTCCGCGCCCGGTTTCCGAAGATTCCCGGAGTCGAGCCACCCTCCGAGATTTATCGGCCGCTCCGACTCGATCCGGGGCCGCGCTGGGAGGGCGAGGGGATCGCCGACGAGGTGCCGCCGAAGCCGGGAAAGCCCTGCGTCACGCTCGTGCCGACGATCGATGCGAACGGCAATGAACACGCCGCCATCACCCTGCCCGAGATCGCCGCGCCCCGCGGCACCGCGACGGGTTGGAACGTGCGCGACGAGGCCTACGGCGATGGCGGAGTCCTCGCCGGGTTGCAGGGGGCCTGGTTTCCCTTCGCGGAGACGAAGGCGGAGCGCGAGGCCGAGGGTGATCCGCGTCCGTCGATCGAGGAACTCTTTCCTGATCACGGCGCATACGTCGCCGCCGTCTCCGCAACTCTCATCGACCTGCGTGAAGCCGGTTACCTCCTCGATGAGGACGTGACGCGGTTGCTGGGGCGGACGGCCGTGGTGGATCGGTGACGACGAGGCGGGATTGCATGGGAGCCGCCCTTGCGAACCCCTCCAACTCCATGCACCCCGCCGACCGGGTCCCGGTTTCCGCATCTCTGTGCCCGGTGAACCTCGCGTTCCGGTCGAGAAGATCGAGATCGGCAACCGCTCCCTCGAGGCCCCCGGCGAGGTGACCTTCGAACCCGGCGATTGAGCTGTAGCCAAGGTCACCGACCCCGGGGTGGCGCGCTCATCGCTCGCGGAAGGGTGATTCCGTCCTCGGTGAGGCCGGTCAAGATTCCCGATTTCGGAAAAATCGTGGCTCGGCGTTCCGGGGGACCTTCCCCCCTGCGTTTACTCGACGAATCCGTGGGCGTCGACCGTTGGCGTGGGCGATCGGATGATTCCGGGAGCTCAGGGCTCGTCGGCGATTTCACGCAGGTATTCGAAGGAATAAAGGCCGGTGTTGTGGCCGTCGGAGAAGCGGAACTGGATGGCGTAGTTGCCGACGAGATTCCAGGCGAGGACGGTGACTCCGGTGAAATCCCGGCCCTTGTCGGTGGCGACGAGTTCACGGCCGAGGAGGTCCCGCTCGCCCGAGGTTTCCGCGCTGGGCGAGAGGGAGCGGAGACGGTCCATGCGGTGGTAGGTTTCCGAAGCGTCGGCCCATCGGACCGCGACGAGGTCGCCGATGAGTTGGATGTCTTGAATTCCGGTCATGGGATTAAAATGACGGTTAGCACGGGGCACTGCCGGGGGCAACCGGACACGATGCGTGACCGCACGGAGCCGGGGCGCTTGACGGGCGATACCGGAGCCGGATTCGGCGTTGGACAAGGACACGCCGACGCGCTTATGCTCCGTCACGGAAGGTGGAAGAACCCCCGCCATGCCGCTGCTCCGGACCGTTCCCCCATGAAGCTCGTCATCGACTCCGTCGTTCTTCTCGCCTATTTCTCCGTCATCGTCGCGATCGGTCTCTCGCAGCGGAAAAAGAGCGACAGTGTCGAGGGCTACACCCTGGGCGAGCGGCAGATCGCGTGGTGGGCGGTGCTTGCCTCGATTCTTGCCGCGGAGATCAGCGCGGCGACCTTTCTGGGTGCTCCCGAGTCGGGATACACCCACCGCAACTGGGCTTACGCCCAGTTCGCGATCGGCACGATCCTCGCGCGGATCATCGTGAGCTTTCTGTTCATCCCGCTCTTCTACAAGCACGGGGTCATCTCGCTTTACGAATATCTCGAGACGCGCTTCGGATGGCTCACCCGTCGTTTTGCCTCGGGCACCTTCGCGATCACACGGGTGCTCGCGATCGGCACGCGCCTCTACGTCGCCGCCATTGTCGTGGTCCTTGCCTGGCAGTTGTGGAAGGGACCGGTCGCGCCGCAGCAGCAGTTCCTCATCTTCGCGGTCGCCCTCACCCTCATCAGCCTGATGACCGCGATCTACACGATGGTGGGGGGAATCCGCGCGGTGATCTGGACGGACTTCATCCAGGTTTCGGTTCTCGTCGCGGCGCTCATCTTCACGATCTTTTTCCTCGTCGGCAAGCTGCCCGAGGGCTGGACCTCGGCGCATGAGGTGATGGCGAAGCCCTATTTCTTCGACTTCGCGAAGCCGTCCGAACCGGGGCTCGGCGCCTGGGTGCGCAACGTCCTCACCGCGGATTACACGCTCTGGACTGCGATCATCGGCATCACCATCCTGACGATGTCGACCCATGGGATCGACCAGGACACGGTGCAGCGCATGCTCACGGCGAAGAACCGGAGACAGAGCGCCTTCGCCACGATCATGAGCGGCATCGTCGACCTGCCCGTGGTGAGCGCCTTCATCCTCATCGGGGTGCTGCTCTTCGCCTACTACCAGCATTTCCCCGATCCGACCCTGCCCCGCGCCGCGGACGGAACCCTGGAAACGCGCAATGTCTTCCCGCACTTCATCCTCACGCAGATGCCGGCCGGCCTCCGCGGACTCGTCGTCGCCGGCATCATGGCCACGGCGATGGGCTCGCTGAGCACGGCCCTGAACGCCCTCGCGACGAGCTTCGCCCGCGACTTCCTCTTCGAGCGCGGGCAAGGAGCCCTGACGGAGTCCCAGCGCGTCACGATCCTCCGCCGCTGCACCCTCGCCTTCGCCGTCGCGATCATTTTCGTCGGCGTCGTGACCTCGTATTACGTCACCTACCATCCGAAAACCCAGATCATCCCGCTCGTCCTAGGGATCCTCGGCTTCACCTTCGGGTCGCTCCTCGGGATCTTCCTCGTGGGGATCTTCTTCAAAAGCCGGGGCAACGACTTCGGCAACGTCCTCGCGATGTGCCTGGGCTTCGCCGCGGTCGTGTTCATGAGCAACGCGGGATTGCAGAAGCTCGCCGGCATCGACAACCCGCTCGTCCTCGCCTTCCCCTGGCGCATCGCCTGCGGCGCCCTCGTCACCGTGTTGGTGGCGGTGTGTTTCCCGACGCCGCGGGACCGGGTCGAGGCGACGGCGGCGGTGACGGAGAGAGCCTGACAAATTTTCACGTATCCTGGGGCATCCGTTTCCCGGGGTTGAAGCCGAGGCAGAAGATCCCGGAGAGGACGAAGGCCGAAGCGCAGAAGATGAGACCTTCGCGCCAGTCGCCGTTCGCATCCCAATTCTTGATCAGGACCGGCAGGACCCAGATTCCGATCGCCGCGCCCAGGTTTCCCCACATGTTCGCCCAGCCGAAGAGGGGCGGGGTGTGTTTGCCGCACATTTCCTGCAGGCCCGCCCAGAGCGCGGGCAGGCCGGAGTCGGTTGAAAAGGCGGCGAGCCCGAAGGCGGCCATGAGGGCCCAGGGATTGTCGAGTCCCATCGCGATGACGAAAAAGATCGCCGCAAGGAAGCGCGATCCGGCGAGGGGAATGACCCGGCCGAGCCGGACACCCCATTTCTTCAGGCACGCATCGGTGAGGTAACCGCCGACGATGAGGCCGAGGATGCCGATGGAGAGGGCCAGGGTGTTGATCGTCTCGGCGAGCTTCTTTTCGACGCCCTTCACTTCGATGAGGTACTTTGAAAGCGAGACGGCGAGGAAGGCCCAGCCGAGATTGGTGAAAAACTGGGCTCCCGAGTTCATCCAGAGGCTGCGGTGGGTGAGGGCGAGGCGCCAGGGGAAAACGTAGGTCTTCGGCGCGGAGGCCGCGCTCTCCGGGGGGCGGCCCGCTTCGAGAAGGGCGAGTTCGGCCTCGTTCACCGAGGGATGCTCCCGGGGGCGTTCGCGGAAGACCCTCCAGAAGAAGAGCGCGAAGAAGATTCCCGCCGCGCCATAGATCCATCCCGCCCAGCGCCAGTCGCCGAATCCGGCGATGACCGTGACCGTCAGCCAGGGGGCGACGGCCCCTCCGATGCGGCCTCCCATGGAAACGACGCTGCTGGTGAATCCGCGTTTCGACCATTCCGACCATTTCGCGAGCAGGCCGCTGCTGATCGGATAGGCACCGGCCTCGGCGAGCCCGCAGCCGACCCGGGCGAGCAGAAGCGAGATCGCACCGGTCGCGAAACCGGTCAGGACGGTGAAGGCAGACCAGAGGACGATGTAGACCGACATCAGGGAACGCGCTCCGAACCGCACCGCGAGGTAGCCCGCGGGGAGCTGCCCGAGGGCATAGGCCGCGAAGAAGGCGCCCTTGATCCAGCCGTCCGATTGGGCGTCGAGGGGGATGTCCGCCTTGAAGGAATCGGAGTTCATGATCGCCGCCATGCAGATGCGGTCGAGATACATGAGGAAGGCGGCCGCCGTGGTCGCGGCGAGGATCCAGTGGCGGACAGCGGTGGGGCGGTTGGTCATGGCGGTTCGTTCACGGCCATGGTGGCCGGGGCCGGGCGGTCCTGTCAACGGCCGAATCCGCCGCGAAGAGGTTCACGGGCAGGGATTGGGGATCCTGCGGTGCACCGCCTCGATCGCCGCGAGGACGTCGCCGGACAACTCCACGTCGACGCTGTCGATGTTGGATTTCAATTGCGCCATCGTCGTCGCGCCGATGAGATTGCTGGCGACGTGGAACCGGCCGTTGATCCAGGCGATGCTCATCTGCGCAAGGTCGAGACCGGCTTCCGCGGCGATCCGGGCGTATTCCTCGATCGCCGCGTCGGAGTTCGCCCCGTTGTATCGGGCGAAGCGTTCCCAGATCGAGAGGCGCGCTCCCGCGGGACGGTTTCCGTTCCGGTATTTTCCTGACAGACGACCAAACGCGAGCGGCGAATAGGCGAGGAGGCGGAGTCCCTCCTCGTGGCAGATCTCGGAGAGGCCCGCGTCAAAGGTCCGGTTGAGGAGGTTGTAGGAGTTCTGGATCGTGACGACGCGGGGCAGGGATCCGCTCCGCGCCAGTTCGAGGAACCGCATCGTGCCCCAGGGCGTTTCGTTCGAGAGTCCGATGTGCCGGACCTTGCCTTCCTTCACGAAATCGGCCAGCACCGCGAGGGTCTCCTCGATCGGGATGGTTTCGCCCGGCTGCGGCGGCGAGTAGTCGCGCGTCCCGAAGAGCGGCACGGGCCGGTCGGGCCAGTGGAGCTGGTAAAGATCGATGTAGTCCGTCTGGAGTCGCCGCAGGCTTCCCTCGAGGGCCGCGGTGAGGTTCTTCCGGTCGTGGCGGTTGCCGTCCCGCACGTGGGTGACATGGGGGCCCGGGCCGACCGCCTTGGTCGCGAGGATGACGCGTTCGCGGGTGCCCCGCGAGGCAAACCAGGTCCCGATGATCCGCTCGGTTTCGTGGCAGGTCTCCGGGCGGGGTGGCACCGGATACATCTCGGCGGTGTCGAAGAGATTGACGCCCCGTTCCAGGGCGTAATCCATCTGTTCGTGGCCCTCGCCCTCGTTGTTCTGTTCGCCCCAGGTCATCGTGCCGAGACCGATGAGGCTCACGCTCAGGCCGGTATGGGGGATCTCGCGGTATTTCATGAGGAAGGGGGAAAGAGGCGCGGCTGGAAAAGAGGAGCGTCAACCGTTGCGGATGACGAGCATGTTTTCCTTGCCCTGACCGCGTTCCTCGGCCCAGACCCGGCGCACGTGGTCGTAGATCTGCGAGATCGTGGCCCGGTTCTTGACCCGGTATTCGCTGGTCTTCGCGTGGGTCGTGTCGGGGTAATGCTTGGTGACGATGGCGTCGATGTCGCCAGCGCCGGCCTTGTTCGAGACCTGGTTCGCGAGATTCTTGAGCCGCTCCACGGTGGCGCTTCCCGTCGTGATCGACGAACTGTCGGTGATGGGTTCGAGATAGTAGAAGCGGGCCGTCTGCCCTCCGTCGGTGTCGACGGTGCATTCGTAGACTCGCACCGCACCGTCGATGAGGTATTCCTGCTCGCTCACCGAAGTGATCCGGTCGAGCCGGGCGACGAACCGGCCGCCCGCGGTGACCACTTCCCAGAATCCGTTGATGCCCGCCTGGTTGCCATCGGTCGAGGAATTGCCGGTATTGCCACCCGTTCCCGTTCCAGTTCCAGACCCGCTACCCGTGGACGGGGAGGTGTTCTGGGCCATGAGCGGGCGGCCCGTCGCGAGCAGGAGGAGGAAGGTGAAAAGGGCGGTGGAAAAGTTCATGGCCGGAGTATCGACCCAAAGGTGCGGCCGCTGCAAGCAAATCGGTGGGGATTCCAACCCGCGCGGAATCGCGGGGCACTCTCGCCCTTTGCGACGAATTGCCGAAGGTCGCCGAAGAGGTCGCGACGCGTTGAGTCAGTTAATCGCCGGATGCCTCGTTCCGCCTTTCCTTCGCCGCCTCGCGCGCGGCGCGGAAGAAGGACTGGAGAATGGCGAGAGACTCCCTCTCGAGCACTCCCGGAGTGATTTCGCTCCGATGATTCAGAGTCGGCTGCTGGAGCAGATTGAGGAGTCCGCCCGCGGCCCCGCCTTTCGGATCGCCGACGCCGAAGATGACGCGGCGGATCCGGCAGTGGACGATCGCCCCGGCGCACATCGGGCAGGGCTCCTTCGTCACGTAGAGGTCGCAGTCGGTGAGACGCCAGTCGCCGAGGGCCTCCTGGGCCTGGCTGAGGGCGAGCATCTCGGCATGGGCGGTCGCGTCGCGCAGGGTCTCGACCTGATTGTGAGCCCGGGCGATGATCGTTCCGCCCTGCACGATCACGGCTCCGACCGGCACCTCGCCCGCCTGGAAGGCCCGTCGCGCCTGGCGCAGGGCCTGCTCCATGAGGAAGGTATCGCTCGTGAGCTCGATCGGGGGCCCCGGGGGAATCGGCCCGGGCCCGTCGTCGGGTGGGGAAAAGACCATGATGGAAAGGAATCCGGGCGGCAGGGTTGCGGAAGCCGCAAAGCGTGAAGATAATGGACCTGTCATGAACGACTGCAACACCCGAATCATCGCTCCCTCCCTCCTTGCGGCCGATTGGTCGAAGGTCGGCGAGGAAGTGCGCCGGGCCGGGCAGGCCGGGGCGGACTGGCTCCACCTCGACGTCATGGACGGACACTTCGTCGAAAACGTCTCCTTCGGTCCCCAGTTTGTGGCCGCGGTGCGCCCGCACACGAGCCTGCCGCTCGACACGCACCTGATGATGACGCGGCCGGACAAGTATCTCGACCGTTTCATCAAGGCGGGATCGGACCGCATCACCGTCCATGTCGAGGCCGACCACGACGTCTCCGAAACGCTCGGCCGGATCCGCGCGGCCGGCCTGGGTTGCGGCCTCTCCCTGAATCCGGCGACGCCCTTCGACGCCGTCGTGCCCTACCTCGACGGGATCGATCTTCTGCTCGTCATGACCGTGGTTCCCGGCTTCGGCGGGCAGGCCTTCATGGAGGAGGAAACCATGCCAAAGGTCTCCGCGGCCCGCGCCTTCCGCGAGGAACACGGCCTTTCCTACCACATCGAGGTCGACGGCGGGATCGACCAGCGCACCGCCGGCATCGCCGCCGCGCACGGGGCGAACGTGATGGTGGCGGGCACGGCCCTCTACGGAGCGCCCGACATGGCGGCGGCGGTGGCGGCGATGCGGGGTTGAAGTCCATGCCGGAGCAGGTCCATACCGTCGCGGGACTGACCGCGCTGATCCGCGACCGCCTCGAGGATTCCTTCTCCGGCGTCTGGGTCGAGGGGGAGATCAGCAATCACCGGCTGCCCGGATCGGGGCATCATTATTTCACGCTCAAGGATCCCTTCGCCCAGCTTTCCTGCGTCTTTTTCAAGGGCGCGGCGATGCGATGTCCGGTGCGGCTCGGCGATGGGATGCAGGTGCAGGTCTACGGGAACCTCTCCGTCTACGAGGCGCGGGGCCAGTATCAGCTCGTCGCCCAGGTCGTCCAGGCGAAGGGCTTCGGCGATCTCCAGGCGAAATTCGAGGCCCTCAAGCGGAAGCTCGAGGCCGAGGGGCTCTTCGATCCGGCCCGGAAACAGCCGATTCCATCCTTTCCGACATCCATCGGGATCGTGACTTCGCCGACGGGTGCGGCGATCCGCGACATGATCCACGTGCTTTCCCGGAGGGCACCGTGGGTCCGGATCATCATTTACCCCACCCGCGTCCAGGGCGATGGAGCCGCCGAGGAAATCGCCGCCGGCGTGCGTTTCTTCGACGCGGCGGGTGGCGACCAGCGGCCCGATCTCGTCATCGTCGCCCGCGGCGGCGGCAGCATCGAGGATCTCTGGGCCTTCAACGAGGAAGTCGTGGCCCGTGCCATCGCCGCCTGCTCCATTCCCGTGATGTCGGGAGTCGGTCACGAGATCGACTTCACGATCGCCGATTTTGTCGCCGACCGGCGCGAGCCGACCCCGAGCGCCGCGGCGGAAAATGCCGCCCCCGACGGCACCACCCTGCTGCGCCACCTCGGGCGTCTCCGCGATGCGATCGAGGCGAGGACCGAGGGATCGCTGGCGTTGCACCAGCGGCACTTGCTCTCCCTCCGCCGCGAAATCGAGGCGCGGGAGCCGGGCCGGAAAATCCGTTCGTGGGCGCAGACGCTCGATTTTCTCGAGGAACGGCTCGACTACCTCGTCGCCGGCCGTTTGCAGTGGGCCAGCGCCGGGCTCGACGGGGTTCGTCGCTCCCTCGCCGTGATCCAGCCGGATCGGGTCATCGCCCGTCACGCCGAGGAAACCGCCTTCCTCGCGGCGACCCTCGACCGGGTCGCGCGCCGCCGCCTCGCCGACCTCGATTCCCGGCTCCGTTCCCTCGGGGACCTCATGCACTCGCTCAGCCCCGATGCGGTCTTGAAACGGGGATTCTCCATCACCACGGACGAGGCCGGGCATCCCGTGACCTCGGCGGAGCAACTCCGGAGCGGGGATCGCCTCCGCACCCGCCTGGCCGACGGGGAGATCGTGAGCCGGGTCGAATGACGACCGCTTCGGTTTCCGACGCAGACTCCGATTTCCGTAGATCCGTGCCCCTCTTTTTGGTTTGGGAGTTGTCTCGCGCGAAGCGTTGCGATAAAAAAAGCCTCGATTCCAAAAGAAAGGCGGAATCGAAATACCGGGAACGGGGTTGAAACGCCCCGCCGATTCCCGGAATCGACGAAACACGAGACATGAACAGCCGGATTTGCAGAGGCCCGCGGCGAATGATCGCTGCGGGAGGCTTGATCGTCGCCTGCCTGCTTGGGGCGTTCAACGTTGAAGCCCAGAATCCGGATGCGCCCCGACCCCAGCAGCCGCTCCAGCCCCCCTCACAGGTCCAAGGACCCGGCGGCGGACCAGGTGGCCCGGGAGGTCCGGGAGGTCCGGGAGGTCCGGGCCCTGGCGGGGGTGCCGGCCCGGGATCGACCGTGAACGGCGATCGCGTCAGCCTTCAATTTCCCCTCAACCCGGTCAACGACATCCTCAACATCTACGAGCGGCTCATCGAAAAGCCCATCGTCAAGGACAGCTCCATTTTCAACGGTCCCCAGGTCAGTCTCGTGACCCCGGCCGAAGTGTCCCGCCAGGAGGCGATCCGTCTCATCGAGGCGGCCCTGCTCGTCAACGGCTACGTCCTCGTGGTCGATCCCGAGGACAAAAGCAAGGTCAAGGTGCTCCTCGGCGGCAACCGGCAGGGAGGCGGCAGCCCTTCGTTCAGCGAGGGCATCGTCATCTACACCGACCCCGGTCTCCTTCCCGAGGGCGAGTCGCTCGTCGGTTTTTTCCTCGAGCTCGAGTTCGTCGATCCCGAGGACGCGGCCACCATCTTCAGCAACCACATCGTCCTCAATGAATTCGGCCGCATCACCCCGGTCACGAATCCGCGTGGCCTCCTCATCACCGAGACCAGCCCGATCGTCCGCCAGTTGATCCGGCTGAAATCCATCATTGACCATCCCGTCGACGACGCCCCGCTCATCACCGAGTTCGTTCAGATGCAGTATGCCGAGTCCAACGTCGTCGCCCAGATCATCCAGGCGGCCATGGACGCCCGCATGGAGGAGCGGCTCCGGCAGAGCGAGCGCGGCGGCACCGTGACCGGATCGAGGCCGACGAATCAGCCGCAGCAGGGCCAGTCGAGCCAGTCGGGTCAATCCAGCCCCTCGGGCCAGTCCGGGCAGCAGAGCCAGCAGGGTTCGTCGGGCAACACCCGTTCTCGCAATGTCATGAACGGAGTCGGCACCGCCGACCAGCCCGCCGCCCAACTCATTCCCGACGACCGGCTCAACCGCATCATGATCGTGGCCTCTCCCTCCGATGCCGCCTACGTCCTCGAGCTGATCCGCGAATTCGACAAGCCTCTCGACAACCACCAGCCCGTTGAGCGCAAGCTGCGCTACGTGAAGGCCAACGACATCCTCCCCGTCCTCGTCGATGTCCTCCAGGATACCGGCACGGGGGAGACGATGCTGCCCGGCGGCCGCCAGATCCAGACCCGGCCGACCCCCGTGACCTCCTCGCAGCTCGCCACTCTCACGGGCACGAACCAGTCCCAGCAGAACACACAGAACCGGAACCAGCAGGCCGCCGCCGGAACCGCCGAGGTGGGCGGCCGAGAGGATCAGATCTCCTTTCCCCTCGATGACGTCGCGCCCATCTCCGTCCTCGTCGGCAAGACACGGGTCATCGCCGACCGGCAGTCGAACGCGATCATCGTCTCGGGCACGCGCGAGTCCGAGCAGATCGTCCTCGACATGATCGACCGCCTCGATCAGCGACCCGTTCAGGTCTATCTCGCCACCGTGATCGGCGAGCTCACCCTTTCCGACGACGCCCAGTTCGGGGTCGATTACATCCAGCGCTTCGCGAAGTGGAACGGCGACAAGCCTGGCTCGGGAGGATTCACCAGTGGCAACCTCAACGGACGGCCGGACCTCATCGGGACGACGAACCAAAACGGCAACATCGCCAACATGGCCGACATGATCACCGCGACGCCCTTCGGTCCAACCAGCGGACTGAACTTCTACGGTCAGATCGGACAGTCCCTCGACGTCATCGTGACGGCCCTGCAGGAGACGAAGCGGTTCAAGGTCCTTTCCCGTCCGGTCGTCTACACCCAGAACGGCAAGCGCGCCGAGATCACCTCGGGGCAGGAAGTGCCCTATCCGAACTCCTCCGTCACTGACACGACCAACCCGAATTCGATCCGTTCAACGGTGGATTTCAAGGAGGTCGTCCTCAAGCTGGAGGTCCTCCCGACGATCAACGAGGACAACGAGGTCACCCTCGACATCGTCCAGGTCAACGACCGCATCGTCGGCTCCCAGGTTGTGGACCAGAACGAGATTCCCATCATCGGAAAACAGGAACTCAACACCACCGTCTCCGTCGGGAACCGCTCCACCATCATTCTCGGGGGCCTCATCTCCGAGTCGAAGGACACGGAGGATGCCGGCATCCCCTTCCTCAAGGATCTTCCCATCGTCGGTTACGCCGCCAAGAACACCGCCGTCGCCAAGAAGCGCTCCGAGCTGATGATCTTCATCCAGCCCATCGTCGTTCGGAATGACCAGGACGCCGCCTTCGCGAGTTACGACGAGGATGTCCGGACCGAGATCGGAGAGGACGCCGCCGCCACCTTCCCCGAGCCCGGCAATCCCACCATCATGCACCGCGCCGAGGAGGTGCGCGACGCCGAGACCGACGAGAGTCCCTGGAAGCGCCTCGGGCGCAAGCTCTTCGGCAAGCAGAAGGTGCCCCGCGAGCCGCTCCCGTGAGGCGAGCCGGCTTTCCACCCCTGCGATCCCGCGGTCGTCACCGTCCCACCGCGTCGAACTTCCACCCAGCCGCGTGATCCGGCTTGAGCGGGAGGCCGAGCAGGGAGGCGCGGACCAGTTCCACCGGGATCGGTCCCAGGGTCAGGAGTGCGTCGTGGAATGCCTTTTCCGTCATCTTCCCGCCGCCGACGATCTCCCTGTGCAGGGCGCGGAGCTGCAGGCCTCCCAGCATGTAGCCCGCCTGATAGAGCGGAGCATAGTCCCCCTTGATGTAGCGGCGCACCTCGCTCTTCGCGCCGAACGGTTCATGGCCGACGCGATCGATGAGAAACTTCACCATCTCCCCCGGCTCCATTTCGCCGAGATGGAATTTCAGCGTGATGATGATCCGCGCGCAGCGGTGCATCCGCCAGAAGAGCGCCCCGATCTTCTCCTCCGGCGTGTCGTGATACCCCAGGTCCCACAGGCGCATCTCCCAGTAGAGCGCCCAACCCTCCACAAAAAACGGCGTGCTGAACATCCGCCGGTAGGGCCGGTGGCGCGCTGCCATGAAATTCTGCAGATGGTGCCCCGGAATCAGCTCGTGCGGCACCACGTTGTGCATGAAGGGGCGGCTGTTGCCGCGCATCGTCATCAGCTTGTCCGCGTGTTTCATGTCGTGGCTCGCATACGCGATCAACATGTCGTGCCCCCCGTAGGCCGCGTAGGGCGTGTGCTTCTGTTCCCCGGGCGAGAGCATCCGCGTGCCCCACCATTCCTCGCAATCCGGCGGCACCGTCACCAGCCCGCGCGACTTCACGAAGTCGATCGCTTCCCGCCCCTCCTCGCGCGCCACCTTTTCCTGATCGCCCGGCTTCACGTAGCGCAGCTTGGTACGCGCCAGCGCCTTCTTCCATTCGTCGCCCAGCCCCATTTCCCGCGCGGCCGCCTTCATCTGCTCCTCGCACCACGAAAACTCGCGCTCCGCCAGGGCGATCAACTCCGCCGGCGCGTAGGGGATGAACTCGAACCGCAGCTGTCTCCGCAACTCGTCCGCGCCGATCACCTTGCCGAGAAGCGGATCCTCGTCCTTGCCCTTGACCCCCGCAATCTCCTCCCGGAGAAACTTCGCGTAGTCCTCCAGCGCCTTGATCGTCCGGTCATACGGCTCCTTCACCCACCAGGCGAATTCCGGCGTGAATCCATCGTAGTTTTCGTGCCATCGCTTCAGCGATCCCGCCAATTCCTCCGTCGTTTCGGCGACGCGCAAGGCCTCGTAGGGGCCGGGCAACGGGGATGCCGACGCTTCCCCCTTCTTCGACGGAGCTTCCGTTTCCGCGGGTTCCTTCTTCTCCCCGGATTCCTTCTCCGGCTTCTTCGAGGACTCCTTCGCCGCCTTCAGTTTCTCCTGCAGCTTCTCGAGTTTCTCGGGCAGCGGGGCGAGGGCGGCGGCCGCATTCTCCGGCACCAGCAGCTCCCCCCGCACGCGGGCGTCCGCGAGCGCGTCGATCGCGCTCCGCGCCGGCAGCCACGCCGAGAGATCCTTCCGCGCCCCCTCGCGCCGCTCCAGACCGGCCAGGGAGGACTCGAGTTCGTTGCGGAAGAGAAGGTAATCGATCCCCTGATCCGGCGAGAGCCCCGCGTAGTCGACCTCCTTGAGGCGGGCCTGCCAATCCAGCAGCAGCTTCCGCTCCCGGGCCAGCTCCGCCTCCGAATCGCCGGAGATGGACCAGTGGCGCGAGAGCAGTTCCGCGTCCGCCTGGAAATGCTCGATCCGGCCGCGCATCGGATCCGCCTGGGCCGTGGGCCATGACAGAAACCAGGGAATCGCGGCGGTGAGAAGAACTTTCGGGGAAATCATGGCAAGCGTGCGATGGCAGAGCCGGAACGGTAGCGGGGAACCGCGGATTCGCCAAGCGGAGGCTCGCGGGGTGGGGCGACCCGACAGGGTAGGGCGCGTCAGTCGACCCGGTTGGGTGAAGGGGGCGGTCTGCTGTCGCCGAGGGGGCGTGATCCGCCCCGGAGTCCGTTTATCAGCGAGGGAATCCCGGCCTGGATTCCACCTCCTCCGGGAGGGCGATATACAAACGCCACCCGGAAAATTCCTTTTCAGGACGGGGAATTCTGGGCATTCTCAGTTCCGGCTTC
This sequence comes from Verrucomicrobiales bacterium, assembly GCA_044352585.1. Classification (GTDB taxonomy): domain Bacteria; phylum Verrucomicrobiota; class Verrucomicrobiia; order Verrucomicrobiales; family DEV007; genus Arctic95D-9. Next base: position 106,700 of record JBILDO010000011.1, read on the forward strand.
CCAAGTGGATATCACGGCGGGCGGTCATACGAATACATACTGTTCGACAGAAAAAGATACACGCCATGAATGAACCTATCGAGAACGCACCAAATCAACTACCGCAGACAAAGCAGCGTCACGGATGCCTCACCGCATACCTTGTCGTCATGATCATCGCTAACTCCGCCACATCTCTTATCTACTTGTTAGGATCTGAAGAAATTAAGCAGAACATGCCCATTATGCCGGACTGGGCATTTTTGATTCTTGTCATCTGTTGCGTCTTCAACCTTGTTTGTGCCATCGCCTTGTTCAGGTGGAAGAAATGGGGATTTTGGGGATTTGCCGGTTCGGCTGCCGTAGTATTCCCTATCAACCTCGCTATTGGACTTGGACTCGGCTCTGCCTTAGGCGGACTTATCGGTGTGGCTATTCTTTATGGAGTCTTACAGATTGGCAAGCAAAGGAACGGCTGGTCGCAGCTCGAATAAACTAATGTCGAACAATGCGATGCACCGAATGGCTACCCGTGGCACGCCCGATGCGGACTCGCTTTCGCTCGCTGGCATCGATCGCGCCACGGGTAGCCATCGGTGATCGCGGACGTTCGGCCAAGAAAATGAAATCACTCAGCATCGGGCCATTTTTCGCCGCCGTCTCACTTTTTCATATTGCATGCACCCATCTCCCGTCACGTATCCATGAGAATAAATCAGACTCCACACTTTCAAGAGAGCAAGCTCTTGAGATTGCGGAAGAATATGTCGCAACGCATGAAAATTGGGGAACTCAAGCGGCATTCGGAACTCCGCGGCGACGGTCCGAATCAAGCACTTGGAGTGTTGCTGCTTGGAAACACCCTTTGGCGCCGGATAGCCACAACGTGATTGAGATCAACTCTGTCGGCGAGGTTGTATCTTATGGCTCGGTCTATCCCCACCCTGGCACCAACTAGCCGAACCAGACGCGGATGGACAACCCGCTACCCCGACTTTTGTCGAAATGATCCACGACACTTCAACCCGTAACCCCGTTGCGGCGCGGCGCTCCCGGTAGCGGGTGCCGGCGCTCGACGTTCGCCTACCCAACAGCGTCAGTCGCCTTCACCCTCTCCATGAAACAGCATCTGATAGTCCTACTCCTCGCTATCTCGGCGATACTCAGATCCGAAGACATCACCGTGTATCAGTGCGTTCGGAGCGAGACCAAGCCAGAAGAGATGTCCATTGGCGCTAAACTGGCGGACTTTACTTCTGGCCAGAAGAGCCTTCAGACCATTTACGACGACTTCAAGAAGACCTCATGGACTGCCGAGCCTTTCTATGGATTGAGGTGAGCTAGCTTTTTGGACCATCAGAGACCAAAATCAGATGATGGCCACTAAGACCCGTAAACGATACACCGAGGAGTTCAAGGCGCAGGCCGTGGAACTCCTGAGAACCGGCAAACCCGTC
>JBILDO010000056.1:0-34043 GCA_044352585.1 Verrucomicrobiales bacterium
CGCGGAAGGGAGCAACGGAAGATGAGGTGCTGGCTCGAATTCGAGATCGGCACAAACAACGACAGCGAGACATCGACCGCAGAAAGAGACACAAAACCAGCATCGCCAGAAATTTAACTAAGTAGAATTAGACCGTCTGCCAAAAATCCGTTCGCAAATCGGGGGGGGATGTTTTTCGTCGGATGACCTTGCTCGCTTCGCTCGGTTTTCTTGCCTGGCCGGCCAGAATCCCCGCTACCGGCGTTGCTCCCGGTGCGCCGGTCCGATCGGTCATGGAGCCCGCTCCACTCCCTCTTCGCGACGTGGGATCGGGGACTCTGACTCGGCCGATTCACGAACGGATTTTGGGCAAACAGTCTGGGCGCCTTTTCTCGACTTCGCCAGAGCTCAAGAGATTGAAACTCGAGATCGACCGGAGCTCCAGGGTGTGTTCGAAAACCGGGGTGAGGCGCGGCGCGAGCCGCTTTTCCGTCTGGCGAGGCGCGACGAGCGAGCGGGGCTGTCCCCGTGAACGGTCCCGCCCCGGTCGTCCACGCGCCCGGATCACTTGGTCTTCATGACATGGCGTCCGTCCCAGTCGTCGCCGGGAGGAGCCGCCTTCATTTCCGCGCAACGTCCGATCAGGACGAGGGATGGATTTTCGTGGACCCCGGGTTGAAGCCCCGGCCGGAAGGGTTCGAGGCTGGCGGATCGGCTGAACGCGGAGGCAGCCCCATCCCAGTCACGCGCCAGGTATCTTTCGATACCCGTGGAGTAGATCTCGATGCACCCGGCCGACTCGGCGGAAAGATCGGCGGTGAAACCCATCACCTCGTAGATCTCGACGGGTTGGGTGCGGCCCTTCACCACCGTCTTGTCGAGATAGCGGAAAGCGATGTCGTCCTTTGCCGCCATCGCCGCAGTTCGGGTCTCGCCGGTGACCATGGTGTAGACTCCGTAGCTTTTCGCCCCACTCTCACACCTGGCCGCGAGGTTCACTGAGTCGCCCATCATCGTGTAGTTGAAGCGCCGCGGCGAACCCATGTTGCCGATGACGGCGGGCCCGGTGTTCAGCCCGATCCGCGTCCGCATCTCGCAGACGATACCGGGCCACCCTCCCTCGCGCCGCCATTTCTCGCGAAGTTCGGCGAGTTGGCGGTGCATTTCGATGGTCGAGGCACAGGCCCGGTGGGCATGATCGGGAAAAGGCAGGGGCGCTCCATACATCCCGACGATGGCGTCGCCGATATACTTGTCGAGCGTGCCCCCGCGCTGGATCAGGATATCCGTCATCGCCGTGAGGTAATCGATCATCAGGGCGACGAGACGCTCCGCCTCGAGCGTCTCCGAGAAGCTGGAAAAACCCTGCACATCCGAGAAAAACGCCGTGATCTCGGCAGTCCGGCCACCGAGCTTCGGGTCCTCGCCCGAGGAAACCATCTGGTCGACGACCTCCGGCGAGACATAGGTGCCGAAGAGATTCTTGATCCGGCTTTTTGCACGCATCTCCAGGACGATCCGGTCGGCGAGGGCATATCCGTTCACGACGAGGAATCCCAGCACCGGCAGAAAAACCGGCCACTGCCAGCTCCTCTGCCAGAAGAAAAGGAAGGCGAGGCCGACGTAGGCCACCACCACGAGCAGGGGAACGGCGACCCCCCAGAACACCGACGATTTGCGGAGAAAGAAGAGCGTCCCCCACGCGATCGGGAGCCAGCCGAAAAGGATCTGCCAGAGCGGCACGAGGTGGAGGTAGTCGGACCGCAGGATCGTGTTCAACGCCACGGCCTGCACGAGTACGAGCGGCTCGAGCGACGAAAAGGGCGTCGCTCCGAAGTCGGTGAGTCCCTCCCCCATCTGCCCGATCAGCAGGATCCGTCCGTCGACTCGCGGCACCGAATCGGGAAGCTCCACCGCCTCCCCGTGTTCATGGAGCTGCTGCATCAGCTGGATATACTCGGAATAGGGCTTGAACGCCCCGCGGCCCCGGTAATTCAGGAGCATCGCACCCTGCCGGTCGATCGGGATCCGGCGCTTGCTGCCGTCAGGCCGGGCGAGGAGGATGGAATCGCCCAGACGGACTTCGACCGCCTCGGTCGAGATCCCCTCGAACTGCATCAGGCATTGCAAGACCAGCGAGGGATAGACCTGTCCCCGGAAGGCGACGACCAGGGGAATCTTTCTGCGGATGGGGTCGTTTCGCGAGGGCGGCGTGTTCACGAAGCCGGTCCACGAACTTTCCGCGAACACTTGGACCGGAACGACTCCTTCGTTGCCCGCCACGAGATTCGTCCGGTCGCCCGAGACGTGCTGGATCGGACGGGTTTTTCCAATCGCGACGGGTCCGGCTTCCGGAGCGACGGAGTCTTCCATTTCGACAAACGCCCCGGTCACGGCACCCCCGAACCTCGCCAGTTGATCCCCGAAAAGCACGTCGTGCGCCGTTTCCGCACTGGGCTCGGAGAAGAGAAGATCGTAGGCAACGACCTTCGGATTGCGCAGGGCGAGCCGGTCGAGGAAGCCCGCGTGGATGTCGCGGGTCCAGGGCCATCGCCCGGCCAGCTTCAGCGAATCCTCCCCGATCCCCACCACCAGAATCCCCGGATCTGCCGGGGGATCGTAAGGCTCCCTCGCGTTGAATCGCCAATCAACCGTCACATTCTCAAGCTGTTGCGACAGCCTCGATTCTGAAACCGCGAGGAGAACCGCGAGGACTCCAAGCGGAGCCAGCAGGGGCGTGAGATGGGAACGACGTGCGCCGGAAATCGCCATGTTTGAAGTTCGATACTTGACAGAAATTTCCGGATCTTCGCAGTGTGCAAAAAATCACTGGTAGCGGGGTTGAAAAACCCTACACTCCTCGCTTGAAGTCTGAACCCGGATCGTCTTCCGGGTATCGCTGATTTGTCATCCGATTCTACCGCCATGCAACCCTTGAATCGAATAATCCTCCCGCTGGTCGTTCTGTTGTTTACCCTCCCGGACCCGCCTGAGGTTTCCGCACAAAACGAGGCCGCAAAGAGCGGAAACGTCACCGTCTCCGTCGGTGACGTCAAGGTCACGCCACCCGGAGGAGCCGCCAAAGCCCTCGCCGCAGGGGAGATCGTGACGCTGGGGAGCACCGTCACGACCGGTCCCGGCGCCCGCGCCGTCATCGTCATGACGCCCCGCTCGGCCATCCGTGTGGGAGAAAATTCGAGCGTCGTGATCGAGGAATTGGCCGAGACCGCAAATCCCCCGAAAGTCACGATCGACCTCAAGACCGGCAGCCTCGGTGCCCTCCTCAAGCCGGGGGCGGGCGCGGAGATGGATTTCAAAATCAAGACCCCGAGTGGAATCGCCGCGGCCCGGGGCACCTACTACGCGGTCGTGGTCGAGAACGGGAAAGGATTCGCCCAGGTCAAGGAAGGCAAGGTGGAGATCCTCCCGAACCGGCCAAACTGAGCGCCTTATCCGTCAGGAATCGCCCGCCGAAAATCGAATCCCTCATGACCCGAGGCTCCACAGTGCCCCTTCCCTTCCGGATCGTGGCCGCCTGCCTCGTTCTCATGCTCGCCCTGCCCCCGGCGGCGGTCTCCAATCCGCAAGGTGCCGCGATACGGCATGGCCAGGTCCGGATCGAGGGAGGTGCCGGGCAATTGCAGATCCGCCAGATGTCGCAACGCGCCGTCATCGACTGGGAATCCTTCTCCATCGACCAAGGCGAACTCACCCGTTTCATCCAACCGGGCGCCTCCTCGGCTGCTCTGAACCGCGTCCGCGGCAGCGCCGCTTCCCGGATCGAAGGGATGCTGCGCGCCAACGGCCGCGTTTACCTGATCAATCCGAACGGCATTCTCATCGGTCCCAACGGGTCGATCGATGTCGCGGGATTCGTCGCCTCGACCCTCGATCCGGGAGACCGGGCCTTCCTCCGCGGCGGTTCGATGCGCTTTTCCGGTAACTCCGATGCCGCCGTGATCAACCTCGGCTCCATCAGCGCGCTCGACGGAGACGTCGTCCTGATGGGCGGTTCGGTCCTGAACGCCGGCGAACTCCGCGCGCCGAACGGGACCGCCGCGCTCGCCGCGGGCAACGACATCCTCCTCGCGGAATCCGGCCAGGAACGGGTCTTTGTCAGGGGCGCCGCGGGTGCGAAAAAGTCCGAGGGCGTCACCAACACCGGCACGATCGAGGCGAACATCGCCGAGTTGAAGGCCCACGGCGGGAACGTCTATGGAATCGCCGTGAAAAATGAGGGCCGCGTCGCCGCGACCGGCGTGACCCGGAACGGGGGGCGCATTCTCCTCAGCGCGGGAGGTGGCGCCGTCCGCTCGACCGGGAGGCTCGAAGCGAAGGGCCTCGACGGCGCGGGAGGGCGGATCAAGGTGGACTCCGGGGCCGCAGGCCGGACCGAGATCGGCGGCACCGTCGATGCCTCCGGGACCTACGCGGCCGGAGGCGAAATCGCGATCCTCGGAAACGAGATCGAGGTGTTCGACGGCGCGCTCATCCTCAACGATGGCGCCACTTCGGGCGGAACGACGCGAATCGGCGGGGGGCTCCAGGGCGCCGACACCCGCTTCCGGAACGCGGAACTCGTCACCGTCGCGGAGAGAGCCAGGATCTCGGCCGAAGCGACCCGCTCCGGCAGGGGAGGGGAGATCATCGTCTTCTCGCGCGGCAGCCTCACCTTCGGGGGAAGCCTTTCCGTGCGAGGGGCGGATGGCGGGGGCGGCGGCTTCGCCGAACTCTCCGGTCAACGCGAAGTCCACGTCCGCGACCTCGGCCGCCAGGTCGATCTCGGGGCGTCCGAGGGACCCGCCGGGACGCTCCTGATCGACCCCAGCGACATTTCCGTGAACGTCGGTCCGAACAGCGGGCTCGTCTCCGGGACCATGCTCACCGACGGTTCCCTTTCCGCCTTTCTCGAAAACGTCGGCAGCCTCGCGATCACGACGAGCGGAACCGGAGGCAACGGCGACATCACCTTTGCCCCCGGCACGAACGTCTCGTGGAACTCGGCGAACTCGCTCTCGTTTCTCGCCGACCGTGACCTCGTCCTGACCTCGGGCGCGAAGATCCTCGCGTCGGGATTCGGCAATTTCTCCGCCACGGCGGGCCGCTCGATCCTGTTGTCGCCCGGTTCCGAAATCCGCACGACCCATGGCGACCTCGCCCTGTCGGCCAACCGGGGCCCGGTGCCCACCCAGGGCAATTTCAGCGGCATCTCCATCGACGGTGCCACGGTTCGGTCCCTTGGGTTGGGCGCTCTGAACGTCTCGGGGCGCGGAGGCGACCTCGGGATTTGGAACTCCGGTGTCAGCCTCACCGGGGGCGGCCGGATCTCCGGTGGAAACGGAGGAGTCGCCCGGATCATCGGTTTCGGTGGCCTCTCCGAAGGTGCTTTCAACATCGGTGTCCAGGTTGCGGGTGCCGGCTCCGTCATCACGACGATCGGCTCCGCCCTGGAAGTCGCGGGCACCGGCGGCGGCAGCGGTGCCGCCTCGTCCGGGAACGCGGGTGTCTTCGTGAGTTCGTTGGGAGCGATCACCTCCGAAGCGGGCGGGAGCGTCACGATCGAGGGCATCGGCGGCCAGGGCGGGGGCGACAACCAGAAGGGCGTCTGGATCTCGCAGGTGGGAATGGATGCCGGTTCGATCACCTCGGGTGGTGGCACGCTCTCGGTCACTGGCACCGGAGGAGGCTTCGGGACCGCTTCCAACAACCAGGGAATCGATCTGGCAGGTTCGAACACCCTCCTCTCGGCCGTCGGCGGATCCCTCGAGGTCTTCGCCACCGCCGGGAGCAACACCCACGGCGGCGGGCTGCGCCTTTCCGGGCTTCTCAACACCACCGGGAACCATCCCATCAGCCTGAACGCCGACGGGATCGAGATCCTGTCGGGAGCTTCCGTCACGAGTGGCACCGCCACCACCACGCTCCGCCCCCTCACCACGGGCTTTGCGATTGCCCTCGGCGGTACCGACACCGCGACCTCGCTCGGACTCACCGACGGCGAACTCGATCGCGTCAACGCGGGCCTCCTCCAGATCGGGGACGGCGGCTCGGGAGCCATCTCCGTGACCGGTGGGATTTCCCCCGTCAGTCCCCTCTCCCTGACCAGCGGAGACGGCATCGCGATCGGCGCGGGCATCCTCATGGGGCCGGGACGCGGCCTCACCGTCAACACGACCGATCCGGACGACGGAGACATCGTCCTTTCCGGTGCCTCCGCCGTCCTTTCGGCGTCGGGCAACGGAGCCATCCTCCTCGATGCGGCCCGCGGCATCCGGATCGAGGGGACAGCCGCGGTGACCACGACCGGTTCCGGATCCCTCACGCTCAAGGCGGAGCGCTCGCTTCTGGTCACGGGGAACTCTCTGCTCTCGGTGGAGGACGGCAACCTCGTCCTCGAGGCGAACCGCGGCGAGGCCCCGCTCGCCGGCCCCTTCACCGGCATCGTTGTTCTCGGCTCGCGCCTCGAGAGCCTCGGCAGCGGATCGATCCGGCTCAGCGGCACGGGAGGCACCGGAGCCGCGGGCGGCTTCGGCGGAGGCCCCGGATCTCCCGGCGAAGGCGGGGGCGGATCCGGGTATCCCAATCCGGGCGGTCCGCCACCTCCGACCGTGGGCATCCACCTCGGCGAGGGAACCGGGATCCACTCGGCCGATGAATCACCCGGCAACCTCGCCATCGAGCTTTACGGGACCGGCGGCGGTGGGATGAACGACAGCGTCGGGGTCCTCCTCACTGGGTCCGCCACGACCCTGTCCACCGCGGGCCGCGGCATCCTCGTCCAAGGGACCGGGGGCGGCGGTGGCAACGGGCAGCGCAACCGCGGCATCCTCTTCTCCGGAGGACTCATCGAGGCGGCCGATCAGGGAAACGTCGCCCTCCTCGGCAACGGCGGGAACGGCGTGAATGAGAACGACGGCATCCAGATGGACGGCGGGGCGACGATCCGGGTCTCGGGAGGCGCACTCGGACTCGAGGGCTATGCCGGCGAAACCCTCGGCATCGGGGTCATGCTGGGCATCCAGGCCGGGGATCTCGCGGTCGACGGGACCGGTTCCCTTACGATCCGCGGCGACGGAAGCAACGCCCACGGCGTGGTTCTCGGGAACGCGGGAGCCTCCCTCGGGGGACCGCTCGCCGACTTTGTGGAGATCGGGTCCGGGACCGGCGGCGTGATGCTTCACCGCGCGGCCCGGGCCTCGGGGAACCTCATGATCACCGCCGCCTCGGGCAATGTCTTCTCTGATGGCGATGTCGCGTCCACAAGCGGCGATATCCGGATCGAGGGCAACGATATCACGGTGGCCGGTCCGGTCACCGCGAACGTCGGCGACGTCCTCATCCATTTCGGAGACGACAGTTCCGGCTCCGGCGGGGATCCGTCTCCTCCCCTCGAGGGGCCGACGGCCTTCGACGGGATGGCGGAGATCAACCAACTGCCCGTCGCGGGCGGGCGGGTCCGTTTCTTCGGCGGGATCGGCGACGGCGACCTTCTCACCTTTGCCGGAGCGGATGCGGATGGCGTCGCCCTCGACTTCGCCGACCTCGAGTCGATCGAACGGGTGACCGGCACGGGCAGCGCCGACGACCACCTCCTCGGCCCGTCCGCCGGGTCGGTCTATGTTTTCCATGGCCCCGACTCCTTCGCCGTCGCGGGTGTCGCCTTTTCCGCCTTCGAAAACGTGAGCGGCCGCGATGGCGACGATGTCTTTTCCTTCACGGGCAGCGCCTCGCTCGACGGGTTTCTCGACGGCGGTGGCGGCATCAACCGGCTGGATTACTCCGAATTCGGTGGCGGAGTGTCAATCTCGTTCCCCGAGGCTCAAGCAACCGGTCTTGGCGAAGGCTTCGCAAACCTGTCCCGGTTCGTCGGCTCCGCGGACTTCGACACATTCATCGGACCGGAGTCGGACTCGACCTACTACTTTTCCGGAACCGACAGCTGGCAGGCCGAAGATCTGTCCGCGACAGGCATCGAAAATCTCGTGACCGGTCCGGTCGGAAACCGATTCGCCTTCCTTCCCGGTTCGGTCTTGCGCGGATTTCTCGACGCGGGATCCTCCGCAGCCCTGCCGGCCCGGAACCTGCTCGATTTCAGCGGATTCGTTCTGCCCGTGAGTGTCAACCTGGCCTCCGGAAAGGCGACTCCCCTGCCGGGCGGTTTCTCCGGCATCGACAGCTTCCGGGGCTCCGCATCGGGCCGCGATCTCTTCATCGGCCCCGACACTTCCACCACCTACGTCCTCGCCGGACCGAACAGCTTCTTCAGCGCGGGTTTCCAAGCCATCGGCTTTGAGAATCTGGCCGGCGGAGCGTCGCCGGACACCTTTCTCTTCGGGGCCGGCACCGGACTGGCCGGCAACCTATCCGGGGGCGACGGCGAGGGAGCGGACACCTTGAGTTACGCCCTCTTCGGGAGACCCGTCACCGTGAGCATCGGGCCGAACAAGGCTCCCGGGATCGGCGGACGTTTCGATGGGATCGAAGCCATCCTTGGATCTCCGGGCAACGACCGATTCAACTTCGTCAATCAGTCCACGATCGACTTTGTGGACGGAGGACCCGGCACGGATCTGGTCGAGATCAACGACTCGAATCTCCGCGGCGACCATACCTACGACATCACCGCGAACAGCGTTTCCCGCAATCCGCTCTACTCTTTTAACAACTTCGAGACCCTCCGCCTCTTCCTCGGTCCGGGCAACAACACCGTCAACAGCGGCTTCTTCCCCCAGACCCAGTTCCTCCATGCCGGCAATGGTTTCAACACCCTGAACCTTCCCGGCGTGACCACGCTCGATGGCGGGAATCCCGTGGGCAACGTCTACCACTACGGTTTCGCCTCCCCCCGTCCCGGCAGCAATGACACGGGCGGACTTCTCCGGATCGCCCGCAGCCAGGCCGCCCCCGATGCCAACGAAGGCCCGGACCGCGGGAGCGACACTCCCGTCGACCTGGTCGATCCGGCCACACTCAACGCGCAGATCGCCGCCCTCGGTGGCGCGTTTTCCGCCGCGGTCGTGGCCCAGTCCGTCATCGCCACGGTGGACGGGAACAGCTACCTCGTCCTGCGCCCTTTCTCCCTCGATGGTTCCGGCCTTTCCCCCTCCAACCTCGGGCTCGCCGCCCTCCGGGAGAACCTCGGCGTCGCCGCGAATCTCGAACTCGCCGCCGCGATCGGGTTCGACGGACCGGTCTTCCTCTTCAATCCCGACGGTCCCTACTCGATCGATCTCTCCGAAGTTCCCGCCGATCCGGCCATCCTGACCGTGCTCCAGGAAAGCCTCTCCATCGCCGCCGCCTCCGAACTGGCCGCCGCCCTCGGCCTTCCCCTGACCGCCTCCATCACCGGAACCGACGGCATCCTTCCCACGGGCCTCGACGGCTCGGTCCCGGGACCGAATGTCGTCCTGATCTTCGGCGAACAACTCGGAGCCCCCGCCGAGGCCGAACTCAACGCCGCCATTGGCGGAGGCAACTGAAACCGCAACGCCTGATGATCCGCCCGCGCCCCGCTCTCTCCGCCTTTCTCCTGGGCCTGGCCGCCCTCGGGTGGAGCGTGTCCGTGACCGGAGTTCTAGCTCAGAGCGGCCCGCTGGAGAAGGCAAGGGCGCAACGCGCCGAGGTCGTACCCCACGCGGGCGGGGATTTCGATTCCACGCTCGCCCAACGCGAGGAGGGGGGCGGCGCTGCCCCCGAACCCGCCGTCGATGACACCCGCTTTGGCGTCGATCTCGCCGCGATCCGGATCCTTCCCCACCAGAACACGACCGACCCGGGGGCCGCGGCGGGACCGGATCCGATCGAGATCACGGAGGGCGTCCAGGCCCCCGCCGATCTTGCGGCGATCCTCGAACCCTTCCTCGGCAAGCCGCTTTCGATGGCCCTCCTCGCCGACCTAGCCAAGACCGTGATCGAAGCGTGGCGAAGTGAAGACTACCCCATCGTCGACGTCTACTTCCCCGAGCAGGACATCACCGCGGGACGGGTCCAGGTGGTGGTGCGCGAGGCCCTCCTCGGCGAAGTCCGCATCAACGACGTGGTCCATTCCGATCCCGCCTACCTCGAGCGCCACATCCGGCTCGCCCCCGGGGATCGCATCGACCGGCGCATCCTCGAGAGCGACCTCGACTGGCTCAACCGGAATCCGATCCGCCAGGTCAACCTCATTTACGACAAGGGCACCGCCGACGGCACCGCCGACATCGTCCTCGACACGACCGAGGAAGATCCCTTCACCGTTTATGCCGGCCTCGCCAACACCGGGGTGCCGCTCACGGGCGAACACGAGTGGTCGGCCGGCTTCAACTGGCTCAATCCTCTGGGAGGCGAGCAATCCGCGGGCTACCAGTTCGGCGCCAACCTCGATTTCGAGACCCTCGAGTCGCACACCGCGATGTATCGCGCCTTCCTCCCGTGGCGCCATGAACTGCGTTTTCTCGGGGCCGCCGTTTTCTCCGACGTCCCCGCGGACCCCGCCGATCCCGCCGCCGTCGGCATTGGAGGAGAAAACCTCCAGGCCACGATCGATTACGTCGCTCCCCTCCCGCGGCTTCGCTCCTTCCCCGGCTTGCGCCACGAGTTCAAGGCCGGACTCGACTGGAAGAGCACGAACACCGACCTCATCTTTGGCGGATTCAATGCCATCGCCTCGAGCGCCACGATCTTCCAGTTCCGGACCGCCTACGAGGCCGCTTGGAAGGACCCACTCGGTTATCAATTCGTCTCCCTCGGTTCGATCTGGTCGCCCGGCAACGTGCTCAACCACAATGACGATCCCAGTTTCGGGGCCCTGCGCGAGGGGGCGACCGCCGACTACTGGTATGGATACGCCGAGATCGAGCGCGGCATCAAGCTCCCCGCGGAATGGAACCTTGTCCTCCGTGGCCGGGGGCACCTCACCGACGACCGGCTCCTCTCCACCGAGCAACTCCTCGCCGGCGGCTACCTGACGGTGCGTGGGTTCGATGAGAATTTCACCCGCGGCGACTCCGGGGCCATTCTCAACGTGGAGCTGGTCTCCCCGCCTTTTTCGATGCTAGGCCGGTTCAATCCCAAATGCCGGGACGAGTGGAATGCCCTCCTTTTCTACGACGGCGCCGCTTTGGACAACTCCGATCCGCTCCTTGGTGAACTCTCGCCCGGTCTTCAGAGCACCGGCCTCGGTTTCACCTGCCGGATCGGGGAGACCGCCTACCTTCGCGCCGCCTACGGCTGGGTCCTCCAGACCTCCGGGGTCGATGAGACCGGAATGGCGGACGGACGCATGCACTTCGGCGTGACCGTCAACTATTGACGAGGCCGGGATCGTTCCTTGGCGTGACGGCGGACACCGAATCGGGGGGGCCGGGAGGGATTTCGCGGATCAACGGCCCGGAATCATCGGTGTCCCCGGACAGAGGTGGCCCAGCGTGTTGTCGGTGAGGAACTCGACGACGTAGCGGGGGGAAGAACTGGTTGCGAACGGCCAGCTCGTAGACCTGGTGCTCCGCCCCGCCGCGCTTTCCCGGCGATTCCCACCTCCGGAAGAGAAGCCGGTCTCATCGACGACGCGGTCGTGGGCCCCAGCCCATTCCCGGAGCGCCTTCCGGCCGGCCCGGTCCACCGGGCCGAGGCGGGTCAATTCCCGGAACTGCCGCGGGAGCTCCGGGATTTCAGATAGTCGTATCCCCTGAGCGCCTGCTCGGTAGTGGGCTTCGGCCTCTGCGAAACCATCGCAATCGTGGCTTTCCGCGCCGGAGACTTCGGCTCGGGCACCGAGATAAAGAAGAGCGGATTCGACGGGGTGAACGGCATGACGGTTCAGGGAACGTAGCTGAAAAGCCTGCGAGTTCCAACCGGCGAGGTCCGGACCGACACCCGCCCTACCTCCGGGGAGGCCCGGATACAGGATTGATTCGCGGTCTGGCTCGGATGCGGGCATGGGTCTCAGTCGAGATCGATGGCGACCTCGGTGGTGTCTCCCGGTCCGAGCGATTTCAGGCCGGTGGCGAGCGCTCCGATCGTCTGTTCGAGGGCCGCCTGATCGCCTGAACCGTAACGGCGGCGGACCCGGATCTTCACGGGAGATTTGTCCGAACCAGGAGCGGGTTCCCCGGCCGGCGGTTGGCTTTTCTCCGCGATCCAATGCCGATGTCGATCCATCACCGCGGTGCGGATCCCGGAGAGGGTCGCATCCAACTCCATGCGCCGGTTCAGCAAGGAGCCGATGCCGGCGATGTCGATGGCCTCCGGCAGGGTGGTGTCGTCCAGTTTTCCGGAGAACAGGGCACGTTCATCGGCGGGTAACTCGCTCCACTCGGTCATGGCCATGATGGCCTCCTTCTGATCCTCGAAGTGGGTGGCGATCTCCGTGCCCAGGCCCGAGGCGGCCGCCTTGACCCGCTCGCGCAGGGTCGTGAGGTGTAAACGCCGCTCCAATTCCGGTACAGGGGTCGGGTTCATTCCGGTACAATTCGGGGTTAGTTTGATCAAGGAGTGAGATTGGGCCAAGACGGTTGTTTCGGGGGATGCCCCAGCAGTGCCTCATTAAAAAGGACACCGAAGGAAATGTGGGCGGAGCCCACGGGAGGGCTTGATGCCTCATAACCGAGGGCGCCGCGGCGAATGGCAAAATCCATGAGCCGATCCACCCGCGACGAATACCTTGAAAAGATGCGCTGACGTTACCGGCGCTACACGGGCAAGCCCACCACGAGCCGGCTCCTCTTCGAGACTTGGCATGTCGAGCCGAGCAACAACGGCAACACCTGCACCGTCAATCACATCACCTCCGCGGCGGTCGGGGCGAACATGAACTGATCCACCGCCAGCGGCGATGCCGACGTCTCCGGATTCTGGCTCTCCATCGGGGAGACCGAGGCCAGTGAGCTCGGCGCCATCGTCTTCGCCGTCATCGAAGCCTGCCGCCGCCGCGGGATCGACCCGTTCGCATACCTGCGGGACGTCTTCACGCGCATGCCGCAGATGGCCGCGAGAAACACGCGACCCTTGCTCCAGCTGACTGGGGCGCCGACCGTCGACCAGGGAAACCCGAAAACAAAGACCGGCTCCGCACGAAGACGAGCAATCTGCAATGGCGCTATGCGTGATGCTTGCCGTGTGGCCATGAGCGTGAGCGAATGAATAGCGTCTCAAGCCCGAATCCGCTCGCTCGCGGCGAACGCGTCGGATTCAGTCGTGGGCAACCGGGGGACCGATTCAGGGCCCCGCCATCAAGGTCGTGGGAGAAACCGGCTCGATGGACTCGACGAACAGGATCTCGCAGGCACCGGAGCCCTCGTCGTTTCGCGTCAGGGAGCTTCGCCAAGGCCCCCTTGCCCTCGGATGGGTCGCCTCGACGAGATCGCCGTAAATCCGGACGAGGGTCCCGATCCTCAATTCCGCGATCCGGTCACGGATTCTGTCGTTGGCCGGGATGACGTGGATGTTGCAGGCATGGCGATTGATTTCGGAGATCGGCAGGGGCGGATCCTCGCACCAGTGCCAGAATCCAAAGCGTCCGCGCTGGCTGAAACTCAGTGTCTCGACGACGGACGAATCGGACATCGGCCCCCATCCGAGCATGAGGTCGTAGGGAGAGAGTTTCGCCGGAAAATCGAAACGGTAGCGCTTCTTCGAGAGAACCCGGGCATCGATCCGGTAAAGCGCGAGCGATCTCAGGGTCCATTCCTTCACGGGAAATGATCCGGGATTCTCGGGGATCTCGACTTGGACGGGATCGAAAGGGGCAAGGATTCCGGGGGGATGCTCGATCGGACCAGTCGTGAGCGACCACAGCCAGGCGATCAGCCCCAAAGCAAGGAAGACAGGGAGTTTTTTAAAATTATGGAAATTATACAGCAGGGATGGGCAATTTCAATCCTCCGGTGCGACCGGATTCCGTGGTGGGGCAGGGCGGCGAGGTGCCGCTCCGTGTCCGGGCTCATCCCTGCGCGGTCGGCGGGGTCGTCGTTCCCTCCTCGAGAGCCGGGAGGACCAACTTGCGCTTGAGCAGCCAACAAACCCCGACGAGGTCGTAGAGTCCGCGGATGGCGCGGTCGAGATTGGTGTATTTCGAGGTACCGGCCTTGCGTTCACGGTGGTTTACGTCGATCTCGGCGATGGCGAGTCCGGCGTGGGTGAAGATCGCGGGGAGAAAGCGGTGGAGGCCGTTGAAGGGGACGAGGAGATCGACGTGGTCGCGGTGGATCGCCTTCAGGGAACAGCCGGTGTCGCTGATGCCGTCGTGGAGGAAGAAGCGCCGGACCCGGTTGGCGATCCGCGAGGCGGCGCGCCGGCTCCAGGTATCGCGCCGTTGGGCGCGGCGGCCGACGGCCACGTCGCAGGAGCCGGACCGGAGGAGTTCGACGAGCTTGGCGATGTCGGCGGGATCGTTCTGGCCGTCGCCGTCGAGCATCACAAGGATGTCGCCGGAGGCGTAACGGAGTCCGGCGTAGAGCGCGCCGCTCTGGCCGCGGTTCTGCGTGAGGCGCAGCGGGGTGACTCCCGGAACGGAGCGGAGGATCTTCCAGGTGCGGTCCTTGCTTCCGTCGTCTACCGCGATGATTTGTGCTCCCGGCTGGCACGCCACGAGTTCGCGGAGGACGAATTCGGCGCATTCCTCTTCATTGTAGAAGGGAACGATGACGCTCACCGTCTCCAGAGCCGGAGGCGCGACGCGCAGACCGGGCCGGGATTCGAAAGGGGACTGGTAGCCGGGCGAAGGCATTCGGAAGGGAGAGAAGTAACTGCGACCGCCCGCGGCGGCAACCGCTTTTCCCGCGTTGCCTCGGAGGATCCGATCCGTTATGGAGGTGGAAGTCATCGCTCCCGTTTGCACGAACCGTCCCCGCCATGAACCGAACGAATTCCTCTCCCGCCCTCCGGACTGTGACCAGCGTGCTCCCGGCCGCAGTGCTCCTGACGATCTTCGGCGGGGGAAGTCTTTCCGCCCAAGAGGCGGGCCCGGTGCCCGTGGCGGGCGTGCCCGGGGGATCAACGGGATCGAAGCTGAGTGCCCTGGAGGCCCGGGAAATGGTGAACTACCACGATGCGAAACGTGCCGAGGTCGGATCGGGAAAGGTGACGTGGTCCCCGGTCATCGCCCGGTTTGCCCAAGAGCGGGCCGACATGATCGCGAGGACGAAGAAGTTCGCCCACCTCCCCCCGGGCCGGAATCCCTATGGCGAGAATCTCGCCCAAGGCGGGGGCGGCGGGTTTTCCGCCGTCTCTGCCTGTGAAGGCTGGTATGCGGAGAAAGCCAGGATGCCGAAGAACGTCACGACTCTGTCGATGAATCTCTTCAACCGAGGGGTCGGACACTACACACAGATGGTGTGGAAGGGATCGACCCAGATCGGAGCCGGGATCGCCCGGTATGAGCAGGGTGGATTCACGTGGACGGTCGTGGTGTGCTGCTACAACCCTCCCGGCAACGTCATCGGCGGCACGATCCACTGAGGAACTCGTCCCGAGGCGGGATCAGAGCAGGGTCTCGACGAACTCCGCCGGGACGAAGGCCTTGAAATCCCCGGCCTTTTCCCCAGTGCCGATGAAACGGGTCGGCACCTCGAGTTCGTGACGGATCGCGACGACGCTGCCGCCCTTGCCCGAGCCGTCGAGTTTCGTGACGATGACGCCGGTGAGGTCCAGCGCTCCCTGGAACTCGCGGGCCTGGGAAACGGCGTTCGATCCGGTCGTGGCATCGACGACGATCCAGCGTTCGTGCGGGGCCGATTCGTCCTGTTTCGCGAGGGTGCGCCGGATCTTCTTGAGTTCCTCCATCAGGTTGTGGCGGGTGTGGAGGCGACCCGCCGTGTCGCAGATGAGGTAGGCCGCGCCGGTGGCGATGGCCTTCTGGTGGGCGTCGAAGCACACCGCCGAGGGATCGCCCTGGTATTGGGTGGTGACAACGGGGACTCCGATGCGTTCGCCCCAGATCTTGAGCTGCTCGATCGCGGCGGCGCGGAAGGTGTCGGCCGCGGCGAGGACGACGCCGTGTCCCTGGTTCTTGAGAAAGGCGGCGAGCTTCGCGACCGAGGTCGTCTTGCCGACGCCGTTGACCCCCGCGACGAGGATCACGGTCGGCTTCCCGGGGGGGCCGGGAGGCGGCAACGGCACGGCGTCGCCTCCGAGAATCGCGGTGATCTCCTCGCGGCAGGCGACGACGACGGACTCGGCGTCGAGTTTGCCCTTCCGCTTCTGCAGGCGCCCGACGATTTCGGTCGAGAGTCGGACGCCGAGGTCGCCCCCGATGAGGGTTTCCTCGAGGTCGTCCCAGTCGATGTCGTGGCCGCGGAAGCGATTGAGGATCGAAGCGAACAGGCCCATGCGTGTCGGAGACGGCGGGTTGGTGGAAGGGCAGAAGAGCGGATCAGCGTTTCAGGATGCGGTCGAGGATGCCGTTGACGAAGCGGGGCGATTCCTCCGTGCCGAAGCGTTTCGCGATCTCGATGGCCTCGTTGATCGCCGCCTGCGGCGGGATGTGGCTGGAAAAGAGGATCTCGTAGGCGCCGAGGCGGAGGATATTCCGATCGACCGCGGCGAGGCGCTGCAGTGAATAATTCTCGAGATGGGTCCGGATCATCGAGTCGATCTCCGCGTGATGGGCGGTGACGCCGCGGATCAGTTCCTCGGCGAATTTGCGCACCGCCGGCTTCGCATCGCGGAGTTCCCAGAAGGCCTCCAGTCGTTCCGGTGTGACCTCGACGGTGCCCTGGGCCTCGTTCCCGTAGAGAAACTGGACCGCGGCTTCGCGCCCGTCACGGCGCGGGGACGGGGCTTTCTTTTTGGGCTTGAGATCCCGGGGGGGAGGGGAATCCATCGGAACGGAGGAAGACTTCGCCACCATCGCGAAGGACGACGATCTGGCACTCGATCCCTCGCTGATTTCGGATGAAATGCAAGCCCTTCTCCGTCCCGAGGAGGACGACGGCGGTGGCGAAACTGTCCGAAGTCGTCGCATCGGGAGCGATGACGCTGGCACCGATCCGCTCGGTGAGCCCGAGCCCGGTTTTGGTGGAGACGATGTGCGAATAGCGGATGCCCTCGTGTTCGAAATAGCGCCTTGTGTCGCCCGAGGTCGAGATGGCGCGGTTCGCGAGCGTGACGGTCTGCAGGTCCTTCAGGTCGTGGCCGACCTCGAGGGTTTCGATCCCGATCCTCCAGCCCGCCTCGCCCGGAGGTGCGTCGCCGACGGCGATGTCGCCGCTCGCCGCGACGAGGCTGCGCGGGAATCCGTCCTTCTTCAAAATGGCGAGGGCGGCGTCGGCGGCGTAGCCCTTGGCGATGCCGCCGGCGTCGAAGAGCATCCCGTCGATCTTTTTCGTGATGGTGCGCTTGTCAGGATCGAGGATGAGGTGGTGGAAGCCGGTGCGTTGTTTGGCCGAGGCGATCTGCGCGGGAGCGGGGAGGGCGGCGTTCTTCTTGCTGATACGCCAAAGCCGGATGAGCGGGCCCGCGGTGATGTCGAAGGCCCCGCCGCTCGCCACGGTGAGCCTGCCCGCGGCCTCGAAGACCGCGTAGAGGTCGGGGCTCGCCGCGAAGGGTTCGTTCGCGGGCGCCTTGGCGAGGCGGTTGATCTCCGACTCGGGCCGGTAATCGGAGAGGGCGGTGTCGAGCGCGGCGACGCGGGCGAAGGCGGATTCGACCGACCGGGTCAGGTCCTCGACCCGGCTCGCTTCGGTCCAGGCCCGGATGGTGAACTCCGTGCCCATGTGGGGCTCGGTGAAGGTGAGGAGGCGCCAGTCGTCCGCCCCGGCTCCGCCGCCAAAGGCAAGCACGAGCCCTGCGGAAAAGAAAAGGCGGACCCGGAGGCCCGCCTTCGAAGTTACCGGCGATCGTGATGCGCCGTTCATGACGTCGGATCAGTTGCTGTCGACCGTGCCGAGATTCCAGAGCAGGTGCATCTTTTCGGTCTCGGGGACCTCGAGGGGACGGACGATGCGGAAGCCGAGCCAGTGGGCGTCGGTGTGATACCAGATCGACTTGGGCAACTGGGGATCCTGGACCTTCCAGTTCTCGTTCGAGGCGATGCGGCGGGCGGAGCGGAGCTCTTCCGGCGGATCATACCAGGAACCTCCGCGGGCCACGCGGGGATAGAGGGTCGTGGGAATGGCGAGGGGATTCTCCGTCGTCTTGCCGTCCAGTCCGGCGTAGCCCTTGTCGAGGTATTGGTCGATGCACCATTCCATGACGTTGCCGTGCATGTCGTGGAGACCCCAGGGGTTGGGCTTCTTCGTGCCGACCTTCTCGTAGCCGACCCGGACCTGTTCGGGATCCATCACCGCGAAGTCGGCAAGTTGGTCCTCGGGGCAGCTGTAGGCACCGGTGGTGCCGGCGCGGCAGGCATATTCCCACTCGGCCTCGGTGGGGAGGCGGTAGTAGTGGCCGGTCTGGGCGCTGAGCCATTGGCAGAACTTGCTCGCGGCGTGCTCGGTCATGCAGATCGCGGGGAAGCCGTCGGTGCCCATGCCGAAGCTCATCTCGGTGTAGGGCGTGGTCGGGCTGGAGACGACGTCGACGGGCTTGGCGTCGGCGGGGATGTTCTCGGGCGAGCCGTCCTTGTTGCGGGCGACGCCGGTGATCATGAAGGGCTCATACATGTTCCAGGTGACCTCGAACTTGCCCATCCAGAAGGGCGAAACCTTCACCTTGTGCTGCGGACCCTCGTCGTCGGCGCGTCCCTTCTCATCGGCGGGGCTGCCCATCGTGAATTCGCCGCCCTTGATCGCAAGCATGTCGTACTTGACGCCGGTCTTCGGGATCGTGCCGGTGTAGTCCTTCATGTCGCCCTCGGCCTTCTCCTTGGTCGTGGCGAGGATGTTTTCCCGGATCACCTTGACGAGTTCGACGTTGTCGGCCAATCCGCCCTTTTCGGCCTCGCTCTTGCCGCCGAGCTTGAAGTCCTTGGGCCAGACCGCGCCCTGTTCGACCCAGAGGCGCAGCATTTCCTGCTCCTGGGCCTTGAAGGGGCCGCCTTTGGAAAGGAGGGGGAGGATGTTGTTCTTGAAGTCCATGCGGGGCTTCTCCTCAAGGGTGACGCCCTCGGGCCAGTTCGCGCCCTCGGCGATCCAGGCCTTGAGAATGGCCTGCTGCTCGGCGGAGAGCGGCTTCTTCGGCGGCATGAGGTCGGCGCTGTCGGCCGGCTCGGTCGTCATCCAGTAGACCGGGCTCGCCTCGGGGTCCTTGGGAACGATCGTCTCCTTGGCGTAGTTCTCGCCGCCGGCGAAGGCCGCTGCCTTCGTGTCCATGCGATATTCTCCTTCGGCCTTTTCGGGTCCGTGGCAGTGGATGCAGGTGCCCTCGAGGAGCGGCTTCACCTGGGTCATGAAATCGACGGTCTCGGCGTGGGCGAGAAAGGGAATCAGGGAACCCGTCACCAGCAGGGGGAGTGTTTTTCGTGGCATGGCAGCAAATAGGAGCAGCCAACAAAGCAAAGAACCGGGGCGAATCAAGGCGCGTCTTCATGGCTTTTTTTCCGGAGATTGTCCGACAAAAGGGGCGTCCGCGGGTCCGGCGGTTGACCTCCGCGCCGGACGCGGCTTTCGTTGCGGGGTGTTTTCGCGCGTCACCGTTCTGATTCCCGCGGTCCTGTTCGCCACGGCCTTGCTTCGCGGGCAGGAAGCGGTCCGGGGATTTGTCAGCGTCGAGCCGTTCGAATTCCGTCTCGAGGCGCTTGTGAAGGTGGGGGCCTATCGCGAGGTCTGGCGCCTCGAGGGGGAATCGATCGGCACCGGGGAACGGCAGGCGGTGCTCGACAATCTCCACACCCTCTTCGAATCGGGCGCCAACGTCACCGTGCCCGGGACGAAACCGGAATTCACCGACCGGACCGCCAGGTTCGTCGTCGCGGACGCGGAGAAGGGGTTCATCCCCGACGAGCGGGAGGAGATTCCCCTCGACGAGGCCCTCGTCGGACTGACCCGTTCGGCTCCGGTCCGGGGCGTGAACGCCTTCGATCTCGAATGGACCTGGTTTGCCCCCGGTCAGGAGCGCCTCATCGTTGAGGTGGCCAGCCGCGGAAAACCTTCGGCCCGTCTCCTCACGCCGTCCGAAAACCGCGTGAGCTGGAAACTCGACGGGGAGGCCGCCCTGCCGGCGCTATTGCCGGTTCCGGAATGCGATCGCGTCGAGCGTCGTCCCCTGCGACCGCTCGCCTTGGCGGGCGCGGTCATGATCGTGGCCGCCGCGGGCATCGTCCTGAGGCGGAAGACGCAATCGCCCCCGTGGATCGGTTGGCTCCTCGTCGGCGGAATCGCCATGGTCGTCGGTTCGCTCCGCTACCGGATCCTGGAGGTAAACGCGCCCGCCGCTACCGCGGTCGAGGAGCTCGTCCACGCCCTCCTCCGCAACACCTACCATGCCTTCGATTTCCGCGACGAATCCTCGATCTACGACACGCTCGAGGCGAGCGTGACCGGTCCTCTCCTCGAGAAGGTCTATCTGGAAATGCGCGGGTCGCTCGAACTCGAGAACGCGGGCGGCCCCCGCGTCAGGGTCCACGAGATCGCCTTGCGCCAATGCCGGCCCCTCGCCGGCGGCGACCTCGCCCCGGGGGCGTTCCGGACGCGGGCCGAATGGGTCACGGTCGGTGAGGTGAGCCACTGGGGCCACACGCACGAGCGCACCAATCGCTATGAGGCGGAGATGGAACTCATCCCCGCCGGAATGAGTTGGAAGATCAGCGGGCTGAACCTGCTCGACGAGGAGCGGATTCAAAAGGTCTCGCGAAATCTCATCGAACCCGCCGCTCCCGCCAAGGCCGCACCATGATCCGGATCGAACAACTGAGATTCGCCTATCCCGCGGACGCGTTCGTGCTGCGGGTCGACCGGCTCGAGATCGCGGTGGGCGAGTGCGTCGCCCTCATCGGACCGAGCGGCTGCGGCAAGACGACCCTGATGAACCTGGTCTCGGGCATCCTCGTGCCCGATGCAGGCGTGGTCCACGTCGACGGGATTCCGCTTTCGCAGGAGGGCCTCGCGAGCCGACAGGCCTTCCGGCTCGGGCGGGTCGGTCTCGTGCCGCAGAACTTCGAATTGCTCGACTACCTCACGGTGAGGGAAAACATTCTCCTGCCCTTCCGCCTTGGCTCTCCGGGGCTGGTGGACCGGGCCGGGGAGGAGCGCTGCGCCGAACTCGCCGGACGCGTCGGCATTTCCGCGCATCTCGCGAAGGTTCCCGGCCAGCTCTCCCAGGGGGAACGCCAGCGCGCCGCGCTCTGCCGGAGCCTCGTGACCTCGCCTCGGCTGATCCTCGCGGACGAACCCACCGGCAACCTCGATCCGGAGAACCAGGACCGCATCGTCGCCCTGCTCCTCGAAGAAGCCCGCCGCATCGGCGCGACCGTGCTCATGATCACGCACGATCCGTTGCTCCTGCCGCGATTCGACCGCGTCATCGACGTCATGGACCTGCGAAAGGAGGCGGGTGCATGAACTGGCGCGGGGTCCTCTTTCTCGGCTGGCGGTATCTCGCGGGGAACCGCGTCAAGACGCTGCTCCTCGTCGCGGCCTTCACCCTCGTCTGGTTGCTACCCTCGGGCCTCGCCCTCGTCGTCGGCAAGGTGGAGGAACGCCTCCGTTCCCGGGCGGGGGAGACGCCCTTGTTGCTCGGTCAGGCCGGGAGTCCGCTGGAGCTGGTCTTCAACGGCCTCTACTTCACGAAGCCGGGCATCGCCACCCTGCCGTTCCGCGAGGTCGAGGCGGTCGGCGAGAGCGGTTTGGGAACGGCGATCCCGCTCTACGCGCGTTTCTCCGCGGGAGGGTACCGCATCGTCGGGACGACGCTCGATTACTTCGATTTCCGCGGGCTCGAGGTGGGCGAGGGACGTGATCTCATCGAACTGGGGGAATGTGTCGTCGGGGCGCGCGTCGCCGCGGAAAACGGGATCACCCCGGGGGACGCAGTCATCTCCTCGCCGGAGACCCTCTTCGATCTCGCGGGGGTCTACCCGTTGAAGATGCGGGTTGTCGGCATCCTCGCGCCGGCGGGAACGGCGGACGATTCGGCGATCTTCGTCGATGTGAAGACGGCCTGGATCATCGAGGGCCTCGGCCACGGCCACGAGGACGCGGAGAAACTCGGGCCGGAGGCGAAATTGGCGGATCCGTCGGGATCGCCGGACGGCGCGGTGCGGCTCAACGCCTCGGTCGTGCAATACAACGAGGTGACCGGAGAGAATGCGGAGAACTTCCACTTCCACGGCGAGATCGGCGACTACCCGGTGACCGGGGCGATCGTCCTCCCCGCCGATGAAAAGGGTCAGGCGCTGCTCAAGGGGCGCTACGGCAAGGCGGGAGGACTGCAACTGGTCTCGCCGGCGTCGGAAATGGACGAGCTCTTCGCCACCGTCTTCAGCGTGCAGGATCTCGTCCTGCGGCTCCTCTTCGCGATCGGATTCGCCACCCTCGCGATCGGCGTGCTCGTCTTTCTCCTCTCGAACCGGCTGCGCCGCGAGGAATTCCGCCATCTCCGCCACCTCGGCGCCGCGCCCTCCACCCTTCGGGCCCTCGTCGGGTTTGAAGCGGTCTTCGTCCTCGTGGCGAGCCTCGCCGCGGGCGGCCTCGGACTGCTCTTGCTCGACCATTTCGCGCCCCTGCTCCTTCAGCGGTTGATCGGGTGAGGGAGCGGTGGTTTCGGGGGGGGCTGGCCGCGACCGGGGGTTGGGGGCGGATGACGATTAAGGGATGTAACAGCCTGCCGAGGGCGGGCTCCGACTTCAAGGTTGACGTTTGAATCATGATGACGCCTTCGACCCGAGGCGGTCAGGCAGTTGATCATCCGTCGGCTTGTTGAACTAAGCCGCTTCGCGGGGAGGTGATTTGGATTACGCGAGGGCGGTGGGTTCTGCGGGTTGGTCTGGCATGGGCGGATCTTTAAAAGAAGGTCGGGTGCCACACGCTGCGCCACAGTTTCGCGACCCACCTCCTCGAAGCGGGGGTGGACATCCGCTCGCTGCAGGATCTGCTGGGGCACAAAAGCGTCGAAACGACGCAGATCTACACGCATGTCACCGCCTTGGGTGGGATGGGGGTGGGGAGCCCGTTGGATTTTTAGGACGGCGCGTCGGTCAACGCATGGGAACCCTGACCGAACGGGCGTGGGGCGAGGTTCATTCGCTCACGCTCATGGCTACGGAGGAAGTGCGCGGAAGGTCGGGGCTGGTAGCCGCGAGCGTGAGCGAGCGGATTCCGGGCGTCGGGCGAGGTCCGTTCGCTCGCGTTCATGGCTAAGGAGGAAGTGCGCGGAAGGTCGGGGTTGGTAGCCGCGAGCGTGAGCGAGCGGATTCCGGGCGTGGCGCGAGGTCCATTCGCTCACGCTCATGGGGGAATTTGCGGACTCCCGGTCGGGGGACCACCTCTCACTTCACCGCCGCCGCCTCCCGCCCCGCCTTCGGGCCCGCCGAGGCCTCGAGACCGTCGTAGACGCCGAAGTCGTTGAACCAGATCCGTTTCGCCCAGCGGTAGACGGGATGCTTCTCGGGGATCTCCCCGCCGGTCGGGAGCCACTGGCTGTTCCTCGGGGTCATCGCCTCGAGCTCGGCGATCGCGGTCTTGCGGACGGTGGTGTCGGCCGCGCCGTGCTTTTCGGCGAGCGACTTGACGAGGTCAGGGCGCTCGAGGACGACGCAACCGCGGGTGTGCCGGGCCGCGGTCTCGCGGAAATCGCGGAGGAATTCGGACTTTGTCAGGATGTCGTAGATCGAGCCGTCGCGCACGTTTTCGGTCGCGAACTGGATGATGGGGCAGGGCTCGACCGCTCCGGTGGGGGAGATGTGGTGGGAGATCCCGTTGGCCATCGGGCAGAGGGCGCGGCCCTCCCCGTCGTAGTAGGCGTCGATGATGCCGAGGGGCAGCTTCACGCGCATGTCGACCACGAACTGGCGCACGCGCCGGGCCTGCTCCGGGGTGAGGGCGAGCTCCTCGTTCGGTTTCGGGCCGACCGGACGGTAGGTGTGATACCAGGCGTAGTGGACGCCGCGGTCGATCAGCTTGCGGAGCCACGCCTCGGTGAGGAGGTCGTCGATGTTGGTGCGGCAGAGGCTCGTGGCGACGCCGGTGAGGAGTTTGTTCCCGAGGCAGTGGTCGAGCCCGCGGAGGCTGCGGTTGAGGACGTCCTTGCCGCCGCGCCGTTCGTTCGCAACGAGTTCGGTGCCCTCGATCGAGACGAGCGGGGAGGCGTTGCCGATCTGGCGCAGCTGTTTGGCTTTCTTCTCGGTGATGAGCTGGCCGTTCGTGAAGACCTGGAAGAAGCAGTCGGGATGCTGGGCGAGGAAATCGAGCAGGCCGGGATGCATGAATGGCTCCCCGCCGAGGATGCCGAAGAAGGAGTTCCCGTGCGCCTTGGCCTCGTTCACGATCTTGTTGAGGTCCTCCAGATCGAGCTTCACCTGAGGTTTGTCGACGTCGACCCAGCAGCCCTGGCAGCGCAGGTTGCAGCTGTTGAGGATGGAGAGATAGAGAAACGGCGGGAAATGGATCCCCTCCTTCATCCTCGCCTTGTAGAGATTCACCGAGCGGATCCCCTTGACCCCGAAATTCCACATGAACTTGGCGAGGTGCCGCTTGTCCGCGGTGCGGAGGATGCGGCCGGCGTATTGGAGGCTTGGCAGGATCATCGGGAGGAGGTCGGGCCGTGGGGGAGTTCGCCCGGGCGTTCAGGAGAGGCATTTCAGGGCCGAGGCGACGGTCGCGTCGTCGTGCACGATCGCGTGCAGCGCCTTGGCGATCTTCGCGGGGCGGGGATGCTGCCAGACGTTACGTCCCACCGCGATCCCCGCGGCGCCGCCATCGATGGCCTTTTTCACCATCTCGAGGAGGGCTTGGTCGTCGCCCATGGCGGCACCGCCGAGCACGATCACCGGCACGTAGCAGGCCTCGACGATGGCGCGGAACTGGTCGGCGGTGGCTCCGGTGGGGAAGGCGGTCTTGACGATGTCGGCCCCGAGTTCGGCGGCGGCGCGGACGGTGAAGCCGATGTTCTCGAGGGTGTAGTCGCCGGGCCGCCCGATCCCGAAGGGCAGGGCCTCGAGGATGACGGGCAGGTCCGCCTCGAGGCACTCGGAGATGAGCTCGGAGACCTCGCGGAAGATGCCGGCCTCGTTCGGGTGATGGAGGTAGAGCATGTTCATGACCCCGTGGGCCCCTGCGGTGAGGGCCTGGTCCGCTCCGTAGAGGCGGTAGCTGCCCTCGTCGAGATTGTCGCCGTGGCGGGGTTTGTAGCAGTCGGTGCGGAGGCAGACGCCCTTGCCCTCGAGCACGTCGAAGGCCGCGAAGGCGAGGCCCAGGTTCACGACATAGGCATCGACGACCGGATTGACCGCCTCGATCAGGGCGACGGGGTTCTCGAGGCCGGGCACGGGAATGGCGGTGCCGTGGTCGATCGGGAGGATGACGGTGCGTCCGTCGGACTGAAGAAAGCGGGAGAGGTTTTGTTCAAGATCCATCTGCCGCCAAAGGAAACCCGGATGGGCCGGGAATCAAGGCGCGGGTTTCGGCGGCGTCTCGAGGACGACCTTGAGGTAGGGCCGGACCTTGTTGATCGTTGCCTCGCCGATGCCGGGGACGTCATCGAGTTCCTCCAGATTCCGGAAGGGACGCCGTTTGACGACTTCGTCGGCGACGGATTCGCGGAACCCGGCGCGGACGAGCTCCTCGATCGTGGCGGAATTGACGTCGACCGGTTCCGCGGGAGCATCGTCGGTGAAGGCGTCGTCGATCGACTCGAGAGCTCGCAGTTCCTCGCGTTGCTCGCGCCGCATCGCCACGATCTTTTCTGGATCGCAGTGTTTCCAGAGACCTCGGCCGCGCAGGGCTGCGGCGAGTTCCGCATCCTCGAGCTGGGCCTGCCAGTCGTCGCGGTGGATGCCATCGGGAGTTTCGCGGCCGAAGCCGAAGGCCCTCGCGAGACCGGTCTCGACGAGCTGCTCTCCGAGATCGCGCCCGTCGGCCGTCGTCACGAAGGCGTAATGCCGGGGTTTTCCGCCGCGTCCCGGAGCCTTGGAAAAGGTCGTGTGGACGGTGAAGGGGCGCGAGAGCGCCGCGACCGTGAAACGCGACGCCTCGAGCCCGAATTCGCGGGTGAGGGCGAAATCCCCGACCCCGAAATACCGTGCCTGCTCGCGGAGGCGGCGCTTGCCGGTGACGTCGGCCGCGTCGGTTTCGATGCAATCGACGAAATAGAGGCGCATGACCTTCTCCGCCCCGTCGGGCAGCCGCACCAGGAACGAGTCGCCGTCGGCCCAGGGGGCCGCCACGAGGGTGCAGCCCGGAAGGCTCTCGAGGGAGGTTTCCGCCGCGATCGCGAGGGGCGGCATAAGCCCGAGGACGGCGATCAGGGGCGGAACGGCGCGAAGGATCCACGAACAGGCCGGACCGCGGGGGCGGGGAGCGCGTTCAGCGGGCGAGTCCGGGGAAACTCTCAACATACTGGATCTTAAAATCCGGGAAGCTGTCCACAATCTGAATTTTGAAGTCCGGGAAACTTTCGACGATCTGCCATTTTCCCGGGGCGTCCGGGAAGGAGGTGACTTTCCGGACCTTGAGGTCGGGGAAGGAAGTGACGACCTGGACCTTGTAGTCGGGGAAGCTGCTGACGAACTGGATTTTCCCATAGACCCTGGCGATTTCGCCGCTGGAACATTTCCGCTCGGCGGAGGCCGGGAGGGCAAGGGCGAGGGCGCACAAGGAGAGCGGAGCGAGGGATCGGAGGACGCGGCGGAACTTCATGGGTGGAAGACGTCCGGGAATGCCCGATCATGCAGGGTTTCCCCGGGGGGTGCGCCGGTATCGGTTCCCGGTTCCGCCGGTTCAGCCCCGCGCCCGGCGGGCCGCGATGAAGGAACGCACCGCCATGATCGTGAAAAAGAGACAGATCACGGTCATCTCGAGGACCAGCTTCGTACCGATCTGGGAGAAATCGACGGTGCCCTTGATGAGTCCGGGAACGAGGCGACCGAGTCCGGCGAGGGCTCCAAGGAGGGAAAACGTCACCGCGATGTGCATCCCGAGCATGTTCTTTTTCAGCGAGATGAGCGCGCCGATGAGCATGGGGATTCCCACGAACGCGGGAATCAGGGCGGTGACGGATTGTTTGGAAGCCCCGATCGCTTCCCAGCCGAAGTAGCCGACGAAGCCGGTGACGATGAGGAGGGCGGAGCAGACAAAGGCGAGGTTTTTCATATGAAACGCTATGCTTGGGTTGGAGGAGCGGGAAGTCAATCGTTTCCGTTGGGCACCGGGGTGACGGAAGCGAAAGGATCGATGCGCCGCCATTCCCCCGGGGCAAGGTCGTCGGGGAGTTCGTAAGGGCCGACTCGGTCGCGGTGCAGGGAGACGAGGCGGATGCCGTCGATCCGGTGGAACATTCGCTTGATCTGGTGATAGCGTCCCTCGGAAAGGGTGACGCGGGCGCGCCGTTCCGAGAGGAGTTCGAGCCGGGCCGGTTTCGTCACGAGGTTCTCGGTCGCGAAAAAGAATCCCTCCGCGAACCGTTCCACCGCCACGGGGGGAATCGCGCGGTCGGTCTCGACGAGATAGGATTTTTCAACGTGGTTCCCGGGAAGGGTCAGGGCCCCGGACCAGCGGCCGTCATTGCTGAGGAGGACCAGGCCCGTCGACGTGCGGTCGAGACGGCCGGCGAGATGGAGGGTGGCTTTGTCAGGGTGATCGATCAGGTCGAGCACGGTTCGGTGGACCGGATCCGAGGTGGCGGAAAGAATCCCGGCGGGCTTGTGCAGCATGAGATGGAGGCGCTCCCGTCCCGCCTGCACGGGAACGCCCCCGCACTCGACCCTCTCGAACCGGGAGATCTCGCGGCGGTGGTCCGATTCGGGATTCCCGTCGACGGTCACGGATCCCGAGGTGATGCGGTCGCGCGCCCCGCGGGAGCCGAGGCCGAGGCGTTTCGCGAGGAGGGAATCCAGTCTCATCGGCGCGTCGGAAAGTGGTTTCAAAAGCCTTTCCGCCAGAGGAAATCGAGTCCGTAGTCCGGGTAGTAAGTCTGCACGATGAAGGCGACGAGGAAATAATCGACGATGAGGTGCACGATGAGCACCCAGAGGAGGCTCTCCGACTTCTCGAACATGCTGCCCTGGGTCCACGCAAAGAAGAACACGATGAAGATTCCGCACCCGGTGAAGGCCATGTCGTAAAGCACCGCGGTGTAGAGGACGGCCTGGATCACGTTCGCGGTCCGGAAGGAAAAGAGCGAGCGCAGCAGGGCGAAGGCGGTATTGACGAAAAAGAGCTCGTCCCAGATGCCGACGAGGTTGATGCCGATGAAGAGACGGCGGATCTCCGCGGGATCGGGTTCCGGACCGAGGGTCCAGTGACGGAAGAGTTCGTCGTCGAAAAAGGTGCGGTTGCCCCATTCGTATCCTTTCAGGACACCCCACGCGAGGGGGATGGAGAGAATCGTGTAGATCACATCGTGCCTCCGCCAATGCACCGGCCAGAAGCGGTAACGGATGACGTTCCGGTCTCCGAAATGCGAAATCAGGGCCGGCAGGACGATGACGAGGGTGAAGGGAATGCCGACGCGGAGGAAGTTGTCGTCCGACAGTCCCGGGTTGATGTCGCAGGCCGCGAGGATGACGATGCAACCGAGAAGAATCGCGAGGCGGCGGCGCAGTTTCGGCTCGGGATCGGTCGCTACGAGCCAGGCACAGAGGACGAAGGCGGGGATCCCCGCGATCCAGAGTCCGGCCGGGATGAGCAGAATGGTCGCGGCGGCGAAGGCGGCGAGGAGGACCTTGCGGCGCGGGTTGAGTTCGAGATCGAGCGAGGCGGTCACGCGGAACGAGTCACGGGTCGCGGGGCGCGAGTCAAGGGAGAGTCGAAGCGGCGTCCCGCGGGACGGGCCCCGGAACGGCGCGAAACGATCCGTTTTCGGTTCCCGCCGCTCCGGCGGCCCTTTTCAAAGGCGATTCAACCCTTACAGTCGGTTCATGCCGGACTGGTTTTATCGCACGGTGAGCCGCCCTTTCCTGTTTCAATTGGAAGCGGAGACGGCCCGTTCCCTGGTCTGCGGGCTGATGGGCCGGATCGGACGGCTCCCGGGAGGTCTCGGGGCGGGTTTCATCGATTTTCTCGGTCACATGAGACCGCACCCCCGTCTCGCTTCCACGGTCTGCGATCTCGGATTCACGGGTCCCGTGGGATTCGGATGCCGGATCGATGGATGCGGCGAGGCCGCGAAAGCGTGGAGTCGTTTCGGCGTCTCCTTCCTCGAGTTGGGACCGGTCGCGCGGACCGGGGAAGCGGGTAGGGGGTTCTCCCTCGCAAGGGAATCGCAATCCATCTCCTTCGCGCGGTTGCCGACGATCACTCCCGAAGCCCTTTCCACCCGGATCGCCGGAGTGGCGCTGGACTCGTGCCGCGTCTTGATCCGGCTGAGGGCGGAGGCAACCGAATCCCCCGGAACCACCGCGCGCCTCCTTCTCGAGCTGGGCGCGGAACTGTCGGAGTGCGCCGATCTCTTTTCGATCGACTTCGGCGGGACGGCCGGATTTCCTTCCTGGACTCCGGAGGAATGGGAGGACTTTTGGAAGACTCTGGGGAACTCACCCTGGCGAATCCCCTGGCTCATCGTGGTGGAGGCGGCGGGAATCGGGTCGATCCCGACGGTGGCGCTGGAACGTGCCGACGGGATCGTTGTCGAGGCGCTGGAGCCCTGCGAGGGAGGCTTCCGGACCGGACCCGAGGGCTTCGCGGGTCTCAAGGCCGCGGTCGCCGGATTGCGACAGGAAACCGGCGGCGGGATTCCCCTGATCGCCTCGGGAGGAATCCACCAGCCGGCCGACGTCCGCGAAATCCTCGACGCGGGCGCTTCCCTCGTCGTGGTGGATTCGGGTCTGATCTTTTCCGGGCCCGGTCTGCCGAAGCGGATCAATGAAGCGATCCTCTCCACGCTCCCGGATCGTCCGGCGGCGGAGGCGCGCCCGTTGGTTCGCCAATCCTGGTTCTGGTCGGGCGGGATGGGAGTCGGAATGCTCATCGGAAGTATCATGGCCTTGTGGATCGCCCTGACCCGGGTCGTGCTTCCCTACGACGAGGCATTTTGCGGTATCACGCGGGACGAACTGGCGCGGATCAACGACCGCTTGCTGCCCTTCATGTCGCACGACCGGGTCACGCTGGCCGGCACGATGCTCGCCATCGGGATGCTTTACCTCGCCTTCTCGTGGTTCGGCTCACGCCTCGGCGAACACTGGGCGCAGGTGGCGGTGCTGGTCTCGGCGGCGGCCGGCTTCTTTTCCTTCTTTCTCTTTCTCGGATTCGACTACTTCGATCCCTTCCATGGATTCGTCACGGCGATCCTCTTCCAGCTCTTCGTGCAGGGAATCGTCGGCGAAATGCCGCCGCGATCGATCAAGCCATCCCCCGAATGGCGCGAGACGGGGGAGTGGAGGCGCGGGCAATGGGGGCAGTTGCTCCTCATCCTCCACAGTATCGGACTTCTCGGCGCCGGCTTCGTGATCTGCGCCGTTGGCGTGGGGGATGTCTTCGTCGGAACCGACCTCGCCTACCTCCGCACCGATCTCGCCACCTTGTCCGCGGCCAACGGGAGAGTGATCCCGCTCGTGGCGCATGACCGGGCCACGCTCGGGGGCATGCTGGTGGCTTCGGGGATTCTCTATCTGTTGGGAACCCTGTGGGGGCTTCGCCGCGGAAACACCTGGCTGTGGAACGGATTTTTCTGGAGCGGAATCGCCGCCTACGGCTGCGCGATCGGGGTGCATCTCCACGTCGGTTACGTGGAGTGGGAACACCTCTTCCCGGCGGTGGCGGGTTTCGCTCTTCTGATGACGGGACTCCTCCTTTGCCGGAGCTGGGTGTTCACCCGGACGGGGTTCGAGGACGCGGACCGCAATATGCCCGGATCAGCCGATCGCGGTGGCGCGACCCCGATTCACACGCCATAGACGGCCTCTTCCTCGAGGACCCGCAGGGCCGCTGCTTCGGCTTCGAAATCGATTCCTTCGTAAAGGTCCGCAAGGGCGAGAGTCGCGCCGATCTCCGGAAGGGGAATGACGGCTTCGAGCCCGATCGCCAACTCGCGTTGAAAGTCCCCGTTCGGGGACCGGCGGTAGACTTGCACGACCGGCTCGGTGGACTCGGCGACGAGATAAACCATCAGCGTGGGGATCGCGAGGTAGGCGTCTTTCTTTTCACCGAGATCGATCCGGCGGGTCGAGGGCGAAGTCACCTCGAGAACGACGACGGGGGCATCGTGGAAGTGATCGTCAGGAGGATTCGGATGGCAGACGACGAAGGCATCGGGGTAGTAGAAACGGGTGCCGCTCGTGAGCAGGATGCGGACCTTGGTTTCGCTGTTCCAAGGTTGGCATGGTTTATTCCGCAGCTGCCTGTGAAAAGCTGCGAAGCCGTTGCCGACAACCTTGTTATGGGCATTCCTCGCACCCGCCATGTCGTAAACGATGCCGTCGCGATATTCCCGTTTCACCGGTGAAACCTCCTCTTCGGCCAGATAGTCCTCAACCGTCACGAAGTGCCATATTTCCGCCGGTGACATGCGCAGAGAATAGCCCGGGAAGGAGCCGGGCGCAAGCGTGGCGGAACTCCGTCCTTTGACTTGGAGCGTCGAAAGCGCCACTCTCTCCGCATGCTCCCCCGGCTCATTTTCTTCGTCCTCGCGCTCTCGCCGATTGTTCTCACGGCCCAGACCAAAGGCCCGCTGCCGGTCAATCCCGCGGATGCGAAAAACCAGGTTACCGGCAAAGGGGCTCCCGCAGCCGACCCGTCGCTCGCGAAATACGGCATCTACGCGGAGTCGACCCCGTATCCGGTGAAAGGAGAGGCGGTCGTGACGACCCTGCCGCTGAAACTGGAGAAGGGGGACCGCATCGCCTTGGTCGGCAACGGATTGCTCGAGCAGGCGGGACGCCATGGCATCCTCGAGGCGATGCTCTATCAGGCGCATCCCGATCTCGATCTTGTGATCCGGAATTTCGCGTGGTCGGGCGACGAGGTGGACCTGCAGCCGCGTCCCGACAATTTCGCGACGGTGGCCCAGCACCTCGCGCGGGAGAAGATCGACGTGATCTTCGCGGCCTTCGGGTTCAATGAGAGTTTCGGGGGAGCCGGGAAGATCGACGCGTTCAAGGAACGGCTCGTGAAATCCTTGGAAGAATGGAAGACCTCCGCCTTCAACGGAAAAACCGGGCCTCGCATCGTCCTGCTCTCACCGGTGGCGGCGTGCGACGGCGACACCACCCGTGACGAGGTTCTCGAGGCCTACACCGGGGCGATGCGACAGGTCGCCGCCGCCGCGGGGATCGCCTTCGTCGATTGCTTCAAGCCCACCCGGCCCGCGATGCGGGATGGCGCGGTCCGCCTCTCCGACAACGGCGTCGACCTCAACGAGGCCGGCTACCGTCTCTTCGCCCGCGAGGTCTTTCAATCCGTCTTCCAGGAATCGCCGCCCGATGTGAACGAGACCCTCCGCGGCGTCGTCGTCGACATGAACCGCCAGTGGTTCCGCCGTTACCGGCCGCTCAACACCTTCTACTACACCGGCGACCGCAACAAGGATTACGGCTACCTCGACTTCCTGCCTGCAATGCGGAACTTCGAGATGATGGCGGCCAACCGCGAGGCCCGCGTCCACGCGCTCGCTCGGGGAGAGAAGATCGAGGGGCCCGTCGACGATTCGAACCTGCCTCCGCTCGAAGCCGTCGCCGAGGGGAGGGGGGCGAACGAATGGCTCTCTCCGGCCGGCGAACTCGCCGCGTTCCGGGTGGATCCGCGTTTCGAAGTGAACCTCTTCGCCTCCGAGGAGCAGTTCCCCGATCTCGCCAAGCCAATCGCGATGCGATGGGATGCGCGCGGCCGCCTCTGGGTGAGTTGCTCGACGACCTATCCGCATGTCTATCCTGGCGAGGAGCCGCGCGACAAGATTGTCATTCTCGAGGACACGAATGGAGACGGTAAGGCGGACGACTGCACCGTCTTTGCCGACGACCTCCACCTCCCGCTCTCCTTCGAGCTGACGAAGAACGGGGTCTACGTCTCCGAGCAACCCGACCTGACCCTGATCGAGGATCTCGACGGCGACGACCAGGCCGACCGCCGGACGGTGGTTTTGTCAGGGTTCGGCACCGAGGACAGCCACCATTCCATCCACGACTTCATCCGGACTCCCGACGGCGACCTGCTCATGCGCGAGTCGATCTTCCACCACTCGCAGGTTGAGACGAGGTTCGGTCCCGTGCGCACGCAGAACTCGGCCTGGTTCCGCTACACGCCGCGGGAGAACCGGCTCGTCGCTTTCGGCAGCTATCCAAATACGAATCCATGGGGCGTTGCCTTCGATGACTGGGGCAATCACGTCGCGAGCCACCCGATCTTCGCGAACGCCTTCCACGCCACCAATCCGCCCTATCCCGAACAGCATCCGCCCGCGACCGGATTGCCTGCCTACTCCGGCACCTGCGGCCACGACTTTGTCGATTTTCCTTTCTGGCCGAAGGAGATGCGGGGCGGTTTCATCAAGGCGCGCTACAAGCCGACGAACAAGATCGAATTCCACAAATGGGTTCGAAAGGACGACCACTACGCCGAGGAGTTCGTCTTTGATCTGATCTTCTCGACGAACCTCAGCTTCATCCCCGTCGATGTCGGCTTCGGTCCGCGCGGCGACTTCTACGTCTGCGATTGGTACAATCCGGTGAAGGGTCATGCCCAATATTCCCTGCGCGATCCCCGGCGCGACCGGACCTCGGGCCGGATCTGGCGCGTCGTGCCAAAGGGCGCGAAGTTGCAGGAACCGCCGAAGATCGCGGAGGCAACGATCCCCGAACTGCTCGAGAATCTGAAGCGCCCAGAGTCGAAGATCCGCGCCTGGACCCGGCGCGAGCTCTCGTGGCGCGATCGGGACGAAGTGGCGAAGGCTCTCGATGCCTGGGTCGCGGGTCTCGATCCGAAGGATTCAAGATTCCGTCATCACCAGGTCGAGGCGATGTGGATGGCGCGGTGGATCGGAGAGGATCGCCCCGCCTTGACCGGCGATCTGCTTGTTTGCGAAGTGCCCGAGGCCCGGGGCGCGGCGGTGCGGCAATTGCG
>JBILDO010000105.1:0-10469 GCA_044352585.1 Verrucomicrobiales bacterium
CGCCCTCGCGAGGACGACCGGGCATCCACGACAGCCGCCTCTTCGATGGCGGCGAGGGACGGCGGCTCCAAATCCTGATGCTCGACACGCGCTATTTCCGGGGACCGCTCATCGCCCTGCCGGAACGGTCCGAGCATGGCCCATACGACCGCAACCCCGATCCGGGTGCCACCATGCTCGGCGAGGCGCAATGGGACTGGCTCGCGGCGGAACTTGCGAAGCCCGCCGATCTGAGGCTCATCCTGACAAGCATCCAATTCCTCCCGCAGGATCACCGATGGGAATGCTGGGAGAATTTTCCGCACGAGCGGTCGCGGCTCCTCAAATTGCTGGAGAAGGCGAAGACGGGACCGGTCCTCTTTCTGAGCGGCGACCGTCACATGGGCGAGATCATGGAATTGAAAACGGACGCCCCCGACAGCCCCGGCTTTCCCGTCTACGAAATGACCTCAAGCGGGCTGACCAATGCCGGCGGGGGAAGGCCGGACGAGCCGAACCGCCACCGCGTCGCGGGAGCGACCTTCCGCGAGCGGAACTTCGGGATGGTCCGGATCGACTGGGAGCGAGGCGTGGCCTTCCTCGAGTTGCACGACCTCTCCGGTGCCGTGGTCCGTTCGCATGAGGCCGGTTTCCGCACCGCAGGGAGGCCTTGAGAACCGGGCACCGTCACATACCGAATCCAAGAAATCCTTGGACGATGGGATCTCTTGACCTGGGAAATCTTCGCGGTGCTCGACCGCCGCGCCCATGAAGGGCGGGCAATTCCGGCCTCCCCGCGGCGTGGTCGGGCAGGGACAGGCGCCCGCTCCAGCCCGGCCCTCCGCCTTGCCGGCAGAACGGCATCGCTCCGCAATCGTCCAAACCTTTCCTGGATTCGGTATCAGAAACGCGGGAGCGGTTCCACTTGCCGCGGCTTTTTGCCCAGGAGAGGGACGGCCCTCGTCTCCGGGGGAGCCGGGACGGTGCCCCGGGGATCCGGATACGGCGTGGGAAACGACGGAGTCTCGACCCGGCCCGATGGGGCGATGGGCTGGGCCACCGGGGTCCCCGGATGGCGGACCGCGGGGGGACGCGGTGAGTCCGACTTTGAACCGCGGTCCGGAGGCGGCACGGTTCCGGCCGTCTTCCGGTCGATGGGCGCTTCGTGGCGCTTCAGGTTCGGGTGATAGGCGAGGGCGTCCTGATAGTTCAGCCACATCGAGTTCTTCGCCGCGAGCAGTCCGAGCGCGATCGTGGCGACGGAGAGCGCGAAGCCGATGCGGTTCCGCTGAACCCCGATCAGGAGGGTGCCGAAGGCGGAGAGAACGAGCAGCTTGAACTGCCATGAGTTCGCGATCCATTCGTTCGTGGTCCGGGCGAATTCGCTGACGCGGGCGGGTGCCTCGACCTTGTAGACCTGCTCGAGGCGCGGTTTCGCGGCGAGGCGGGCATCCTTGTAGGGAAATTGCAGCAACGCGGCCGCTCCGATCACGACGAGGGCCGCGCTCTGGAGCCGCGGTGCCTTCGCAAAAAACCCGGCGATCAGAAGAATGACCCCGGTGAGGAGTCCGAAGGAAATGAGGGGCTCGAGCAGGAGGTAGCGGTATTCCGGGTCGGCGAATGCTCCCAGCAGCTTCTCGATCTGGATGATGAACTCGCTCATGGCGTGACGGTTCTTGGAAACGGGATGGAATCCGGCTCAAAACAGGGTCGGTTGCTCACCGCCGGCGGAGGCGGGCGGGGTGAGACCGAGCTTCAGGTAGGTCAGGGGAAGGGCGGTGCGGCCGCGGGGGGTCCGCTTCAGATACCCCTTGAGAATCAGGTAGGGCTCGTAGACCTCGTTGATCGTCGCCTCGTCCTCCCCCACCGCAACGGCGATGGAGTTGATTCCGACGGGGCCGCCGTGGTATTTGTAGACGACCGCCTCGAGGATCCGCTTGTCCATCTCGTCGAGTCCGTCCTCGTCGATGTCGAGCATGACGAGGGCGTCACGGGCGACGTCGCGGGTGATGATATTGTCGGCCCGGACCTGGGCGTAATCACGAACCCAGCGGAGCAGCCCGTTCGCGATCCGCGGGGTCCCGCGGCTGCGCGCCCCGATCTCGAGGGCACCGTCGTCGTCGATCGGAACCCCGAGGAGGGAGGCGGAACGCCGGATGATGATGACGAGTTCCTCGGGCGAATAATAATCGAGCCGGTTCGTGATCCCGAAGCGGGAAAGGAGAGGCCGGGTCAGCATGCCGGCCTTGGTCGTGGCCCCAACGAGGGTGAACTTCGGCAGCGAGAGAGAAATCGACCGCGCGGAGGGGCCGGAATCGATGATGATGTCGAGCTTGTAGTCCTCCATCGCCGGATAAAGGTATTCCTCGATCGCCGGATGGAGCCGGTGGATCTCGTCGATGAAAAGGAAGTCGCCGTGTGAAAGATTCGTCAGAATTCCGGCCAGATCCCCGGCTTTCTCGATCTGGGGCCCGCTCGTGAGATGGATCTCGGTCCCGAAGGCGCGGGCCAGGATGTGGGCGAGGGTCGTCTTGCCGAGACCGGGGGGTCCGCAGAGAAGGACGTGGTCCAGCGCGTCGCCACGGCCCTTGGCCGCCTCGACCATGAGCATGAGCCGCTCCTTGACCTTGGCCTGGCCGCAGAATTCGGCGAAGTCCGGCGGACGGAGGCTCTGCTCGAACTCCCGCGCGGGCTGGGAAGGTGGATCGGTGGGGGCGGGAGAAGGCACGAGGCAGGAGGGACGGGTGTGGATTCGCCTTGATACCCTGCAGGGTCGAGCGGAAGCAAAATCAACTCATACGAAAAGTAAAGATAACTTGAAAATTATAAAAGTCGATCGGTTTCGCTTGCGTGGAGTTTGATTTTCGATAAACGATTGCGAAACGGGCGAATCCGGCGTTTACTTGGCTCGATTCCTGCCTTTTTGACCCCGGGCATCGGGAAAACCCGCTTGACGTGGAGCGTTGCCGCTTTACCTAAATGGATTTTCCCAGACGCCCTTAGGAAAGACCGCACAAACACTGCACGACCTCACGGGACCGATTTTTTTCCAATGAATTTTGCCAAATTCGACCGCCTCCGAAGCCTTCTGCGAACGGCCGCCAAATGTCTCACGATTCTGCCTCTCGTCCTTTCGGGCGCGATTGAGGCGCAGGACGGAGCGATCGTGAAGTCCATCAACGTCGAGTATGTGGGGAACCAGACGGTGGCGCCCGACCGAATCCTGTCCCACATGTCGACCAAGGTGGGGGACAAGCTTTCGATGACCCAAATCGACGAAGATGTGAAGAGCCTCTACGCCAGCGGCGATGTCGAGAATGTGCGCATCCTCGCCGATAATACCGGGGGCGGCGTTTCCCTGACCGTGGTCGCACAGACCCGGGCGGTTTATGGCGGGGTCGATTTTGTCGGCAACACCCTCATCGAGACCTCCAAACTGGAGAACAAGGTCGATCTCAAGGTCAACAAACCGATCGATGCCTCGGTGCTGCAAACGGCGCGGGAAGAGATTCAGGAAATGTATCGCAAGAAAGGTTTCGCCGAGGCCACCGTCACCTACAGCGTCGGCGCGCCCTCCGCGGAGGGTTACTCCCGGGTCGTCTTCACCATCGATGAGGGCACCCAGGGCGTTCTCCGGAACATCGAGTTCGTCGGCAACACCGCGTTTCCCTCCTCCCGGCTCAAGGAGTTGATGACGCAGAAGGAGAAGAGTATCACGACGATTTTCGGCAAGGCGGGTTCGACCGACGCCGAGACGCTCCAGCAGGATGTCATCGCGGTCGAGGACTTCTACCGCGACCATGGTTACCTCAATGCGCGGGTCACGAACGTTTCCCGCATGCGCGTGGACGCGAAGTATGTCGATGTCGTTTTCACCGTCGAGGAGGGCCAGACTTACGTCGTCGACAGCATCGGGATCAAGGGAGTCACCGTGCTCGACATGCAGAACGATGTCGTCCCCTTCCTGAAGACCGAAGCGGGCAAGTCTTTCGCCGGAAACAAGTTGAAGGACGACATCAAGCTCATCACCGACCAGTATGGGGTTCGCGGTTATGCCGAGGCTCGGGTCATTCCCCGGCTTGATGATTCCGGCAACGGCGGGGTTCGCGTCGTCCTCGACGTCACCGAAGGCCGTGCCTACAAGGTGGGCCAGGTCCACATCGAGGGCAACGACAAGACAAAGGACCACGTGATCCGCCGCGAGCTTCCTCTCGAGCCTGGCCAACTCTACGACACGACCAAGACCGACGTGACCCAGCGGCGTCTCGAGAACATGAACTACTTCTCCAGCGTTGAGATCATGCCGATCGACACGAGCTACATCGACGAGAAGGATCTCCTCATCCGCGTCGTCGAGAAACCCACCGGTTCGATCAACTTCGGCGCGGGCTTCAGTTCCATCGACAACCTCACCGGCTTCTTCGAGATCTCCCAGACCAATTTCGACCTTTTCGACTGGCCGAGCCTCACCGGTGGCGGCCAGCGCTTTCGCTTGAGAGTCCAGGCGGGTTCCCAGACCACCGATGCCAGCATTTCCATCACGGAACCCTGGGCCTTCGGCCATCGCATCGCGTTGACCACCGAGGCGTATTACCGGGATCTGGCCTTCCTCAGCGACCAGTTTGAGCAAACCAACGTCGGTGCCGCCGTCTCCCTGCGCAAATCGATCGGTGAGTTCACCTACGTGGTGGGCGATTACCGCCTCGAGCAGATCGAGATTGATCCCTACGCGAACGCATCGCCGGCCTTCGTGGCCGAGGGGGGCGAGTTTTTGAAAAGTTCGGTTGGAGCCAGTATCGTCCGTGACACCCGGGACAACATCTTCCTGCCACGCGAGGGCAGCAAGATCATGGCTGGATTTGAGTTTGCCGGGCTCGGAGGGGACGTCGATGACACCATCGCGAACGTGTCCGGTTCGAAGTATTTCACCCTCCCCCATGATGTGATCCTCAGCGTCAACGGCGAGATCAACAGCTCGGCCGAGGGCGATCACCTCTTCACCCGCCACTTCCTCGGCGGTGCCAACACCCTGCGCGGCTTCGACTTCCGTGACGTGGGTCCACGCGATCCGGTCAGCGGCGAGGTCCTCGGAGGCAAGACCTCCTGGTATGGTACGATCGAGGCCACCGTTCCGGTCATCGAGAAGATCCGCTTCGCCACCTTCTACGACGTCGGTGAGGTCACCGACGGACCGGCCGGGTCCGTGGGTGGCGGTGTTAACTCCGATTGGGGGATCGGTCTGCGCCTCTTCATTCTTGGCAGCGCCCCCGTTCGCCTCGATTACGCCTTCCCCCTTCAGACGGACACGTTCAATGACGACGACGGTGGCCGCTTCCAGTTCACGATGGGGGCGACCTTCTGACGAAACACCGGAGGAGACCTTTTTCTAAGAATTCCTCCTCCGGATTCGTTTGAACCGAAACGCGGAAACCGGGTTCTGAGCCCGTAGCCCCCGAACCCGCTTCCTCTTCCAGCGATCTTTCCGAACGAAACTCATGAAATTCCACCTGCCCCACCTCTTCACCACCCTCGGGATCAGCCTTGTGCTTTCCTCCCTGGCCTGCCCCGCGGAAGCCCAGGAACTAAAAATCGCCGTGGTCGACATGCAGGACGCCTTGAACCGTTATTACAAGACGGAGATCCAGGTGAAACAAATCAATGATCTGGCCGACGAGAAACGCAAGAATCTCGACGAGCGTCAGGCCGCCTACCAACAAATGACCAACCAGATGGCGGAGCTGGATGCGGTTTATCGCGATACCGCCCTCGCCCAATCCAAGCGCGAGGATGCGCTCAAGAAACTCCAGTCGCTCAACGAAGAGCGCATGGCCAAGGCCAAGGAGATCGGAGACGCGAACCGGAAAGCCCAAGCCGAGATCATGACGGCACGCTCGGAGATGGAGGCGACCCTTGTTGGCGAGATCAAGACCACGGTGGACTCGATTGTGGAAGCGCAGGGACTCGATCTCATCTTCGACAAGTCCTTCCTCCCCAAGGCCAACAAGGCGATCCTTTACACTTCAAGTAAGGTCAAGGATCTGACCGACGAGGTGGTCTCGGCGCTCAATGCAGGGGCCCCTGCGGGCTCGACGACTTCGGCGAAGCCCGCTGCGGGAACTTCCGGGACGAATTGATTCAAGGCCCGCTCCGGCGCCGCAGCCCCGGCCGGCATCGGTCGCATTCGCGGATGAATACCACGGTGGCCGAAATCGCGCGCTTGGTCGAAGGACGACTTCTCCGCGGCGATTCCTCCGCCATTCTTACGAATTTCGCGGCGCTCGAGCAGGCGGATGAGGGTTGCGTCAGTTTTTTCGGGAACGCGAGGTATCTCGAGGCTCTGAGGCGCACCCGTGCCGGCCTCGTTCTCGTGCCGGAAGGCGAGGCGGATGCACCTCTCGCGGGAGCGCTTGTTGTCGTGGCGAATCCAATCATTGCCTTTGACCGCATCGTGCGGTCCTACGGCCACCTGCCCCCTCCCTTCGAGCCTGGGATTCATGCCAACGCCTTCGTCGATCCGGGGGCAAGAGTCGACGCGGGGAGCGTATCGGTGGGACCGAACGCGACCATCATGAAGGGAGCCTCGATTGGACGGGGCACCCGAATCGGTGCCGGGGCCTGCATCTGCGAAGGGGTCGAGGTCGGGGAGGACTGCGTCGTCGCCCCCAATGTGACCCTCTGTCATGGCTGTATCATTGGCAATCGCGTCATCCTTCACCCGGGAGTGGTGGTCGGCGCGGACGGATTCGGCTTTGAATTTGACCAGGGCCGACACCGCAAAATCGAGCAACTTGGAATCGTCCGCATCGGCGACGATGTCGAAATCGGTGCCTCGACCACGATTGATCGCGCCCGTTTTGGCGAAACGGTCATCGGCGAGGGAACGAAGATCGACAACCAGGTCCAGATCGGGCACAACGTGCTCATCGGGAAACACTGCATCATCGTCGCCCAGACCGGGATTTCGGGAAGCACGCGGATTGGCGACTACGTGGTCATCGCGGCCCAGAGCGGCGTCGCCGGGCATCTCACCATCGCCGACCGGGTCACCCTCGGAGGCCGCAGCGGGGTCATTTCCTCGATTGACGAACCCGGAGGCACCTATTTCGGCTACCCCGCCCGTACCCTGAAGGAAGACCGTCGCGACTCGATGCGGGTCAAGCAATTGGGCAACCTGCTGAGGCGGGTCAAGGATCTCGAGGCCCGGATCGGGAGATCGGGAGACAGGGAGTGATCCACCGGGATGGCGTTAGAGATCGATTTCCTGGCCGGGGGCGGGCGCGATGACACGCGTCTCCGGCAGTCGTTTTCCCAGCGCCTCGATGAACCATCCGCGCGCCGCCGCGTCGCCATGGACGAGGATGACCGTTTTCGGGCGGCATGAGGCCGCGTAGTCGGCAAGTTGCTCGCGCGGAGCATGGCCACTAAAGTCGAAGCGCTCCACCGCGCAGCGAATCTCGCTTTCGTGATGGGAATCCGATGACAGCGCGACTCGTCCCCCCTGGCCCGCGGCGAGAA
Organism: Verrucomicrobiales bacterium; assembly: GCA_044352585.1. Lineage (GTDB taxonomy): Bacteria > Verrucomicrobiota > Verrucomicrobiia > Verrucomicrobiales > DEV007 > Arctic95D-9. Next base: position 7,495 of record JBILDO010000105.1, read on the forward strand.
TGCGGCCTCCCGGAGCATCCTCGTCGGCATACCCGACAAACAGAAGCGCGTTCCGTTCCGAGGCGAGGATGCGTCTTGCGAAGCGGTGGGAGACGGTGTGTTCGGACATCATTCCGCTGGAAAGCGCGTAGATCTCACCAGGCCGCAGTTCCGGTTCCCTTCCTCGCGGAACCCGACGCAGTTCCGGAAAGTCTCTCAGAATCCGGTAGCCCGGGTGAAGCCGGTCGGGATGTTCGCAATGGCGGTCGGTGACTTCGGTCATCTTGGTGCTGAGTCCGCCGATGTGAACGGGCACCGAGGGAACCGAACCTTCGTCGAAGAGTTCCCGCAGCATGAGGAGAAGCTCCTGGGTTTTTCCAAACGCGAACACGGGGATGAGGACGGCACCGCCTCCCTCGATCGTCGCACGGAGCGCCGAAGCAAAGCGTTGTTTTTCGCCCTCACGGTGGTAGGCCGGGGCTCGGCAGTGATGTCCCCGGGTCGTTTCCATGATCAGCGTATCGACCGGATCGGAGGGAAAGTCCGCCCCTTTCGTGATGGTCTGGTCCTCGAAATGGACATCACCCGTGTAGAAGAGGCGGTGGCCCCCCGCTTCGATCCTCATTCCGACGGCACCGAGGACATGGCCGGCGCGAAAGAACTCGATCGAGACGCGGTCGCGTTCGCCGAGAGAGAAGGCATGGCCCGGTTCCCGGACCATCCAGCGCTTTACGCAGGACTCGACCTGGCCGTGCGAATAGAGCGGGTAGAGCGGCTCGTTCAGTTCCTCGCGCTGGGCCTTCATCACATTGACGGAATTGTGAAGGAGGACGTCGCCGTGATCGCGGGTCAGTTCGGTCATCACCACCGCGGCTCCGGGTTGCCGGCGCATCAGCACCGGAAGGGCACCGATATGATCGAGATGTGGATGGCTGATGAGGATCCCGTCCAGAAAGTCCTCCGGCAGATCCTCATGGAGCGGCAGGGTGTCTCGTCCGGTGTGCTTCGGGTGCGTCCCCGCATCGAGCACGAGTCTGGTCGCGCCGAATTCGAGCAGATAGGAGTTCGCCCCGATGTCCGGATGGGTTGCAAGATTGATGAAACGCATGGAAAAATGGTTGACCGTCCTCCGCGAATAGCGTGCGAAATTTCGACACCCACAGTAATCTCACCCTCATCCCGCAACGCAAGCAAGCGGAGAGGGGAATTTGGGATTTTCCCGCAGTAACCGCGGCCGCCCCGCATCGGGAGGTGGCCCTACCGGGGAAAAATGCCCTGCCTAGGGCAACGAGTAACCGTGGTTTTCGCCGCTTCCCACTCCTGCGGAGATTGGCGGAATGCTGCCTGCAATCCGTCTGACCGAAGACAAGGAATTTCATACGGATAAAAAACAGCCCGCCACCTCAAGGGCTCATACCGAATCCAAGAAATCCTTGGACGATTGGATGTTTTGATCTTGGAAATCTTCGCGCTCTGCGACCGCCGCGCCGATGAAGGGCGGGCGCTGCCGGCCTCCCTGCGGCGTTGTCGGGCCGGGACAGGAGCCCGCTCCAGCCCCGCCCCTCCGCCTTGCCGGCAGACCGGCACCGCTCCGCAATCGTCCAAACCTTTCTTGGATTCGGTATCAGAAGGAGGCAGCCTTCACTTCGCTGGGTTTGCGTGAATTCCGCGGTTCCCCCTTTTCTCTATTGACCCGAAGCGCCCCCATTGCCGTTCAACTCAATCCCACGATGTTCCCCGCCGCATCGACATCGATGTGTTCGGCCGCGGGTTGCTTGGGAAGGCCGGGCATGGTCATGAGATCGCCGGTGATGGCGACGACGAATCCCGCGCCCGCCGAGACGCGGATCTCGCGCACCGGCAGCGTGAAGCCGGTCGCCGCGCCGCGCTTGTCTGGATCGGCGCTGAAGCTGTAGGGCGTCTTCGCGATGCACACGGGGAACCGTCCCGCCGGCGTCTTGTCGAGGGCGGCGAGTTCCTTCACGAGCGGAGCGTCGATGTCGAGGTCGTCGGCCCGGTAGATTTCACGCGCGATCGTCCGCAGCTTTTCGAGCAGCGGCATCTCGAGCGGATACAATGGGGAGAAACGGCTGGTGGTTTCCGTGTCGATGACCCGGAGCACCTCGGCGGCGAGACCGGTCGCGCCCTTGGCGCCCTCGGCCCAGTGGGTCGCGAGGACGCAGGGGACGCCGGAATCCTGACAAAGGGCGAAAAGACGATCGCGCTCCGAGGGGAAGTCGGAGACGAATGCGTTCACCGCCACGATCGCGGGCACGCCGAATTTTGCGAGGTTCTCGAGATGTCTCCGCAGGTTCGCGTAACCGCGCTCGACCGCGGCGGGGTTTTCCTCCGGGAGCTTTTTGAGCGAGACGCCGCCATGATACTTGAGCGCCCGCACCGTGGCCACGACCACGGCCGCGGACGGGGTGAGCCCTGCGGAGCGGCATTTGATGTCGAAGAATTTCTCCGCCCCGAGGTCGGCGCCGAAGCCCGCCTCGGTCACGACATAGTCGGCGAGGCGCAGGGCGGTCCGAGTCGCGATCACCGAATTGCAGCCGTGCGCGATGTTCGCGAAGGGGCCGCCGTGGACGAAGGCGGGGGTGTGCTCGAGCGATTGCACGAGGTTCGGGGCGAGGGCGTCCTTGAGGAGGGCGGCCATGGCTCCGTGGGCTTTCAAGTCGGCCGCGGTGACCGCGTCTCCGGCCCGGTTCCTGCCGATGACGATGCGTCCGAGCCGGTCGCGCAGATCGGCGAGGTCCTTCGCGAGGCAGAAGATCGCCATCACTTCCGAGGCGACGGTGATGTCGAAGCCGGTTTCGCGCGGAAAGTCGCGTTCATCCTGGAGTCCCGTGACGATCCGCCGGAGCGAGCGGTCGTTGAGATCGAGACAGCGCCGCCAGGTGATGCGGCGCGGATCGAGGTCGAGCTCGTTGCTCCAGTGGAGATGGTTTTCGATGAGGGCGGCGAGGAGGTTGTTCGCCGCGCCGATCGCGTGG
>JBILDO010000141.1:0-3057 GCA_044352585.1 Verrucomicrobiales bacterium
GGACGATCCGAGGGCGGTGAGCGAGTTCATCCGCAAACTCGCCCACATCAGCCGCTGGCACGCCCGCAGCCTCTATGGCCAGACCGGGGCCGGACGCCATCTGAACCACTACAGCCACCCGCTCTTAGAGGACACGGGTTCAAAGATGCGCCGCCTCGTCACCACCGAGGAAGAGCGGGTCAAAGCCGAGTGCGCCGAGCAGTGCGGGCGCGGCATGGTGAACTTCCGCAAGGCCTTCAAGCGCGACGCCAACGGACGCTACGTCGGAGTGGTGGAGTTCCGCGTCTTCGCCGGAACGCTCAACGCGAAGAAGATCCTCCATCACCTTGGCACGGTCCTCGGGCTTTGCCGCCGCGCCCACGAGGTCCGCGTCCTCGGCGGGTTCACGAAGAACAAGGCGCAGATCAAGCGCACCGCCACCGCCGCCTCTGCCCTGCGCTACCTCCACGATTACCTCGGCTGGGCCGGGTCCAAGCGCCCCGTCGCCCTCGGCCTCTTCGGTCCCCTGCACGCCGAGTTCTCAACCATGCGCAAGGAAGCGCAGCGCCTCTGCAAGCGCTTCGACGAGCGCTACCCCGACGCCTCCCTCTGAGGGCGGCGGGACTGATCCTTTTCCTCTCCCACTGAAACCTAGAACCCTGATCCCTGAACCCTAACTAAACCAGAATACCATGTGTGTGATCCTTGTGTGCCCCGATGAAACCGTGCGCCCCGAGCGGGACGTGCTCGATGCCTGCCATGCCGCCAACCCGCACGGAGCGGGAGTGGCGTGGCGGGAAGGCGGACGTGTCCGCTGGATGAAGAACCTCGAACCCGACGACCTTGAGGCGCTCCTGCCAGAGCTGCCCGATGAGATCGTGATCCACTTCCGCTGGGCCAGTGTGGGAGGGGTGGACGCGGACCTCTGCCACCCGTTCCCGGTGACCCGCAAAGCCGAGACCGATCTTTTCGGGACGGCCGATGCGGTGCTCTTCCAGAACGGGACGTGGAGTGCCTATGACGTGGCCCTGCGTCGCCTCACTACCGAACGCGGCAAGCGGATTCCGCGCGGTCCGATGAGCGACACCCGTGCCGCCGCCCTCTGTGCCCATGTCCACGGTCGGCGCGTCCTTTCCAAGCTGCCCGGCCGGTGGGTGTGGATGGATGGCAAGCAGACCCGCCTCTACGGCGACTGGGAGAAACACCGGGGGATGCTGGCGAGCAACCTCCACTTCGTTCGGCGGATTGTCAGGGTCTCGGGGCGTGACCGATCGGATGCCGACGAATCCCCGACCGACCTGTGCCAGCCGGACCTGTGGTCCTGCGAGCGTCCCCAAAATGGTGCCCCAAACGGTGCGACACCATGCGCCACGGCTTCGAGTCTCTTTTCCTGAACCCTAACCGAACACTGAAAAACCATGAAACTGTTCAAGATCATTGCCAGCCAAGGCGGTCGCGTCATCTTCGATGACTGCCTTGAAGCCCCCACCCCGCGAGAAGCCCGCAACCAGATGCGGGCGCTCCTCGGAATGCGCTCCCTTACCGGAGTGGTCTATTCGATCACGGAAATCCCCGTGGAACTGATCGGCCAGATTGCCGAGAGCAAGGTGGCGGACGCGCTCCGGCGTTTCGGGGAAGGCACCCCGCCGCCGAGCCTTGAGGAAACCATCCGCGTGGCCGCTGCCGAGGAAGTGCGGCGGCAGTTGGGCGAACTGAGGGCGGAGGTCATTGTCGCGGCCCCGCGTTCAAGCGAAGCCAACGGCCATCCCGCCCGCTTCGACCCCTTCCATGACGAAGCCCCCGCGTCGCTCAGTGATGAGGAACTCGCCCGCGTGCGGGTTCATGCCCAGCGCCAGCTCAACGGGATCCGCAGCCGGTTGAACGGAACCACGGCTCCGAACGAGAACGTGGTGGAGCGGGTCCAGTCCAACGCGGAAGAGCGCAGACGCAGCCGGCCGCGAGAGCGACCGGCCACGACCACGGACGGACGGGTCATTGATTGGAAATCGGTCAAGAAGCTCTACCTGCGAAACCGCAGCCACAAGCAGACCGCCGCCGCCTTCGACCTGTCCGTGAACACGGTGAAGGCGCGCGCCAGAAAGGAGGGCTGGGCACAATGAACCTGATCAGCCGCATCGAGATCACCCGATACGGAAACCGAAACTGGGCCGTGTGGCTCGATGGCGAGCTGCTCGCGGTCACGGTTTACAAGAAGGGAGCCCAGGCCGTCGCCCACGCTCTCATTCGCATTTCCACGTCAGCCGGAAAGGAGGTCCACCATGTCATCCTTGCCGCGTGACTCCGCTCTTCTCGTGTCTCCCATGAACTGGAAACCGCTCGGGCCGGAAGACCTGATCGGCCAGGCCTCGCGGGTGGCGAAGGCGCAGGTGACCAAGGCCCGTCGCCTCGCCTCGGGGGATCGCCCGAGCGCTTCCATGAAGCTGCTTCTCTACGGCCCGCCGGGGGTGGGCAAGACCAGCGTCGTCGAGATGGTCGCCCGCGAACTGACCGGCTCGGCCCTCGCGGTTGAGGACTTCAACGGGCGGGAGGTCACGGTGGAAGTCGTGCGCGAATGGATGCGAAGCCTCGCCTACGGGAGCCTCTTCAGCCGGTGGAGCGTGCGGATCGTGAACGAACTGGATCGCTGTTCGCGCGAGGCGCAGGACCTGCTCCTGACCTACCTCGACCGTCTCCCGCCGGGGAGGGCGCTCTTGGGCACCAGCAACCTCCAGTTGGACCTGCTCACCGAGCGCTTCCAGACCCGCTTCCAGGCCGTGAAGCTCCTGCCGCCGGAGACCGAGGAGCTGGCCGATTTCCTCATCGCGCATTGGCCCGTGCCGAGACAGACCGCCCTCCAGATCGCGGTCGGCAGTGGTGGCTGTGTCAGGGCCGCGCTTGCCGACCTCGAATCGTGGCTGGATTGCCGACCATGAACCATCCCATACCCAACGACCCATGAACTCCATTACCCGCTATGCCATCCGCCTTCCCGACGGGCGCTGCCTCGGTCGCTACACGATCACCGGCAACATCGTGCCCGTGCCGCCCGTGTTCGCCCACACCTTCGACGACCTCGAA
>JBILDO010000106.1:0-10377 GCA_044352585.1 Verrucomicrobiales bacterium
CTGATGCTGGCGGAATCGTTGCAGGATCCGGACTTCCGCCAGGACTGGCGGCGCACGGCGGCGCGTTATCGGATTTTTCTTTACCTCGACGGCCAGGAAATCGCGGGCGGTCCGGAGCCCGGGGAGCAGGGACGTCGCGGGATGAAGGCGGAAGTCGTCGAAGCCGTGGTCGAGCAGGGCGGGGCGATGCCGGTGCGGCAGGTGCTGCGTCACCGGGTCCGGTATTTTTGTGATGGCGCGGTGCTCGGCACAGCGGTGTTTGTGAACGGCATCTTCGAGCGCGAGCAGTCGCTTCGAAAACGATTCGGAGAAAAGCGTAGGAGCGGAGCCCGCCGCATGCGCGGAGCGGACTGGGGCGAGCTGCGGGTGCTGCGGGATTTGCAGAAGGACGTCATCGCGATTTAGGACAAGCAAAAGTTCATGGATACTGGGCGCGACGAAGGGATTTCGCCTCGTCGAAGATCTCACCGATGCTGAACGACCGGTTGCGGTGGACGGATGCGGCGCTGGATTGGAATGTTTCTATTCATCGCAAACGAATTTCGCCCGAAAGGCGAGCTCGGCCCACCGGGAGAGTCTCGAAAGTTCAGCCCTGAATGGCTCCCTCGCGTCTCCCTGCCGGTTTTACGATGGTAGAAGGTCACCCATCCCGTAACCCGAGGGCATTTACGGTTTTCGACGATCAAGGATACTCTGCCTCCCGCACCCGTGAGATCCGAGAGCCACTCCGACGATCGTCCGCGTCCTACCCTTGGGTTATCGTGGTCTCCTGCGCTGCCCCTGCTCCCCCCGAGCCCGTCCGGACGAATTGCGCCACTCGATCGAGCCAGTTCGAAAGAGCCTTCTTGAAAGAATTGCTTCGCGGGCCCTTCTCCTGATACGATTTCTCTCTCATCAAACGTCCTCTGAAACACCGTACTCCAAAGAGCTACGGAATATCCTGAAAATAACGGTTTACATATTGTCAAGCTTTCTTAAGTATTTGCGTGAGATTGAGAACCAGGCCTTGCCGGGGAGGGAACCTGACGAAGGCCATTCGTGCAACCCATCACTACTCGCCTGTGTCATGAATCCACCCTACCCGTCCTCGTATCCCCAAGGCCCCTCGCGGTCCAATCCGATCAAGCAGCTCTTTTTCTGGCTCTCCGGAGCGGGAGCCGACACCCTGGAGCAGTGCCCGGGGTGGGAGCAGCGCAAATACGTCGCCTTTGGTGCGACCGTCCTCGTTCCGACCGTCTTCGCCTTCATCGCCTGCGGCTACGCACTCTCAACCCTAACCGACGATTGGCGCGTCATCGCGCCAATCGCCCTCGCCTGGGGGCTCATCATCATGACGATCGACCGCGCCCTGCTCTCGATCTACCGATCCTACCAGCGCTTCCACCGCAAGGTCGGCCAGTTTTTCCTCCGCATCGTCGTCGCAGCCCTCATGGGCGTCACGATCTCGCACCCGCTCACCCTCCTGCTCTTCAATGACACGATCTCGAGCGTGATCGAAGAGGAGCGGCAGGCGGAAATCGAGGCGGTCCGCGTCGCCGCCAACGGGGAAAAGGCCACCGTCGAGACCAAGATCGCGGAGCTGGAGAAGCAGATCGCCGAACAGCGGGCCAGCTTCGAGAAGACCTTCTCCGCCGAGTTTCTCGTCGAGGATGCCACCGCCGGGCTTCCCGATCCCCTCTCGGATCTCGATGACGAACTGCGCTCGCAGATGACCGCCCGGATCGAGTCGGACACCGCCGCCGACAAGGCCAAGATCGGCAAGGTCGACACCGACTTCACCGAGATGCAGGGCAAATACGCCACACTCCAGGCGGAACTGGATAGCTGGCAGAAGGAATTCGAGCGCGAGGTGAACGGCCAGCGCAGCGGCATCGTCGGACTCGGCCCCCGCGCCAAGAGTATCCAAGCCGACCAGCTCGCGTGGCGACGTGACGAGGCCAAGCGGATGAGCGAAACCCTCGACTACCTCACCGAGCAGCGCAACGCCCTCGCCGCCCAGGTTAAGGCCACCGAGGACGCCATCAAGGACGAGTTTGTCGGACTCGCCGCCGCCAAGGCCGACCGTCTCAAGGAAGAGCGCGACCGCATCGCCGGACTCAAGCGCCAGGTCCAGCAGTCCCAGGCCGACCAGTTCGTCGACCAGCAGAACACGATCCGCGCCACCATCACCGCCCAGATCGACACCCGCCTCGCCGAGCTCGGCCGCCTCCAGGGCGAACTCGCCGCGATCGGCACGCGCGAACAGGAGCGCATCGCCGACATTGCCGCCGAGCCGCGCCGCGACATCCTCACCCAGACCCTTGCCCTCCACAGTCTCTTCGATCAGGGGAACGAGGGCGGGAATTTCGCGCTCATCGCCTACCTGGTCCTCGCCGGGCTCTTCATGCTCATCGACACGATCCCGCTGGTGGTGAAGTTCTTTTCCCAGCCCGGGCCCTACGACGCCCTCGTTGACCGCGAGGAGGTCCGCTACGCCCGCGAACGCACCGCGTGGCTCAAGAGCTACAACCAATACATGGACAGCCTCTCCGATGGCCGCCTTCTCCACCTGACGCAGAACAAGCCGCTGGAAAAGGCGCTCATCGAGGGCATCGACAGCTCGCGTGCCGCCAAGGCCTTCGTCGAGAACCTCATCGAGCTCGAGACGGCCTTCGAGGAGAGGGTCGAGACCGAGAAGGCACGTCTTGCCGACGAGAAAAGCGCCCGGGCCGAGACCCGCGCGAAGCGACTTGAACAGTTTGCGGAGACCTTCTACGACGATCTCAACCATCGCATGGAGTCATTCTTCGACCGCGATGCGGCGAGGGCGGCGGCGCGAGGCGCGGCGTGAACCGGGGAGAGCCGCGGGGTTTCCGAAGGTTCGGCCGCCCCTTCCCGGTTCTCACATCCCCAGTCCCCGCTGCGGCGTGGTGAAAGCGTTCTCGATCACCTGGATTCGGGGCGTTTCTCCGGTCTGCAGGAGCACCTCGAGGATGTCGAAGCGGAACTGGACCTCGGGATAATGAAGTTCGCGCAGCCAGGCGTTAGCCCCCCGGATAATGAGCTTCCGTTTCTCCCGGGTCACGGATTTCGCCGGATCGCCGAATTCGCCGCGGGTTCGCGTTTTGACCTCCCCGAACACCAGCGTGTCCCGCTCGCGGTAGACAAGATCAACCTCGCCCCCCTCCCTCGGCCGGAAGTTGCGGTAGAGCACCTTGCGTCCGGTGCGCCACAGGTGTTTTCCCGCGAGGCGCTCTCCCGTGGCCCCGACCCAGGCGTTCCACTCTCCGTCGCTCATTCCGTCGGAGTCGGGATGAGCGACAGGGCGGTCGAGTTCGCGGTCGATCCATCGATACCAGGCCTGCACCACCATTCTCATCCGAAATCAAACTGCGGTTGCGCTACCGGCGCGAAGCTGCGGCGGTGCAGAGGACACGGCCCGAGCGACCGGAGCGCCTCAAGATGCTCCGCCGTGCCGTAGCCCTTGTGGTTTTCGAAGCCGTAGCCCGGATATCGTTCCGCCGCCTCGAGCATGAAGCGGTCGCGTTCCACCTTGGCGATGATGCTTGCCGCGGCGATCGAGAGGCTGAGCGAGTCGCCCTTCACGAGGGACCGGTGCTCAGCGGGAAATCCCTTCACGGGCCTGCCATCGATGAGGGCGAGATCAGGCCTCGGCTTCAGTTTCCGGAACGCCTTCGCCATCGCGAGATGGGTCGCCCGGAGGATGTTGACCCGGTCGATTTCCTCCGCCCCGACGACGGCCGACGCCCACAAGACCCGGGAATCGGAAATCAGGTCCGCGTAAACGGTCTCGCGCTTCTTCCCGGAAAGCTGCTTGGAATCGTTCAGCACACCGTGCTCGAAATCCGGCGGGAGAATCACCGCCGCGGCCGTGACCGGTCCTGCGAGAGGCCCTCTCCCGGCCTCGTCGATGCCGGCGATTCTCGAAAAGCCTTCGGCCCGCCAATGCGCTTCGTAGGAAAGGTCTGGCATGGCTCGGGGCGGCGGTTCAGTGCCGGTTGAGGCAGTCGATGAGCTGCCGGAACCGCCCCGCGAGGCCCCGCTTCTTCGTGCAGACGAGACGGGGCAGGTCGTGGAGATGGGGTTCGTCGCCGTCCTCCTCGGGCAGGGCCGTGCCGGTGTGATAGGCCCCCTCCTCGATGAGGTCGTTGTATTCGGCATTGAGGTGGCCAAGCAGTTCCGGGGTCACGGGCCGCTGCAGGCGCACCACGAGCCGTTTCCCGACATAGCGGTAACTGTGGAAGTTGCGGTAGAATCCGGTCACCTCCTCCACCGCCTCATCGAGGTCATCGGTCACGCGGAAGAGGTGGAAATCGTCATCCGAGATCAATCCGAGCCGGTGGAGGTGGTCTTTGGTGAAGCGATACCAGGTCTTCCAGTAGGTTCCTCCCTTCGCGTCGACGAGGACGACGGGCACGACCTGGGCCTTTCCGGTCTGGATCAATGTCAGGACCTCGAAGAGTTCGTCCATCGTCCCGAATCCCCCGGGGAAGGCGGCGATGGCGTCACTCTCCTTCACGAAGGCGAGCTTGCGGGTGAAGAAGTAGTTGAAGTTGATCAGCTTCTCGTCTCCCTGGATCACAGCATTGGCACCCTGCTCGAAGGGAAGCTTGATGTTCAGCCCGAAACTATTTTCGCGGCCCGCGCCCTCCTGGGCGGCCTCCATGATCCCCGGCCCGGCCCCCGTGATCGCCATGAATCCCGACTCCCGCATCCGTTTCGCGAAGGCGACCGCCGCCCTGAACTCGGGTTCGTCCGGCCTCGTCCGGGCGCTTCCGAAGATCGAGAGCTTCCGCTCCTCCTCGTAGGGACCGAAAACGAGGCTTGCCCGGCGCATTTCCTTGAGCGAGCGGCTGTAGAGCTTCAGGTCGCCCTCGCTGAGGCAGTCGCGGCCCATCTTGAGGGCGGTCACGATCATCTCCTGCACAAGTCCCCCGCCGTGACCGCAGTCCCAATCATCGACGAGTGCGCGGATCCGTTCGTCAAAGACCGGGTTCCCCGTGCTCCCAGGGCTACCGGAAACCCCAAAGATGCCTCCTCCGGTGAAATCGCGGGGGTCTCGGCGGAGATGGGCACGTTTGCTCATGGGACGCAGGATAGCGAGTCCGACGATAAGGGAGGATGCGGGTTTCCTCAATCCCCGGGGAATGGATTTTACGATTCGGACGCCTGTCCGCCCCCGCTAAGCGCAGCTGAGAAGCACCGCATGAAGCGAGGGGAGAGGGCGGTATGGGGCGGAGCGGCGGACGGGCCGCTGCAAACCGAAGCGGAGGCGGACACCCCCAACGTCATCGTAACCTGCCACCCGGCCCTCGGCGGCGTCGAGTCGAGGATCGAAATGCGCTCGACCTCGGCGCGGTTTCGGGAGCGCCCCTTGAAAACGAGGGCAAGGGCATCTCCTCAAAACAAAACCTCCGTGATCCGTCGGAACGGAACGCGGAGGCGTGCGAGATCAGAAGATCCGGTCGGGATCAGGCTTCACGCTTTTCTTCCGGACGGGGACGATCACCGTCTCGTGGACCACCGTCAAGACGGGGCCCTCCTTCGCCATCGCGAAGCGCACCTTCCGGACGCGGACGTTCACCATCGCGCGGAGCGCCTTCGGGACGCGGACGTTCACCATCGCGCGGACCACCTTCCGGACGCGGACGTTCACCATCGCGCGGAGCGCCTTCGGGACGCGGACGTTCACCATCGCGCGGACCACCTTCCGGACGCGGACGTTCACCATCGCGCGGAGCGCCTTCGGGACGACGCATGTCGCCATCGCGCGGAGCGCCTTCGGGACGACGCATGTCGCCATCGCGCGGAGCGCCTTCGGGACGACGCATGTCGCCATCACGCGGACCGCCTTCGGGACGACGCATGTCGCCATCACGCGGACCGCCTTCGGGACGACGCATGTCGCCATCACGCGGACCGCCTTCGGGACGACGCATGTCGCCATCACGCGGACCGCCTTCGGGACGAGGGCCGAAAGGAGGACGGAACCCCTCGCCGCCGGGAGCTCCGGGAGCGGGACCGCGACCGCCGAGTCGGATCTCGCGGACGCCGACATCCCGCAGGGCGTCGGTCACCTGGTTGATCTGACGGAAGGCCACCTCCGGTTCGGCCCACAAGACCGCGCTGTGGGCACGCATCTGGACGAGTTCACCACGGATCTTTCCATTTGGGATGAACCGGTCTCCCATGCGAATGCCATCGGGCACGACAAAGAGGGCGATTTCTCCCGGATGCGGCCCAGGGTGACCGCCTTCACGCGGACCTCCTTCGCGAGGTTGCTCTCCCTCGCGGGGACCTCCTTCGCGGGGACCTCCTTCGCGAGGCTTCTCTCCGTCCCGGGGACCTCCTTCGCGAGGTTGCTCTCCCTCGCGGGGACCTCCTTCACGGGAAGGACGCTCTTCTTCGGCGGTGGCCGAACCGAAGGAGAGAGCGATGAGACCGGCGAGGCCGGGAACGAGGATGGCATTGAGCCAACGTTTTCTCTGAGTGGGGTTTGTGATCATCTGAATGCGCTGTTGCAGGGTGGGATGGTTGCGGACACACGGTGCCACCCCTGCGATGGCGGGTGCCGGAAGAAAGGAATTCTGCACGTGGAGGAGAGTGCGGCCGTAATCGAATCGCTCGGACGGCTGGAGCCGCTCCAGGGTGTTTGCATCGCAGCGGAGTTCGCGATCGGACTGGAATCTGGAGACCGCGATCCAGACGAGCGGATTGAACCAATGGAGCGCGTTGACGAGGGTCGCGACCCAGTTGAGAAGAAGATCACGGTGCCGGATGTGCTCGATCTCGTGCATGAGGATGTAACGCAACACGCCGGGCTCGAAGCGGGATTCCCAATCGCGCGGAACGACGAGATTCCCGGCCCAGAATCCGAAGACGGCCGGAGTGGCGCCGGCGGGTCCCGACAACACGCGGAAATCCGACTTCACCCCGACCTCGCGGATCACCTCCCGGACGAGCGCGAGAAGGCGCGGATTGCGGCAGGGCACGAAACCCGACCTCCGCACAAACCGGTGCTGCCGCCAGATCACCGCGGCGAGGAAAGCCACCGCCCCGGCAAGCCAGACGAGGAGGAGAACCTCGGAGACCGTAAGCAGGGACGGAGCCGCGGTCATCACGGACGCGGCGGCGGGTTCGGCGATGACTTCGATGGCGAGGGGTTTCATCGCCACAGGCACCGTTGCCGGCTTCGTCTCGACCACGGGGGCGGCGGCTTCGGCGGCGCGGAACCAGTTCCCGATTCCCGGCGAGAGGGCGAGGAAGGCGGGCACGAGGAGCTTCAGGCCGACCAACATCCAGAGGGCCACGCGCCAGCGGGGTCCGAGGTGCCGTCCAAAGGTCCAGATCAGACCCAACACGGTGAGGATGAGGACCGAACCCTCCACGGTGGTGCGGAGGAGCCAGTCGTTGGTGATTTCGACCCAAGGGTTCATTCGGGGGTTTGGTCGGATTGGCGTTTTTCGGCCTCGTCGAGGAGGCGGCGAAGTTGATCGATTTCGTTTCGGGAAATGGCTTCCTTCTCGACCATGCCGGCGAGGAAGGGAACAAGGCGCCCGTCGAAGACACGGCCAAGGAACGAGCGGCTCTCATCGTGCTGGCAATCCGCCTGCGAAAACGCCGCCGCGTAGCGGAACTCGCGTCCGTTCTCCTCGACGACGGCAAGGGCGCCTTTCGTGACCAGCCGGCGCACGAGGGTCTGCACGGTCCGGGGCTTCCAGTCCGACTCCGTCTCGAGCGCCTCGATGACCTCGCGCAGGTTGGAAGCGCCGCGATCCCAAAAGACCTGCATCACCTTCCATTCGGCATCGGTGATACTCGGGGGAGCGACAGGTTTGCGAGGAGTCCGGCCATTCATGGAAGCGACACAACGGATTACGTGTGTAATCCAATGGATGACAAATGTAATCCCGTCAAGCGGGAATCGCAGATTTCTTTTCTTCGATTCGATCGTCGGAAGACAAAACCCCGGGACCCGCGGCGGGTCGCGCCGTGAAAGTGTCCTCTCCGGGCGAGAAATGGCGGTTGGCGGAAAGGGATTGACTGTGGTTAAGTTCGCGAAAGCGATGGGTGGAAACAACAGACCGCAGGAAACGGGTCCGGCACCGGGCGACCTGCCCCTGCCCCCCCGTCTCCAGGGGACGCTGGAACGGTTTCGCGAGCGCCTCTGGTCGGTCAAGATTGCCGAAGGTGCCTTGGCCGGTATTCTCGGCCTCGGGCTTTCCTACCTGCTCGTTTTTCTGCTCGACCGGTTCATCGACACGCCCGCGTCGGTGCGGGTGGCCCTCCTCGCCGCGGGTTTCACCGTTCCCGCACTGGGTCTGCCGTGGCTCTGGCATCGCTGGGTCTGGCGCCAGCGCACGCTCGGAGACGCGGCCCGGTATCTGAAACGACGGTATCCGGAAGTCGGCGATGAATTGCTCGGCATCGTCGAACTTGCCCACCAGCATGCCGACGGCCAGAGCGAGGTGCTCATCCACGCGGCGATGCGCCAGGTCGACGAACGGGTTGCGGGAAAGGACTTCTCCGATGCCGTGCCCACCCGCCGCTATCGCAAAAGGCTCGCCGGAGTGGCCGTGCTCCTCGCACTGGCGGGGGGACTCCTCTTCCTTGTCTCGGACGCCGCCCGCAATGCCCTTGCCCGCTGGGTGTCTCCGTGGAAGGCGGTGGATCGCTACACCTTCGCGCAACTCGATCCGGTGCCGGAGAAACTCTTCGTGCCTTTTGCCGAGCCCTTTCCCCTCTCCGCCGGCCTTGCCAAAACGACCGAATGGCGGCCGGAGGAGGCATCGGTCCGGCTCCCCGGCAAGACCCGCCTCTCCGCGTCGCGCGACGCGGATCGATATGCGTTCGCGATCCCGCCGCAAAAGGAACCCGGGAAGCTCTCGCTCCGGGTCGGTGATGCGAGGGAAGGGATCCTCGTCGAGCCCCTCCCCCGCCCGGAGCTCGCCTCGCTCGAGGCCGAAGTGCGTCTTCCCGACTACCTGCGATACTCGAAGGATCCGGTCGTGCCGGTGCGTGGAAATACCCTCACCCTCGTCGAGGGCTCCGAAGCCACCATCCGCGGCACCACGACCCGCGAACTGGCCGCGGCCCAGGCCAACGGCGACGCCCTCGCGATCATGGGGGCCGGTTTCACGACCGCGCCCCTCAAACCGGGCGATGGGGTTTCGCGCACCTTCACCTGGAAGGATGTCCATGGGCTCGAGGCCAAGGCCCCGCTGGATCTCACTTTGGCATCCGTCCCTGACGAAGCCCCCGAGCTTTACGCCCACCAGGTCGACGCGAAGCGCATGATCCTCGAGGACGAGGTCGTCACCTTCGACGTGAACGCGAACGACGACTTCGGCCTGCGTGAAGTCGGCCTGGAGTGGCGTCTTGCCGAATCCGGCGAAACGGCCGGGAGGAATCCCGCCGGAGAAAAACCCGTCGCTGCCGGGGGGCCGGAGAAAACCACGGTCCAGGCCCGGGGAACCTTCTCCGCGAAGCGCGAAGGCATCGCTCCCGGCACCTACCAGGTCCGCGCCTTCGCCAACGATTTCCTGCCGAACCGCCCGCGTATCCTTTCGCCGGCCTTCGTCCTTCACATTCTCAGTCCCCAGGAGCACGCGAAGTGGCTCACGGAAGAGTTCGCGAAGTGGTTTCGCAACGCGCGCGAGACCTACGAACGCGAGCAGCAGCTGCATGAATCGAACCTCGCCCTCCGCGAGCTTTCGCCCGAAGCGCTCGACCGCCCCGAGAACCGCCGCCGTCTTCAGGACCAGGCCTCGGCCGAATCGGCCAACGCGCGCCGCCTCGATGCCCTGACCGCGGCGGGACGCGGACTCGTCGGGGAGGCGGCGAAGAATCCCGAATTCGACGCGAAGCGCCTCGAACGATGGGCCGAGATGATGCGCGCCCTCGACCAGATCGCCCGCGAGCGCATGCCCACCGTGGCGGATCTCCTGCAACAGGCCTCGCGCGCCCCCGCCGCGCAAACCCCGCAACCGCCGCAACCGCCGCAGGAAAGTCCTGACAAAACCTCCAACGCGCCATCCCAGCCTTCGCCCCCGAGCCTCGGCGATCGCGAGAAGAGCCTCACCCCGGAGAAGAAGCCGGAGCAGCCCGGTGGTTCGCAGGCCCCCGGATCGACCGCTCCCCTTCGTCTGCCCTCCACCACCCTGGCTGCCGCGGGAGACGAGGCCAAGCCCCAGGCTGCCGAGACGCCGGCCCGAAAGACCCTCGACCGCGCCCTCGAGGAGCAGAAAAAGTTGCTCGAGGAATTCGCCCGCGTCGCCGACGAGCTCGCCGCGATCCTCGCGAGCCTCGAGGCGAGCACCTTCGTGAAGCGCCTCAAGCTGGCCTCCCGCAAACAAACCGAACTTGCCGACGCCCTCT
>JBILDO010000142.1:0-3013 GCA_044352585.1 Verrucomicrobiales bacterium
AGCGGCTTCAGCGACCACCAGTCCAGATCGTTGGGCTGCTCCTCGGTGACGCGCGGATCGGGCGCCCCACGCTTCACCCATTCCTCGAGCAGGGCGATCTCGGCGGCTGGCAGCTTTTCCTTCGGCGGCATCTGGTGCTCGTCGTCGGTCCAGCGCACCATGCGGATGAGCAGACTTTCCTCCGGTTTCCCCGGCAACACCGCCGGCCCGAGATCGCCGCCCTGTTCCCAGCCCGAGCGGGAATCGAGCGTCAGCCCGCCCTTCATTTTCGTCGCGTGCGAATGGCATTCGAAGCAGCGCTGCTTCAGGAGGGGCTCGATCTTTGTGGTGAAGAATTCATCACCGCGCCCCGGGGACAGGCTTGCGAGCGAGCATAGGAGGAAAGCGAGCCGTCTCATCCCCGAAGCCTCCTTTCGATGTCGCGCGCCGTCTGCATTACCTCCGCCGCCACGTCGGCGAAACGTTCCCTCGGCATGCGCCCGGCCACGGCCGAGGCCCACACGACGGCGAGGAGGTGGTTCGGTTGGTCAAACACCGGCGCGGCCACGCAGTGGATGCCCTCGTCCGCCTCCGCCCAGTCGGTCGCATACCCTTGCGCCACGACCGTCTCGCACTCCTCGCGAAGCGCGCTGCGGTCCGTGATGGTCCGGTCGGTGAATCGATCCAGGGAGAGCCGCCGGATCGTGGTCTCGCGCGATTTCGGATGCTGAAAGGCCAGCAGGACTTTGCCCGGGGCGTTGTTGTGGAGGCGGAAACGCAGCCCGATCTCCACGCAGATGCGCACCGCCTGCGTGCTCTCCACCTGCTCGATGACGACGCCCTCGTCTCCGATGGGAATGCCGAGTTGCACCGTCTCGCCGACGGTGTCCCGCAGCCGGCGCATCGGCCCGAGGGCGCATTCGACGAGACTGACGTCGGCGAAGCGGGGTTGGCCCAGGCGCAGGAGTTTCCCGGTGAGCCGGAATCGCCCACTGGACTCATCCTTCACGAGGTAGTCCCGAGCGATGAGCGTCTGAAGCAGCCGCGCGGCCGAATTTTTCGGACTGCCGACGGCATCGCTCAATTCGGTGAGGGTCATCCCCTCGGGATTTCGATCGAGGACTTCGAGGATCGCGAGTCCCCGGTCCAGGGCGGGTGCCGGGCTGGGCGATGACGCATCCAATCCGGACTTGGAATTGGGTGGTTCTATATTTGGAACGAATTCTACCGGTGTCACAGGACTGGGTCGTTCATCTGGACTCCATTACAACTGAATTCGGGCGTGGAGCGGGTTGCGTGATCGCGCGGCACGCGATGGCGAGGGGAGGGAAGAGAGTCGGTTCGGTGAGTGGAGAGGGTGCGGTTTTATTTCAAGCCCGCCATCGCTTTCATTGCCAAGTCTTCGATCACACCGGTCAGATAGACCCAATAGGGTTCCTTCCCAATGGTGTCGCGCACGGTCGCAGCCGGGAGAAAGCGCTGCATCTCCTTAATGAAGGCATCGCGCATCGCGGGCTGTGTTCTCAGGGAGTCGAGGCGATCGGTCAAGAGAGTGGTGAATTCGGAAGAGGTGCGCTGGTTATCCTGGATCTTCGGAGAAATGAGAGGGACGGGGAGCTCGATGCCCTGCTGATGGAGCCACGCGATGTCCCAGAGATCGCGGTTCTTGATGCGGTTCTCCCGAAAGGCGAGGGCGATGATTTTATCGGCGAGAATTTCTTCGCGGCTTTGGGCTTGGAGAATGAGGCCCGCGGTTCCGAGATCGACGCCGTAGAGATTTCGCAGCATCATCGGGCGCGGGTCGTGGCTGGGGATGGCGCAAATGTCGAGATGAATGCGTTGTGGAGGGAGATGTCTACCGCCGGGCCGGGTCAGGATCGTGAGTTTCCAGGTGGAAACCTTTCCTCCCGTCTTGACCGGTTCACTCACGCTGACGGGGAGATCGTAGCGCGTTTGCAGGCGATCCGTGAGGACGTGTGCGAGATCGGCGAGATCGTCGCGTTGGAAATCGCCGCCGCCGGTGAAGTCGAGGTCCTCGCTCAGCCGGGATGATCCGTAGCAGGCCCGGAGACAGGTTCCGCCGATGAAGGTCAGGCCTGCGAGCAGACCGGCCTCGCTCATTTCCCGGAGGATGTCGTGATGGAGCAGTTCCTTCTCGACCACCGGACGCAGGGGAGCAAGCTCCCCTCTAGATCGTACCGCTTCGTCCACGAGTTGGTCAAACAAGCTCATGAGCCACCTCCGCATCCACGAGTTCCATGCTGCGACGTGTGGCCTTCATGTCGCGGAGGGCCTGCCGCACCGAGGCCCGCCACAACCGGCGATCCGGGTCGTAAGTGAGTTCACGGGCAATCTCCCCGGGGCGTTGCGCGGTGTGAACGAACTCGATGCGACCATGGACCCCGCAGTCCACGACATGGCTGCGTCCCGAAGTCATGAGCGTGATCCAGCTCATCGGAATCTGCGAGATCACGCCGGCGTCGCTGAGGGCCGTCTCGAGGCTGATATAGTTGAACTCTCCCGCCCGCAATCGTGCCGCCGTATGGAAGAGGAGATGTTCCATGGGGTATCCCGGCACCGGATAAAGGTAGATTCCACGGCAAATCCGCTTCAAGAGTCCCGCTTTTGTCGCCCTCGAAAGCAACACCGCCAACTGACCACACTCCGGCACCGCCGCCGCCAGGTCCGATGGGGAAAAGAGACAGTGCTCCCGATCCGCCAGGACGCGCAAGGACTCTGAGAGTTGCCGGAGGGGCTGCATTCGTGTTTGGTGAAACTCTACAAAAGATTGCATAAAATGCAATCTTTTGTAGAGTCTTTACGCCCCCACGATCTCCCGCAACGGCACCCCGCCATCCGTGACGAGGCGCGGGCGCTGGATCGGGTCGAGGAACTCGCGGCGCGGGTCGATGCCCAACAAATGCAGGATCGTCGCGGCCAGATCGGGCGGACGCACGGGCCGGTCCTCGGGGAAGGCGCCGATCCTGTCGCTCGCCCCGATGACTTGGCCACCAATCCCGGCACCGGCGAGGGC
>JBILDO010000107.1:0-10306 GCA_044352585.1 Verrucomicrobiales bacterium
TTTTTTATTTGCAGAGCCGCGGCGCTTCGGCTGCTGCAGTTGCTTGACTGTGTATGTGATCTTCAGCGCCAGCGCTCCCATACCACCGCCTTATTCACTTTTCAAGAACTTTAACTAAGTAGAACTAAACCCGTCGATTGAGAGGCCGTCGAACACGTGGCATTCGATCAGAAGAATCGATTCGAGGCCGCCGCTTCCTCAAAGGGCCACGAGCATTTCGTCGTTCAGGCGCGACGTGTCGAAGTCGAAAGACCGGAGCTTTGGCAGTTTCGAGACACTTTCGAGAAGAGTGTTCAAGTCGGCGCTCTTCCGCGTGTCGAAGTAGCTTCCGTAGAGTTGGAGTTCGACAAGGTCGTCAAATGCTTCGAGAGCCGGTCCGAAATCAGGACCGTAGAAGTCCGTGTAATGAATACGGATTTTGTCGATTTCTCCCAGCAAGGCCGCTTGCAAGCGATTGGGGGAGTTGCGGGCGTAGGTGACCGTCCAACCGTGGATTAGCGGTTTTCGGTTCACGATCGCGGAACCACCCTTTGAGGAAGTTGCGGAAGGAGCCGATGAGTCGGCCTCCATGGGACGCGCCCGGTGCGGGGGGACCGGAGTAGTATTCGAATTCCAAAGGAAGTGCAACAGACTCCTCCAACCGAACGATGCGGTTTCCACCGGTTGAGAAATTGCCAAGCGACGACGGCGGGAAACAAGAGCAGCGCGACACCGGAAGTCATGAGGAGCCTGACTAAAGCCGGATTCATTCCGTGCCGATCAGGTTAGCCGCGGTTTCCCCATGGCATCGGCTTGAAGTACGCTCCTCTTCTATCGATCTCACCTCGTCCCCGCCCGCTTCTTCGGACGATAGGTGAGACCCGTCATCGTCAAGAGGGGAAGCAGGTGCACGGTTCCGTCATCCTCGTAGACGATCGCAACCGTGGCGTTCTTCAGAGGAAGGAAAATGTAGTCAGGATGGGGCACGGAATAGGTGCGCCCGTCGGCGAGATTCAACTGGAATGGGACACCTTGCTCGATCACGCCCTCCAACTGCTTCCGGGTCATGAGGGAAGCATCGCGGAACGCGGGCCTCAAGTCAAGAAACGCCCCTGATATCCTCACGCAAACAGCTTCTCCACCATTTCCGCCTTCACCAACTCTCTCGGCTGGTTGAGGTGGTTGTAGACGATCGACTGCGGGTCGATGCCCATGGTGTGATAGATCGTCGCGAGGATCTCGGTGGGGTGGACCGGGTCTTCGGCGGGCGCCGAACCGGTCTTGTCCGATTTGCCGTGGACATGGCCGCGTTTGATCCCGGCCCCGCCGATGATCGAGGTGTAGCAGTAGGGCCAGTGGTCGCGACCGTCGGCGCTGTTGCTGTTGCCGCTCGTGGAGACGCCCATCTCGGGACTGCGTCCGAATTCGCCGATCGCGACGACGAGGGTTTCGTCGAGGAGACCGCGGTCGTCGAGGTCGTCGAAGAGGGCGGAGAGCCCCTGGTCGAGCATCGGGGCAGACTGGTTCTTCATGCGCGTGGGCAGGCCGACGTGGTGGTCCCAGCTGTGGTTGTCGCTATTCGCGACCTTGGGCCAGATCACCTCGACGACCTTGGTGCCGGCCTCGACGAGCCGGCGGGCGAGAAGGCAGCTCTGGCCGAAGGTGTTGCGGCCGTAGCGCTCGCGCAGCTTGTCATCCTCGGATTCGAGGTTGAAGGCCTCGCGGGCCCGGCCCGAGACGATCAGGTTCAGCGCCTTGTCGTAGTATTCGTCGAGGTTGTAGCCCTCGACCGCCTTCTCGATCGTCGGCATCTGCGCGGTGAGCGCGTCACGCAGCTTGGCGCGGCGCTGGAGGCGCAGGGAGAACACGTCGGGACGGAGCTGGAGGTCGTCGACGCGGATCGACGTCATCTTGTCCATGTTCATGTCGTCTCCGTCGGGGAACAGGTAATAGGGATCGTAGGCCTTCCCGAGGAATCCCGCGGTGCCACCCTTGTTGATCACGTTCGACTCCTGGAGGGGGCGGGGCATCACGACGAAGGGGAGCATCGGCTCGTCGGTCGGCTTCATCCGGATGATGTTCGATCCGAAATTGGGGAAATCCTTCGGCGAGGGCGGCTCGAGCTGACCGGAGGGGCTCACCTTGTCGGTGGTGTAGCCGGTCATGATCTGGTAGATCGCCGCGGTGTGGTTGAAGAGCCCGTTCGGGGTGTAGCTCATCGAACGCACCGTGGTGTATTTGTTGGCCGCCTTGGCGAGGTTCGGGAGCAGCTCGGTGTATTGCAAGCCGTCCACGGAGGTGTTGATCGGCTTGAAGATCGACTTCACGTTCGTCGGCGCGTCGGGCTTGGGATCGAAAAGGTCGATGTGGCTCGGACCGCCCTGCAGGTAGACCATGATGACCGACTTGGCCTTGCCCCAGCCGGGACGTCCGGCGAGACCGGAGGCGGCGCTGGCCTTCTGCACGGCGAGGATGTTGTTGAGCGTCATTCCCAGCATGCCGGCTCCGCCGATGCGCAGGAAGTCGCGGCGTCCGGGCTTGAGGTGGGGGTCGCAGAGGTCCTTGGCGATTTCTCCGGGGAGTCTGATCATGGCTGGATGCGGGTGGGAGTGATGGAGTATTGGAGCGGGGAATGATGGGGCGGGCGGAATGAGGGTCACCGATTAAACAGGAACGACGAGCTGTTGACAAGCGCCCAGGCGAGATCCTGGGCGGCGGTGAGGCGGCGGTTGGCGGCCTGCTGGGTGGAGTAATCCATGTTCTGGCGCAGTTCAAGGAGTTTGGAATCCTCCTTGATGGGAAGCTCGGCGGTCTTCACGGCGGCTTCGAGGGCAACGAGCTTGGCGTCGGCGGGGAGGGGCTTTTTCTCGGCCGCGATTTTGTAAGCGAGGACGTGGCGGTCCTTGCTGCCGCTTTGGAAGAACGCGGCGAGGGCGGCCTGGTCGGCGGGCTTGCGTTGCGACGGGGCGGTCTGGAGCAGGGCGGCGACACTGGCGGGCAGGCCCGCATCGAGGGGATCGGCCGCGTCCGTCCCCCAGACCCGGAACTTGCCGAGGGGGTATTCGCCCGATCCATACTGGCACTGGATCGTGAGGGTCAGGTTGCCACCCTTCGCGTCGACGGCGAGCGGTTTCTCGAACTGGTAGCGGGCCCGGTTCGGCTGGCGCTCGTTTCCGCCGACCGCCCAACCCTTCACATCGCGGGTGGCTTGGCCGTTGATCGAGTTCTTCACGTCGAAATCCTTCTGGATGAAGTCGGTCTTCGCGTCCTTGAACTTGAGGGCGGCCGGCTTCTTCGCGTCTCCGCCGGCGGGAACGTAGGCGGCGCTGAATTCGCTGACGACGAAATTGCCGTTCGCGCTGAGGCCGGGGCCGTAACCGGCGAGTCGCTCGTCGGGAAGGGCTTCAAGCTGGAGCCCGGTGAGCATGGCCGCGTGCTTCACGGGAATGGTCACGGTGTAATTCACCACCTTGGGCGCGCCGCTCGCGAGGACGCTTCCGTCGGGCTCGACCGCGACGGTGATGCCGCTCTGCGGATTCGCCGATGCGGCGGAGGGGGCGAGCGGGGTCCAACGGGTCCAGAAGGCGGCGAGGGTGAGGCTCTTCTCCCATTCCATCAGCTTCGCCGGCACGGTCGCGTCGAAATCGGCAAGGGCCTTCGTCGCGGCGGCGAGGCGGGCCTTTTGGGCGGCCTCGGCCTCGGTCTTCTTCTTCGCGGCTTCGGGCTGGTAGGCGGCGAGTTCGGCCGCGGCCTTGCTGATGGCCTGGAGACGCGCGATGTCGCGCTGGCTCTTCACCGGCACCCAGTCGGCTTCGGCCTTGGCCACCTTCGCGGTGAGGACCTGGTGGTCGGCGTCGATGTCCTTCATCACCGCGAGGGCGGCGTCGATCTCGGCGGGCGTGGGGGCGCGGGAGAGGATGCGGTAGTAGATCTCCTCGACAAGCTTGCGGTCGTCGGTCTGGGTCGCGACGAGATTGGCGAGGCCGCTTTCCTTCGCGCCGATCGCGTCGGCGATGGCCGGCCCTGACAGGAACGCCATGATCGCGCTCATCTGCAGTTCGGAGGAGCGCTCGCACTCGCAGGCGCTCTCGCGGACGGGGCGTCCGAGGTTCGCGAGGAAGCCGCTCTTGAGATCGAGCTTGGCGTCGGGAAGCTGGCTCGCGCGCACGCCGCGCCCGGCCCCCGGGATGTCGGGGATGGCCCCGGTCACGAAGTGGACGGCATCGTAGAGCACCTCGGCGGGGAGGCGGCGGGCCTTGGCGTGGGAGAAGTTGATCCCGTCATCGGCGTTCCACTCGTTCGCGGCGATGGAGAGCTGGTAGGTGCGCGATTTGCAGATCTCCGCGGTGAGGGCGCGGATGTCGAAGCCCGACTTCACGAAACGCGACGAGAGATAGTCGAGCAGCTGTGGATTGGTCGGGGGATTGCCGGCGCGGATGTCGTCGAGCGGCTCGATGATTCCGGTGCCGAGGAGATAGCCCCAGACGCGGTTGGCGTAGCTCGTCGCGAAGTAGGGGTTGTCCGCCGAGACGACCCACGCCGCGAACCGTTCGCGCCGGGTGGGTTTTTCAGGCGCGGCGAAGGCGACCTTGGCGAGGTCGGCCTCGTAGGGGAACTCGGGCGCGGTGACCGCCCCGGTGCGGTCGTGCTTCATCTCGCCGTCGGGCTTGTCCGCGATGACCTCGTAGAGCGGCTTGGCCCCCTCGACGGCGCTTCCGCCGAGATTCTGGCTGGGGGCGTTCTTGGCATCGCGGGTGAGTCCGACCTGGGCGAAATAGGCCGCCGTCTCGTAATACTGGTCCTGGGTCCAGCGTTCGAAGGGGTGGTCGTGGCACTTGTTGCAGTTGAACCGCGTCGCGAGGAAGAGGTGGGTCGTGTTCTCGACGATCTCGGCCGGCTCGCGGAGGATCTTGTAGTAGCTCGCGGCGGGATTTTCCTTGTTCGAGCCGGAGGCGGTGAGGATCCGGTAGGCGAACTGGTCGTAGGGCAGGTTCGTCTCGACCTGCTTGCGGATCCAGTCGCGGTAGAGGCGCGTGCCCTCGTCGCCGAGGAACTTGGAATTCACCTGGAGCATGTCGCTCCATTTGTTGGTCCAGTGGTCGGTGTATTCCGGCGTCTTGAGAAGTTCATCGACGAGGGCGTCGCGCTTCGCGCGGGTGGGGCGGTCGTCGGCGAGGAAGGAACGGACGCGCTCGGACGACGGCGGCAGACCGGTGAGGTCGAGATGGATGCGGCGGACGAATTCCTCGTCGGTGCAGAGCCCGCTGGGCTCGAGCTTCATCCGCTCCCATTTCGCCGCGACGAGCTTGTCGATCTCGCCCCAGGTCTCGGGAGCCTTCCAGGTGAACCCCTTGCGGTCGCCCATCACCGTCAGGGTGGTCGCGGCGTAGGCGCCCTCGTAGCGGGCGAGGATGGGAGCCTCGCCGCGGCGGACGGTGTGGAGCAGCCCGAACTCGTCGTGTTCGGCCACCTCGGTGTTGCCGGATTCGATGAAGGACTCGAGGGTCACGTCACGCGTCTTTCCGTCGGCATAGCGGGCCACGACGCGGAACTGCTGGCGGCCGCCCAGGTTCTGCACGACGGGATTTTTCGGGAACAGCTCGATCGAGGCGACCTTCGCCGCCTTCGTGTCGAGTTTCGCACCCGAGGCGATCCAGTTGCGGATGACGTGGTAGTAACGCGAATCGTGGTCGGTCAGCATTCCGGCCTCGTGCGGCACCGCCCCGGTCGCCTTCAGAAGCATCAGGGAATCATCGGGGGAGGCGAAGTTCACCCGGCGCGAGGTATGATCGTCGGAAAAGGCACGGACATCGTAGATCGGATCGTAGCCGCGCAGGCTCAGCTTGAAGCCCGCCTTGCCGTCCTTCGCGCCGTGGCAGGTGCCCATGTTGCATCCGAGGCGGGTGATCACCGGATTCACATCCTGCACGAAGTCGACCGAGGCGACGACCGCGGGCGCGAACTTCACCGGAGCGGTCGCGCTCTTGTCGCCGAGGGTCGCGGTGAGGACGCCTTCGCCGGCGGTCCCGGGACGGACCACGCCGCGCTCGGACACGGAGGCGACGGAGCCGTTCACGGACCACTTCACGAATCCGGTGACGTCGGCGGTGGTTCCGTCGTCGAGCGTCGCCGTGGCCAGCACCTGCACGTAGCGGTCGGCGGAGTCGAAGGTGGCGGCGTTCGGGGAAAGGGTGATCGCGGTCACGGTGCGGCCCTCGGGCAGGCTTCCAACGGTCTCGTGATGCTTCGCCTTTTTGCGGTCGGTCAGGGAAGGATCGGGCTTCACCTCCGGCAGCGCCGCGTCCACGGCGATGGGGGCGAAGGTCTTTTTCTCCGCGAGGGTCTTCGCATCGAGGAGGCGGATGATCCCATCCGATCCGCCGGCCGCGATCGTCTTGCCATCGGGCGAGAAGGCCACGGAGAACATCGCCGCCTTCACGTCCATGCCCTTGATCAGCTCGGCGCCCTTGGTGTAGAATTCCTCGAGCGCCGGCTCATAGTTCTCTCCCGGTGCGGGAGCGCGGCGCACGGTCTCGAACAGTTTCTTCAGTTCGGGAGAGATCGTGGCATCATATTCGGACTTGTAGAGGTGGATCTGTCCGCTGCCGTCGAGGCTGGAGACGGCGGCGAAGGTCTTTCCGTCGGGCGCGAAGGCCGCGTCCCAGATGCGGCCCTTCATCGCCGGATACTTGCGGATGAGGTTGGCGTTGTCGCCAATGACCCGCTTCGTCTCGCGCTTCGTGCGGTAGATCTGCGGCACGCCGTCGGATCCGCCGACGAGGATGTGGTCCTGCAGGGGATGCCGGTCGACCGTGTTGACGCCGCCGGCAAGCGCGCCCGGGGTGATGGAGGTGAGGTTGTCGATGAAGCGTTCCGTCGCCGTCTCGGTAAGCTTCGCCGTCATGTCGCGGCCGACCGAGACGAGGTAATCGCCCTTGAGGGACCAGTCCGTGTCGAGCACCCAGTCGTTGTGGCTGCCCATGAAGAGGACCTGCTCGCCGTTCGACGCCTGAATCGCCCGCACCGTGTTGTCGGGCAGGCCGAAGGCGACGAGCTTGCCATCGGGCGACCAGCTCGCGCCGTAGGCGGTGTCGAAACCGACGATCTTCGAGAGGGTCAGCTCCGCCTTGGCCACGTCCCAGACCTGGATTTCGCCCATGCGGCCGGGAAGCCCCCCGGCCACCGCGAGCTGCTTGCCATCGGGGGAGAAACGGACCGACTGGATGCGTTCGGAGAGACCGACGAGGCGTTTCGCGATCCCGGAGCCGTCCGCCTTGTGCACGAGCACTTCATGGAAACCCGCCACGGCAAGGAGGGTGCCGTCCGGCGAATAATCCATCGAAATCACCACCGGCGGGACCGCGTAACGGGGCGGATTCGCCATCGAGTACTTCTGGCGCGCGTTTTCGGGCGTGTCGTCCTTGGCACCCTGTTCGACCCACTTCTTCACGAGCGAAACCTCGTAGGCGGTGAGCGGCTCCTCCTTCGGCGGCATCTCGGGGCGTTTTTCCCCGGGGGCGGTCACGACGAGCTCGAGGAGATGGCTTTCGGCCGGCTTCCCGGGGACGATCGCGGCGCCGGTCTCGCCTCCCTTGATGAGGGAAGCGACTTCGGTCATGACGTAGTCGGCCTTCGACTTGGCGGGCTGGTGGCAGCCCTGGCATTTGGCCTGGAAGACCGGACGCACGTCCTTGTAGTAACTGACCGTTTCGGGCAGGGCGTCGCCTTTCTCCATCGCCGTGACGGCGAGGGGCAGGGAGAGCGAGGCCAGGGCGAGGAGGACGAGGCGGTGTCGCATGGGGCAGTGCAGGTGGGGTCTCGGGGTGGAACTGAACCACCCCTTTTGAAAGTTTACTCCCATCGATCGTTCCCGGAACCTACGCGTTTGCGGGGCGTAAGAGGCTCCGGGACGCTCAATCAGACGGAACTTGAATACCCCGCTCAACCCGTCCGCGGAACGCCGCACGCAAATCCTCCACCGCCATGGAAGGCCGCAATTCCCGCCCATCCATCACCGCGATCGGCTGGATTTCGCGCAGGCTCGAGGTGAGGAAGGCGGACTCGACCCGGTCCAGTCCCTCAATCGACCGGGTCGACTCGGTGACCGGGAGGCCGAGTTCGGCGAAGAGTTCCAGGACGACACCCCTCGTAATCCCGGGGAGGCAGCCCGAGGACAGGGGCGGAGTCGACCATTGGCCATCGACGAGGACGAAGACATTCGACCAGGTGCCCTCGCAAAGTTCGCCGCGGGTGTTCGCAAAAAGCGCCTCGTCGGCTCCGGCGGCCCGGGCCCGGCGCTGGGCCACGGCATTGTCGCCGTAGTTGACGGTCTTGAGTCCGGCGAGGGGGCTCCGTTCATTGCGGAAAAAGGGTCCGGTCACGACCCGGGCGGCGGGAGGGTGATCCGGCGGCGGAGTCGCCTCGATCCACCAATTGGCGGAACCATCGGCGCGGGAGGAGAGGGTGAGGCGGAGCCGGGCTTTTCCGGCGGTGGCGAGGTCGTTGGCGGCGAGGGCCGTGGTCATGGCCTCGAGGAGGATGGCGTCGTCCGGACAGGCGATTCCGAAGACCTCCGCGGCGCGGCGGAGGCGATCGAGATGGGCCCGGGCGAGAAAGGGCCGGCCCCGGTAGGCGGCGATCGTCTCAAAGGCCCCGCAGCCTAGGGAAATGCCGTCCGTCGCCGCGACGACCGGCTCGCCGGCGGACCGGAGGACGCCGTTGTGGACGATGAATGGAGGGGACGACGGAGGCATGCGGCGCGGGCGAAAGGCGGACTTTACAAAACTGGACGGATGCCGTTGCCTTGGCAACCTCCGAATCGGCCCGTGAACCGCGCGGCGCCCCGCCATGATCGCCGCGATCCTCACGACGCTGTTTTTCGCCTTTTCCGCCGTCACCGGTCAGCGGGTCGCGGTGAAGCTGGGCGGTGCCTGGGGAAACCTGATGCGGCTTGCCCTCGCCACGCTCGTGCTGGGGATCCTCGTCCGGTTCCTCACCCCGGACGCGATGCGCTGGGAGTCGTTCCGATGGTTTTTTGTCAGTGGCTTGATCGGATTCGGACTGGGTGATGTCGCGCTCTTCACCGCATACGAGCGGATCGGATCGAGGCTGACGATCCTGCTGAATCTCTGCCTCGCCCCGCTTTTTGCGATGGTGTTGGAGTGGCTCTGGCTCGGCAACGCGGTGGGCCCGCGCGTCGTCATCTGTGCCCTGCTCATCCTGACGGGGGTGGCGATGGCGATCCGGCCGAATGCGAAGTCGTTCGCGAAGGTGCCGTTGCGGGGCAATTTCTGGGTGGGCATCCTCGCCTCGCTCATCGCCGGATTCGGCCAGGGCACCGGTGCCGTGGTCAGTCGCAAGGCCGAGACCGTCGCCCTCGCGCTCGGAGCGAGCGGATCGGGCATCACCGCGGCGTTTCAACGCGTCGTCGCGGGACTTCTCTTTTCGGCGGCGGCGGTCCTGCTGATCCGTCTCTTCGGCTCGCGCAAGGAGTGGGAAACCTGGCGGACACCGCTCGACCGGAAGGTCGTCCCCTGGCTCCTCGGGGCGGCGTTGTTCGGTCCGGTGATCGGCGTGAGCTGTTTCCAATGGGCGCTCCAGAGTCTCGAGAGCGGAGTCGTTCTCGCGGTCGTCGCCCTGACTCCCATCGTCATGATGCCGCTCGCCTACTTCACCGAGGGCGACCGTCCCAGCCCACTCTCACTCGCGGGAGCCCTCGTCGCCGTGGCCGGGGTCGTGCTGCTGAATTTGTGGAAGTAGCGTGGTCCGTTGTCCGACGCGTCCTGGCGGGACGAAACGCAAAGCCTCGAAAGCCCTCCTCACCGGCCCCTCCGGAAACGGCACACGATCCCCTCTTCCCGAAGGCCGCAGGGCAAGCCGCAAGGGACGGGTGAAATCGGCTGAACGGTTACCGCCTGTGGCTTCGAATCCCGAAGGTTCAGCGAATCGCGCCCATCGTGGCATTCAGCTTCCTGGCGCTCAGGTTCGCCGCGTCGTATGCGGCGCTGAAAGACTTGAGCGTCGCTACGTTGGTAAACGCTAGTGTAGTCCGACAAGCGGACTGTAAATTATTTAGTTTCGCCCGGCCACGCTTTACCTTTTCGAGGATGTCGTTGGCTTTCGCCGTCCAGATAAAGGGGGCGGGATCGTCATTGTGAGTATTGATGTATTCGAGGATGGCCTTTTCGAGTTCGGCCACGTTTTTGAAGACGCCACGACGGATGCACTTGTCAGTGATGTCTCGGAAAAACCTTTCGACCATGTTGAGCCACGAGGCACTCGTGGGCGTGAAGTGGATGCGGACTCTGGGGTGGCGTTTGAGCCATGC
>JBILDO010000057.1:0-33090 GCA_044352585.1 Verrucomicrobiales bacterium
CACCAGCCCACGCAGAAGGAGTGGCAGCGGTATCCCGGCCACCCGGCGACGACCCACCTCGGTCCGGCGCTGGCCCCCGGGGTGCTCGATATCGTCAACGACATGGAGGCGATGGAGATGCTCTTCAATGTCGTGCCCCGGGTCGTGGGTGGTGGCTCGCAGTCCGGCACCCGCGTCATCGATACCCGGGATCCCAAGGAAGCCAACGGATTGATCGCCGACACCGAGCCCCTCTTTCCCTCGCTCGACGATGTCGTGATGCGCGCGGACCGCGAGCCCCACCGCTTTCCCGACTCCCGCGGGAGGGCCATCCCGCCCGAGCAACTCAGCGATTATCTCGAGCGCGCGAAGTTTTTCATCACGGTCAACAGCCGCGCCCCGGAGACCAACATCTTCAACAAGCCCAAGATCGCGATGTGGCCGATTTACAACGCGAACCCCGGCGGCAGCACCTACAATACCCATCTCTCCGCGTTCGACCGCCTCATCCACTACTGCGCGTCGATGGGCGAGAACAAAGGAGGGGGGTATCCCCGCTTTGAATACCTCTTCAAGCGCGAGAGGCACGACAGCGCCACCTATGATTACCAGCAGATCCCCCGGAACCAGCAGCTCTACCGGTATCTCGCCAGGCTGATGGACCAGAGGGTTCCCGGCTACGGAGGCAGTTTCAGCGACAAGTATGGCAAGGAAAGCGCCATGCAGCTCCTCACGATGATGTTCGACTACATCCGCTCGACGAATCTTCATGACGACACCCTGTTCAGTCAGGACTTCGCCGCTGCCTTCCAGGTCAAGAACACCGCGCAACACGTCACCTTCACTAATCCGCGCGACGATGCGGTGAAAGGATTCGGCCACAAGGGGCATGGACAGGTGACTCCGATCCTGATCAACGAGGGTGGGGTCGAGACGAAGGGGATTGGGCGCTTTTTTTCGGTTTCGGGGGCCGACATTGTCGTCGCCAGTCTGGGCGAGTTCGGCTTTCGGCCCAACGAGTTGTATCCGGGCGTCACGCAATGGGCTCCGATCGACAACCGTGTCGTGGTCGAGGCCGCCTCCGGCAACCTCTACACCAATCTGCCTCCGCTTCCCATCGGGGTCACGAAGACCAGTGACAAGGCGGGATGGCCGAGTTGGTTGATCGCTCTCGAGAACGGGACCGAGGCCGAAAAGGCCGAGTTCAACGCCGCCTTCGACCCGATCCATTGGAACTGGCAACTCGCTTTCATGGACTCCGCCTACACGCAGGCAGTGCTGGACAATCCGACGGTCAACAAATTCAACCAGAGGCTGATCACGAAAGCGGCTTGTGAGAACATGCGCCTCAGGCCCGAGGAGCGTCTCGTGCAGGCCTCCTTCCTCTTCAACATGTTCTGCCCCGGCATCGGTTGGGGCTCGATCAATCCGGACATGGAGGTGCATATCCGGCGGGAGCAGGGAATGACTTTCTCGGGACTCGATGGAACCAGCCCCGGTTTCATCGGATTTGAAGGAAACTATGGGTCCAAGGGGGATCCCGATGGGACTGCGAACACGTTCATCTGGGCCACCAATTGGGCCAAACCGCACAAGCTGGGCGGAGCGCGTTCCTGGGGTGGGCTGCTCTCATTCGGCTACATGTTGAGCGCCCGCGAAGCGCTTCAGGAGACCCGGCCGGAGCGTCAC
Organism: Verrucomicrobiales bacterium; assembly: GCA_044352585.1. Taxonomy (GTDB): domain Bacteria; phylum Verrucomicrobiota; class Verrucomicrobiia; order Verrucomicrobiales; family DEV007; genus Arctic95D-9. Next base: position 1,669 of record JBILDO010000057.1, read on the forward strand.
GTCTGGTTCCATCTCAACCGGAGTGGCTTCACGCTCAATGGAAGCCTTCGTGCCCGGGTGACCCCGCTCGACAAGGGCTACCATAATGTGGGTGATGCGCTCCGTTCCGTGAGAGGTCGGGATTTGGGTCAGAACAATCTCAACGACATCGCCCAATCCTACCGCTATGACCTCGTCACGTTGCCGTTCAAGGTCAGCCGGGACACGATGAATTTCCGGGGTGGTCGCGTGAAATTCCTCGTCTACAACGGAGGCAAGCACACCGAGGGATCGGCGCGAGCCGGTGGAACTCCCGATCTCGTGCAGGAAGTGGAGATGGAGTTCCCTCCCTTCACCGTGCCGTCTCCGGTGATGGCGGGTGGGTTTGGCGGCTATATCGACGAATTCGGCGGGCGGCATGATTCGCACAATTCCCTGGAACTCGCCAGCCTCACGAGCGATCCCGGTAACTCCTTGGGCACGGCCGCGACCAAATACCTTGTCAAGTCGGGTGCCCGGGGACCGGGCGTCGGCAACATGATCGGGAGGATGACCCTGCTTACGAACAACTGGGACAGTCCCAGCACCTACATCCGGTCCGGCGACGTGGTCCAGTCGATCGCGATCCAGCATGGGGACATGCGCCTCGCCGCGGCCAAACGCCAGATCGTCCCCGCCGACAAAATCTTCGGGCCTCACCGTGACTACGGCACCAAGCGGCTCGCCCATTCGCTGACGACCTCGTCCGGAAACCCGATCGTCGGTTATGCCCCCGGGGCCCGTGAGAACAAACCCTTCCTCCTCGTGCCGGATCTCCCGGGCAACAATCCCTACGGAGGGGTCACTCCGATGGCCATGGCCGGAACCGCCAAGTCGAACGAAATCCAGCTATACGGCGACTTTGACAACGGAGCGGGGGTGATGGTCGATGGACCCTACATCAACAAGCCCGACGAGGGGAACGTTCACGCGCTGAAAACGAAGTTCACCCAGGACCTCGTCTTTTATTGGGAACAACGTTACCGGGCCGGCGATTTCCCTTATTTCTCGAATCCGGAGTATGCCGAGGCGGGCGGACCCGCCTACTTCTCGCCGAATCGGATGATCTCCGGTCCGGGCATGTTCGGGTCGCTTCCGAGTTCGCTCGGCACGAATCCCCCGAAGCCCTGGCTGACATTGCTCTTCCGGCCGAGCGTGGCGGGCAACGGATTTACCGCGCACCCCGGGCGCGAAGGCTTCAGCGTGCGGACGCTGAGTCCTCAGGCGAAACTGCCGCCGGACCACCTCCTCATGGACCTTTTCTGGATGCCGGTGGTGGAGCCCTACGCGATCAGCGAGCCACTCTCGACCGCCGGCAAGGTCAACATGAATTACCAGATCGTGCCGTTCCTCCACGTCCATCGCGACACCGCCCTGCGCGGGGTCTTCCGCTCTGAATCGATGCTCTGCATCCCCAATCAGTGGAATCGGAGCTACAAACACGGGAGGGGGCGCGGCCAGGGCTGGCACCCGGACCGGAATCCCAGCGGGGGCGATTTGCAGGGCAAACGACTGCGTTCCTCCATCGTCGAAGATGCCACCCTGGTCCAGTTCGCGAAAAAGCGTTTCAAGAACGGGGAGAACCTCTTCCGCTCGGCCTCGGAGATCTGCGACATCCATCTCGTGCCGGAAGAAGCTTCGGTCCGGGCCGGACGTGGCGGCCGCGGCTCGATTGGGAGCTACACTCCCAGCGTCAACGAGTCCTCCGGATCGGTGCCGGACATGGAGAATGGCAAATACTGGCGCGACCATTCCCTCGTGGGAGACAACTCGCGCGAACGTCCCTACACCAACATCCAGGCACGCCTGACGACCAAGTCGAACACCTTCCAGGTACACTACCGCGCCCAGGTCATCAAGCAGTCGCGGCGTGAAAACGAGTCGGAATACGGCGAGTGGCGCCCCTCCACCGACACGGTCCAGGCCGAATACCGCGGCTCCTCGGTGGTGGAGCGTTACGTCGATCCGAATGGTGAAATGCCCGACTTCGCCGACCCGAACGCCCGGAGCGTGGATGAGTTCTACCGATTCCGCGTCATCAATCCCCGCCGCTTCGCTCCGTGACCCCAACCCGACTTCGCCACGCCCCCGCGCTCCCGACCATGAAACCTTCCCGACCGTCCCGCATCGTGGCGCGCGCCTTCAGTCTCATCGAGGTGACCATCGCCATGGCCATCGCCGCGGTGGCACTCTCCACTCTCATGGCCCTGCTGCCGCAGGGGATGAACACGATGCGCGACGCCGGCGACGAGGCGATCATGGCCCGGATCCACCAGCAGATCCTCAACGAACTCCAGATGGCGAATTTCGAAGCGCTCAACCAGTATCAGGGGATGGAGATCTACTTTGACGCGCAGGGCGAGGAACTCGGTGACAGCCGGAGCGGTGGCGGAGCGGTCAAGGGCAGCTTCGGGCATATTTACACCGCCCGCGTTTCGGTTCCGGGTCCCACCGGTGGAAAGATGCCGGACTCCGTGGGGGGGGGCGTATTCTCGGGGTATCAGTTCGGAGCCGACGCCCCGAAGACGAATCTCCTCCGTCCCGTCGTGATCGAGGTCGCCGCCGTCTCGGGTCTCGGTGCCTCGTTTGACTGGGGCGACCAGTACCGCCACATGATCCACACCTACCAGACGATGGTCGTGAAGATGGGGCAGACCTTCCAGCCGTGAGCCAACCCTCTCCCGATGAACCCAGCCGTTCTTTCCAAACCCACCCGCGGATTTTCCCTCATCGAACTGATGGTCGCGATGGGGATTCTTTCCGTCCTCATGCTGATGCTCACCGCCCTGCTCGACCAGGTGCAGCGGAGCTGGCGCTTCTCGGAGAGCCGGATCAGCCAATTCCGCGAGGCCCGCGTCGCCTTCGATGTGATGACGAAGAACATCGGCCAGGCGTCTTTGAACAACTACTGGGATCTCCGGGACAATGACGGTGACGGCATCTTCGACGGCTATTTCCCCGTCTCGGAGCTCCACTTCATCACCATGCCGGCCTCGCAGCTCGTGGGCAGTGGGACCCAGCAACCGGTTGGCCAGGCGATCTTCTTCCAGGCCCCGCTCGGGTTCTCCACGCGATACCGGAACCTGAACAACCTCTTCAACGGCCGGGGATATTTCGTCGCCTTTGGCGGCGACCGCCGCTTCAAGCCGGGGTTCGTCCAATCGGCGGACCGGTTCCGCTACCGGTTGATGGAGTTCCGTCCTCCGGCGGAATCGAACCAGGTCTTCCAGGATGGACAGGAGGAGCGCGCCAACAGCAAGCCGCAGATCTTCAACCAGTGGTTCAAGCAGTCGCTGCAAGTGGGGCAGGGGGACTTCGAGTCTCATCTCAACCCCCTCGCCGAGAACATCCTCACCCTCGTCGTCTCCCCGCGGGATTCCCTGGAGGTGGGGGTCGCGAACCGGAACGAGACCTTCAGCCGCATCGCTCCGGAATATCGGTTCGATTCGAATGATCCGAGCGAGGAGTTTGCCGCCTATTCGCAGCAGGTCCCGCCGCTGCTCCGCGTCACGATGGTGGCGATCGATGAAACGGCGGCGGTCCGCTTTGAAAACGGTTCCAGTCCCCCGGGAGAGCTCGTCAACGCGCTGAACGGGCTCTTCATGAACACGAACAACTACGCCCAGGACGTCCAAAAGGCGGCCGATACGCTCAACCAGCTGGGCGTGAGTCACAAGATTTTCAGCGCCCTCGTGATGTTGCGCAGCTCGAAGTGGAGCACCTGATTTTTGAACGACATGAAGACTGTTCCTCGATTCTCCCGTGCGGCCTTTTCGCTCATCGAACTCATGGTGGTTCTGGGGGTGGTGGGCCTGCTCCTCGCCTTCGCCGCCCCGAACCTGCTCAGCCTGATTTCCTCGACTTCCCTCACCGGCGAGGGACAGGTCGTCCGGAACCAGCTGACCTATGCGCAGCAGATCGCGATTTCGAAGAGCGCCGATGTCGAGGTTCGTTTCTTCAAGATTCCGGACTTCGCCAACGCCCGCAACGAAGAGGCCTTCCGTGGGTTCCAGTTGTATCAATACAACGTGAACGGGGAGCTCGCCCCGATCAGCCCCTTCTTCCGCATCCGGTCTCCCGTGGCGGTCCACGAGGGGCTCTCCACCCTGCTCGACGCACGGGCCGGCGGGGCTTCGGCCCAGGATCAGCGGTATGGATTCTCCGCTCCCACCGCGGGACGGGGCCCATCGCCCGCCGGAGAAGGGGGGGCGATCCGTGACTCCGAATTTGTCGCCTTCCGCTTCCGGCCGGACGGATCGACCGACCTGCCCTTCCGGACCTCCGGCGGGGACACCTGGTATATCACCCTCGTCCAAGGGGAGGGGGCAACGCAGTCGTCCCAACCGGACAACTACCTTTGCCTCCAGGTCAATCCCTACAACGGGCAGGTCAGCGAGTTCCGTCCGTGAGGCGGCCCGTGCGTTTCGCTGCGTTCCCCATCGGGAGCTCAAGGGGGTAAATCTCACCGATTCCCGGCTGCCCGGGGATGTTCCGTTCCCCTCGACGGGTGAGGGTGCGCGGCGCCGGAAAATTCCTCCGAAAAATCGCTTGTGAAAGTTTTCACAAGCGATTTAGTGACGTCTCTCCCGCACGACATGGGCAACATTTTTCCGCGTTGGACGAACCTGCTGGCGATCAAGATTCTCGTGGGCCTCGGTGCCCTCGGAACCTGCGTGATCGCGGTGGCTTGGTATTCCTGGACTCCGAAATACACGCGGGTCGGCTACATGCCGCAGCAGCCCATTCCCTTCGACCACAGCCTCCATGCCGGGCAACTGGGCATGGATTGTCGTTACTGCCACAGCCAGGTGGAGAATTCCCCCCACTCGAATATCCCGGCGGCCCAGGTTTGCTGGAATTGCCATGGTCCGGGCAAGGTGAAATCCGACTCGCCCAAGCTTGAGCCGCTCCGTCAGGCGATGGACCCGAATCATCCGGCTTACACCGGAAAGCCGATCGAATGGGTCCAACTCCACAAGGTTCCGGACTACTCCCATTTCAGCCACCAGGCTCACGTCAACCGTGGGGTGAGCTGCGTGGAGTGCCACGGTCGCATCGATGAAATGCCGGTCGTCTATCACGCCAAGCCGTTGAGCATGAGCTGGTGTCTCGAGTGCCACCGCGATCCCGCGAAGGTGTTGCGTCCACTTGACCAGATCACCAATCTCGCCTGGAAGTCCGAGGACCTCGATGCGGAAAAGTTCTACGCCTACGTTTCCGGAAAAACCAAGACTCCGGTGGACCAGTTGAAGAAGTCCGACGAGGGCAAGGTTTGGAACCGCGAGTTGATCGGCGCCCACCTCCAGAAGGCGTGGGCGGTTCATCCGCCGCAGGACTGTGCAGCCTGCCACCATTGATCCCGACCCTGGAACGAACCCTGGAAAGAACAGCGGAACGAATTTCGAATGAAGCGTAAGTGGCATCACCCGGCCGAGGAACAGGCATCCCGGATCCATTGGCGGAGTCTCGGTGAGCTGGAAGGCTCCCCGGAGTTCAAGGGCTGGCTGGAGCGGGAGTTTCCGCAGGGTGCCGGCGAATTGGAGATGGATGAGTCTTCCCGTCGCGGCTTCCTCAAGCTGATGGGTGCCTCGACCGCCCTGGCCGGTTTCGGGGTCGCCTGCAGCCGTCCCCTTGAGCAGTTGGTTCCGTACAACGAGCACGTCGAGTGGGTCATTCCGGGGCGTGCGCTTTATTATTCCACGGCCAAGGCGAGGCTCGGCGGCCTGGGTTGCGACCCGCTCGTCGTCACCACCCACGAGGGGCGTCCCACCAAGGTCGATGGAAACCGTCTCCATCCCGCGGTTTCGGGCGGTTCCAACGCCTTCACCCAGGCGTCGATCCTCGACCTCTACGATCAGGATCGTTCCAAGGGTTATCTCAAGGGTGGCAAGGCCACTTCGGCGAAGGACTTCGAGGAGTCCTTCCTCAAGGCGTTCCGCGAAAAGAAGTCGGGTGCCAAGGTTGGCGTGCTCCTTTCCGATTCGACCTCTCCGACGCGCAAGGCCCTTCTTGCGGACGTGGCGAAGGCGGCTCCTGGAATCCGTTTCTTCTCCTACGAGGCGTTGGCTCCGGCCGGTTTCAAGGCGGCGGCGGCGGCCCTCTACGGGCCCGGATCGCTTCCGGTGGTGAATCTCGCCGCGGCGGACCGCATCCTCTCGTTGGATTGTGATTTTCTGGGGAGCGAGCCCGTCGGCGAGGACTCGCTCGCGGAATTTTCCTCGACCCGGTCTCCGGAGCGGGCGGGAGGCATGAGTCGTTTCTATGCGGTGGAGGCGGCCTTCACCGAGACGGGGGGGATGGCGGATCACCGCTACCGTCTTCCCGCCTCGCAGATTCTTCCGGTCGCGGCATTGATCGCCAAGGAGATCGGGACGGCTCTCAACGACGCCGCGCTGACCGGCCTCGCCGACGCCGTGGTCGCGCGTCTCGTCCCCTCTGTTTACCATCTCGCCTGGATCAAGGAATGCGCCGCCGATCTCGTGGCCTCCAAGGGCAAGTCCGTTCTCGTGGCGGGTCCCCGTCATGGTGCCGGGGTGCACTACCTCGTGGCCGCGGCCAACCGGGCCCTCGGTGCCTATGGTCCGATCCTTTCCGTGGTCAATCACGCGCTCACTGCGACCGAGGGAATCGCCGCTCTCGCCGGTGCAATCGACAAGGGCGAGATCGAGACGCTCTTCGTGCTCAACGAGGGCGACGTGGCCTTCGACGCGCCCGCCAACCTCGGGCTGGCCGAGAAGCTCGACGTCAAGGCCAAGGGGGCGAAGCTCAAGGAGCTCGTCCAGGTCGGCACGTCTCTCAACGAAACGGCCAAGCGGGCCACGTGGCATGTCCCCGGTGCCCATTATCTCGAGTCCTGGGGTGATCATCTGAGTCTTTCCGGAGTCTATTCAGTGCAGCAGCCGATGATCAACCCGCTCTGGGGCGGGGTTTCGGTGGACCGTTTCCTCCTCGCGTTGGCTCAGGAGGATTTCTCTGGTGCGGCCCTTCTCGCCAAGGTGAAGGCGACTTATGCCGCCCTGGGCGGGAAGGACTGGACCGCGACGCTCCGTGACGGCTTCTCCACGGAAATCAAGCTGCCGGCGGGCTCGCTGGGTGGCAATGTGGCGGAGCAGACGGCGGCCTTGTCCAAGGCCGCGATCCCCGATTTTCCCCATCCCGAGGGACTGGAGGTCGCTCTCGTCCCGAGTCATGCGATTTACGACGGTCGTTTCGTCAACAACGGATGGCTCCAAGAATCGCCCGATCCCATCACCAAGCTGACCTGGGACAATGCCGCGCTCATCAGTTCCGCCACCGCCGCCGAACTCGGTCTCGAAGACGGGGACCTCGTCGAGTTGGCCGTCGCCGGAACCGAGCGGAAGGTGAAGGTGCCGGTCCTGCGGTCGCCGGGTCATGCGGATTTCGCGGTGAGCCTGCCGGTCGGGTATTACGGAGACCTCGCATCCGGGACCGCCAGCAAGGGGGTCGGCTTCAATGCCTACCCGCTCATGACGACGGCCCAGCCCTATGTGGTCACCGGAGCTCTCGCGCTGAAGTTGGGCGAGAAACACGCCCTCGCCCTGACGGCCGAGCATTACAGCATGGAAGGCCGGGCCATCGCCCGCGAAGGCACGGTCGAGATGTTGAAGGAGAATCCGGCGTTCGCCGGATCCCAGGGTATGGACAGCCACATCCCCGAGAATGTCTCGCTCTACAAGGGCGTCGACTACATGAAGGGTGGCACGGTCGAGGAGGGTCCCATCGTCGGGATCATCAATGGCCACGAGTTCCACGTCGATCCCCATCACCAGTGGGCCATGACGGTCGATCTCAATTCCTGCACGGGATGCAATGCCTGTGTCATCGCCTGTCAGGCCGAAAACAACATTCCCATCGTCGGGAAGGAGCAGGTTCTCAACGGCCGTGAGATGCACTGGATCCGCATGGACCGCTACTTCTCGAGTCCGAAGGACAAGGAGACCGTCGCCGAACTCGGCACCGTCTTCGACTACATCGCGGGCAAGAAAACGACCAAGATCGAGCCCGGGAAGCGTCCTGTGGATGACGACCATGTCGAGATGATCTCGCAGCCCGTCGCCTGCCAGCAGTGCGAGAGCGCCCCCTGTGAGACGGTTTGTCCGGTCAACGCCACGGTCCACACCGGCGACGGCCTCAACGCGATGACCTACAACCGCTGCATCGGCACGCGGTATTGCGCGAACAACTGCCCCTACAAGGCGCGCCGCTTCAACTACTACGATTACAACAAGCGCGCCCTCACCCAGCTCGAGTTGGGACCGCTCGCTCCCGCCGCGGGCAATGCCACGACCTCGCAGCAGCTGCAGAAAAACCCGAACGTCACCGTGCGGATGCGCGGGGTCATCGAGAAGTGCACCTACTGCGTCCAGCGCATCAACACCGCGAAGATTGCGGCCAAGGCCGCGGCGCGCGATTCCGCGGACATCCAGGTGAAGGCGAATTCCTTCACGGTGGCCTGTCAGGACGCATGTGGAGCCGGCGCGATCACCTTCGGAAACCTCAAGGCCGAAGGCGACAAGATCCAGGCGGCGAAGAAGAATCCGCGCAACTACGATCTCCTGAAGTACATCGGCACCCGCCCGCGCACCAGCTACCTGGCCCGCATCAAGAACCCGAACATGAAGATGCCCGGGGCGGAAGTGGTGGGCACCGTCACTTCCCAGATGCATTAATCCGAGTCTTTCCCGACCATGGCGAATACCTCCAAAGCGAACGCGGCCGTCCACCCTTCCGAAGCGGAAGGGGTGGCGCGGGAGCCGCTCGTGCTCAACAACCGCTCCCTCGGCTGGATCACGGACCGCATCTGCGGCATCGTCGAGAACCGCCAGCCCCTCATCTGGTGGGTTCTTTTCGTGCCCTCGGTCCTCGGGTTCCTTTGCCTTGTCTTCAGCCTCGTCTACCTCGTCTCGACCGGCGTCGGTGTCTGGGGGATGAACCACCCCGTCGCGTGGGGTTGGGACATCGTGAACTTCGTCTTCTGGATCGGCATCGGCCACGCCGGAACCCTCATCTCGGCGATTCTTTTCCTGACCCGGCAGAAGTGGCGGACCTCGGTCAACCGTGCCTCCGAGGCGATGACGCTTTTCGCGGTCATGTGCGCGGGCATTTTCCCCGGCTTCCACGTTGGCCGTTTCTGGATGGTCTGGTTTCTCGCCCCTATCCCGAACTCGAACGGGATCTGGCAGAACTTCAAGAGCCCGCTCCTCTGGGACGTCTTCGCCGTTTCGACCTACTTCACCGTGTCCGTCATCTTCTGGTACATCGGTCTCATTCCCGATCTCGCGACCCTTCGCGACCGGGCCAAGTCAATGATCCCGAAGCGACTCTACGGTTTCTTCGCGTTCGGTTGGCGCGGCGGCAACCGCCAGTGGCGCCACTACGAGATGGCCTACCTCATCCTCGCGGCCCTTTCGACGCCGCTGGTGCTTTCGGTGCACTCGGTCGTGTCCTTCGACTTCGCCACTTCGGTCGTGCCGGGATGGCACACCACGATTTTCCCGCCCTACTTCGTGGCCGGTGCCATTTTCGGTGGTTTCGCGATGGTGCTCACCCTGATGCTTCCGGTCCGCAAGCTTTACGGTCTCGAGGACCTCATCACCGCGAAGCACATCGACAACATGGCCAAGATCATCCTCCTCACCGGGACGATCGTCGGCTACGCCTACATCATGGAGCTGTTCATCAGCTACTACAGCGGGAACCAGTTCGAGACGGATGCCTTCCACCTGCGGATCCTCTCGGGACCCTACACCTGGGCCTATTACTGCATGTTCTTCTGCAACGTGATCGCTCCCCAGGTCTTCTGGTTCAAGTTCTGCCGCCACAACCTCTGGGTCGTCTTCGTGATCGTGAACCTGGTCAACGCGGGGATGTGGTTCGAGCGCTTCGTCATCATCCCGACCTCGCTCGCCCGGGACTTCCTCCCCGGCCAATGGGGCTACTATTCGGCCTCCTGGGTGGAGAAGCTGCTCTTCACCGGCAGCTTCGGCATGTTCATGATGCTCTTCCTTCTCTTCATCCGCTTCCTCCCCGTCATCGCGATGAGTGAAGTGAAGGGTGTCCTTCCCGAGTCTGATCCGCATTATCCCGAGTGGAAGCGCCTCCGCGAGAAGCGCCGTGTCGCCGCCAAGTAACCCAGGAATCTCCCAACCCGCAGGAACCGTGAGTAATCCATCCTCAAGTTCGAACGAGCTCTTCGGCTATATCGCGGAATTCTCTTCCGCCTCCGATCTCTATCACGCCGCGGAAAAGGTGCGCGACGCCGGCTTCCGCCGCTGGGACGTGCACACGCCCTTCCCGGTCCACGGAATGGACCATGCCATGGGCCTCGGCAAGAGCTGGCTCTCCGCCCTCGTCCTCTGCGGCGGGGTGACCGGTTCGATGACGGCGCTGCTGCTCCAGTTCTTCACCCAGGTGAGTCTCTACCCGACGGTGGTGCAGGACAAGCCGACCAATCTTTTCACGCTCCCGGCCTTCTTCCCGGTGACCTTCGAGCTGACGATTCTCTTCTCCGCCTTTGCCACCGTGCTCGGCCTGTTCGCCATCATCCTTCTGCCGCGGTGGAACCACCCTCTCTTCAATTCGTCCCTTTTCTCGAAATTCTCTTCTGACGGGTTCCTCCTCGTGATCGAGGCCCGCGACCCGAAGTTCAAGCGGGAGAAGACCAAGGAACTCCTCGCCGGGATCGGCGCGGGCAAGATCGAGGAAGTCAATTACTGAACCGGACACGAGCATGCGTTGGTTTTTTCTCATCCTGGCGATCGCCTCAATCACCGTTGCCCTCGCGCTCGGGCCGCGTGGTGACAAGTTCTCGACGCCCCCCTTCATGCTCTTCCCCGACATGGACAACCAGTACAAGGTGAAGGCGCAGAAGCCGAGCGAGTTCTTCGAGCACGGCCAGGGGGCGCAAAAGCCGGTCGAGGGCACCGTCCCGATGGGTTACGAGGCACCGGTGGGCGACGCGGTGGCGACGAGCCGCCTCGATTACTCGCGCGGCACCGACTACGCCAACACGGGATTGTTCGGAGACTTTTACGGCAAGGGATTCCCCGGGGAAATCAAGATGGACGCGGCCTTTCTCGCCCGGGGCAAGGAGCGATTCCGCATCACCTGCTCCCCTTGCCACGGCGAATCCGGCAATGGAGCCGGAATCGTCTCGAAATACTGGATGATCCCCCCGACCGCGAATCTGATCGATCCGCGGGTCAAGGCGATGCCCGAGGGGCAGATCTTTTGGACCATCACCCATGGCAAGGGCCTCATGGGACCCTACAACGGTGTGCTTTCGGTGAACGACCGATGGGCCATCACCGCTTACCTGCGCGGCCTGCAGGCCGCCTCGGGGAACTGATCCGCAATCCTTTCAACCGCTGCACGATTCATATGGCTGGACTCAAAGACGGAGACGATTACCGCGACGGGGAGCGCTTCAAGATCCCCGCCCTGCTCCAGTTGATTTGTTTGGGAGTGGGCGGCGGCGGCACCCTGTTGTTCTTCATCCTCCGGTTCTCGATGCCGGACAAGGCCGGGGCGATGGGATACAGCTGGCTTTTCGCGGTCATTTTCTTCCTTTCCCTCGCCGTCGGTGGTCTCTTCTGGACCCTTCTCCACCACGCGAGCAACTCCGGATGGGGCACCGTCGTGCGGCGTCTCATGGAGAATCTCGCCAGTCTCATTCCCTTCATCCTCGTCCTCGGTCTTCCCCTGCTCATTTCGGGCTTCGGCTTCCGTGACGCCCTCTGGGAATGGTTTCCCAAGCGTGAAGCCGCGTTGCACCATGCCGCCGAAGCCGCGGAGAAGGAAAAGACCGCCTACATCGCCGAACGCCAGGCAGCGGTCGCCAAGGCCCGCGCCGCGGTCGAGGCCGCGAAGAAGGACCTCGCCGACGTGGCATCGCCAAGTCCCGGCCATCGCATCCACCTCGAGCGCCGCATCGCGGAGGTGGAGCAGAAGGCGGCCAAACTCGAGAAGGAGGACCTCTCCGACGAAGGTGCCACCGCCACCCTCACCGACAAGCATTTCCACCATGACGAGGCGCTGCTCTTCAAGAAGCGGGGTTACCTCAACGAGTCGTTCTGGTGGGTGCGCCAGCTCTTCTACCTCGTCGCCCTGGGTGGCATCGCCTTCCTCCTGCGCGGTTGGTCGCTCAAGCAGGACCAGGACGGGGATCCGAAGTGGTTCCGCTGGATGCGCCGCTGGAGCTGCGGACTTCTCCCCTTCTTCGCGACGGCCTGGACCTTCCTCGTCTTCGACTGGCTCATGGGCCTCGATTACACCTGGTTCTCGACGATGTGGGGAGTCTATCTCTTCGCCGGGGCCGCCCTGAACTCGATGGGCTTCCTCATCATCCTCCTCACCCTCCTGCGCAAGGCGGGTTACCTCAAGAAGGTCGTGACGATGGAGCACTACCATCTCATGGGCAAGCTGATGCATGCCTTCGTGATCTTCTGGGCCTACATTGCCTTCTCCCAGTTCTTCCTCATTTGGTATGCCAACATTACCGAGGAAACCAAGTTCTACCTGACCCGCAACACGGAGTTCTGGAACGCCTACACCATCGCCTTCCTCGTCATCGGACACTTCTTCGTCCCCTTCGTGGCCCTGCTCCTGCGCTCGGTGAAGAAGCTTCCCTATGTCATTTCCGGCATCGCGTGCTGGAATCTGCTCATGCACGCCCTCGACCTCTACTGGATCATCATCCCCGAGCGCGGCCCCTCGCTCACCGCGGCCTCCGGCCATATTGCGATGACGATCCCCGGTGCCTGGGTGTTTGACCTCCTCGCCTTTGTCAGTGTCGGCGGACTCTTCGGGTTCTTCCTTCTCCGCCAGCTCGCCTCGGCCAGCCTTTTCCCTTGTCGCGATCCCCGCCTCGACGAATCCCTCAACGTGGTGAACTGACCCGCACACGATTGCCTTCCTTTCCATGAGCGACACCAGCAAGCCATGCTGTTCCAACCTGAAGCAGGTCCTGTGGACCCTCGCGATTTTCGGGCTGTTCGGATTCCTCGCCCTCATCGTCAGCGGGCGCCTCGACTCGAAGAATCCCGTCAACCGGGCCTACGAGGGTGAGTTCACCGACGCGCGGACGAAGGAGCGCTGGGCCAACCTCGACGAGGTGAAGGGTGCCCAGTCCGCCTTGGTCGACGAGGCCAAGGTGGCGGCGGCCCTTGAGGCCCTCGCCAAGGCTCCGGCCAAACCGGCCCCGACCGACGTGGTCGTCCCGGGTTCGCCAACCTTCCTCAAGCAGTCCCAGCAACCCGCCGCTCCCGCCCCCGCAGGTGGAGCAACGGCGCCCGCGTCTGCCGCCACTCCTGCACCGGTCACACCCGCACCGGCCACTCCTGCGCCGGCCACTCCCGCGCCTTCCATTCCCGCGCCTTCCATTCCCGCGCCGGCTCCCGCCTCGGCCCCGGCTCCCGCCGCGAAATAGTCCGGAGAACTGAAGCGAATTCGAAAACGTTTTATGACAGTGCCACAACCGACTCCGGAGGATCTGAACGAGCGGGCCGCGATCGACCGCTCGGCGCGCTACCCCGTGATGTTTTTCTTCACCAGCGCCGCCGCGTGGCTCTTCTTCGCGACGGTGATGGGTTTTGTCAGTTCGCTCAAGCTCCGGGTCCCGGGTCTCTGGGACGACTGCCCTTTCATGGGATACGGCCGCCTCTTTCCGGTTCACTTCAACGCCCTCGTCTACGGATGGGCGATGCAAGCCGGCGTTGGCGTGATGCTCTGGCTCATGGCCCGCCTCACCCGGTCCCGCGTCGCCCACCCGACCGCCCTGATCGTGTCCGGTCATCTCTGGAATGCGGGGGTTGCCATCGCCGTCGTCGCGATCTGGTTCGGTGCGGGACGCTCCATCCCGCTTCTGGACTTCCCGGGCTGGCTCTGGCCGGTGCTTGCCTCCTCCTACGCTCTCACCGTGGTATGGGTCGTGCCGATGTTCCTCGGACGCCGCAACGCCCTGTTCTACATCTCCGAGCTTTACCTGGTCGGTGCCGCCGTTTGGTTCCCGTGGATCTTCATCACCGCGAATCTTTTCATCAACGCCGGCTCCGCCCCGGTCATGGGGGCCGGGGTTGATGCCTGGTATCTCTCCAACCTCGTCTATTTCTGGATGGCTCCGGTTGCTCTCGCGGTGGCCTACTACATCATTCCCAAGATTTCGGGACGTCCGATCTACAGTTACCCGCTCGCGCAGACTTCCTTCTGGATTCTTGCGGTTCTCGCCGGATGGACCGGTTTTGCCCGCTTCATGGGCGGGCCCTTCCCGGCCTGGATGCCGGCGGTGAGCAGTGCCGCCACGATCTTCATCCTCGTTGCGATCGTCGCGACGGTCGTCAACCTTCTCATGACCCTCAAGGGTTGCACGAAACTCTGGGAATACAGCCCATCGCTCCGCTTCACCGTTCTCGGTGTGCTCATGCTGGCGGTTTATGCGGTGCTCTCGGCGATGAGTTCGACCTTCCTCTTCGGCAAGCACCTCCAGTTCACCCATTTCGTCGCCGGGCTCGACATGCTCGCCTTCTACGGCTTCTTCTCGATGACGATGTTCGGGGCCTTCTATTTCATCGTCCCTCGCATCACCGGCGCGGAGTGGCCCTCTGGAGCCCGGATCCGCACTCATTTCTGGTTCAGCACCTACGGTATCATCACGATGGTGGTGGCCACGCTCGTCGGTGGCATCGCCCAGGGCGGGGATCTCGCGGTCTGGGATCGTGATTTCTCCACCTCCTTCACCAATTCCGCCGCCTACGTGGCGGGACGCTGCATCGCCTGGGCGCTGATCACATGGTCGAATCTGGTGTTCCTGCAACAACTCACCCTCATGTTCCTCGGCAAGGGCCGGAAGAGCGCCGGGCCGACCCTGATCCACGCTGAACCCGGCGAGGCTCCCAGCGCGCGCGCCGCCGCCGGTGTTTCGTGAGACTGAGAATAGAATTTCCTCCCGAATGAATTCGAAAAACTTCTGGAAACTGCTCGGTGCCCTCGGCCTCTCCTTCGCGTTGCCGTGGCTGCTTCTGGTGGTGCTTCCGTATGTCGGCCAGTCCAAGGCGGTCCCGGTTGCCTACGCCGAGGGCGAGGAAGTGGAGGGCGGTGTCGCCGCCTATCCCGACCGCAATCTCCAGCGGGTCGGTGCGGGTGATTATGGCCGCAAGGTCTACGCCGCGGAGGGTTGCGCCTATTGCCACACCCAGGTGATCCGTCCCACCTATGCAGGGGCCGACCGCTGGCGTCCGGGATGGGGAGGTCGCGAAGGGGAGCAGGGAGACTTCGCTCGCGAGACCCAGCCGGGTGACTACGCCAACGAGGCGGTGGCTCCGCTGGGATACCAGCGCATCGGGCAGGACCTTTCGAACGTAGCCTATCGTATCACGACTGCGGAAGAAATGCACCGTCATCTTTTTGAACCGAAATCCTTTAACGCGGAAACCGGGATGCCCGCCTTCAAGCACCTTTACCACGGTTCGGCCGACCGGCCGAAGTCCCAGGCCATCGCGCTTGTCGATTACCTTCTCTCGCTTAAGAAAGACCAGCCGCTTCCGAAGTCCTATCTAAGCGGGAACTGACCACCCTTATTTCTCCCGACCCTTCCTCATGGAACCGTCCGACGACAAAAACCTCGATTACCAGCAGGGAACGATCAGCACGGTGGAATTGCATGATGCGATTCGCCGCGAGGATCCGCTCCAGCCGGGCGGACGGGGGACCGTAGGCGTTACGGTCGTCGCGCTCACCGCCATGATCCTCATTTTCGGGGGCGGTCAGCTCTTCAGCACCAGCAACGGATTCCGGAACAGCATTTACGTTGAATCGAACTACGTCGCCGCCGCGCGTCCTTCCCTCGGGGGCGGCGATGCCGGAAAGGAGAAGGTGCCGTGGATCCAGGAATGGGAGTCCGAGGGTAAAAAGGTTTACAGCAACTGCATCGCCTGCCACCAGGCTGACGGCAAGGGCCTTCCCGGCCAATTTCCGCCGCTGGTTGGTTCCGAGTGGGTTGACGGTGGCACGAAACGTCTCGGCGCCATCCTCCTCCACGGCATCAACGGTCCTCTCAAGGTGGGCGGCCAGTCCTACAATCAGTTGATGCCCGCGTGGAACACCCTCAACGACGAGAAGATCGCCCAGGTTCTCACCTACGTGCGCCGTAAATTTGGCAGTCTCCCCGATGGCGAGGACGGCGTAGTTACCAAGGAGATGATGAAAGCGGCCCGCGATGAGTTCAGCACCCGACCCGCCCCCTTCACGGAGGCGGAACTTCTCGCGATCCCGGCGGATGCGCAACTTTCCGGGGCGAAGGTCAACCTTGAAACCGGAGAACCTCTTTGAGGTCGGCCCGGGGAACGCTTTGAAACGATCCGGCGAATCGGCACGAATTCTTCTCCACCCTGGCCAAAGGACGGAAACCAACTCAAAAAAGCAGTCATGAGCGCAGCAACAGCACACGAGCACGCGGAGGCGCACGGGCACGATCATCACGAGCACCACGATCCCTTCTGGAAGAAATACATCTTCTCGACCGACCACAAGGTCATCGGTCTCCAGTATGGGTTCACCTCACTGGTCTTCCTCGCCTTCGGATTCTTCCTCATGATGGTGATGCGCTGGAGCATCGCCTACCCGGACCGGGCCGTGCCCTTGCTCGCGGACTGGCCCTGGTTCCAGGCTTGGCTCGACGACAGCGGGAAAGTCACCGGCGACCTCTACAACATGTTCGGGGCGATGCACGGGACCATCATGGTTTTCCTTGGCATTGTCCCGCTCGCGTTCGGGGCTTTCGGAAACTACGTCACCCCGCTCCAGATCGGCGCGCCCGACATGGCCTTCCCCCGTCTCAACATGGCCAGCTACTGGCTCTACCTCCTCGGCGGTGCCCTCATGTTCGTCAGCTTTTTCCTCCCTTCGGGCGCGGCCAAGGCGGGATGGACCAACTACTCGCCCCTCGCGACCACGACCGACCTCCACTACGGGGACCTCTTCTGGACGGGCCAGACCCAGTGGCTCGTCGGGATGGCACTCCTCATCTCCTCTTCGCTTCTCGGCGCGGTGAACTTCATCTGCACGATCATCAACCTGCGCTGCAAAGGGATGACCTGGATGCGCCTGCCCTTCTTCGTTTGGGCGATGCTCGTGACCGGTTTTCTCCTCCTCCTCGCCTTCCCGCCGCTTGAAGTGGCGGCCATCATGCAGCTCATGGACCGCCTCGCCGGGACGAGCTTCTTCGTCCCGACGGGTCTTAACGTCAGCGGGATGTCCTTCGACGCGGCCGGGGGCGGCAGCCCGCTGCTCTACCAGCACCTCTTCTGGTTCCTCGCCCATCCCGAGGTCTACGTGCTCATTCTTCCCGCCATCGCGATCGTCGGCGAGATCATTCCCTGCAACACCCGCAAGCCGCTCTGGGGCTACAAGACCATGGTCTACGCGGTGATGGTGCTCGGTTTCCTCGCCTTCATCGTCTGGGCCCACCACATGTATATCACCGGGATGGGACCCGCCATCTCGACCTTCTTCCAGACGACCACGGTCCTGATCTCGGTGCCCTCGGTGATTCTCATCACCTCCCTCCTCATCTCGATGTGGGGCGGATCGATCCGTTTCAATGTGCCGATGCTGTTCGCCACCGCCTTCATCCCGATGTTCGGGATCGGCGGACTCACCGGTCTCCCCCTCGCCTTCAGCCTCCCGGATCTCCACCTCCACGACACCTACTACGTGATCGGGCACTTCCACTATGTGGTCGCTCCCGGGACGATTTTCGCGCTGTTCGCGGGGATCTACCACTGGTATCCGAAGATCACGGGCCGCATGATGGGAACCCGGCTCGGCCATCTCCACTTCTGGCCCTCGCTCCTGTTCATGAACGGGATCTTCGCCCCCATGTTCTTCCAAGGCATGGCCGGCTTCCACCGCCGTGCCTTCGACGGAGGCAAGGCCTACGAGCAGATCAGCCAGCAGGTCTTCGCCGAGCCCAACTCCTTTCTCGCGAACGTGGCCGAGTTTTTCAACGTGATCGAGCCGAACGCCGCGTTCCGGATGATCGACCTGAACATCGTCACCTCGGGGTCGGCCTGGCTCCTCGCCGTGTTCCAGGTGCCGTTCATCATCAATCTTTTCATCAGTGTCTTCGTCGGCAAGAAGGTGACGAGCGACAACCCATGGGACGCGACCACCCTCGAGTGGGCCACTCCGACCCCGCCGCCGCACGGCAATTTCGCGAGCGAACCCGTGGCTTACCGCGGGCCCTACGAATACAGCGTTCCCGGTGCCCCGCGTGACTTCACCCCCCAGTGCGAAAGCAATCCCGCCTTGGTCGTGGGGGCCGAGCATGACCCCGAGCCGAGCGAGGAGATCGTCATCTCCGCCCATTGACCGGCCGCATCCGCAAACTGAAATCCGACATTCATGGAGATTCCCTACGAAGTGACCCCCCGGCGCGATACCGGGCTCTACAATGCGAAACTGGGCGTCTGGCTCTTCCTCGCTTCGGAAGTCATGCTCTTCGGCGGCCTGTTCTCGGGCTATGTGTTCCTCCGTCTGGGGGTGCAGGAAGGCGTCGACAATCCCTGGCCCTGGGGAGTCAGCGTTCACAAGAACTTCGTCTGGCTCGGTGCGATCAACACCGTCGTCCTCATCGCCTCCTCCGTCGGCGTCGTCTTCGCCTGGGTCGCCCTCAAGGAGCGGAACTGGAGGAAATACCAGCTTTACATGTATTTCGTCGTCGCCTGCGCCGCCGTCTTCATGTGCATCAAGACGGTCGAATACAACAGCAAGCTCAACCATCACCACGGCATCAAGCTCGCCGACAATTCGGTGATGGAGGGAGTTATCCTTGACAAGTCCGACCGGATCCGTTTCTCCGGCGAGAAGCTGAGCTTCAGCCTCAACGGGGCTCTTCCCGCCGCGCTTCGCGACCTTCGCAGCGACGACTTCAAGGATTCGGGAGCCTTCCCGAAATTCACCGTGGTGGACGGGCCGGAGGGCGTCAAGGGGGCCGAGATCGCATCCTATTCCGATTTCAAGGACTGGTTCGCCAAGAGCCGGCGTCTCGCTACGGACAACCTCGTCAAGGAGCGCCAGCGTTTCCGCGCGGAGCAGGCCGATGGCGTCGCGTCTCCGAAACCTGTCTCGGTCGTTTCCTCCGTCACCCTCAGTGCCGCGAAGCCCTTCGGTCTTGCCGCGAGCCCGCGCAAGGTCATGGCGCACAACGCCACCTCCCTCAATTATCGCGACGGGGTCAAGGTGGAGGGCAAGCTCGTGAGCGACGACGTCCTTTTCGAGGTGCATGAAGTGGACCTCCAGCTCGTTCTACCCACCAAGCAGCAGTCCTCCCTCGTTTGGGAAGTGCTCGACGACGATGCCGGTGCCAAGAAGCAGTTCTTCGACGCCCAGCACAAGAAGTATCAGGAGATCAAGGCCTATTATGACGAGCACGGCGGAGTGATCCCCGAATCCCAGCTCCGGGGACGTTATCTCAATGTGCAATATGTGCATGTGGCGAAGGAAGGCGAGGGGCATGGCAAGGATGACAAGCACGCCGAGGTCCACACCAGCGAGTCGAACCCGACGGCCGGCGGTGGCGAAACCGAAGGTCATCACGGACCTTCCCGCCAGATCTCGGTTCCCCGCGACAAGATCAAGTTCATGGGCAACCACGGTCCGCGCTACGGCACCTACTACGCCATCTATTTCACGATGACGGCGCTCCACGGCCTTCACGTGGTCGGCGGCGCCCTCGTCCTTCTCTTCTTCGCGGTTTTCGGGAAGAAGCTCTATCTCAAGAACCCCGAGCACCTTGCCAACCGGGTCGAGGTCGGCGGGCTGTTCTGGCACTTCGTCGATCTCGTCTGGATCTTCCTGTTCCCGATCATGTATCTCCTCTGATTCCTTGTAACGTCACTCCCTTCCATCATGGCGGACGCCTCTCACGATTTTTCCAAGCACAAGAAATCCTACGCGGCGGTGGGCATCGCCCTCTTCGTCTTCACCGGCGTGACCGTCACGGTTGGATTGCATCCCTGGTTCGACCTCGGGGTTCCGGGCCCTGATGCGGGGGATTTCGTCCTCGGTCTCCTCGTCGCAACGGTGAAGGCAAGCCTCGTCGCCCTCATCTTCATGCACTTGAACCACGAGAAGGGGCTCATCTACAAGATGCTGGTCTTCACCTTTTTCTTCGCCTTCGGATTGATGACCCTGACCCTGTTCGCGGATTTCGATCCCATTCGCGAGCAGTATGACACGTTCAAGACCACCCGGGGCTGGCTCACCGAAAAACCCTGACCCCGACGAACCGTCATGTCGCTGAAGCATTTCCACATCGCCTTCGTCACCGTCTGCACCTTTTTCTTCGCGGTGCTGGGGGCTTGGTGCCTGCTCGTCGACGCCCTGCCGGACATGTATCGGATCATGGGGTGGCTCAGCCTTGCCTGCGGCGTGGCC
Organism: Verrucomicrobiales bacterium; assembly: GCA_044352585.1. Classification (GTDB taxonomy): domain Bacteria; phylum Verrucomicrobiota; class Verrucomicrobiia; order Verrucomicrobiales; family DEV007; genus Arctic95D-9. The sequence continues at coordinate 22,138 of JBILDO010000057.1, forward strand.
ATGGTCGTCTACGGAATCCGGTTTCTCCGCAAGACGCGGACCCTCATCCATTGATTTCTCCACGGACCGGCCGAAAGCGGACATGAATCTCGGTTTCTCCATCGACCAAGCCATTCTCGCCTGCCCCATGTGCCTCAGCGGGGCCTCGGGCAAGTCGCTCATGGCGGCGAATTCGGCGATCCTCCTCCTTCTCCTCGTCCTCGTGGCCGTGCTGGCCTCTTTCGTGAGCTTCATCGTCTATCTTGCCCGCCGTGCCCGCCGCTTTTCGTCGGAAGTGCCCGGTGCCGAAAATTCCTGAACCTCCTCCCCGCGGCTCCGGCCGCGACAACCGACCTACCCTTATGATCGAGTGGATTAACGATATTACCGGAATGCACGAAGTGGCTTCGCGGCACGGCCATGTGGGCAACCACATGCTCGCCCTGATCCACTGGTTCATGGCGGTGCTCTTCGTCGGCTGGACGATCTTTCTGGGGGTGATCCTCGTGAAGTTCCGCCGGAAAAAGGCCCCGAACGCCAGCTATCACGGGGTCACCTCGCACTTTTCGACCCACATCGAAATCGGCGTGGTGATCGTGGAAGTGGTCCTCCTCCTCGGTTTCGCCTTTCCCCTCTGGGCGGCTCGTGCCGATGCCAAGGCCCGGCCCACCGGAGACGATGTCGTGAACATTCGCGCCGTGGGCGAGCAGTATCGATGGACCTTCCAGTATGCCGGCAAGGACAAGATCATCGGCATGACCTCGCACGAGCGGTATTCCGGAGCGAACCCCGTTGGGCTCGTGGCCGAGGACCCCAATGCGACCGACGATTTCGTGTCGGTCAACGAACTGGTCGTTCCGGTGGGTCGCCCCGTCGTCGTCCAGGTGACCTCCAAGGACGTGATCCATGGACTTGCCATCGTCCCGATGTTCAGCCAGCAGGACGCCATCCCCGGTTCCGAAATTCCCTTGTGGTTCGTTCCCGAGAAGGAAGGCAACTGGAACATCGTCTGCGCGCAGCTCTGCGGTGCCGGCCATGCCCAGATGGTTTCCTTCGTCAAGGCGGTCAGCAGCGAGGAGTTCGACGAGTGGTATGCCGGTAACAATCCGGTCTTGCCGAAGGCGCCCTGATCTCCGGCGGCCGATTCCATCGACCGAGGGGCGGATTCCCGAAAGGGCACCGCCCTTTTTTGTTCCCGGCCCCCGGGTGCCCCCGGGGCTTCCACCGGCGTAATCCCCCAAGGAAATGAGCCACCCATCGATCCAAACCCGAAGCCGGTCCTTCAGGATTTTCGCCCGCGTCGTCGTCGTGGTGGCGATCCTCCTCGTCTGGTGGGGGGCGGCGACGACCAGCAAGCAGGCCGGGATGGTCTTCGCGGACTGGCCGCTCAGTCTCGGGACGGTGAATCCTCCCGGTTGGCTCGAGCACATGATCCCCTTCCTCGAGCATTCCCACCGACTGCTCGCGAAGCTGGTTGGCACGCTCGTCCTCGCCCTTTTCGTCTGGTCCTACGTCCGCTCGGGAAAACGCGCCCTCGAGGTGACCGCCCTCGTCGTTTTTCTCGCGGTCGTTCTCGGATTTTTCATCGCCGCAGGCGTTGAGCGGACCGATGCGGCGGCGAAGGGGCGGCTGCTCGCGATCGCTCTTTCGCTCGCCGTCGTCCCGGTCGGATGGCTCGTGTGGAGCTGGCGGAGCCGCGGCTGGGACCTCGTCGAGAAGCTTTGCGCCCTCGCCCTGCTCATGGTCGTGACGCAGGCGACTCTCGGCGGTCTCCGTGTCACTGAGATCTCGAACGCCTTCGCGGTCGTCCATGGATGTTTCGCCCAGTGTTTCTTCTGCGTCCTCCTCCTCATCGTCATGGCCTCGGGCGAGGCCTGGACGTCGGGGGGATTCGCGGGGAACGCTGGATCGCTTCGCCAATGGCGTCGGGCGGGGCTTTTCCTCGTCGCCATCGTCTTGATGCAGCTCGTCTTCGGGGCCTCGATGCGCCACTTTCACCGCCACGCCCTGCCGGACGACGGATTGATCCTGACCCAGGGCCGCTGGATCCCTTCCTTCGAGGATCCCATGATCCTGTTCCTCTTCCTCCACAAGTTCACCGCCGCATCCCTGCTTCTGTTCGTGTCGGGCATGGTTCTCGCCCTCGGCGCGGGCACTCCGAATCCCGTCCTCGGGCGAATCTCCACGCCGCGGCGTCATGCCTCCCTCATCCTCGGTCTGATCGGATTCCAGATCACGCTGGGCCTCACCGTCATCGGGACCGGCAAGAGCTTCTGGGTCACCACCGTCCATGTCCTCAACGGCCTCGTCATTCTCGCGCTCGCCTTCGTTTTCGCGGTGAGGGCGATGCGAGGGATTTCTCCCGAGGCCGTCCTCGCCAAACCGGGCGGGAGCGTTTAAGGTCGTTCGAATTCCGCAAACGATGTCGGATGCCTCCACCAGCGGGACCGAGTCCCCGCCGCCCCGCCTGCTGCGGCAGGTGAGGGGTGATCTCGTCGCGCTGACCAAGGCGAGGCTCAGCATTCTCGTGGTCATGACCGCGTGCTTCGGCTATTTCGTGGCGACGAAAGGGCAGGGGACCTTCTCCTGGGCGACCCTCTTCCACCTCGTCTTCGGCACCGCCCTCGCCGCGGCGGGAGCCGCGGTCTTCAACCAGCTCATGGAGGTCGAGGCCGACGCCAAGATGCTCCGCACCTCCGACCGGCCTCTCCCCGCGAACCGCTGGCCAAAGGCGGGGGCCTTCGTCCTCGGATGGATCCTCGCGGCCTTCGGTCTCATTCATCTCGGGGTCATGGTGAACGTGCCCGCCTCGCTCATGGCGGCGGCTACCCTCGTCACCTATCTCTTCGTCTATACCCCGATGAAGCGCGTCTCCACGGCGAACACCCTCGTCGGAGCCGTCTCCGGCGCGCTTCCCCCGCTGATCGGCTGGGCCGCCGGAACCGTCGCGGCGGACTGGCGGGTTTTCCTCGATTCGGGGGCGTTCTATCTTTTCGGACTTCTCTTTTTCTGGCAGTTGCCGCACTTCGCCGCCATCAACTGGATGTATCGCGAGGAGTATCTCCGCGGCGGATTCAAGATGTGGTCGAACGACGATGTCAGCGGGGCGAAGACCGCACGCATCGCGGTGGCGTATTCCCTCTGCCTGACAGTTCTTGCCGTCGTGTTTCCGTTCGTCTCCGATCACCAGCACACGTGGGGCGCCCTCGCCGGAGGACTCCTCGGATCGGTCATGGTCCTGCTCGCGGTTCGGTTCCTCCGATCCGGAAAGCGCACCGACGCGAGAACCCTTTTCTTCTACACGCTTCTCTATCTGCCCCTCATGATGATCGCGGGATACGGCGCGTGGAGTTCCGCGGCACCGCGGGGAGCGTAATCCGGTCTGCATGGAATCAAGTGACGAGCAAGTCCGAGCCAAACTCATTGCCTGGTGGGGCTCCATCATCGGCGTCTGCCTCATCATCCTCCTCGGCTCCGTCTTCGTGACCCGCGCCTATCTCGTCCGCCGTGGCTACGAGATGGAGAACTGGCGGCCGCCGCACGTGGCGAGGCTGGAGACCGACCTCGAAGCCGTGAACCGCGACGGCAGCCAGGTTTCCCTCGGCCAATTGCGGGGCAAGGTCTACGTGGCCGGATACCAGTATACCGATTGTCCCGCGGGCTGTCTCGGACTCGCCGCGGTCATGAAGGCCCTCGAGGCCGAGTTCGGCGACGACCCGCAGTTCCGCCTCGTCTCGATCAGCGTCAATCCCGAGGGTGATACACCGGCGAAAATGGATGCCTGGGTCAAGGAACGCGGCATCGATTCGCCGGACTGGTGGTTCCTCACCGGAAAACCGCAGGAGATCGCCGACTACATGATCTCGGAGTTCAAGTTCTACGCGACCGAGAAAATCACGGATCCCGCGGTGGCCGCAGCGCAGGGACCGTTTGCCCATGACCAGCGTCTCGCCATCGTCGACGGCGAGGCGAACGTGCGGGGTTATTACGACGTCCTCAACGTGCAACGGGGCTCGATCGAGGTCGAACGGTTGCGGCGCGACCTCCGCATGGTGCTCGATCCCGCGCTGAAACTCGCGGACCTCCCGCCCCTCAATCCCCCTCCGGGCCCATGACCCTGCTGCTCTCCGCCCTCGACTACTCGGTCTTTCCCCCGGTCAACGCCGCCCTCAACGGCCTCAGCACGGTCCTGCTTCTCACCGGGTTTTTCTTGATCAAATCCGGAAAACGCAGGGCGCACCAGGCGGCGATGATCGCGGCGCTGGTCAGCTCGGCCCTCTTTCTCGCCTGTTACCTCGTCTATCACTACGGAGCGGGCCACACCGAGTTCCCGAAGGAATATCCCGTCGCACGGAAGGTCTATTTCGCGATCCTCATTCCCCACATCCTCCTCGCGGTGGTGAATCTTCCCTTCATCATCCTCGTCGTCGTCGCCGCGGCGAAGGGCAACTTCGACAAACACAAGCGTCTCGCGAGATTCACCTTTCCATCGTGGCTCTTCGTCTCCGTCACCGGCGTGGTCATCTACTTCATGATCTACCAATGGTTCCCGGCGAGGGAAAAGCAGGCCGGGAGCCACCCGCGCATTCCGCTGCCCGCCGCTGCCGCCACGCCCGCTGCCGCCACGCCCGCTGCCGCCACGCCCGCTGCCGCCACGCCCGCTGCCGCCACGCCCGCTGCCGCGGAATCCGCCCCGCCCTCCAGCGCGAAGGACGGCAGCCTGGTCTTCACCCCGGTCTCCCAGACCGTGCGGGCCGATCCGGGGGCGGCGACACTCGACGTTTTCTTCAAGGTGGAGAATACGGCGGACACGCCCGCGGCCATCACCTCACTCGAGAGCGGCTGCGAGTGCCTCGATGTGTCGATCGATCTCAATCCCATCCCCGCGAAGAGCGTGGCGACGATCAAGGGCACCTTTGACATCACCAAGCTCCGCGGATCGGCCGAACGGAAGATCGTCGTCACCCCCGAGGGTCGCACCCGGCCGGTGTTCTTGAACACGCGCATCGAGATCGAGCCGGTCTACGAGATCGATCCGCCGATGATCACATGGGCAAAGGGATCGGTGCCGGACACGAGGACCGTCGCCTTCAAGGTCGTCCGCAAGGAACCCGTCCACATCCTCTCGGCCGAGAGCAAGCGTCCCGAGGTGGCCTGCAAGGTCGTGGAGAAGGAAAAGGGCCGGCTCTATCATCTCGAGCTCACCCCCGCCTCCACGGAGGCCTCCCTTCTCGGCATCGTCCGGATCGAGACCGACTGCGAGATCGGGTCCTATGCGAGAGCGCTCGCTTACTTTTCGATCCAGTGAGCCGGACGGCGCGAGGCATGAACATTTGGAAACAGGTCGCCTGGATCCTCGGATGCGCCCTCGCCGCCGGAGGCGCTTCGGCCGTGTTCCATCCGAAGCGTCCCCCGTGGCGCGAGGTGGACAATCCGGCCGAAGCCCGCTGGACGATCGATCCGGAGAAGGCGCGCGGGATGGCCACCGCCGGACCGGTCCTCTGGATCGACGCGCGTTCGAGGAAGGCATACGAGGCCGGCCATGTCCCCGGCGCGCTCCTTCTCAATGCCGAGGAATGGGGTGAACTCATGTTTGAGCACCAGTTCGCGCTGCAGGAGGCCTTCCAGCGCCCCGTCATCGTTTACTGCGACGGCGATTCGTGCGAGCGGAGCCGTGAAATCGCGCAACGTCTCCGCGAACTCATCGGACTCGATCCCGTCTTCGTTCTGAAAGGGGATTGGCGCGGGTTCGGCGCGGCACCCTGACAAAGATCCAGTCACGGCGCGAAGACGCGGTTCCAGAATCCCTCGAGCCCGTTCGCCTCGAACCACTCCAGCGTCCACGCATCGGCGGAGAGGATCCGTCCCGCGTCAGCGGTTGGAACCAGATAGGCCTGGGCAGGAACCGGCCCCAACCCACCCACGACCGGGCGAACCTCGTCACGAACATAGAAGTCGTCCTCATAGGCGTCGAGGCGTCGTAGGGCCGCTTCCGGGACGTCGAAAAAGACCCGGCCGCCGACCCGTGCTCCGGCCTCCGGGGAAACGACGATGCCGGGGTAGACCGCGTCGCGCACGCGTCGGATGACGTAGCCATCCAATTCCGCCGGCACCGAGAGGAGGCTCGTGGCGGCGGTGACCGTCTCCCAGATCTTCGGCACCAGGAGCGTTCCGTAAACAAAGACATTCATTGTTCGACGCGCCGCGTGTCGAGCGGCCTTGCATTTTCCAGCGGTATCGCCCAACCTGCCGCGTTGCAAGCGAACTCAGGGTTTCTCAGCGTTCTTCTCGCCGTCGGATTGGCTGCGGGACTCCCTTCATGCCGCACCCTGGAGAAAGCGGGAGCGGGAACGGATCCCTCCGCCGCGGATCCGGCGGTGGAAGCCTCAACTCCGGCGAACCCCGTCCTTCCCATCGGGGTGGTCCAGCACGTCGACGAGGTGGCCCGCTTCATTCTCATCCGGTCGAGCCGAGGTTTTCAGATCGAACCCGGAACGATTCTCACGGTTCATGGGAATCAATCCGAACCGACCGCCACGGTGAAAGTGAGCCCGGCCCGGAAGGGCGCGATTTTGACCGCCGACATCGTCGAAGGCGCTCCGAAGGCCGGCCAAACCGTGACGATGGTCTATGCTCCGGCGGGAGCTTCCGGCTCCTTGCCCGTCGCGCCCACTGGAACGGTCTCCGATCTACAGGTCCTCGAGTGAGCCAATCCCGACGGTGGGCGAAGATCGATCGGAAGCATGCGGATTGAGAAGCCGCGGGGGCGGCATTCTCCGCCCCCGTCACCATCCCTCCGGCAGGTCCGGAACGGTCTCCTTCACGATCGCGAGGATATGCCCACGTTCCGCGTCGCCGAGGTGGGCGAACTCCGGCCAGTCCGCGGGCCGGGTGAGAATGCCGTGAAGTTGTCCGAGGATGCGGGTGCGGATCGCGTCGGGGAGGCTCGCAAACGCCTCGGAATGGATGAGATGGCTGCAGCGGTATTTCATGAGCCGCTCGTAAAGGCGGAAGTCGCGGAGGGAGCGGCCGTCGGCGCTCTTTTTCCGCCCCTCCTCGAAGGCCGCCTGGAAAAGACCGGTGCCCTCGATCCCCCCGGGCAGGGCGACTTCCTCGACGTAGAGCATCTCCTTCAGCACCTTCGTGGCGAGACGCTGGAGGATGCGTTCGTTCGTCTCCGAGAGCGGAGCATCGACCGGTTCGCCGAAGGCCTTCTGCATCTCGGCATGGCGGTGCAGGGTCGCCCGGGTCGCGAGGTTGGCCTCGACGAGGACGTTGTGAACCCCGACCTGGTGCTCGAGGGTCATGAGGGCGACGACATCGCTTTGACCGCCGTTCGGGTAGGGGTCGCATCCGAAGAGTTCGTCGAGTTTCGGGACGCGTCCCTCGGCGAGACGCTGCAGTTCGACGCCCGGCCCGCCTGGAGCGGCTTGGGCGAGTGCGTTGCCGAGGTGCTCGCGCTGCTCGATCGAGCCGGTGACATACCAGCCGCCCCAGCGTTCCTCGATCGGGCTGCTCTGCCGCGTGTGGAACGTGCCCGCCTCGAAGAGCGGCAGGCCCGTTGTGGTGGGATAGACGGATCGCACCATGAGCCCGGGGAGTTCGTGATTCGAGGAGCCGGCGTGGCAGTTCAGGCAGGAACGCTCGCGCACGAGCGGCGGGGGCGAGCCGGGTTGGCGCTCGGTCAGCTTGATGAGATGGAAGACCATCCCGAGACGGGGATCGAAGCTCGCGGCCTCGATTTCGCCCCCCTGGACCCAGCCCAGGTAAAGATCATCGGAAAAATAAATCGCCCGCGGCGTCTCCGGCGCGATGCGGCTGTTCTGTGCGCTCGTTTTCGAAAAGACGAGGACCTGCGACTCGACCGGCACGCCGAGCTTCCCGAGCAACTCGGCGAGAACCTCGCGGTGGGTGCCGTTGCAGAGCACCGGATTGCCCTTCGCCGCCTTGAAAAAGCGCGTCAGCTTCGTGTCGGGCTCGGTCTCGTGATAATGAATCGGAGCCCGCTCGTAAATCGGGTCGAAGGCACGGGCCACCGGCGAACCTCCGGCGAGGGCCGCGGCCACCAAGGGGAGAACGCTCCGGTTCATGGGTAAAAGCTATATTTAAAATATAGTTTTTTCTCCCCCGCGATCGTGCCAGTCCGCCCGCGACGAACCGGGAATGGATCTATGATTACAAAGGCCCGGCACGTTTGTAGTCGTAAGGCAGGACGGGATGTGGTGCAATAGCGTCGTCCCGGTCCGGGATTTCGTTTCTTCTCCCCACCCCTCACCCCTTGTTTGTCATGGAAGTGCTCGAAACGCTCTGTGTCGCCCTCGGCTTCGCCACGCTCGCGGGCCTGAACCTCTATCTCGTCGTCCTCGTCACCGGCCTCGCCATCAACCAGGGCTGGGTCGACGTGTCCTCGACCTATCCGGAACTGATGGTCCTCGGGGATCCGCTCGTTCTCACCGCGGCGGGGATCTTCTTCTGCATGGAATTCTTCGCCGACAAGGTTCCCTGGGTCGATTCGCTCTGGGATTCGGTCCACACCCTGATCCGCCCGGTCGGCGGCGGCTTGCTTGCGATCCAAACGCTCGGGCCCACCGATCCGGGATTTGAAGTCGTCATCGGACTGCTCGCCGGCGGCACCACCCTCGTCGCCCACGGCTTCAAGTCGGGCACCCGGCTCGCCCTCAACGCCTCGCCCGAACCGGTCACGAACCTCGTCGCCAGCGTCGGCGAGGATGTCGCCGCGCTCGGTGGCCTCACCCTGATGAGCGTCAACCCGATCCTCGCGGCGATCGTCTTCATCGCCTTCCTCGGCTTCAGCCTCTACCTCACGCCGAAGCTGTTCCGCCGCATCAAGGCCTTCTTCTGGCTCCTCGGCCGGAAGATCTCCTCGGTCGTCTCGCGGCCCGACGAGGAAAAACTCCTCTACTCGGGGCTCACCTCCTCGGAACACCAGAAGCTGGGCGCCTTCCTCGGCGGACGCAAGGCCGATCCCGAGTGGTCAGCCAAGGTGATCGTGGGATTGGCGCGCCGTTTCCCCGGTTTCACCCCGATGAGCTTCGGCCGCGTCATCGCCGAGTCGAGCCGCCCCGGCCACCTTCACTTCGTGGGCCGCCGCTGGTGGCGACACTACCACGCCGACCTCGCCCTCGACGGTCTCGAAATCACGCAGGAACACCGCTTCCTCAGTGAGGACGTCGTGCTTTACGATCTCGACGGGACGAAGAAACTCGTCCTCAAGCTCCCCGCCGGTCACGCGGCCATGGCCAACCGCATCGTCGAAAGTCTCATTTCGCGCCGCGACGGCCGCATCCCCGGAACTCTCACGCCGGCGGACCTGCAGCCGGTGCCCTCGGGCCGCGTCATGCTCGCGGAATCGGCGGACGCAGGGATCGTCGAGGCCGGCAAGGCCTGATCCGGGCCGAACCCGTTGGTCCTAACATTCGACCAAGCCCTCCGCCACGAGCGCGGCGCGGAAGTCCTCGCCGATTTCCGCCCGCGCCAGTGCCACCATTTCGCCGACCCGTTCGGGCTGGCTCGTGCTCAGGGCGAGGGCGACGACGCCGGGCGCGGAGCGACCGTAGGCGGCGGCCGCCGCCGCGGGCGTGACCCCGAAGCGACCGCAGAGCGTTTCGAACCGGTCGCGCCATTCGAAGAGCCCGGGATCGCTCTCGCGCGTCACCTTCCGGTAATCGAAAAACTCGCCTCCCGTCAAAAAACCGCCGTGGAAAACCGCCGAATTCACGATCGCGGTGCCGCGCCGTTTCAGCTCCTCCATGAAGTTCCGCAGCTCGCGGGGATGGCGCATCACGGTGAAGGAATTCGCGAACATGACCCAGTCGAACCTCACTCCGGCCTCGTGGAGGCGCTGGATCGAGAGCCAGTTCTTTGCTCCGACCCCGACGGCGTCGGCCTTGCCCGCCGCCTTCAATTCCCCGAGGGCACGGTAGGCCTCGAGAATGTCGCGAAAGCGCCGTTCGTCGTCGGCCGCGCCATCCGCCGCGGCGAGATACTCGTCGGGATCGTGCACCGAGACGAGGCGCGCCTCGTAACCGCCGAGCAGACGGTTGCCCTCCTCGTGACATTCGAGAATGCCCTCGTAACTGATGCGCTGCACCGCGTCGTGCCCGAGACCGAACCAGGCCCCGGGTTCGAAAGTCGGCTCGGGAGTGAGGAGCGGCGCGCGCTTCCATCCGAGCTTGTTGCTGATGACCACCTCGCCGGGCGCGACGCCGAGCGCCGCGAGATGACGACCGAGGCTCTCGAGGGCTAGCCCTGCGCCATACTTTCCCGCGGAATCGATGAAGACGGGCGCGCCGGCATGGCGGAACCACTCCGCGACGAGAGCGCGTTTCGTCTCCTCCGGCACGACCCGGTAGATGTTTCCCAACGGTGTGGTGCCGAAGACGATCGTGGGCCAGGCCGGGTTCATCCGGTTCAACACGGGGTGACCCCTTTCACCAGCAGCACGTTTCCATACTTCGCGGTCTCGCCGGTCATGACGACGGCGAACGCCTTCTTCGCGCGCTCGTAGAAGGCGAAGCGTTCGACCCGCTCGATCGGCGGCGTCCCGGGCGCGTGTTTCCGGATCGGCTCGAGGTAGGACGCCTCGACCGAGGGATCGAGCGAATCCCCGGGAACCGCATCCATCATCGCGACCGGATGCGGGATGAAGGAGTCGAGTTCAAAGAGCGGAAGGATCGCATCGAGGAGCGGGGCGATGCGCAGTCCGTCGGCCCGGATCACCTCGGGTCCGAGCGATTCGCCGGGAAAGTGCGCGTCCGCGAGAATGATCGCATCACCATGACCCATGCGGGCGAGCGTGGCGAGGAGTTCGGGAGAAAGCAGGGGGGAGATTCCTTTGAGCATGGGAGAGGCAATGACGAATGACGAATGACGAATGACGAATGACGAATGACGAATGACGAATGACGAATGACGAATGACGAATGACGAATGACGAATGACGAATGACGAATG
>JBILDO010000143.1:0-2980 GCA_044352585.1 Verrucomicrobiales bacterium
GATTCTCGAGGTTGATCGTCGGAGGCAGGATGCCCTCGTGCATCGCCCGGATGCACCAGATCGCCTCAACCGCGCCGGCGGCGCCGATGAGGTGGCCGGTGACGGACTTGGTCGAGGAAATCGGGACCCGCCAGGCGGCCTCACCGAGCGAACGCTTCAGGGCGCGAACCTCGGAGATGTCACCGATGCTGGTCGAGGTGGCGTGGGCGTTGATGTAGGAAAGCTCCTCCGGCGCGACCCCGGCCCTGGCGAGGGCGAGGTTGATGGCGCGGGCGGCCTGGACCGCCTCGCGGTCGGGATCGGTGAGGTGCACCGCATCGGAGGTGGCGGCGCAGGAGAGGATTTCCGCGAGCGGCTTCGCTCCCCGGGTGAGCGCGGATTCCAAGTCCTCAAGCACGAGGATGCCGGCCCCCTCGCTCAGGACAAACCCGTCGCGATCGCGGTCGAAGGGACGTGAGGCCCGGGTCGGATCGTCATTCCGGCGCGAGAGCGCGCGGAGCTGGCTGAATCCGGTGAGGGCAAGGTGGGTCACGGCGGCCTCGGCTCCGCCGGTGATCATGGCCTTGGCATCGCCACGCTGGATCGCATAAAAGGCCTGGGCGATCGCGTCGTTTCCCGTCGAACAGGCTGCCGCGACCCCGAAGGTGACGCCATGCGCCCCCGTCTGGATGCTGACCTGAACCGAGGCCGAATCGGCCGTAATCATCGGGATCATGAGCGGATTGAGCCGTCCGGGCCCTCGCTCGTCCATGATGTGCTGGTTGTCCGTGTAGGTCTGGATGCCCCCGGCGCCGGATCCGATGATGACCCCGACATCGTTCCCATTGCCCGTGTCAATGACGAGGCCGGACTGACGGAGGGCCTCTCGGGCGGCGGTCACGGCGAACTGGGAAAAACGGTCGGCGCGGCGGGCTTCCTTGGCCTCCATCACCGTGGTCGGGTCGAAGCCCTTCACCTCGCCCGCGATCCGGACGGGCAGGTGATCGACCGGCACGAGCGTGACCGGCCCGATCCCGGAGCGGCCCTCGACGACGGCGCGCCAGGAAGTCTCGACATCGTGCCCCACCGGGGTGATGGCGCCGAGCCCGGTGACAACCACGCGGCGGGGCGGGGCGGGGAAGGAAGAGGCACTCACGGTAAAATCAAAAACGAACGGTCATTGACATCAAACGACGCCATTTCCGGGAAAGCGAGAGAGAAATTCACCGTTTTCAGGTCGCTCATCCCTCCGAGAACTGGAGTTCATACAGCCTGCGGTATTCGGCGCTGCGGGAAAGGAGGGTCTCGTGGGGGGCCATATCGAGGACGCGGCCCTCGCCCATCACCACGATCTCGTCGGAATCGAGCACGGTGGAAAGGCGGTGGGCGATCGCGACGACGGTCTTGCCCTTCGAGAATCCGGCGAGGGCTTCCTGGATCGCCTTCTCCGATTCCGAATCCAGGGCCGAGGTCGCTTCGTCGAGAAACAGCACGGGAGCGTCGCGGAGGATGGCCCGGGCGAGGGAGAGGCGCTGCTGCTGTCCCCCGGAAAGGGTGCAGCCCTTGTCGCCGAGCATGGTCTCGTATCCCTGCGGCTGGGCGGTGATGAAGTCGTGGGCGTGGGCAAGCTTCGCGGCTCGCTCGATCTCGGCGTCGGTCGCGTCGAGGCGGCCGTAGCGGAGGTTGTTCCGGATCGTGTCGTGGAAGAGAAACGTGTCCTGGCTGACCACTCCGAACTGGTTGCGGAGGGAGGCCTGGGTGACGTCGCGCAGATCGTGGCCGTCGATGAGGATGGCACCTTCGTCCACTTCGTAAAAGCGCAGGACGAGGGCGAGGAGGGTCGATTTGCCCGAGCCGCTCTGGCCGACGAGGGCGTATTTTTTGCCAGGTTCGAAACGGAGCGACACGCCCCGCAGGGCGGCGGCATCGGGGTGGTAGGAAAACTTCACGTCGCGGACCTCGATCTCTCCACGGCAGCGTCCGAGGACTCCGGCCCCGGGTTGGTCGCGGACGTCCGGCTCGGCGTCGATGTATCCGAAGACCTTGGCCGCGGCGACGTAGCATTTCTGCATCTGCACCTGCATGCGGCTGAGCAGCTTGGCATGGGGATAGATGCTGATGAGCCCGAGATTGATCGTGACGAAGGTCTCCGGCTTGATCTGGAAATACCAGGCGTAGACCATGCCGATGGCGATGCCGAGGGCTCCCACGATCTCGACCATGGGGCTTGCCATTTCCATCGCCTTGCGCCAGCGCATCACGAACTTGTTGATGCGATAGCTCCCCTCGTTGAAGCGGTCGCGCTGGAATTCCTCGCGGCCGTGGGCCTTCACGAGGCGGATCCCGGAGAAACTCTCGTGCAGGGTCACCATGAGTCCCTCGGACTCCTTTTCCTCGCGGCCGCCGGCCTTGCGGACCTTCCGGCTGATGAGGGCGACCGGCACGATACAGAGTGGAAAGACGAAGAGAGCTCCGAAAGTGTAGAGCGGATCCATCATCACCACCATCGAGACGATCGAAAGAATCGCGACGGGATGCTGGATGAGGGCGCTGAGAAGCTGGCTACCGGCGTCGGCGGTGGTCTTGGTCTGGTTCGCGACGGTCTGGATCAACTCGCCCTGCTTCACCGTGTTGTAAAACGTGAGCGACTGCCGCATCAGGCTGGTGAAACTCTCGTCCCGCAGGCGGTAGAGCACCTTCATGTTGATCCAAAGCATGCAATACTGGTGCAGGAAGTAGAAGACGCCCCGCACGAGCATGAGGAGCGGAATGCTCAGGCAGACGACGAGGACGAAGAGCCACTCCTTGTCCGCGGGCAGTTCCGGGGTGGGGATGGAGAAATCCGCGAGGAAGGGGAGATGAAGGTCCTTGAAGGGATGATAGACCCGCTGGATCTCCTGACCCTGGGAGGACGGCAGGACGATCGTGAAGACCGACTTGAGGACGAGGAGGAGAAAGCCGTTGAACGCCCCGGCGAGGATGCCGAAGAAAATCCCCCAGA
>JBILDO010000012.1:0-101248 GCA_044352585.1 Verrucomicrobiales bacterium
TCAAGTTCAGCAAACACGGCCAGAGCGGCATCGAGATCAGCGAGCTTTTCCCCCATGTGGCCAAACACGCCGACGATCTCTGCGTGGTGCGCTCCATGTTCAGCGACGTGCCCAATCACGAGTCCGCTCTGATGATGATGAACACGGGCAATCTGACTTTGCCGCGTCCCAGTGTCGGCTCCTGGACCCTCTACGGCCTCGGCACGGAGAATCAAAGCTTGCCTGGCTTTGTCGTGATGTGTCCCGGCGGACTGCCTGTGGCGCAAAGCTCGAATTGGCGCAGTGCCTTCCTCCCCGGCATCTATCAGGGTGTCCACATCGACACCAAGGAAACTCAGGCAGACCATCTCATTTCCAATCTGCGCAACACCGCCATCCTTCCCGGACAGCAGCGCCGCCAACTCGGCTACGTCCAGCAGCTAAACGAACTTCACCGCAAGCCGCGCACCGGCGATCCGCAGTTGGAAGCCCGCATCCAATCGCTCGAACTCGGCTTCCGCATGCAGACCGAGGCCACCGATGCCTTTGACGTCACGAAAGAGCCGCAATCCATTCGCGAGATGTATGGCGACACCCTGCAAGGCCGCCAGATGCTCATGGCGCGCCGCCTCGCCGAGCGCGGCGTGCGCTACGTGCAGGTCTGGCACGGCGCCGGCCAACCCTGGGACAGCCACAACAGCATCGAAGAAGCCCATCAGCGCCTCGCCACCGAGTGCGATCAACCCATCGCCGCGCTCCTTCAGGACCTCAAAGATCGCGGGATGCTCAATGATACCCTCGTCATCTGGGGTGGCGAGTTCGGCCGCACCCCGACCGCGCAAATGCCGCTCACACCCAAAGTGGGCCGCGATCACCACAACGACGGCTTCAGCATCTGGATGGCCGGCGGCGGTGTCAAAGGCGGGCATATCCACGGAGCCACCGACGACATCGGCCTGAGCATCGCCGAGGGAAAAGTCCACATCCACGACCTCCACGCGACCATCCTCCATCTGCTCGGGTTCAACCACGAAACGCTGACCTACCGCTATGCCGGCCGCGACTTCCGCCTGACCGATGTCGAAGGCGAAGTGGTAAAGTCCCTCCTCGCCTAACCGCCGCGAGCCCATCTTCGGATCGGCAGCGCCGCGAACCGCTTCCTCACTCTCAACATCTGCTACCGCAACGCACTCTGTCTGTTATGGATGGGGGGACGTGCAAACAAACTCCTTTCCTTGAAATGAAACCTACCCCTACCCACCTCATCACCCTCCTCGCGTTGTTCACTTTCGGAAGCGCATTTCTTTCCGCAGCCGATTTCCGGCTCGCCTCAGCGCTTTCGGATCACATGGTGCTTCAGCGTGAGAAGCCAGTCGCGGTTTGGGGTTGGGCGGATGCGGGCGAAACGGTGACGGTTTCCTTCGCCGGTCAATCGAAGTCCGCCACGGCGGGCACGGATGGGAAGTGGTCGCTAAAGCTGGATGCCCTGTCGGCCAGCGCGGAGTCCCGCACGCTCGTCGTCACGGGGAAGGGGGGGCACAAGGTCGAGGTGAAGGATGTGCTCGTGGGCGAGGTGTGGCTCGGATCAGGGCAGTCGAACATGGCGATGACGGTTGCGGGTTGTTACCACTTCGATGCCGAGAAGGCGGCGGCGAAGGATCCGCTCATCCGCCATTACCGCGAGAGCTCGGGCCCCTCCGACACACCCCAGGCCGAGGGCAAAGGCTCGTGGCAACTCTGCACGCCGGACAACGTCGGCGGCTTCTCCGCCACGCTGTATTTCTTTGGCCGTGAGATCCGCCGGGAGGTCGGCGTGCCTGTCGGCCTGATCAATACGTCCGTCGGCGGCACGCCGATCGAGTCCTGGGTCGCGGCCGAGGTGCAGTCCTCCGATCCCGGGACGAAGGCGAACTACGAGACGCGGCTCGATACCTACCGGGAATTTGATCCCGCCGAGGCTCCCGCCTTGCACCAGAAGCAGCTCGCGATCTGGAAAGCCGCTTCCGAGAAGGCGAAAGCCAAGGGCACGCCTTTCGTGGTCCCTGCGCCGAAAGATCCGCTGGCGATGCACAAGCTCAAAGGCGGCCCGAGCGGTCTTTTCAATGGCAAGGTCGTCAATCTCGCACCCTACACCCTGCGTGGCATGCTCTGGTATCAGGGCGAAGGCAATGCCAAGAGCAATCCAGACCTTTATCACAAGCAGCTCACGCAGCTCGTGACGAGTTGGCGCGCGCTTTGGCAGGACGAAGTGCCCTTCGCCTGGGTGCAGTTGCCGAACTACACCTCGCCCGGCGAAGGCTGGCCCCGCGTTCGTGAAGCCATGCTGAAGACCCTAACCTTGCCCAAAACCGGCATGGCCATCACCATCGACCTCGGCGATGCGAAGGACATCCATCCGAAGAACAAGCAGGATGTCGGCAAGCGGCTTTCCTATTGGGCGCTCGGCACCGTCTATGGCAAAAATGTCCCGGCCACCAGCGGCCCGCTGCCCGCCGGATCGACCATCGACGGCAATGCCATCACCGTTTCCTTCCAGCACACCAACGGCGGCCTCAAATCCATCACCGGCGGCCCGCTCACCGGCTTTCAGATTGCCGGAGCCGATCAACTATGGAAGCCCGCCGAGGCCAAGATCGTCGGCGAGACCGTCGTCATCAGCAGCGCTGAGGTCGCGCAGCCCGTGGCCGTTCGCTATGCGTGGAAAGACTGGCCCGACTTCAGCCTCGCCAATGGCGCGGGGTTGCCTGCCTCGCCTTTCCGCACCGATGACCGGCCTGCGGTGAAGAAGTGAATCAAGGCATTCCGATGGAACTCCTTCTCACACTCTCCATGGGCCTGCTGCACACGCTGGTTCCCGCACTGCACGCCGCCGATACGCCAGCCAAACCCAAGGTCGCCACGCCACCTGAGTTCGTCGCCATCACTGATGACCCCAAGCTGCCACGCGTGCTCTTGATGGGCGACTCGGTGTCCATTGCGTATGCCCTGGAGGTGCGGAAGCTGCTCGCGGGTGTGGCGAATGTGCATCGCGTGCCCGCGAACTGTGGCTCGACGAAAGTGGCGGTCGGCTACTACGGACTCAAACGCTGGTTGCCGGATCCGGGTGAGAAATGGGACGTCATTCACTTCAATCACGGTCTGCACGACCTCTCGTATCGGTTCGCCGATGATCGCGACAAGAACGACCGAGGCGAATACGCATCGCCCACCAATGGGGGGCATCAGAACGTGCCGCCGGTCGACTATGAGAAGAACCTGCGCCAGATCATCGCACGATTGAAGCAGACCGGTGCCAAGCTCATCTTTGCCAGCACCACCCCCGTGCCGGAAAGCGATGCGGCGAAGTATGTGAAAGACT
Organism: Verrucomicrobiales bacterium; assembly: GCA_044352585.1. GTDB lineage: Bacteria > Verrucomicrobiota > Verrucomicrobiia > Verrucomicrobiales > DEV007 > Arctic95D-9. Next base: position 3,338 of record JBILDO010000012.1, read on the forward strand.
CCGAGCTGCCCTACAACGAGATCGCGAAAAAAGTCATGACCGAGGAAGGCGTGACCTGGAACGATCTCTGGTTACTGGTAAAACCCCGCCAAGCCGAGCTGCAAGGCGCGCGCAACGTCCACTTTCAAGCCAAAGGCTCGTCGGTAATGGCGAAGCAGGTGGCGGAGATGATTCAGAACGCACTTTCCGCAGGTAAAATCCAGCCATGAACACTCGCCGCCAATTCATCGCCACGGTTGCTGGAGCCGCTGCGGTCTCGTCGAAGGCGGGCGCGGCTGAATCCAAGCCTGAGATTCGTTACTCGATGAATCCCACGCCGCCGAAGATCGGGCCGCACACGGGGACGCTGGATGTTTTCGTCCAGAAGTTGAAGCCACGTGGCGAGGTGCCGCTTTCGTTTCTCAACGACGAGCATGCCGATCTCGCGGCCTGGCGGGAAAAGGCCCGCGCGAAGATGCTGGAGCTGCTGCACTACTCGCCGGAGCCGTGCGAGCCGCAGGCGGAGGTGATCCTGCGGAAGGACTGCGGCGACTACATTCGCGAGGAGATCAGGTTTAACACCACACCGGTGTTTCGCGTGCCAGGCACGGTCCTGATTCCGAAAGGACTGACGAAACCCGCGCCCGCGGTGGTCCTGCTGCATTCGCATGGGGCCTATTACCTCTGGGGCCGCGAGCGGGAACTCGAAGGCGACGACGTGCATCCCACCCTGATCGAGATGCGGGAATCCTACGGGAAGAAGGCCATCGGCACCGAGTTGGTGCGGCGGGGTTATGTGGTGATCACCATCGACATGTTTTTCTGGGGTGAAAGGCGCATGGTGCTTGAGGACGATCCACCGGAGTGGAAGGAGCGGCCTGCGGGGATCAGCAGCGAGTCGGTGGTGAAGTTCAACCAGCGCAGCAATGCCAGCGAGCAGCTCATGGGCCGCACCTTGCTCAGCGCGGGCGTCACCTGGGCGGGCATCCTCGCGTGGGATGACCTCCGCACGGTGGACTATCTCGTGACGCGGCCCGAGGTGGACCCGCATCGCATCGGCTGCGTGGGACACAGCGTCGGCGGACTGCGTAGCGCCTATCTCGCGGCCTTGGATGATCGGATCAAAGCCGCCGTCGTGTGCGGATGGATGTGTTCCTTTCCCCATCAGCTCGCCAAACACATCCGCAACACCATCGGCCACACCAAAATCATCCCCGGCATTTACCGCCTCATGGATCATCCCGACATCGCCTCCCTTGCGATGCCGAAGCCGCTCATGGTCATCAACGGCATCGAAGATCCGCTCTTCGAGCCCGACGGCGTCCGTGCCGCTCATGAGAAACTGACCAAATGCTACGCCAAAGCCGGTGTGCCGGAACATTTCAAAGGCATCATCGAAGAACGCCCCCACGAGTTCAACGCCGAGCGTCAAAACGAGGCGTGGGCGTGGTTTGCGAAATATCTCTGAGCCTGAGCCGAATGGACAAAGGAATGGGGACAAAGGAATCAAGCATTTATTCTCCTGTCCCCATTCCCATGTCCTTTTGAAAGATAGTCAGGCGCCACACTCGACTCGGCTATCGAGCCCTCTGCAACCAACCCAAAACATGATCTCTCGATTCTCAAAATCTGCGCCCTTGCTGCAAGCGCCCGGCGGCCTCGTGACCTTGACCGTGGCGTTCCTGATGACTGGGAGCCTCCTCCGCGCGGACACCCCGCCGGAAGTTGCCAAGGCGCTGCTCGAACAGAAAGCCGCCACGCCTTTACCCGCGCCCGAGGGCGATGTCGTGCATGTGAAAACCGCCACGGAACTGGAGCAGGCCGTTCGGTCCATGAAATCGGGACAAACGATCGTGCTCGCCGGTGGCGAATACCGCATCACCCACGATCTCGTGCCCGGTGCCAAAACGCCGGAGCCGCTGCGCAACATCGCCTTCCGTGGCGCAACCGGGAAGCGCGAGGACGTCGTCATTCGTGGGCCGGGGCAGGAAAACACGGAGGGCAACCCACAAAGCGGCTTCCAGTTCAACAACGTGGATGGCGTGCTCGTCGCCGACCTGTCCATCGGCGACTTCTTCCATCATCCCATCATGCTGCATGGCAGGTTCGGCTGTCGTGCCGTGCGGATGCGAAATCTCCGGCTCTTCGATGCCGGCCAGCAGTTCGTGAAAGGCACCAGCGGCGGACCGGGCCGCATCGGGGCGAAGGACTGCATCGTTGAGCACTGCCTCATCGAATACACCGACATCGGCCCCATCGCGAATCAGGGCTACACCCAGGGCGTGGACATCCACCGTGGCGACCGCAACATCGTCCGTGACTGCGTCTTCCGGAACATGCATGTGAAGCCGGGTCTGAGGTTCCAGCACGGTCCGGCGGTGCTCATGTGGAATGACTCGCGCGACTCCATCGTCGAGCGCTGCGTCTTCCTCGACTGCGACCGCGGCGTCCAATTCGGCGTGAGTGAAAAACCCAAAGACGGCTCCAGCGACCACTCCGGCGGCGTCATTCGCAACAACTTCTTCTACACCTCACGCCGCATCGCCAATGCCGACGCGCCGATTCTGGCCTGGAACTCACCCGGCACCAAAATCCTGCACAACACCATCCTGACCAATAGCACTTGTCCCAACGCCATCGAGTATCGCTTCACCAACACCAAGGGCGTCATCATCGCGAACAACCTGACCGACGCCAAGATCCTCTCGCGCAACGGCGCTGAAGCCGAGGTGTATGGCAACTTCACGGAGGCGGCTCCGGGGATGTTCGTTGATCCCGCCGGCGGCGACCTACAGTTGAAATCGCCTGTCGCCGGTGTGGTCGGCGCAGCGGAGAAGCTGCGTCCGCCATTGACCGCCGCCGACTGCGCCGACGACTTCAGCGGCCATGCCCGCCGGAGCGATGGCCCCGGCGACATCGGAGCCGCCGAGCATCGAAGCACACCCGCTGTGAAGGAGTAGCGGCAAGGAACAAATGCCATCACTCCCTCCGTTCTCATCGCCGCCCGTCGGCGCGATTCTCACCAAAACCATGAAAACAATTCTCACCGCCCTCCTCCTCGCTCCACTGACCTCACTTCTCGCAGCCGATGCCCCGGCCAAGGCGGAGAAGCCCGCGCCCGAGCACCGGAAATATGAGCTGCCCGTCGAGCCGGATGAAAACGTCGCCTACGGCCCGCATCGCATGCAGGTGATTTATTTCTGGCGGGCGAAGTCCGACCAACCCACCCCTCTGCTGGTTTACATTCATGGTGGCGGCTGGCAGGGAGGTGATCGTTCCGTCGTGCGGAGCATGCTCATTCCGGCTCTCGAAGCCGGCATCTCGGTGGCCTCCGTGGAATACCGCACGATCAAGGACTCCACCGCCGACGGACTGGTGCCGCCGGTGAAGGGCCCAATGCTCGACTGCGCCCGCGCTCTCCAGTTCTGCCGCAGCAAGGCCAAGGAGTGGAACCTCGACAAAACCAAGGTCGCTCTCTCCGGCGGCTCCGCCGGTGCCTGCACGAGCCTCTGGCTGGCCTTTCACGATGAGATGGCGGACCCAAACAGCCCTGATCCCATCGCCCGTGAGTCCACCCGCGTGCTTTGCGCCGCGGTGTCCGGTGCCCAGACCACACTCGATCCCCACCAGATGCGCGAATGGACGCCCAACAGCAAATACGGTTCGCACGCCTTCGGCATCGTCTGGGATGCGAAGAAGAAAATCTCCTCCTTCCAGATGTTCTACGATGCCCGTGAACGCCTCCTTCCCTGGATCAAAGAATACTCACCCTACGAGTTGGTCACCCGCGATGATCCGCCCGTGGGCCTTTACTACAGCTCGCCGCCAAACCTCGGTCATGACGAAAAAGACCCCACCCACACGGCGAACTTCGGCGTGAAGCTCAAGGAGCATTGCGACGCCCACCACGTCCCGTGCGATCTCGTCTATCCCGGAGCACCAAACGTGAGCTACGCCACGGACAGCGACTACATCAAGGCCCACCTGCGGCCCGAGTTGAAGTGAGGTTTGCAGCGATACGGTTCGAAAACCATGATCCAAAACCCCTCCGTCCCCCTCCTCGCTGCGCTGCTGCTCGCGCCGTTGACCGCGCTGCAAGCCGCCGACAAGGCTCCCGTTCCTGCATCGTGGAGCGATGACTTCTCTGACGCGGCTTCCTTTGACGTTGAGTGGCGGCCCTATGGATTTCTCGCTACCGGCATCGATGCCAAACATCCGCTCGGTAAAACGGTCAGTGGCAAGGAGGCGCGGCCTGAATGGTGGCAGCTCGTGGATGGGGCACTGCGCGGTCAATGTTTCCCGGAGGAGAAACATCCGCCAGGTCTGCGCCGGGCCATCAGCGGGACGGACATCCGTCTTTCCTGCCGTTTCAAAATCGCTCCCGAGGGCCAGATCGGCATCAGCATCGGCGGGCCGAATCCTATCGTGGAGAAAGATTTCAATGTCGCCGGACTGCACATCCGCCCCGACGGCATCACCGCTTGGGACAACGACGTTTTGCACCCGAAGGGCTCGCCTGAAGCTGAGGAACTGAAAGCCAGGGGAACATGGAATCGCAAGTTCTTCTACGCAAAGACCGAGAAGCTTCCGATCGCACCCGATGTGTGGCACTCACTTGTCCTGGAACTGCGCGGCAAAGAGCTTCGAGTCCTGCTCAACGGCAAGCTAGCTCTAACCTACACCACGCTTTGTGGTGACGTGCCGAAGCACGAAATCGGCCTCCAGCCGGGCGGGAAAAGCCAAAAACCTCTCGCCTCGTGGTTCGACGATATTCGTGTCGAGCCGCTGCTAGCAGACCAACAATCAGTTCGATGAAAACCACCCGCGCAATTCTCATCGCCCTGCTCCTCGCATCGCTGGATTCGCTGAATGCGGCCGAACCAACCGCACCGAAGCCGAACCTCCTTCTCATTCTCGCGGACGACATGGGCTGGGGGGATCTGCGTTGCCACGGCAATGAAAGGATCGACACACCATCGCTCGACAGGCTCCGGAGCCAGAGCGTGGAACTGGAGCATTTCCACGTCAGCCCGGTCTGTTCGCCGACACGGGCCTCGTTGCTGACCGGTCGCCACCATTTCCGGCTCGGCGTCTTGAACACGACCTCGGGTCTCGAGGTCATGCACGGCGATGAGGTGACTCTGGCGGAGGCGCTGAAACCGGCGGGGTATGTGAGCGGCTGTTTCGGCAAATGGCACAACGGCGCGAACCATCCCACCACCGCGCGAGGCCAGGGCTTTGATGAATTTTTCGGTTTCAACGGGGGGTATTTCTCGAACTACTTCGATCCCGAACTGGAGCACGATGGGGTCACGGCGGTGCGGACAGGTTTCATCACCGATGTGCTCGCGGACGCGGCGATGCGATTCATGGAAAAACACCGCTCACAGCCGTTCTTTTGCTATGTGCCGTTCAATGCCTGTCACTCGCCCATGCAGGCACCCGATGACTTGTTCGCGAAATACACCAAGGCGGGCTTCGAGCCGAAGACCGCGGCGGTTTACGCGATGATCGAAAACCTCGACACCAACGTGGGCCGCTTGCTCGCGAAACTGGACAAGCTGGGGCTCGCGGAGAACACCCTCGTGTTGTTTTCCACTGACAACGGGCCGAACACGCCGCGTTTCAATGGCGGCATGCGCGGCGGCAAAGGCAGTCTCTTCGAAGGCGGGCAGCGGGTGCCCTGCTTCATCCGCTGGCCTGGAAAACTCGAGGCAGGCAAGCGTGTGCCACAGATCGCCCAGCACATCGACGTGCTCCCGACCTTGCTCGATCTGACAGGCGTGCCTTTGCCACAGACGAAACCGCTTGATGGTTTGAGCCTTGCGCCGCTGCTGCGAGGCGAGTCGGCGGAGTGGCCCGAGCGCGTGTTGTTCGAAGTGACCGGGCGTGGCGGGAAGGATGGCGCATCCATCGCAAGGTATCCCGGCACCGCTCGCAGCGAGACTCATCGCTGGTCGCATGACAACAAGCAGGAGATGCTCTTCGACCTGCGGAGCGATCCTGGCGAAAAGAACAACCTCGCCGCGCAAGAACCGGAGATCGCCGCGAGACTTTCCGAGGCCTACGATGCCTGGTTCGCAAAGGCGACCGCCGCCACGCAGGGCCAGGTGCAGCGTTTTCCCATCACCCTCGGCGAAGGAACCGAACTGCTCGCCCCTTACGCCACGCTCGAAGGCGGGGCGAAGTTCTTCGGGATGGGCTGGGACAACGACTGGGCCGTCTTTCCGACGGACAGCGCGGCTGTCGTGTGGCATTTGGAGGTGCCCGAGCCCGGGGACTATGAAGTCACCGTGTTGCAAACCGCCAGCGAACCGGGCGGAAAGATCCACGCCATCGTGGGTGGGCGAACGGTGGAAACCACCCTCGCCGCCGCGCACGACCCGCCGCCGATCCCGCGCCCCGACCTCGTGACGCGCTGGGAGGTGCCGGACAAGGCCTTTGCGCCCTTGCCGCTCGGCATCTTCCCTGTTCCCGCCGGAACGCAAGCGTTCAAGGTCACGGCCTCTCCGGGCATTGAGATTCAGTCCGTGCGCGTCAAGCGTGTGAAGAAGACCGGCCAATAGTCATGAAGACCCCCTTTCATCTCCTCGCCGCCCTGCTGCTCGCGCCGCTCGCCGCGATGCATGCGGCTGATATCATCACACCGCCCGGCGACCGGAACCTACCAATCAACCAGATCTATCCGCCAGAGGCCTTCTATCACAATGGCAAAGGCGGTCGCGTGTTGGACGTCACCAAGCCGCCTTTCAACGCCAAGGGCGACGGCAAGACCGATGACACGCAGGCGCTGTGCGACGCGATGCGGTTCGTCCGCGACCATTACGAAGACCTCGCGGGCAAAGGATATTCCTATTGCGGCTACAAGTTCGACCGGAACTGGATCATTTATCTGCCCAACGGCGAGTATTTGGTCAGCAATACCATCAGCCAGGGCTGGCCTGCGCGCGCCTACGATATCAAGAAGGGCTGGGCAAATAGCGGCCGGGTATCGGTCGCATCGCCTGAGGCGGAAACGCCGGAGCTTGAACTGCGTGGCGAGCGAAACTACGGCATCCGCGTTGTCGGCCAGAGTCGGCAGGGAACGGTGATCCGGTTGAAGGATCAATGCCCCGGGTTTGAAAAGGGCAAGGAAAACGCCGTGCTCCAGTTCTACCTGCTCAAGAACGGATCGAGCATCAACCAGGGGAATTACGCGCAGAACCTCACCATCCAAACCGGCAAGGGGAACCCGGGCGCGGTCGGCATGAAATGGAATGCGTCGGATTGGGGAGGGATCTACAACGTAGCGATCCTGTCGGGCGATGGGAGTGGGCGAGCCGGGCTGATGATGGACCGGCGCAATGCGCACGGTTACCAGCGCGACATCGTGGTGGATGGATTCGATGTCGGCGTGGAAATGGCGGTAGGCTCGGTTTCGAACGTTGTCCTGGAATACGCCACGCTAAGCAACCAGCGTGAGGCGGCCGTTCGCGTGAGTAAGAACGAAACCTTTTGCGGACGTAAACTTCTCATCCGGAATGCACCCATGGCCTTGAGGGCGGCTGGTTCAGCACATGTGGTGTTGCTCGACTGCGAAGCCCTTTCAGACAAGAGCCTCGGCCCCGCCATCTCCGTGGAGGGAGGTCACTTGCTCGCGCGGGATATTCGTCTGTCGGGATATGCTTCCGCGGTGGCCAAGGACAAGCAGCCGGTGATTACCGGCGACTTCATCGAGGAGTATGTCTCCGGCGCGGCGGTTTCGGCGTATGCGGATGGACCGACCAAGACCCTGCGACTGCCGGTAAAAGAAACGCCGGTGATCTTGCCGGAAAGCGACCTGTCAAAATGGGCGAGTGTGGATGAGTTCGGCGCAAAGGGCGACGGCCTCACTGATGACACCGAGGCCGTGCAACGGGCAATGAACTCCGGCAAGCCAGTGGTCTGGTTTCCGAAGGCCTGTTATGTGATCAACGGAACGGTCGCGATCCCGGCCACTGTGAGAGAAGTCGCTTTTCTGTGGTCGAGTGTTTATCGCACCGATCCTGCCCAACCAACCAACCTGACGGCGCAACAGGCCGGAGAGTTGCTGATCAAGGACGAGCCTGCAGAAGCGTTCAAGCCGGCGCTCTTTCGGGTGGCAAAGAGTTCCGACCAGCCATTGCTGATTCACCAGGGGCATCATGCGGGTAGCGTTTTCCTGGATCACGAGGCGCAACGCCCGGTGATCCTCGAAGACATGATCACCTGGTGGATCCATACCCACTACTTCTCACGAAGCCCCGGCATGTTATTCCCGGGCGCGGCGGCACAAAAGACAAGTCTCCCGCGGCTGTATCGGAACACAAAGCCGGAAGGGGCCCCCAAGGAGGTCTTTGCGAACATGGTGATGGGGTTTGCCGGCGGGGGAGACGATGCCAGCCTGGCAGTCAAGAATGTCCACGCCTGGGTGCGCCAACTCGAAAACTCGTATTATATCGTCGAAGTGGCGTTCAAGCACTCAGATGCTTGGATCTTGGGCTACAAGGGTGAAATGGCAACGCCCAGCGGGACATTCTTCCATGCCAGTGACCAATCCCGCCTCGAACTGCTGGGCGGACTTTACCACGTCCGCAATGGCCAATCATCACTTCCATTGGCGGTGTCAATGGACTCTGAGGTTGCCCTGAGCCTCAACGCTTTTGGCGGCTCCAAACTCCATGATCCCGTTCAATCGGTCATGCTGCGCGACGAACGCGAGGGGCAGGTGACCGAAGTTCCGGAAACCCGGTTCGAACCGCGGCGGGCCATCGCCCCCGGCGAGAAGATCATTCCCCTGATCACGAACACTCCGAAATGAAAAGAAATCAAAAACAATCGCGCAAACCGTAAAGGGATCTGCGTTTATGAAACGAACCCTCACCCTCTTCTGCGCTCTGCTGCTCGCGCCGCTTACCGCGATGCACGCCGCCGAGCTGAGGCTGCCCTCGATCTTCTCCGATCACATGGTCCTGCAAAGCGGGAAAGCCGTCCCCGTGTGGGGCTGGGCGGATCCGGGTGAGGAGATCGCGGTGGAGTTCGCCGGGCAAACCATAAGCACCACCGCGAACGCGGATGGCAAATGGACGGTGAAGCTCGATGCCCTCGAAGCGAACGCCGAGCCCCGCGAGCTGGTCGTGAAATCGCTGACCCGGAACCGCAGCCTGAAGGTCGCCGACGTGCTCGTGGGTGAGGTGTGGGCGGGCGGCGGGCAGTCGAACATGGAGTTCGACCTGAAGGCGCTCACGGGCTCGGCTTCCGAAATCGAGGCCTCGGCGAACCCGGCGCTGCGGCAGTTTCACGTCTTGAAAAACCCTTCCGCCGATGCTCCCGCGGACGATGTGCCGGGCTACTGGACCGTGGCACGTCCAGGCACGACGGAGGATTTCATCGCGGCGGGCTACTACTTCGCCAAAGTCATCCAGCATGAGCTGAAGACGCCCGTCGGCCTCATCAAGGTCTGCTGGGGAGGCTCGAAGGTGGAGCCGTGGATCAGTCCGGCCTCGCTCGCCAGCGTGCCCGAGTTGGCGTCAGGCGCGAAGAACCTGAACGCCATGAGCGAGCGCAACAAAAGCGCCTTTCGCGAGTGGCTGAAGCAGACGCAACGCGAGGATCGCCCTACCGGCAACGTGACGCCGTTCCTCAGCGGGCCGGTATCGAAAGACGGCGGCTGGGTAGCGGTGAAGGACAGCGGGCTGGTGTCCGATCCTTCGTTGCCCCAGTATGGTGCCTTCTGGTTTCGCAAGGAGGTCTCCCTGAGCGCACGACAGACCGGCGCGGCGCAGGTGCTGCAGTTCGGTCCCACGGCACAGTTTGACCGGGTGTATTGGAACGGCACCCTCATCGGCGAGCGTTCGGTGGACAGCTTCACCGGCCACATCAGCGTTCGTCATTACCTGATTCCGCCCGCGCTGTTGAAGGAGGGCGTGAACCAGCTCGCCGTGCGCCTTTTTGCTCCGGCCGAGCCTCCGGGATTCAGTTGGTTCCCCAGCGTGGGCACCACGAAGATGCTCGGTGGCTGGATGGCCAAGGCGGAGTATGCGCTGCCGCCGCTCGATGTCGCCGGGAAGAAAGCCGTCCCGCCGCTCACCGGCCAACACGTCCTGCCGGGCAGGCTTTTCAACGGCATGGTGCATCCCATTCTGCCCTATGCCATTCGTGGCGTGCTCTGGTATCAGGGCGAATCCAACACGGGCAACGCCAGCCTCTACCGCACCGCGTTTCCCTTGCTCATCCGCGACTGGCGGCAGCACTGGCAGCAGGGCGATTTCCCCTTCTTCTTCTGCCAGCTCGCCAACTACCGCGCGAAGACAACACAGCCCGGCGAGAGCGTGTGGGCGGAGCTGCGGGAGGCTCAGGCGAAGACGCTCTCGGTGCCCAACACCGGCATGGCTGTGCTCATCGACACCGGCGAATCCGAAGACATCCATCCGCAAAGCAAGCAGATCGCCGGGGAACGCCTCGCCCGGATCGCGCTCGCGAACACCTATGGCCGCGAGGTCGTGTCCTCTGGTCCGGTTTATACCTCGATGACGATCGAGGGCAGCGCCATCCGGCTGAGCTTTGACCACCTCGGCGGCGGACTCGTCGCCAAGGAACTGCCCGCGATCTACGACGTGATGCGCAAGGCCGGGAAAACCGCGCCGCTCGTGCGCAACAGCCCGCAGAGCCCGCTCGAAGGCTTCGCCATCTGCGGTGCCGACCAGCGATGGGTCTGGGCCGAGGCGAAGATCGAGAGCGACAGCGTGCTCGTCTCGTCAAAGCAAGTGCCCGCGCCCATCGCCGTGCGCTACGGCTGGGCGGACAATCCGACCTGCAATCTCTACAACCAGGCCGGTCTGCCCGCCTCGCCCTTCCGCACCGATGAGTTTGCCTTTGCGGCCGCCAGTCCTGCGCCCCCGACCCAACCCTCTCCGGTCTCCCCTCCGACCCGGTCGAAGCCACCCGCGCCGACTCCAGGCAAGCCGCTCGCCATCACGCCGACGCCGCGAACGGACAATCCCGGCTGGATGAAGATCGTCGAGCGGCAGGCGGCAGCGGCCAAACCCGGCCGGTGGGATCTCGTCTTGATCGGCGACTCCATCACCGCGGGCTGGCAGAGTGGCGCCCCGGCGAAGATTTGGGCGAAACACTTCCCCGCCTATCGCACCCTGAACCTCGGCATCGCGGCGGACAAAACCGAGAACGTGCTCTGGCGGCTCGGATTCCCCGGAACGCTCGACGGCTACGAGCCCAAGCTCTTCATCCTCATGATCGGCACCAACAACACCGGGCACCGTTTCGGCACCGAGAGCGCCGACGACACCGCGCGTGGCGTCCGCGCGATTCTCGACACGCTCGCCTCCAAGGCCCCCGACGCCAAGGTCCTCCTTCTCGCGATTTTCCCCCGGGGCGAAGCCATCAAACGCCAGCGCAACAACGAGGTGAACCGGCGGATCGAGAAACTGGCCGACAACCAGAAGGTCTTCTGGCTCGACCTCGGCGAACATTTCCTTGAGCCGGACGGCACTCTCTCCACGGCGTTGTTCATGGACGAAAAACCGTTTCCCATCCACCTCACCGCCGAGGGTTATGAGGCCTGGGCGAAGGCCATGCAGCCGAAGGTCGAGGAACTGATCGAGGAGTGAAGCCACTCTTCACCGCCGCCCACTTCGAGGCCTGTTCGAATTCGCCCGAATCAACGACTCCGTTCCGAAAGTCGGTGACATCCCGCCGGAGTTCGCGTCCGAATGATCCGGGAAACATGGAGATCGGACACGGGAATGGGGACAAGGGAATGAATTCCCCATTCCGCTGTCGCATTCCTTTGTCCCCATTCCTCTGTCCCAGACGCCCCTACCCCAGCTCCTCCACGACCCGCTCGCGAAAGGCGCGCACGTGCGACAACTCGTGGCGGCCGCGAGGATGGAGGAGGACGACCTGCTCGTGGCCGAGGATGTGCGAGAGATCGCGGAACACGAGCTGCTGTTCCAGTTCGGGCGGAATCGGGGTGGCTTCCCGAGCCGGACGCGTGATCAGGGCGACGCCCATGCCGATGGCGACGTAGTTCAGGATGAGGGCGAGGTTGTTGGCGGTGAGACAGATGTTGACCCGGTTGGCGAGCCCGGCCTTGGCGACGAGATGGTCGAACTGCATCCGCGAACTCGAGGCCTCGCCCGCGAGGATGAGGGGTTGGCGGAGGAGGTCGCGCAGGGCCGGTTTGCGGATCGAGGCGAACGGATTCGTCGCGAGGCACACGGCCTGGAAGGCGAACCTCGCCAGCGCCACCGCCTCGAAACGCGCCGGAATCTCCATGCCCTCGGGCTGTCCGATGATGGCGAGGTCCGCCCGATCCTCCGCGAGGAGAGCGAAGGCGTCGCGGGACGGGGCGTCGATGAGCGAGAGCCTCACGTTCGGAAAAGTCCGCTGGTAGTCCGCCACGGGTTCGCGCAGCGAACTGTTGAGCACGGTGGCGGGGGCGGCGACGCGGAGGATGCGTTCGGTCTTGCCCTGCCGGTCGGCGAAGACCCGCCGGAGGGAGTCGAAGCCCTCGACGATGGGGCCGGCGAGATCGGCGAGCAACTCGCCATCCCCGGTCAGGTGCAACTCCTGCCCGCGGGCGACGACGAGGGAGACGCCATACTCCTCCTCGAGTGCGCGCACCTGGCGCCACACCGAGGGCGTCGCCATGCCGAGTTGCCGTGAAGCCTCGGCGAAGCTGCCGCAGCGCGCCGTCTCGACGAGCGCACGGATCTGGCGGAAGCGGACTTCCTTGAAATAGTGTCTTTCCTCCGGAGCGGCGGCCTTCGGTTTTGCTTTCATTGCTCCTGAGGTAATGCCGATTAGGAGAATATCAATGGTGACAACGCAATCGCGTCTTTGCCGTCGGGAGGACGGAGATCCATCTTTCGAAGGTCGAACGAATTGGAATGCCTTCGCTCCCCCATCAGCTTCCGTCGAATCGCCGAACCCCGCGCCTCGCCCGGATCGGGATCGTGTTCGGCCTTGCCGCAGCGGTGCATGCGTCCGCCGACGACGCCTTTTTCCGCGAAAAGGTCGAGCCGATCCTGCGCTCGCGCTGTTACGAATGCCATTCCCACGCCGGGAAGATCAAGGGCGGACTGGTGCTGGATTCCCGCTCGGGATGGCAGGCGGGCGGTGACAGCGGTCCGGCGGTGGCGCCCGGTTCGGTGGAGAAGAGCCGGCTCATCGAGGCGGTGCGCTACGCGAATCCCGACATGGAGATGCCGCCGAAGGCCAAGCTGCCGGACGCCGAAATCGCCGTGCTCGAGCAGTGGGTCGCCCGCGGCGCGCCCGATCCGCGTGAGGCGGCCTTGGTCGCGGCAAAGCCGGGCGTCAATATCGAGGAGGGCCGGAAGCACTGGGCCTACCAGCCGGTGCGCCACAGCACCCCGCCGGCGGTGCGGGATCAGGCGTGGCCTGTCACCAAGGTGGATGCCTTCCTTCTCGCGAAACTCGAAGCCGCCGGGCTCGCGCCCGTGGCCGAGGCCGACCCGCACACCTGGCTGCGCCGCGTCACCTTCGACCTCACCGGACTGCCGCCGACCGAGGACGACATCGCCGCCTTTCTCGCCGACCGCTCGCCCCAGTCCCACGAGCGCGTCGTCGACCGCCTCCTCTCATCCAAAGCCTACGCCGAGCGCTGGGCGCGGCACTGGCTCGATCTCGTCGGCTACGCCGAGCAGATCGGCACCGAGGGGAAGATCTTCGCCGAACATGCCTGGCGCTACCGCGACTACCTCGTGGAGTCCTATCATTCCGACAAACCCTACGACCGCTTCATCCGCGAGCAGCTCGCGGGCGACCTCCTGCCCGCCGCGTCGCCGGAACAACGGCGCGAGCAGCTCATCGCGACCGGCTTCATCGTCCTCGGCGACGTCGACATCAACGCGATCGACAAGCTGAAGATGGAGCACGACTTCATCGACGGCCAGGTCAACAAGCTGGGCGCCGTCTTCCTCGGCATGACGCTCGGCTGTGTGCGCTGCCACGACCACAAGTTCGACGCCATCGGCCAGCAGGACTACTACGCCCTCGCCGGAATGTTCCGCAGCACCAAAACCACCTTCAAGACGCAGCACGGGATCTGGAGCAACGTCCACCGCGTGCCCCTGCCGGAACTGGAGGAGGACCGCCTTGTCGGCGCGAAGCACGAGCAAGCCCTGACGTCGTGGCGCCAGGAAAAGGCCGGCCTGGAATCCGAATCGAAAGCTCTCGCCGGGAAAACGGACGCGGAGAGCAGGAAGCGCCTCGATGAACTGACCTCGAAAATCAAGGCACTCGACCTCCGCATCGCCCATGGCGAGTATTTTCATCCCGGCAAACCGCAGGCCCTTGCCGTGGCCGATGTCGGGCAGCCCGCCGACATGCGCGTGACGATCCGCGGCAATCCCTACGCCCTCGGCGACACGATTCCGCGCGGATTGGTCCGTGTCGCGATGTGGGGGCCGCAACCGCCGATCCCGGCCGGTCAGAGCGGTCGCCTCCAGCTCGCCGACTGGATCGCCGACGCCCGGAATCCCCTCACCGCCCGGATCGCGGTGAACCGCGTCTGGCAGAAGCTCTTCGGCGAGGGGCTAGTGCGCAGCGTCGATTACTTCGGCACCCGCGGCGACACCCCGAGCCATCCCGAACTGCTCGATCATCTCGCGCATCGCTTCATGGCGGAAGGCTGGTCGCAGAAGAAACTCATCCGCACCCTCGCGCTGTCGAGGGCGTATCGGCTCTCCAGCGAAAATACGGAATCCGCCATCGGAAGTGTCCGACCCAGCCACGATCCGCCATCGAAGGATCCGGAGAACAGGCTCCTCTGGCGCATGAACCGGCAGCGGCTCGATGCCGAGTCGATCCGCGACGCCATGATCGTGGCGAGCGGACGCCTCGCCGCGCCCACCGGGGGTCCGGGTTTGCCGCTGGAGTTTCCCGAGAATATCTCCGGGCTTCCCCTCACCGAAAAAGGCAATCATCCCCAGTTCGCGATCAAGACGGAGCGCGCTTCGCAAGCCTATGAACGCACGCTTTACCTCCCGGTCGTCCGCACCGGCACCCAGCCCGGCACCGCGCGGCTGCGGGATGTTTTTGATTTTCCCCAGCCCGCCCAGCTCACCGGGAAACGGAATGAGACCACCGTGCCGACCCAATCCCTTTACCTGCTGAATGCCGATCTCATCCGCCAGCGTGCCGCCGATCTGGCGGACGATCTCCTGAAGACCGTGACCCCGGAGCCGCACCGCCTTGAACGCCTCTGGCTTCGGGTCTTGAACCGACCCATCACCGCGACGGAGAAGGATGAAGCGCTGGCCTTCTTGTCGGATGCCCGGGCAGGCGGGGACGACCTCGCCGCCTGGACCGAACTGGGCCGAGCCCTCTTCGGCACTTCCGAATTCCTGATGCGCTTTTGATACGGACATGAACGCTCTCCGCCACGCCAATCTCTCCCGCCGCGCCTGGCTCCAGCGCACCAGCGCGGGCTTCGGTGCGCTTGCCCTGAGCGGACTGCTCCAGGCCGCGACGAATCCGCTCGCGCTGCGCGCCCCGATGGCCCGGCCCCGGGCCAAGCGGGTCATTTTCCTTTTCATGTCCGGAGGCCCTTCGCAGATGGATCTCTTCGATCCGAAGCCGCTCATCCAGCAGAAGCATGGCAAACCCGTCGATGCCCCGCTACCCGAGCAGCACCGGCACGAGAGCACGGACGGCCTCCTCGCCCTCGGCACCGACATCCCGGTGCGGCCGCGCGGTCAGTCCGGAGTCACGATTTCCGATCTCCTCCCGCACACCGCCGCCATCGCCGACGAACTCTGCCTGCTGCGCGCCGTGCACGCCGACAACAACCAGCACGGACCCGCCGTGCTCCAAATCCACACCGGCGCCATCGCCGAGGCGCGTCCCTCGCTCGGATCGTGGATCAGTTACGGCCTTGGCACGGAAAACCAGAACCTGCCCGCCTTTCTCACCATCCATCCCGGCATCGACACGAGGAACTACGCCGCGTCCTTTCTCCCCGCCGCACACCAGGGAACGCCGGTGGTCCTGCCCGCGAAGGCCAGCGATCCGGCCATTGATTTCCTCACCGACCCGTCCACCGACGCCGCCTCGCA
Organism: Verrucomicrobiales bacterium; assembly: GCA_044352585.1. Lineage (GTDB taxonomy): Bacteria > Verrucomicrobiota > Verrucomicrobiia > Verrucomicrobiales > DEV007 > Arctic95D-9. The sequence continues at coordinate 19,411 of JBILDO010000012.1, forward strand.
ACGGCGCCGCTTCGACTTCATCCAGCGGATGAACCGCCGCCTCGTCGAACGCGACCCCGGCGACGCGCGGCTCGAGGGCATGATCCACAGTCTCGAGACCGCCTTCCGCATGCAGGCGGCCACCCCGGATCTGGTCGATCTCTCGAAGGAGACCGAAGCCACGAAGAAGCTCTACGGGATCGGCGAGAAGACGACCGACAAGAACGGCCGGGCCTGTCTCCTCGCCCGTCGCCTCAGCGAGGCGGGCGTGCGCTTCGTGCAGGTCACGATGGACGGCTGGGATCACCACGGCGACATCCGCGGCGGTCTCCCGAAAAGCTGCGCCGCCAGCGACCTCCCCTGCGCCGGCTTGATCCGTGATCTGAAATCACGCGGCCTCCTCGAGGACACCCTCGTGGTCTGGAGCGGCGAATTCGGCCGCACTCCCTGGAGCCAGGATCTGAGCCGCACCGCGCCGATCGAGAAGCACGGACGCGAGCACCAGCCCGAGAGCTTCTGCGCCTGGATGGCCGGCGGCGGGGTCAAGGGCGGCCTCATGCACGGCGAGACCGATGAGTTCGGCTTCCGCCCGGTCTCAGGCAAGGTCCACCTCCACGACCTCCACGCCACCATCCTGCACCTGCTCGGTCTCAATCACGAAGAGCTCACGTGGCGCCACCAGGGCCGCGACTTCCGCCTCACCGACGTCTATGGCGAGGTGGTGCGGGAAATTCTGGCTTGACCCGACCCGCTCAGTTTCCCGACAAGACCCTCTTGAAGACCGCATCGGTCGCCCGGGCCATGGCCTCGCGGCTGTTGCTCTGTTCGACCCATTCCCGCCCCTTCCGGCCGAGCGCGGTGGCTTTGTCAGGATGCCCGAGGAGATCCTCGAGCTTGGCGGCGAGGTCGGACGCGTCATCGGGGCGACAGAGCAGTCCCCCGCCTCCGGAGGCGATCATCTCGGGAAAGGCCCCGCGATCGGGCACGACGACGGGCAGTCCGCAGGCCATCGCCTCGAGGGCGTAGATGCCCTTCGGCTCGACGAAGCGGGCGGGCACGGTGAAGAGGTCGATGCCTTTTAGAAATTCCATCTTCGCCGCGGCATCGGGAGCTTCGAGGTGGCGGAAGCGATGAGAAAGACCCGCGGCCTCGATGCGGGCGAGCTGGGAGGTGTGGAAGTCGCGGTCCTTCGGCGAAAGCCAGCCTCCGGCATGGAAGCGGAGTTCCGGAAAACGCGGGGCGAGCTCGAGGAAGGCGCTCACGGCGAGATCGAAGCCCTTTTCCGGGGAGAGGCGGGCGAAGTAGCCGAGGGTCTGTCCGGCGGGCCGGGCACGACGGGAGGCGAGGACTTCGTCGAATTCGGAAACGGTCACGCCGAGCGGGGTGAGGTGGAATTTCTCCGCCGGGATCCCCAACAAATCCCCCATGTGGTTCCGGTAATGTTCGGAGAAGGTGAGGAAACCGTCGGCGGTCTGCGCGAGCTTGCGCATCCCGGCGAGCACGCCGGATTTCCATGGCTCCTCGAGTTCGTCGAGGAAGACATCATCGCCCTGCAGGGTCACGAGGACGGGGACGCCGAGCTCGCGTTTCAACGCGGGGATGGAACCACCGACGAGGAGGTTGGTGAGGCAGATGAGATCGGGCTTGGCGACGTCGCGCAGCCATGCGACGAGCCGCCGCACCTCCTTGCGCTGGTTGCCATCCTCGCCTTTCACCATGGAGAGGGTGAGCGATCCGAGCTCCTTCGCGCTGACGGAGAGGGCACCGGAGGCGACGCGCTTGATGAGGCGCGGGTTGTCGAGCCAGCGGTCGAGGAAGGCGGGGAGGCGTCGGAAAAGCGGGATCTTCTGCTGCAGGTAGACGTTGATCCCGCCGAAGAAGACCTGGTCGACGGAGCGGTCCTCCCCGTCGACGCGGATGGGGGTGTAGAGCGGCAGCAGGGTGACGTCCCATCCCAGCGCGGAGAGGCCCGCGGCGAGGGCGTTGTCGCGCAGGCAACTGCCGCAATACATGCCGCCGGCTCCGGCGGTGAGGTAGACGACTTTGGGTGGGTGGTTCACGCGGCAGGAGGAAAGAAGGGGCTCGGAATGATACGCTCCGGAGGCATCAATCCGCCAGCGAAACCGGCTCGCGCTTTGGACGCGGATGCGGCACATTCAAAACGTTCATGAGATCCCTCGCCGTCCTCCTCCTCTTCGCCTCCACCGCTTCTTTCGCAGACGACTGGCCGCAATGGCGCGGCCCCCTGCGCAACGGCGTCGTCCCGGGGAACGTCGATCTGCCCGAAACGCTCACCGACGCGAACGCTCCGGTGAAACTCTGGGAAACGACGGAGGAAATCCCTAGCGACCACTACGGCGGTCATGGCAGTGTCGCGGTTGCGGGCGGAAAGGTCTTTCTTTCTCTCGTCTGGCATCGCGACGAGCCCACCGAGACGCGCCGCATCGACGGCGACGTGCTTTCGAAGCTCGACTACCGGGGCACCGGATCACTTCCGAAGGAGATCGTCGAAAAGATGGAGAACGACCGTAAAAACCTCAGCCGCCGCCTCCGCGGCGAGGCCCTCGACCAGTGGGCCGCGGACTGGGTCAAGGCCAACATCGACGAGAAGACCGCGCTTTCGCTGGGCGGATGGATCATCGGACGTTTCAAGAAGGCCCAAACGGCGATTCCCCTGTCGGTCTATGACACCCTCAACACCGTCTCGAAGCAGGTCTTCGCGACCCAGGCCGAGGTCGAGGCCTGGGTCAACGCGCAGAACTTCGAAGCCGCGATCCGGGACCAGATCATCGCGGCGATCCCGAACACGATGAAGGTGGCGGACGATGTCGTCCTCTGCCTCGATGCCACCACGGGGACCGAGCTCTGGCGTTTCAAGGCTCCGGGTTTTCCGAGCGGCCGGGCCTCGTCGAGCACGCCCGCGGTCGTCGATGGCAAGGTCTACGCGGCGCTTTCGGAGAAGCTGTATTGTCTCGAGGCCGACAACGGCAAGGTGGTTTGGGAACAGGCGCTCTCCGGAAAAAAGGGCCCGGCTTCCTCGCCGCTCGTGCTCGAGGGCAAGGTCTACCTCCTTCAGAACGCCCTCACCGCGTGGAATGCGGCGACCGGCGCCGAGCTTTGGAAGAATGCGGAGGTGAAAGGGTCGAATTCCTCCCCGGTCGCATGGAAACACCTCATCCTCGCGAATTCGCAGGCCCAGGTCGTGGCAACGGATCGCGAGACGGGCAAGACGGTTTGGGCCGTTCCCGGCGGGGGCGACGCGACCCCGGCGGTGGTTGGTGACACCCTCGTCGTGACGAGCACGCTCGATGGCAAAAACCTGATCGCCTACGATCTCTCCGATACGGGCGCGAAAGAGCGTTGGTCGCACGGTTTCCTCGCGCAGCGCTACAGCGCCAGCCCCATCGTCCATGAAGGCCGGGTCTATCACCTTTGCAGCGACCGCCACCTTTGCCTCGATCTCGAAACCGGCGAGGTGAAGTGGGAACGCCAGGCCCAGTCGTCGATCTCCTCTCCGCTCCTCGCTGATGGGAAACTGCTCGTCTACGAGAACCGAGGCGGGTTTGTCAGTCTTCTCCGCGCGGGATCCGATGAATACGAGGTCATCGGCAAGGCGAAGGTCGGCGCGCTTTACTGCGCCTCCCCCGCCCTCGTCGGGAAGACGATCTACCTGCGCACCGCGAAGTCGGTCGCGGCCTATCAATTCCAGTGAGGACCGCCCCACCGGAGGCAGACCTCTCCGGGCGCGTCGTTCCCCGGACAGCGGGAGGAGCTGGATGGCTTCGGAGACCGGATCGCGGCTTAAGCGCGGATCGACGGGCGGATGGCGTGCTTGCGGGACGACTTTCCTGACTGGAAATCCCTTCCCGGTCGTCCCTCCGCCAACACGAACCACGAAACCCGACTCCATGATCCCCCTGCCCGAAGCGCTCGCGCGACTGGGTCGCTCCACCCCGCTTCCCCCCACCGGGATGAGGGACGCGTTCACTCCGATCACGGCCCACCGCTCCACCACCGCCATGACCGAACTCGCCCGACAGATCATCCGCCAGCAATGGCCCCTGCGGAATCATCCCGAGACCTTGCAACGCGCCCGGGCCCGGTCGCTGATCCGGGCCCATGTCCTGCTCCTTCGGAAATGGGACGAGCTCCCGGCGATCCCGCGGTGAGGAAAAATCCCCCGCGGGGTGGTCCGGCCCGCTTTACCGGCTCAAGCCGGCCGGACGGACCCGATTCCTCCGGGCTTGCGGACGGGATCATTCCATGATTGGTTCGGATCGGAAGTCCGGTTTTCTTCCAACCGCCCCATGTCTTCCGAAGGTGCCCATTCGTTCCGCGAAAAGAAGTTCCCGCCGCCTCCACCGGAAGGCTACCGCCGCGGGCTTCACTCGAACGCGACCCTTACCGACGATCACACCCTCTTCCTCCTCAATCAGTTGCGGGAACGGAACTCGAAAGTGCGACGCCGCTCATGGCTTTCACGCCTCTTCCGCCGCTGATCCGGAAGCGAGGAGCGTCTCGAGATCGGCTTCCGAGATCACCGTGATCCCGAGGGATTCGGCCTTGTCCCGCTTCGATCCGCCGCCCTCGCCGGCGAGGAGGTAGTGAGTGTTTTTGCTGACCGATCCCGACACCTTGCCTCCCGCGGCGAGGATTCTGGCGGCGATTTCGTCGCGCGGGGCGGAGAGGCTCCCGGTGATGACGAAGGTCTTGCCGGACAGGGGCTTGCCGTCACCACCCGCGCCCTCCGATGGTTTCGGCGCATAGTTGTCCGATTGCGGATCAATGCCGAGGAACCGGAGCCGATCGAGAACGGAGCGACCGGCGGAGGACTGGAAAAACGAGAGGACGCTCGCCGCGACAATGGGTCCGACCTCCGAGGCGATTTCGTGGGGAGCCAGCAAGGGGTTCTTTTCCTTGCTTTCCCCCGTCTTGAGGGTGCGTAGTTCGGCGAGAACCGGCGACTCGGCGAGTTCCGGGATGTTCCGGTGAAGCCGGGACAGCTCCCTGGCGGCCGATTCGCCCACCTGCGAGATCCCCATCGCAAAGAGCCAGCGGGCCAGGGGCAGTTCCCTAGCGGCGCGCTCGCGGGCCTGCACGATCTTGGCGGCATTCTTTTCGCCGAAAATCCGCGGACTGTCCTCGGTCCCCAGGTTGAGCTTCGCCAGGGTGCTTTCCGGGATTTCAAAGAGATCCAGCGGCGACCGGATCAGGCCGCGCTCGACGAGCTTCTCCGCGACGATGCTGCCGATCCCCTCGATGTCGAGCGCCTTGCGGCTGACAAACTGCCGCATCCGGCTCGCCACCTGCGCGGGACACTCGAAATTGACGCAGAAATGGGTCGTGACGACGCGCTTTTCCGCCTTGGAGCCCGACTCCGTCTCGCGTCGCTCGATCGGCCCCGAGCAGACCGGACAGACGCCCCCGAGGTGGGCGTGCATCGAAAACGGAGAGCCTCCGTCCCGCTTCCTCACCACCTTGATGACTTCGGGAATGATTTCGCCGGCCTTCTGGATCAGCACGGTGTCGCCGATGCCGATCCCCTTCTCGAGGATGAACGACTCGTTGTGCAGGGTCGACCGCCGCACCGTCGTGCCGGAGACGAGGACCGGTTCGAGCTCGGCCACCGGAGTCAGTTTCCCGGTGCGGCCGACCTGGACGGTGATCTCGAGCAGGGTCGTCTCCTTCTGCTCGGGCGGATATTTGTAGGCCGCCGCCCAGCGTGGTGCGCGGCTCGTGAAGCCGAGTTGCTGCTGCGCGTCGCGATCGATCACCTTGATGACCGCCCCGTCGGTGCCGTAGGCCAGGGCATGACGCTCGACATCGAGGCGACGGACCGCCTCGAGCAGCTCGTCAGCCGTCCCGGCCTGCCAGAGCGGCACGTTTTTCCGGATCCCGGACCGGTCGAGGAGGGCGTGGAATTCGAGAATCGACCCGATCTCCCCTCCCTCGACCAGCCCGAAGCCATGGGCGATGAAGTCGAGGGGACGCGTCGCGACCTCGCGCGGATCGAGCAGTTTCAAGGTGCCCGCGGTGGCGTTGCGCGGATTCGCGAAGACCGGCAGACCGGCCTCGTCGCGCTCCTCGTTCATCTTCGCGAAGGCCTCGTTCGGCATGAAGATCTCGCCGCGCACCTCGAGCACCGCGGGAGCTCCCGCCGAAGCCGGCAGGGCCAGGGGGATCGATTTGATCGTCCGCACGTTCGCGGTGATGACGTCTCCGGTCGTGCCATCGCCGCGGGTCGCGGCATAGTCGAGACGCCCCTCGCGATACATCAGGGAGACCGCCACCCCGTCGATCTTCGGCTCGATCGTCACGGGCACCCGCTCGGCGCCGAGCCCCCTCTGGAGCCGGCGGAAAAAATCGACGAGCTCCCGCTCCTTTGGCGGACGCTCGCCCGTCCTCGCCTCGATCCGGTCGAGTTCCTCATCCGGAACCTCGAAGAGGTCATCAATGCTGAGCATCGGAACGGGGTGCCGGATCTGCTCGAACCCCTCGCTCGGGGCCCCGCCGACCCGGCGGGTCGGACTGTTCGGCTGGGCGAAAAGCGGGTATTCCGCCTCGAGCGTCTCCAGCCGACGGTAGAGCGCGTCGTACTCAGCGTCCGAAACCTCCGGAGCCGCGTCGGTGTAATAGAGACGGTTGTGGTGCTCGATCTCGGCGATGAGGCGGGCGATCTCCGCCTGGGGATCCTCGGCTTCCATAAGACGGGGGATCAATCCGCGCGTTTCTCCGGAGCACGCTCCGCGGTCTTGCCGACTTCTTCCTCGAGCCGTTCCGCAAGCCACTGTTTGATCATGCTCTGGTAATTGAGATACCGGTGACGCGCGAGCCGCTTGATCCGGCTCAGCATCTGGGGATCGAAGCGGAGGGTGATCGTCGTCGACTCGCGCACCGTCTGCCGCTGGATCGTGGCATTCATCAACCGGGGATCGAGGGCGTGCCCCGACCAGAACACGGCCTCCTCCTTTTCATCCTCAAATTCAGGGATCTGGCTCCAGCGTTCGACGGTCTTCACGGGAAATCTCGGGTTGTCAGTGGGAAAATCACCCTCTCAAAGCCACTCTGCGTTTTTACGCTCATAGAAGGTAATTTCATCATCACTCATTTCGCGACAGAGAATGACACGATAGCGCTTCCCATCGGTCCAGAAAACCGAGAAGAGGTAACGGTTGTTGATCGTCTTGCCCAGATTGAAGTAGCGGGCCTCGCCGCCGGGACCCTCGCTCTCGGGCAGGAGACGGATCGAAAACGGATCCTCGAAGACCTCCTCGACCTCGCGCGGAGTGATCTTCTTGAGGTCGAAGTGGCAGTCAATCCAATCGAAATCCATGACGGGGCAGGCGGAACGCAAGACCAAGGAACCAGGTGATCCCCGGATCGCCTACTAGACTGTGTCCGCTCAAGGAAATCAATCCGCGAAACACGTCATTTCGGGAAATCGGGCATTTGAAATTGAATTTCCATAAATTTCAGTTTTAATGATGATCAACCACGCTTCAGATCCCGGTGATCTTCTCCCGCTCCATCGGCTTGCTTCCGGTTTGCCTGCTTGTCTCCTGTCAGGTGAAACCTTACGCGCCCCCGCCCCGGCCCGCCATGGTCGAAAGTGTCGAGGTGGAGGTCGGTGAATTCGCGGGCCGCCCCGAAGCCCATGCGTTGGTCAAAGGGCGTCTCTCCTCGACCGTGGCCCAACTCATCGATGCCCGGCAGTCGCGGGTGGACCGGACCCTCGTCCTCGAAGTGCTCGAGCAGACCCCGCGGGGAGCGGTGCCTCTCCCGGACCTGGCCCAGGCACCATCCTTCGAAACCCGCATCCCCATCGAGCTTCTCGGGCTCGAACCCGGGCCTTGCCTCCTCTACGCGAACGGAATCGCGGTTCCCTTCGAGATCCCGCCGTTGCAGGCGGTGATCGCCTCGGTCGATCCGGTCGCCTACCGGACCCCGGCCATCACCCTCGTCGACGAATTCATTCCCATCGAGGACACCGTGCCTTTGAGTTCGGGAATCCGGGCGGTGGTTCCCGGTGGCGAAGTTCGGGGTCCCCTGCTCACGCCCATGACCGCCCCGGCTGCGGCCCCGGTTTCCGGAGATTTCTCCCCGGGAACTTCCGATTGATTTTCTGCAAGCTTTTCGCGCAGAATCGTCCAACTTGATTCCCGCTTCCGATCGAGACCTCTTGCACCCATGAACCGAACCTTCACCACCCTCTCGTTGCTTTTCATCATCCCGACAGGCCTCCGCGCCGAGACCGCCGGGGAAATTGCCTCCGGCTTCGACAAGCAGAAGATCGCCGCGCTCCAGGCTTACCTGGAGAAAAACCCGGATGCCACGGACAAGGACGAAGCCCTTTCCATCCTCGTCCATGCCCATATGGAAACGGAGGATTTCGCCGCTGTCCCCGATCTGCTCGCGAAGCGCTACGACGCCCAGGACAAGGGGACCGACGCCGATCTCGGGGTCATCGTGAACGAAATCGTCCGCCCCTTCATCGAGGCCAGCGTGGTATCGCAGCAGCGCGACAAGGCGAAGGCCTTCCTCACCAAGGTGAAGGGTGACCTCGCCAAGCATCCGCAGGGCCAGCAGGTCGCCCAGTTCCTCGACCAACTCGGCGGCGAACTCTATCTGCCCGGAGCGGGCGACACGATGGAAATCGCCTTCACTGATCTCGGGGGCAAGCAGGTCGATCTGTCCAAGATGACCGACAAGGTCGTCCTCGTCGATTTCTGGGCGACCTGGTGCGGCCCCTGTGTCGCGGAGATGCCCAACGTCATCGCCGCCTACGGCAAATACAAGGAGCGGGGCTTCGAAGTCGTCGGCATTTCCCTCGACGAGGACAAGGCCGCCGTTGAGAAATTCATCGAGGAGAAAAAGATGCCCTGGTCGCAGTATTTCGACGGGAAGGGTTGGGGCAATGAGATCGCCCAGCGCTTCGGGATCACCGGCATCCCCGCGACTTTCCTCGTCGGCAAGGACGGCAAGATCGTCGCCTCGAACCTGCGCGGACCGGCGCTGGAGGAGGCGATCGAGAAGGCGCTCGCGGGCGAGTGAGCCTGCCGCGGCGGGCGGGTCGACTCGATCACGCTCGTCGCTACGCTGGCAAAGTAGCCGCGAACGTGAGTGAGCGGATCGCAGGCTCGGGCGGGTCGACTCGCTCACGCTCGTCGCTACTCTGGGCAAAGTAGCCGCGAACGTGAGTGAGCGGATCGCGGGCTCGGGCGGGTCGACTCGCTCACGCTCGTCGCTACGCTGGCAAGGTCGCCGCGAACGTGAGTGAGCGGATCGCAGGCTCGGGCGGGTCGACTCGATCACGCTCGTCGCTACTCTGGGCAAGGTAGCCGCGAACGTGAGTGAGCGGACCGCGGGCTCGGGCGGTTCGACTCGCTCACGCTCGTCGCTACGCTGGCAACGTAGCCGCGAACGTGAGTGAGCGGATCGCAGGCTCGAGCGGTTCGACTCGCTCACGCTCGTCGCTACGCTGGGCAAGGTAGCCGCGAACGTGAGTGAGCGGATCGCGGGCTCGGGCGGGTCGACTCGCTCACGCTCGTCGCTACTCTGGGCAAAGTAGCCGCGAACGTGAGTGAGCGGATCACCCTCTCCGTCGCTCGAGCGCTCCTTTCCACTTTCGCCGCGGCCAAATCCGGCGATAGTGGCGCGCTCCGACCCATGACCTCCGAAAACCGCATCGATCAACGCTTCGCCGCCCTCGCGGCCGCCGGCAAACCCGCCTTCGTCGCCTATGTCTGCGCGGGCGATCCCGACATGGACCGGTCCCTCGAGATCCTCCTCGCCCTCGAACGGGCCGGAGCCGACGTCATCGAGCTAGGGGTCCCCTTTTCCGACCCCATGGCCGACGGCATCGTCAACCAGATGGCCGCCCACCGCGCCCTCGAATCCGGGGCGACGACTCACAAGGTCCTCGACCTGATCCGCCGCTTCCGCGAACGCTCGGAGACTCCCGTGGTGCTCTTCACCTACCTCAATCCGATCTACAGCTACGGATTCGCGAAGTTCCACGAGGACGCCGCCGCGGCCGGGGCCGACGGGGTCCTGCTCCTCGATCTCCCGCCCGACGAAGCCGTCCTCAACCGCGAGCTCACCGAGAGCGGATCCCTCCGCCACATCCGCCTGATCGCCCCGACCACTCCGGCCGACCGCATCCCGAAACTGGCTGCCGCGGCCGAAGGGTTCATCTACTACGTCTCGCGCGAAGGCGTCACCGGAACCCAAACCACCCTCGCCGAGGGCATCGCCGGCAACGTCGCGGCGATCAAGGCCCACACCCGGGTCCCGGTCGCGGTCGGATTCGGCATTTCCACTCCCGACCAGGCCGCCGAAGTGGGCCGTTCCGCCGATGGCGTCGTCGTCGGCAGCGCGATCGTGCGCATCATCGAGCGGCATGGGAGGGAGGCGGACGTGGCCGCGAGGGTCGAGGCCTTTGTCAAACCGCTTGTGGACGCCGCCAAGTCGGTCTAACCTGCCCTTCTCCCGAGACGCCTCTTCCTATGGTTCAATTCTGGAAAATGAACGGCGCGGGGAACGACTTCGTCGTCCTCGACAACCGCGACAACGCCCTTTCCCTCACCGGCGAACAAATCGCCCGGCTCTGCCAGCGCCAGCGAGGCGTCGGGGCCGACGGACTCCTTGCGGTCGAACCGGCCGAGAACGGAGCCGACTTCCGGATGCGGTATTACAATGCCGACGGCGGCGAGGCCGAGATGTGCGGAAACGGCGCCCGCTGTTTCGCGCGCTTCGTGAATTTCCTCAGCGGAGGTTCGCTCGCGAAGACCACCTTCGAAACCCTGGCCGGACTCATCGAGGCCGAGTTTCAGGGCGACCAGGTCCGGATCCAGCTCAGCACCCCGCACAGCCTGCGGCTGAACGAGACCCTCGACCTCGACGGCGTCCCCCACACCGTGCATTCCCTCAACACAGGCGTGCCCCATGCCGTCGTCTTCACGGACGACCTCGACTCCGTCGAGTTGAAGCGCTTCGGCGCAGCGATGCGATACCACGCCCATTTCGCCCCAAAGGGAACCAACGCGAACTTCGCCCAGGTCCTCGCGCCCGGTCACATCGCGATCCGCACCTACGAACGCGGGGTCGAGGATGAAACCCTCGCCTGCGGCACCGGCATGGTCGCGTGCGCGCTCATTCATCACGAGCTCACCGGAGCCCCCTCGCCCATCCGCGTCCGCGTGGCCGGTGGCGACACCCTCGAGATCGGCTTCACCGGGACCGGACCCGGTCAATACGCGGACGTGACCCTCCTCGGTCCGGCCGACTTCACCTTCGCGGGCACGCTCGAGACCCTTTGATCCCCCTTTTCCACCCCCACCGTCCCGCCGCCATGTTCGAAGGAGCCCACACCGCCCTTGTCACCCCGTTCAACGACAAGGGGATGATTGATCCCGACGCGTTCCGCAAGTTGATCGACCGCCAGTTCGAGAACGGCATCAAGGGCATCGTGCCCTGCGGGACGACGGGCGAATCCTCGACCCTTTCGACCGAGGAACATCACCTCGTCATCGAGATGGCGGTGAAGCAGTCGCGGAAGCGCGGCCTCGTCATCGCGGGCACGGGCTCGAACTCGACCCGCGAGGCGATCGACCTGACCCAGGCCGCCGAAAAGGCCGGAGCCGACGCCGCCCTCCTCGTGACCCCCTATTATAACAAGCCCTCCCAGGAAGGCCTCTACCAGCATTACAAGGCGATCGCCCTCTCGACCGACCTTCCGCTGATGTTGTATTCCATCCCGGGTCGCTGTCATATCCAGATCGACGTCGAGACCTGCGCCCGCCTCGCCGCCGATTGTCCGAACATCCGGGCGATCAAGGAAGCCGGCGGCGTCACGGAGCGGGTCCGCCAGCTCCGCGCCGCCCTGCCCCCGGATTTCGAAATTCTTTCCGGTGACGACGCCCTCACCGTCGACTTCATGAAGGAGGGCGCCGTCGGTGTCGTCTCCGTGGCCGGCAACCTCATCCCACGCCAGATGGCGGATCTCGTCCGGGCGATGCTGGAAAAGCGGGTCGGCGAGGCCGAGGCGATCCACGCCCAATACGCCCCGCTCTTCAACGCCTTCCTCAAGCTCGACACCAATCCCGTCCCGATCAAGGCCGCGCTCGGCCTCACCGGCGACTGCAAGCCGAAGCTGCGCCTTCCCATGGTCGAGATGTCCGCGGCGAAGGTCGAGGAACTCCGCGGCATCCTTTCCTCCATCGGCATCCTCTAACCGACTCCCCTCATGCTCAATCTCCTCGTTACCGGATTCCGCGGCCGCATGGGCCAGTCCGTCGCCACCGCCATCGGCGAGGATCCCGAGGTCCGCGTCGCCGCCGGCATCGACCTCGGCGATTCGCTCGAGGAGGCGCTCAAGAAGAGCGAGGCCGTGATCGACTTCACCCTTCCCACCTTCACCAACGAACTGGTCGAGGGTTGTGTCGCCGCCGAGGTCCCCCTCGTCATGGGCACGACCGGACACGATGCCGCGCAACTCGAGCTGATCCGCCGCGCCTCGGAGGAGATCCCGATCGTCCACGCGCCGAATTTCTCGGTCGGGGTGAACACGCTTTTCTGGCTGACGCGCCGTACCGCCGAGATCCTCGGGGAGGATTTCGACCTCGAGGTCGTCGAGATGCACCACCGCCACAAGGTCGACTCCCCGAGTGGCACGGCACGGCGCCTCGTCGAGATCCTGACGGAAGTGCGAAACCTTTCCTACGAGAAGGACTGCCGCCACGGGCGCTTCGGCGAAGCCGGCCCGCGCACGGACAAGGAGATCGGCGTCCACGCCCTCCGCGGCGGCGACGTCGTCGGCGACCACACCGTCGTCTACGCAGGCCAGGGCGAGCGCGTTGAGCTGACCCACAAGGCCTCGAGCCGTCTCACCTTCGCCAAGGGAGCGGTCCGCGCCGCGAAATGGATCCGCTCGGAAGGCCTCAAGAAGGGCCTTTTCGACATGCAGGATGTCCTCGGCCTGAAGTGAATGGCCCGGATCGGGATCAGCCTCGGTTCCAATCTCGGCGACCGCCTCGCCCATCTCCGTGAAGCGGTGGACCGGCTCGGACCGGTTCGCGAAGGCGGCCATCTCCTCCGTTCCCCCGTCTACGAGACGGAACCGGTCGACTGTCCGCCGGGTTCGGGATCCTTCTACAACGCGGTCGTGGAGATCGAATCCTCACTCGCGCCCCTGGAACTGCTCGCCTTCACCCAGTCGATCGAGCGCGAGCTCGGACGTCCCGAGGTCCGCGACCGCAACGCTCCGCGCACGATCGACCTCGACCTGCTTTACTGCGATCAACTCGTCCTCGACGAACCCGACCTCGTCCTCCCCCACCCGCGGATGCGGCAGCGCGCCTTCGTCGTCCTGCCGCTCGCCGGGATCCGGCCGGACCTCGTGACGACGGAGGTGATGGAGTCGCTCGACACCACCGGAGTGACGCGCCTCGATCTCGACTGGTGAACCCGCCTTCGCGGCGAAGGATCATTCGACCCGGAGCGCGTCGACCGGGATCACCGCGAGTTCGTTGGCCATGTGGCTCTTGTGGGTGTAGCCGAGGTAGAGTTTGCCCTCGTGCTCGACGGCGTAGGGATAGCTGAAGTCGGCGTTCGGCGCGGAAACGCCGGGAGTCCGGTCGAAGACCGAGGTCCGGACGAGGAAGACCTTGCTAAAGAGCGGTTCCCCCGGCTTGCTCACCGCGATCGTGAGCGGACTGCGCCGGCCGCCGGTGTCGGCCGTGGTGGTGCAGACGAGGTAGCGCTGGCCCGTGCTCAAGGTGCCCGCGTAAGGCTTGCTGGTGGCCATCGGAAGATTCGACGGCGCGGTCGGCGTCCAGGTGCGGCCGTAGTCCTCGCTCACGGAAAGGAGGGCGCGCGCGCGTTTGCCGTAGCGGGAGAGGTTGGTGATGCGCTTGCCCTCGACGATCACGGTGGATTCGCCCCACACGTTGGTGCCCACCTTGGGCGCGGCCGGAATCACCACCGGATCCCATTTCGTGAAGTCATCGCCGCGGCTGATGGCCACGGTCGGCAGGTTCGCCCCCTTCGCGAAGGGCGTGAGATGCAGGCCGGCCATGATCCAGTTGCCATCCTCCATTTTCAGCGGTTCCTGCATCGGCCAGAAACCGTCTCCGATCACGACGCCGCGGGGTTCCCAGCGGCCCGAGGCTTCATCGAGGAGGTAGGCGCGGGTGTGGACGCGGTGGTATTTTTGCGCATGGTCATGATAGGCCCCCATGAAGGCCCACAAGCGGCCGCCGTGGGAAAGGAAGACGCCGTGGCTCACGGCCAGATCGCCCTCGCCCGCATCCATGACCACGGCCGGCCCCCAGGTCTTGCCGCCGTCGTCGCTCGCCTTCACGTGCGCCTCCTCGGTGGGCGTGTTTTCCTCGCCCCGGTTGAAGCCGTAGGACGCGTAAAGCCTGCCTTTGTGCCAAGCCAGCCCGACCCCGAGGGTGAAGCGGCATTGGTCGTCGTCGGGCGCACGCGGCTTGATGACGTGAAACTCCGCCCCTTTCACCTGCGGCAGTTCGGCGGCCTTCGGAAGCGGGCTGGTCCCGTCCCAGAGCGGCAGTCCAACCACCGTCGTGACGTCGTGGGTGGCCGTTACCGGACGGTATTGCGCGGCGACTTCCGCTGCCGTGAGCGCGCGCGGCACCACCGTGAATTCATCCACCGCCCCCGTGAAGAGTTGGCGCACCTGGTCCGCATCCCGGATGCCACCGAGCGTGATCGGTGCGGCGGTCGCGGCGATCGGAGTCTTGAGCTTCACCTCACCCGCGGGCTTGCCATTCAAGAACAGCGACGCCCGGCCTGCATCGACTAACAAGGTCACCAAATGCCATGCTCCCGCCTTGAGCGGCTCCGCGCAGGGGATCGTGCTCCAGCCTCCCTGCTGAAGATGGGCCTTGAGCCTGCCATCCGGCTCGATCGTGAGGCTCCACTGGCGTTCCTGGAGCGAGTAGCGGTTCTTGCCCGCAAGGATCTGCTGACCGCCCGCGAGATCACGGGGATTGAACCAGAGCGAGACGGTGAACGCGCCGCTCCCGAGCGTGGCGCTGTCCTTGAGTTCGATCACCGAATCGCCATCGAGCACGAGGCATTGTCCGGTCGCCCCGGCGGCGGTGGTGGCGGCCCCGTGAAGGATGAAAGACGGATCGACCGCCGAATCAAGCCGCCAGGTCGCATCGGCGATGAGATCTCCGGAGGAGGCGAGGAGGAACAAGGCGAGTGTGATAAGTTGTTTCATGACGGGGGAAGGGGTTGATTCAGTTCGAGGGATCGATGCCGCCATCCTCGACGGCCACGAGCCAATGGATGGCGAGCATGCCGGGGTCGTGCGCTCCGGCGCTTCGGTCAGGGAAGAGGCGGGCTCGGCCGATTTTGCAGGGCAGCGGCTTGAATTGCTCCAGCGCCGCGCGGGCCCCCGCGGCGGCCGATTGGGCGGCGTCGGACACGGAGTCGGCCCCCTCGAGGTGAAGCGCGATCCCATGCAGGACGTCGAGGATGGTCTTGTCGCCAAGATTGGCCCCGCCGCGGGCCTTCATGGCTTCGATGGCTTGCCCGATGAGACCGGCGAGTTCGCTCCAGGAGACTTCACTGCGGCCTTTGGTGGATTTTGAAAAGGTGAGTAACGCGGTGGCGAGCAGGGTGCCGAGGCTGGAGCCCGTGGCGGAAAGGGTGGCGCGGGCGAGGGCGTTGAAGGCCGCGCCGACATCGCTAGTGGACGACAAATCGGTGGCGGCCATTGTTTCAATGACCCGCGAGAGCATGGAGCCGGTGTCGCCATCGCCGAGAAGGGCGTCGGCGGCGTTGAGCGGGTCTTCGAGCCGCGCGATGCGCTCATGCGACCGGGCGACGGCATCGCGCAGGGTCTGGACGGTGATGGGCATGGGCTCAGACTTTCCAGAAGGGGCAGGACGCGGGGGCGAGCAGCAGTTTCTCCAGCTCGGCATCAAGCAGCTGCAGCGAGATGGACGCACCGGCCATCTCCATGGAGGTGACGTAGTTTCCGACGAGCGGCTGCACGATGGCGATGCCACGATCGACGAGGATCTGATGGGTGCGGCGGTAGAGAATGAACAGCTCCTCCAGCGGCGTGGCACCGAGTCCATTCACGAGCACGGAGACGCGGCTGCCGGAGGCGATGGGTCGGTCCGCGAGCAGGCGCTCCAGCATTTCATCGACGATGGCGTCGGCGCTTTTCAATTTCGCGCGCCAGATGCCGGGCTCGCCGTGAATGCCCGTGCCCATCTCGATTTCGTCGTCGGCGATGGAGAAGTTCGGCGCGCCCGCGGTGGGCACGCGGCAGGGCGAAAGGGCCACGCCGATGGTGCGAGTGGCGTTCACCGCTTTCTGTGCGATGCGGGTGACTTCGTCGAGGCTCGCGCCACTTTCGGCGATGGCTCCGGCGGCCTTGTAGGCGTAGAGGATTCCGGCGACGCCGCGTCGCTTGTGCGCCTCGTCGGGCGCGGCGCTGGCGATGTCGTCGGTGCCGAGCACGGTGCGCGTCGCGATGCCTTCCCCGTCGAGAAGCTCGCAGGCCATGTCGAAGTTCATGCGGTCGCCGCCGTAGTTGCCATAGAGGCAAAGCACACCCGCGCCGCCGTGCGCGAGGCGGATCGCTTCCTCGCAGCTCGCGACGTTCGGCCCCTCGAAAACGTTGCCGATGGCGCAGGTGTCGAGCAGTCCCTCACCGACATAGCCGGTGAAGAGCGGCAAGTGTCCGCTGCCGCCGCCGGAGGCGATGCCGACCTTGCCCGCCTTTGCGCCGCTCGCCCGACGAATGACACGACCGCTGCCGGCGTCGCGTTGCAGCCCGGGATTCGCCAGCAGCAATCCGGCGAGCATTTCCTCCACGTAGTCGGTGGGTTGGTTGATGAGCTTTTTCATGGGTGAATGGAGGTGCGGAAGGTTCACGGCACCACGCGCACGCTCACGGCGGTGACGGTGATCCCGGCGGCTGAGGTAAAGGTGAAGTCGTTGGTGCCGCGCTTGAGGGCTGATTTCAGAGCGGCCGATGAAAGCGAGAGCGTGAGGTCGGATAGGTCGCGCGTGGACTTCAGTTCTCCGAGAATTTGACCGTTGATGGAGAAGGCGGGCGCCCCGGTCCCGCCTTCGCATTTGCAAAGGATCTCCACGCTGACTTCCCCGGCCTTCGCGGGATCGTCGGCGATGAACAGGGGCACGGTGACGGGAGCGCCGGCCTTCAGGACCAGAGGCAAGGGTCCACCGCTCTTGGTCAGGTCGCGATCGCCGCCGGATTCGAGGAAATATTCCTTCGGCAATCGCGCGAGCCGATCCTGATCGGCGAACTCATCGAGCAGCGGCATCTCGTCGCGGACGTAGAAGTTGAAAAAGTAGAGCCCGTCCGCGCCTTTCTCCCAGAGGGTGGCGATGGCGGCCCGCAAGGTTTCGGGGCTGCCATAGCGAGGAACGGTGTTCCGGTTCTGCCGCTCCAGCGCCCCATAGACCGGAACGCCATGCCGGTGGGCGAGGTCAACCCACCGCCCCAGCGGACACGAGGAAAAGCTTGTGCCGGGGCCGGCGATGACGGCATCCAGCCATCCAGCCTTCAGCCATGCCTCCACATCCAACCCGATGGCGAGCGCTTGCTCCGGTGTCACGGGTAAACGGGTAACCAGCCGAAGGGGATGGCCGTGCGGTTTGGCCGCTTCGTCGAGAATCGCCCGCGCTTCACGAACGAATTCGGTAAGGGTCCCGGCATCGACCTCGCCCTTCCGAAACAAATCGGGATAGCGCAGCCAGTCGAGTTCCACGCCGTCCAGATCATACCGCCGGCATGCTTCGCGCAAGGTATCGAGGTAGTACTTCCGCACCTCGGCGCGGGAATAGTCGAAAGCCACTGATGAGTCGCTGATTGCAGGCCTCTTGCTGGTTTTGCCCTCGAGCCATGGCCGGAACTCCGTGTCCCATTCCTCGTCCGTCGGTGGATCGAGAAACAAATCCCGGCGCGTGCGGTGGAACTCGGACCACAGGTGCGCCCAGTTGAACCACGCATGATGGATGTCGTTCATGCGCATCGAGAAGAAGAAGGTGCGGCCATCGCGCTTCCAAAACTGAAGGATCGGCTGAAGCGGATCATCCCCGAGCGCGGCGATGTGGTCACGCTTCAGTTCCCAGATGGGCAGACCGAAGTTGCCGCAATACGCGAGGCCCTGCGTCTTGGTCTTGGCGAGCGGTCCGATGCGCGGCGCGAGCGCATCATCGAGCGAGTCGATCGTCGGGAGCGGCAGGTATTGGCCCGCAGGCACCCAGAGGCCGCTGGCATGATGCTCCGGATAGGCGGGCCACTTCAGGTCATCGCTGTCGTTGTTGAAGAGAATGACCGGCAGGCCTCTGCTTTGGAGGCTGACGCCGGGAATTGTTTCCGCGGCTGCCAGCGAGGCAGAGGCGAGCAGGACGGTGAGGGTGATTTTCATTCGGATTCGATGATTGGAGTTTCGTCGCCGCCCGTTCGGTTCCGCCACCACGAAGCCAGCGCGGACGAAGTGATTGCGCTCCAGGGACCGAACGCGGCGGCGGCCAGGGCGGCGGCGGGACTGTGCAGGACATTGAAAGCGAGGCCGGTGGCCATGCCGCCGTTTTGCAGGCCCACCTCCAGGGCCATGGTGCGGCTGTCGCGCTTGTCCAGGCCGAGGAGACGCGCCGCGCCATAACCGAGCGCGTAGCCCGCGGCGTTGTGAAACGCGGAGGCGGCGAGCAGGACGATGCCCACCCTGATCAGATCATCACGCGACATCGCCACGGTGATGGCGACGATGAGGGCGATCGAGAACATCGCGAGCGCCGGCAGCACGCGCACGAGCTTCTCCGCAACGCGCGGGATGAAGCGGCGGAACGCAAAGCCGACCGCAAGCGGCGCGATGATCATCTTGAGGATGGAAAGCATCATCGGCCCGACCTCGACCGGCACATAGGCCCCGGCGAGCCACTGCATGGCCAAGGGCGTCACCAATGGAGAGAGCAGCGTCGAGACGGCGGTCATCGTCACGGAGAGCGGCACATTGCCCTTCGCCAGGTAGGTGATGACATTCGATGAAACACCGCCGGGGCAGGAACCGATGAGGATGAGGCCCGCCGCGACCTCTTTTTCCAGGCCGAAGAGCCGGGCAAAGGCAAAACCCGCCAGCGGCATGATGCTGTATTGCAGGGCCGCGCCAATGACCACCGCACGCGGCGCGGAGATTACGCGGGTGAAGTCCGCCAGCGTCAGCGTCATGCCCATGCACAGCAGGATGAGCTGCACGAGCGGGGCGATGGCGGCTTTCATCCCAAAACCGCCCGGCGCGATAAACCACGCCGGAAAGGTGAAGGCCGCCGCGCCGAACGCGAGCACGGTGAAGGTGAAGCCCAGCCCGCCGAGCCCTTTCACGCGTCTCGACGCCACCGCGAGCGCGGCGAAAAGGACGATGAAGGTGAGGCCGGTGGTCATGGGGGCTGCCGGAGTGATGGAATCGTGAGTCGGAAAGGAAGCACTCCACCACTCCACGACTCCCCTCGTGATCACGAAAGCTCGTCCGCCAGCTTCAGCACCGCCTCCAGCGCGGGCTTGATCTTTGCCTGCTGCGCCTCGGTGGCCGGGCGCATGGGCATGCGCGGGAAACCGGCATCCACGCCCTGCAGTGATTGCGCATAACGAATGCAGGCGGGCAGGTTGTAATGATCCGTGGCGTTCCAGAAGCGCAGGATCGCCTCGTGCAGGCGCAGGGCGTTGGCGTGTTCGCCTTTGGCCACGGCATCGCGCAGCAAGGCGGTGGCGCGTGGAATGGCCGACGGGGTCGCGGCGATCACGCCCGGCGTGCCGAGGCAGAACGAGGGATACATCAGCGCATCCACCGCACTGTAGATCTTCCGATCCTTCGGTGCATTGATCATGAGATCGGCAAAGAGCTTCAAGTCGCCTGCGCTCTGCTTGATTCCCATCACACCCGGCACCTCGTTCATCAGGCGCACGGTCAGTTCCGGCGAGAGATAGCACCAGTGCACCACATTGTAGATGATGAGCGGCATGCCCGTCTCCTCGTGGATCACGCGGAAATGCTCGATCATCATCTCGTCGTCCGGGCGGAAGAGGTAATGGACCGGCGTCAGTTGGATCGCATCCACGCCGAGCCCCTCCACCGCCTTGATCGCGCGGATCGCCTGCCGCGTGCTGTCGCAGATCGCGCTCGCGATCAGCGGCATGCCCGACGGCATCGCCTCGCGCACCTGGCTGACACAGGCGCGGAGTTCGTCGGGATCGAGGGTCTGTCCCTCGCCGGTCGAGCCCCCCACCGCAAGGCTGTCGGCCCGCTCACGGACCAAAAAGTCAACTTGGCTGCGGATGGACTTTGCGTGCAGTTCGCCGTCGGCGGAGAAGGGCGTGGTCATCGGGGCGATGACTCCAAAGGGAACGTTTGCGGGCATGATCATGGGCTTGTTCGGTTCTTAATGGTGTCGGATTCGGCATAAACCAGTCCGGCGCGACGTATCCAACGCGTTCCCCCTCCATGTTGCAAGATCGCTTCCAAGGATTGACAGGGCTTGTTTTGCGGGGCATAAATCCATGTTTGATTTCGCTTATTCTGCTCCCTTCATGACCGACATCGAGCTCCGACGCCTCTCCGCCCTCCGCTCCGAGTTGGAGGGTTTCGCGGCCCGGGAGGCGGCCCGTCGGATCGCGCAAAACGGCGGGGCTCTCGCGGATTTGCGGGAGATCCTCGGTCGGCTCGCGGGGGCGACGCTCCGAAAGGACTACACCGGCTTCCGCGAGGCCGACTACGCGCTCCACGCCGGTATCGTGCGGCTCGCGGAGGTGCCCCGGCTCTTCGAATCATGGCAGGGCGTCTGGGAGGCGCAGCAGGCCTTTCACGAGCGGACCTTCGAGGAGTGTTTTCCGGACGCGCGCTTCCTCGCCCAGGAGCACGAGCATCTCGTCGAGACCCTCGCCCTCGGCGATCCCGTCGCCGCGGAGGATGCCGCCCGCAGTCATCTCGGAGCGGTCTGGTTCCGCCTCGACGCTCGGGGTCAGGTCGCTGACGCCCACTCGCTGACCGACCCGCTCCAGCGCGCCGTGGCCCACCTCGGTTTCTCGCTGCACCGCCCTCTGCGCCTCGCCGAGGTCGCACGCCGGGTCGCCTTCACCAGTGCGGGACACCTCTCGAGGCTCTTCCGCCAGCATTATGGCGAGAGTTTCCAAACCTATCTGCAGAGTTTGCGGCTCCAAAAGGCGGAGGAACTCCTGAGGGAAAGCCGGCTCCCGGTCGCCAGCATCTCCCGACGGGTCGGCTACCGGGATGTTTCCCGTTTCGGCCAGCACTTCAAACGCCGCTTCGGAAAATCCCCCGTCCGCTACCGGGACTCCTTCCAACGACCTTGATCGGCGGGTGGACAATCGCGCGAAATCGGGTCTCGTAGCCGTCCCACGATGAAGATCCTCGTCGCCTCCGACAAGTTCAAAGGTTCCCTCACCGCGCCCGAAGCCTGCGCGGCGATCGCGGCCGGCTTGCGCGAGGGCCTGGGATCGACGGAGGTCGAGATCCGTTCCCTTCCGATCGCGGATGGCGGCGACGGCATCGCCGACACCCTTCTCGCTGCCTGCGGCGGTCGCTGGGTGGAATGCGACGTCACCGGTCCGCTGGGCGATCCGGTGAAGGCGGGATACACGCTCCTCGACGGAGGCGAGGTCGCCGTCATCGAGATGGCGAAGGCCTCGGGGCTCGTCCTCGTCGCGGACCGGACGCCGGATCCTCTCCGCGCCTCGACCTTCGGCACCGGATCGTTGATCGCCCACGCCACCGCCGCGGGCGTTCGGGAGATCGTGCTCGGCATCGGCGGCAGCGCCACCAACGACGGCGGGACCGGCATGGCCGAGGCGCTCGGCTTCCGCTTCGAGGAGGAGGACGGGACCGTTGTCACCGGACTTCCCTCCGGACTCGAGCGGGTCGCGCGCCTCGTCCCACCTGACAAAACCACCTTTCCCCGGGTCGTCGTGGCCTGCGATGTGACCAATCCCCTCCTCGGCGAACGGGGATGCACCCGGATCTACGGACCACAGAAAGGCATCACCCCCGAAACCTTCGCCCACCACGAGGAACGGCTCGCGCGTCTCGTCGCCCTCGTCGCCCTCGTCGCCCTCGTCGCCCTCGTCGGCGAAGACGGCGAGGCCGCCGCCGCCGTTCCCGGATCCGGGGCGGCGGGAGGCCTCGGCTTCGGCGCGATCGTCTTTCTCGGGGCGACGCTCGTGCCGGGATTCGACCTCGTCGCGGAGAAACTCGGCCTTTCCGAGGCGATCCGTGACGCCGATCTCGTCATCACCGGCGAGGGCCGCCTCGACACGCAGTCCCTCCAGGGCAAGGGACCGCACGGCGTCGCGCGGCTCGCCCGCCGCTTTGGCAAACGCACCGCCGCCTTCTGCGGCAGCCTTGAGCGCCGGGAACTCGAGGAGGAGTTCGGGCCGGTCACGGAGATCGGCGATCCTGATCGGAGTCTCGAGGAAAACCTCGCCGCAGGGGCCGATCTTCTCCGCGACGCCGCGAAACGATTTGCCCTGCGCGGCCTCATCGGTCTACCCTGACCGATCCCCATGGCCCGAACCCCGTTCATTCCCGGTCTCGAACCATCCGGCCCCGGATATCCGACCCGGTTCGAGCTCCATTGGGGTGATTGTGTGGAAGGCATGCGCCGGCTCCCTGATGAATCGGTCGATCTCGTCGTTACGTCACCGCCCTACAATCTCGGCATCTCCTACGGCAAATACGAGGACGATCTCGCCCCGAAGGACTACCTCTCCTGGTCGCTCGAATGGGCCGCCGAAGTGAAACGGCTCCTCAAACCCGCGGGCGCTTTTTTCCTCAACATTGGCGCGAGCCCGAAGGATCCGTGGATCCCGCACGAACTCGCCCTCACCCTGCGGCCCCTCTTTCATCTCCAGAACACGATCCACTGGATCAAGTCGATCACGGTGGAGACGAAGGGAGCGGATCCGGTCTCGGTCGGGCACTTCAAGCCGATCAACTCCCCCCGCTTCCTCAACGACTGCCACGAGTTCGTCTTCCACTTCACCAAGACCGGAAAGGTGCCGGTCGAACGCCTCGCCGTCGGCGTGCCGTATGCGCACAAGAGCAACATCTCGCGCTGGGGCCACACCGGCGGACGCGACCGGAGGTGCCGCGGTAACAACTGGTTCATTCCCTACGAGACGATCGTCTCCCGGGACCGCGACCGCCCGCATCCCGCGACCTTCCCTGTCGAACTGGCGCGCCGCTGCATCTCCCTGCACGGGGGGACTCCAGCGGAGATCACGATGCTCGAACCCTTCCTCGGGATCGGTCACGCGGCCATCGCCGCCGGGGAACTGGGAGTGGGCCGTCTCATCGGATTCGAGATCGACGAGGGTTATCTCGCCGAGGCAAGGAGACGGATCGGTTTTGGGAAGTAGCGGAAATTCCCGAAATCCGAAATCCGTCCCCACTCACTTCCCAAGCTTGGACTTCAAGTCGGCCCAGAAGGCATCGACGTTGTCCTTCCGGATCTGACGGCCGGGAATGTGGATGAACGCGTCCGCCGGCACGACCGAGGTATCGCCTCCGGCGAGCGCGTGCAGGACCTTCACCGACTGGTAGCCGTATTCATAGGGATTCTGGACCACGGTGCCGTGGACCGCGACGGATTGGATCCCGGCGAGGGTGCCCTCGTCTTCGTCGAAGCCGATCACTTTCACAGTCTGCAGCTTTCCGGCCTGTTCGAGAGCCTGGAGGATCGCCGGAGGATTGTAGGCGAAGAGCCCGATCATGGCATCCAGCTCCGGATGGCGCGAAAGGGCGTCCTCGGCGTTGGCCTTGGCCTTGGCGAGATCGAAGGCATCGGTGAGGGTGCCGAGGATCTTGAAGCCACCGCCCTCGACCACGTCTCCGGGAGGATCGAAGCGGGTCGGATCCTCCGGACGCCCGAGCAGTTCGTCGATGACGCCCTGGCGGCGCTTGCGGGAATTGTCCTGCTCCATCCGGCCGATCAGGATCATGACTTCGCCTCCCTGGGGAAGCGCTTCCTTGACCAGCTTGCCGCACATCCGGCCGGCCACGTAGTTGTCCATCCCGATATAGGCGAGCCGCTTCGAGGCGGGGGCGTCGGAATCATGGGTGACGAGTTTGGTCGAGGCGGCGACCTGGTCGAGCATCTCGGTCTGGTTGGCGGGATCGATCGGGCTCACCGCGACACCGGCATAGCCGCGCGTCACCGCATCCTCGAGCATCTGCTTCTGGTCGGTGAGGGAAGCGGGCATGAAGACGCCGACCTCGACCCCGAGGTCCTTGCCCGCCTGTTTCGCCCCTGCCTCGGCGATGGTCCAGAACTCGGCCACGCCGTTGGTGATGAATGCATAGCGCGGCGCGGCGGGGGACTTGGAAGCGGTCCCCCCGGAATCACCGCAGCCGGTCAGAGCGAGCACGGCAACCAGCGCGGGGAAAGGAAGGAGACGGAGAAGGAATCGGGGATTCATGCCGCGAACCTAGCGTCCCGGGAGCGATCCGAAAAGGATTTTTGCGGGGAACCTGGAGGATTTGCCCCCACCCGGAGTCGCTCAATCGACGAGCGTGTCGATCTTTTTCGCGAGCTCGAGGTCGGATTCGGTGAGGCCACCGGCGTCGTGGGTCGTCAGGCGGACCGTGATCGTGCACCAGCGGATATCGATGTCGGGGTGATGACTCGCCTCCTCGGCGATCTCGGCGACGGCATTGACGAAATCGATGCCCTCCATGAAATCGTCGAACTCCATCACCCGCACGATGGAGTTGTTTTCGAGATCCCACTCGGGAAGTTTCTTGAGCAGTGCTTCAAGCTCGGAGGCGTCGATCAGTTCGGACATGGTCGGGAGGGTGCTGTTGCTTTCTACCGGAATCCGCCGCCA
Organism: Verrucomicrobiales bacterium; assembly: GCA_044352585.1. Lineage (GTDB taxonomy): Bacteria > Verrucomicrobiota > Verrucomicrobiia > Verrucomicrobiales > DEV007 > Arctic95D-9. The sequence goes on from JBILDO010000012.1 coordinate 44,297, forward strand.
CCGCAACCGTTATTCGCGGCGCAGGGAAAGAATTTGCCCGCTCCACCGCATCGGGATGGATCCCCCGAGTTCGGAGTGGCCGGTCGATTTTTCCATCGGTGACGGTTTCAAAAACCCCTTCCCCCCGCCTCCCCTGATCCAGCAAGGGCGGACGGGAACGGCAAAATCGGATTGCAGGACGGCCCGTTTCGTTGAATCCTCCCGTCCGCGCACCCCTCGAGGCGGCCGCCGCATCCGGAACCTCAATCTCAAACCCACTCAATTCATGGCCCACGGAAAAATCTACAACAATATCGTCGAAACGGTCGGCAACACTCCCCTCGTGAAACTCAACCGCGTCACCGACGGGATCGACGCGACCATCGCGCTCAAGTGCGAGTTCTTCAATCCCCTCGGATCGGTCAAGGACCGGATCGGCATGGCCATGGTCGAGGCCGCCGAGGCCGCCGGAAAAATCACGAAGGACACCATCATCGTCGAGCCGACCAGCGGCAACACGGGCATCGCCCTCGCCTTCGTCTGCGCCGCCAAGGGCTACAAGCTGATCCTGACGATGCCCGAAACGATGAGTCTCGAGCGCCGCACACTCCTCGCCCTGCTCGGCGCGGAGCTGGTTCTCACCGAAGGGCCAAAGGGCATGAAGGGCGCCATCGCCAAGGCCGAGGAAATCGCCGCGGCGACCCCCAATTCCTTCATCCCGCAGCAATTCGAGAATCCGGCGAACCCGGCGATCCACCTCAAGACCACGGCCGAGGAAATCTGGGCCGACACCGATGGGAAGGTCGACATCGTCGTCTCCGCGGTCGGCACGGGGGGAACCGCAACCGGCTGCGTCGAGGGACTCCGCGCGAAAAACCCGGCCATCCGGGTGATCGTCGCCGAACCCGCCGATTCCCCGGTCATCACCCAGACCCTCGCCGGGGAAACTCCGACCCCAGGACCCCACAAGATCCAGGGCACCGGCGCGGGCTTCGTGCCGAGGAACCTCCGCCTCAAGGGTGAATCGGGCGAGGACCAGATCGTCGAATGCGTGAAGGTCTCGAACGACGACGCCTTCGCCATGGCCCGCCGTCTCGCCAAGGAAGAAGGCCTCCTCGTCGGCATCAGCACCGGCGCCAACGTCGTCGCCGCCATCGCGGTGGCGAAACGTCCCGAGAACAAGGGAAAACTGATCGTCACGATCGGATGTTCCACCGGTGAACGCTACCTCTCCACCGCCCTCGCCGACGAGGCCCGGGCGGCCGTGGGTGCCTGACCGAGAGAGCCGCAAGTTGGCGGCTGACAAACCGCCATTATCGCTTACCATTTGGGCCGCTTCCGCGCCCGGGTGCAACCGCACCGGACCGGAGCGGCACATTCCTTTCCACCCCCGCAATCCATGGCAGACGCCTCCCAGAAGCCCCTCGAATCCGAAGATCCACGCAACCTCGACGCCCTCTCCGCGAGCGAGGCTCCCGGCGTCGTGGACGCGATCGAACGAAATCGCACCAAAATCCTCGCCGGGGTCACGATCGGCGCGATCGTGCTCTGCGGAGTCCTCGTCACCGGACAATTGAAAAAGCAGAAGCATCTCGAAGCCTCCGCGGCCTACACCGCCGCCGCAGGCAAGGCGGACATCGCCGCCCTCGATGCGGTCGTCGTGAATTTCCCCGGCTCGATCGGGGCCGGCAACGCCCTCTTGAAGAAGGCGGATCTGCAGGTCGACCAAGGCAAGCCAAAGGACGCCGAGGCCACCCTCGAACGTTTCACGACCGAGTTCGCGAACCACCCGCGCCATCCCCAGGGCCTCTTGGCCCTCGCCAACCTTTTCCACGTCGCCGGTGACCGCGAGAAGGCCAAGGCCCGCTACGAACAGGTCATCGCCGCCCAAACGGACGGCGAGCTGACCCCACTGGCCCGGATCCGGCTCGGCGACCTCGCCCTCGAAGCGGGGGACGCCAAGGCCGCGGACCAGCACTATCAGGAGTCTTACACCCTGCATCCCGGCAATCCCTTCTTCGAATATGCCGAGGAGAAGATCGCCCTCCTCAAGGTCGGGAATCCCCCGGAAGTCGCGAAGCCGGCTCCGCCCGCGCCTCCGGCTGAACCCAAAGTCGATGCTCCCAAAGTCGATGCTCCCAAAGCCGACTCTCCCAAGGCCGCGGCCACCAGTCCTGCACCCGTGGCCCCGGCAGCCCCGGCCTCCCCGGCCGCGCCCAAACCCGAGGCTCCCAAGGAGCAACCGAAGGCCGTCACCCCTCCCGTTCCGGCCCCGGCCCCCGCGCCTCAGGCTCCGAAGGCAGAAGCGCCGAGGCCGGTGGCTCCCGCTCCTGCCGCTCCTGCCGCTCCTGCCGCGCCCCAAGCCCCCGAGGCTCCGAAGCCGGCCGCTCCGGCGACCGGTCAGCCGAAGTGAGGGAGGCAATCGCCTCCTTTCCCCGATTATCGAAGAAGCTCCGCCTGAGGATGCGGTCTGCCGTTTGAGCTCGGTGGGAACCATAAAAAAGCTCCGTTGGGTAGGCGCCCGGTCCTTATGAGACTTCAAACACCCAATGACCGTGGACTGGATCACCCCAGGAATCGGATTGGCCTTCGGGGCGCTGCTGATTTTGGCCACGGTGCTGATCATGCGGCGCTGGGATAAGATTCCTGACGCCGCCAAGAAACACGGGCACTTGAATGTGACTCCGAACGACACCCGACGCGGGTTCTGGTTTTCCGCCACCGACCACCCCATCCCACTGGACGGTTCCTCCTCGGGTCGGTGGTGATGGCGGCGGCGGAGTGGATTAGTCGCTTAAGAAGAATGTGGATCCCGATCCAGCGACGCCGCCAGCGAATGCATCAGTCCCTCGGATATTGAGCGGGACAAGGCACTGCGGGCGAAGCTCAATGAACTGATGATGGCGTTGCGGAGGTGGGGCGCGTTGTCCCCAACGCGCCGCTGCATGACCGAGGGACGTCCTTTGCACGATCGGCGGCGGGTTAGGGACAACCCGCCTTACCCAACCAAAGGCTCCGCGGCCTGCGGGGAATCGACAACGGGAGGCGGCACGGCCCGACCAGCCACGCAATCCTGTTGTCTGCCGCACCCGCCCCTCTTGAATAGGGCAGAATCCGCCAAACCGAGCCGGGCCCCGGCCTCGCCTCGATTCCGAGCTCGCCTCCTCTCTTTTACCTGGCCTACTTCCCGTGGAATTTTTCCAGTTCCTTCGGGATGCGGATGCGGCGCCTTTTTATGTCCGTTTGGCTCAACGTGCGTTGCACCCGTTTGAAGCGGAGGTCATTCAAGAATCCCAGGCGCACGTTCGTGAACGATCGAACGGAGATCCATCCGACGACACTTCCGGTCTCACACCAAGCCACGAAGCCACCAAGACGGTTCCTTCCGAGGCCCGCGGGCCGAAATCCGGATTCCTTCGTGCCTTCATGGCTCGGTGTGAGCCCCCTCCCCTACTCCAAAAACATCTCCTCCTCGGGCAAACCCGTCAGGACATTGAACTCGAGCCGTGAATACGACCGCCCCATGCTGAAGCGCACCGCGAGAGGATCGTTCAATCCGGAACTGCGGAAGGTCCAGTAGATCCCCGGTTCGCGGGTCCACTTCGTGGCCCCGGGCGGCCGCAGGTCCATGATCACTCCCGCCGGGATTTGGAACGATTCCGAGTAGGCCGGGGCCCCTCCCTCACCGCCCGGAAGCGGAGCGATTCCTTCGAGCGCGGGAGGTCGCTCGGTGAGGAGGAAGCCGCCGGGGGAAAAGACGATGTATTGATCACGGCGGAAGGCGTAGGCGCGTTTCTTGGCCTTGAACGCCGCCGCCTTCAAATCCGTCGTGGCACCGGTGAGGGCCTCCTCGGTTGCACCATCGTCGAAACGGAGGAGGAAGAAGCCCGTGAAGAGGGCGATGATGGCGAGGACGATGAGGAGTTCGAACAGGGTGAACCCCCGGGTCCGCCGCCACTCACCAGTTGCCGATGTCATCCTCGGTTCCCTCCTGGCCGTCCTTGCCGAGCGAGTAGATATCGAACTCCTCGGGATTGCGCCTTCCGGGACGGCGGTACTGGTAGAGATTCCCCCAGGGATCGTAGAGGGCCTGCTCGCTCAGCAGGGTCTTGTAGCTCTTCGGCTGGGGACCGTCCGACGGCTTGGTCACGAGGGACTTCAGCCCCTGTTCGGTCGTCGGGTAGAGGCCGCCCTTGGTCTTGTAGCGGATCAGGCTGGCCTTCAGGGTCTGGATGTCGCCCTTCACCTTGCCTTCCTCGGCGTCGCCGAGGACGTTCACCATCATGTAGGTGCCCATGCCGACGAGGAGGGCGATGATGCCGAGGACGAGGAGCATTTCCATCAGGGTGAAGCCCTGGGCCCGGCGGATCTTGGAAATTTTCATGGCCGGAAGGTACCACACGCCTCAGCGGTTCCGCAAGACGGAAATGGTTTCGTAAATGACGGAGATCATCATGTAGGCCATGAGGCCAACGACAACCGACATCACCAGGATGATGGCGGGCTGGATGACCGAGGCGATGCGCTCGATGGCGCGGCCGAACTCGCGGTCGAGCCGGTCCCCGGCCTTGGCAATGGAGGGGGCGAGCTGCCCGGTGTCCTCCCCGATCCGGGTCATGTCGACGAGGCCCGACTCGAAAATGCCGGCCTTTTCCATGCAGCGGTTCAGCATGGCCCCCTCCGAGACCCGCGCCCGCATCTGGATGATCTGCTCGCGGATGTAGCGGTTCGGTGTGGTCGTCTCGACGAGCTCGAGGGCGCGGACGATGGGGAGCCCGTTGACGAGGAGGTTCGCGAGGGTCTCGACGAACTGGACGTTGAAGCGGGTCACGAGGAGCTTGCCGAAGAGCGGGAGCTTCAACTTGGCCTCGTCCCACCAGCGTTTCGTCGACTCGCGCTGGAAGGCGAGGAACACCACGACGACGACGACGACGAGGACGACGAGGACGGCGATCCAGTTCGCCTTCAGAAAATCGCCGGTGGTGAGGAGCAGCTTCGCCACGGGGGGCAACTCGCCGCCGGTCGATTCGACGAGGCGCCGCAGTTTCGGGATCAGGAAAAAGACGAACATGGCCGACACGCCGACGCCGGAGACGACGAGGAAGGCGGGATAGATGAGGGCGGTGGCGAGCTTGCCGCGCAGCTCGGCGAGGGTGTTGAGGTATTTGACCTGGCGTTTCAGGATGTCGCCGAGCGCGCCGGAGATCTCGCCGGCGGAGACGAGGTTGCAGTAGAGTTCGTTGAAGCTGGGCGAGGACAGGCGCAGGGCGGTCGCCAGGGGGACGCCGTCGCGGACCTTCTCGTAACACGCCCCCGCGACCCTCGAGATGGCCTGGGATTCGCTCCGTTTTCCGATCGAATGGAGCGCGGCGTCGAGCTGGACCCCGGCGGCGAGGAGGTCGCTCAATTCCTCGGTGAACTGGACGAGCTGCTTCGAGGAAAGCCGGTTCTCGACCGGGGCGGAGGTCGCTTTCCGGGCCGGTTTGTCGGGAGTCCCGGGCTTGGCGGGCTTCTTTTTCGCCTTTTCCTTCTGGGTTTCCTCGGTCAGGGAGAGGACGCGGCTGCCCTGTTCGTTGAGGCGGCGGGTGGCCTCGCCCCGGCTGGCGGCCTCGAGGCTGCCCTCGGCGAGCGAACCATCCTTTTTGAGGACCTTGTAGCGGAAGGAAGCCATCGCGACCGGGGATTAGGAAAGGCCGGGGCGGGCCTCAGGTCAACTCGGTGGAGGAGACGACCTCCTCGATCGTGGTGGTGCCCTCGATCACCTTCCGCCATCCATAGTCGCGCATATTGGTGAAGCCGTCGAGCATGCCCTGGCGCTGGAGGTCCTGCTTCGAGGCGCCGCTGACAATCTTTTCCTGGACCTTCTCGGTGACGCGGAACAGCTCGTAGACGGCGGTCCGGCCGCGGTAGCCGGTGTGGCCGCAACTGTCGCACCCGTGGGGATTGACGGAATAAATCTTCCCGGCGTCCTTCACGGGGAAGCCGACGGACCGGAGGAACTCCTCGGAATAGTCGCCGCCGGGCACGCGGCACTCCATGCAAAGGCGCCGCACGAGCCGCTGGGCGATGAAGGCCCGGACCGAGGCGGCGATGAGGAAGGGCTCGACGCCCATGTCGATGAGCCGGGTGATGCCGCCGACGGAGTCGTTCGTGTGCAGGGTGCTGAAGACGAGGTGCCCGGTGAGGGCGGCCTGCACCGCGATCTCGGCGGTCTCGAGGTCGCGGATTTCCCCGACCATGATGACGTTGGGGTCGCCCCGGAGGATGCTCCGCAGGCCGGTGGCGAAGGTGAGATTGATCTCGGGCTTCACCGCGATCTGGACGGCGCCCTCGAGGCGGTTTTCGACGGGGTCCTCGATCGTGACGATCTTCGTGTCCTCGGAATTCAGGGCGGAAAGGAAGCAGAAGAGGCTGGTCGACTTCCCGCAACCGGTCGGTCCGGTGACGAGGACGATGCCGTTCGGCCGGGAGAGGATCTCGTCGACCTGCTTCCGCAGGTCGGGGAACATGTCGAGCCGGTCGATCGTGAACTTTTCCTGCCCGAGGAGCCGGAGGGAGATGCTCTCGCCCTCGATCGCGGGGATCGTCGCGACGCGGGTGTCGATCGGCTGGCCGCCGACCTGGAGGGCGATGCGGCCGTCCTGGGGCTTGCGCTTCTCGGCGATGTCGAGGCCGGCCATGAGCTTGACCCGGGCGATCACGGAGCCCTGCAGGGCGACGATGTTGTCGGGCACGGGAACGCGGCGGAGGACGCCGTCGACGCGGTAGCGGACGCGGAGGTCGTTCCGCATCGGCTCGATGTGGATGTCGGTGGCGCGCTGCTTCAGGGCCTCGTTGAGGATCTGGTTCACGAACTTCACGACGGAGGCTTCCTCGTCCTCGTCGTCGATGACGTTGACGGTTTCCTTGAAGCTGAACTCGTCGCTGTCCCAGTCGCGGTTCGCGAGGAGGTCGTCGAAAATGTCGCCGCCGACCCCGTAGAATTTCTGGAGCCCGGCCAGCACCTTGCGCCGCGGCGAGAGGATCCACTTGATGGGACAGCCGGCGGCCCGCCGCACGAGCTGCCGGTCGATCGTGGAAAAGGGATCGTAGTGCGCCACCTCCAGGAAGGCCGGGCGCATCGAGCCCTCGGCGAGATCGGCGCGGAGGAGGAGGGCGCGGTGCTTGATCGCGACCGGGGGCGGGCAGGCCGCCTTGAGCACGTCGGCGTTGGCGGTGTCGATGATGGGATCGTCGTTCCACTCGAGGTGGAGGATCTCGGCGAGCCGGGCCCCGAAGTCGCGCTCTGAAAGCTCGACGTGGTCGAGGATCCAGTCGATGAGGGAGCCGCCGTTGAGAAACTGCTCGCGCAGGGCCGCGACGTCGACGGTGAGATGCAGGTTCACCCCGGCCGCTTCGCTGATGAGGCCGAGAACCCGTTCAAATCCCTTCTCGATGGTCGCGCTGTCCGCCATGTTTCCCGTTTCGTCCGGGAAGCCGCGCCCCGGGCACCAAGCTTACCGGAGGCCAAGGCCGACTCAAATGCTTTGTTTGTCACAATTCCCGGAATTCCGGGAAGAGCCGGGGCCCGAGGGATCGAGCCAATTCGGATGGAATTTTCGGACACGGTCTTCTTTCCACGCTCTGGCCCGGGCTACACCGCAGATCGGACAGGGGAATGGGGACATGGGAATGTTTCGAATTCCCTTGTCCCTATTCCCTTGTCCCTATTCCCTTGTCCCTATTCCCTTGTCCCTATTCCCTTGTCCCGAATCCTCAAACACCGCGGCCGGAGGGAAAGGCCGTCGAGGATCCTCTTCCGCCCCTCACGCGAGGATCCCCTTCACCACCTCGCCATAGACATCCGTCAGCCGGAAATCACGTCCCGCATAGCGGTAGGTCAGCTTCAGGTGATCGAGGCCGAGCAGATGCAGCATCGTCGCGTGCAGGTCGTGCATGTGGACCTTGTCCTTCACCGCGAAGTAGCCGAATTCGTCGGTCTCGCCGTGGGCGTGGCCGCCCTTGACCCCGCCGCCGGCGAGCCACATCGAGAAACCCTGCGGATTGTGGTCACGTCCGTCGCCCTGGGCGATGGGGGTGCGTCCGAATTCCCCGCCCCAGACGACGAGGGTGTCCTCGAGGAGCCCGCGCTGTTTCAAATCGGTGAGCAGTCCCGCGATCGGCTTGTCGACGGCCAGGGCGTTCTTGGTGTGCCCCTTGACGAGGCCGCCGTGCTGGTCCCACACGTTCGGAGTCGAGACCTCGAGGTAACGCACCCCGGCTTCGGCGAACCGACGGGCGAGAAGGCATTGCCGTCCGAAGTGATCGGTCTCCTCGACGCCGATTCCGTAGAGATCGCGGATGTGCTGCGGTTCGTCGCCGATTTCGATCACCGGCGGCGCGGCCGACTGCATACGATAGGCCAGCTCCATCGAGGCGATCATGCCCTCGACCGGCGCATGATGGGTGCGGGCGAGGTGCTCGCGGTTCATCGCCTGGAGGAATTCGAGCTTGCGAGCCTGCACCGCGGCGGGCGAATCGGAGGTCAGATACCGGAAGTTCGCCTTCGGATCGAGCTTGCCGTTCGCCCCGATCGTCGTGCCCTGGTGGGCGGCCGGGAGGAAGGCGGAGCCGTAATTCCTCGGCCCCCCGTGCGAAGCCGAGGGACTGATGCTGACAAAGCCGGGCAGGTCGCGGTTCTCCGCGCCCAGACCGTAGCTGACCCACGCGCCGACGGAGGGACGCACGAAGTTGTCCGCGCCGGTGTGGAGCATGCAAACGGCCTGCCCGTGCGACTGACCGGTGCTCTGCATCGAGCGGATCACGCAGAGATCGTCGGCGTGCCGCGCAACTTGGGGAAAGAGGTCGCTCACCCAGAGCCCCGACTGGCCGTGCTGCGAGAATTTCCAAGGCGAGGCCATCAGCTTCGCGGTGGCGGTGGCGGCCGGGTCGAGGTTCTTCGCCGGGGCGAAAGGCAGCTTTTGCCCGCCGCGTTTCTGGAGCTCGGGCTTGTAGTCGAAAGAATCGACATGCGACGGCCCGCCGTGCATGAAGAGGAAGATGACCCGTTTGGCGCGAGGGGTGTGGTGGAAGGTCGGAGAGGCGGCCGAGGCAGCGAGGCCCGAGAAGGCGAGCGAGCCGAAACCGCAGGCGGCGGACTTGAGCATTTCGCGGCGCGAAAAATCTTGGGGATGGGATTTCATCGTTCCTGATTTGCGGAGATTCGCGGCTATTTGCGGCTATTTGCGTTAAAGAGTTTTGAAAACGCAGATGAGCGCGGATGGCCGCAGATTTTCGCGGATACCTGGCTCTGATCTGCGTCAATCCGCGGAAATCTGCGGCCATCTGCGTGGAATTCTTTTTCGAACGCAAATGGGCGCAAATGGGCGCAAATTGACGCGAATGAAGAACGGGGATGGACTCTGACCGCGTTCATTCCAAATACAAAAACTCCGTCGAAGCCATCAACAAATGCGCCAGATGCCCGACGGCTTCCTCGACCTGATCCAATTCCTCCCCTCCCCCGCTCAGATCGGCGACGAGCCCGAGGGCGCGCTCGCGTTCCACAGGGTCCGGGGTGCGACCCAGGAGGGTCAGGTAGAGGCGTTCCACCTCGGTCCCCGGCAAGGCCCCGGGCTGCATCGCGGACCTCGCCACGGCTTTCGCCTCCTTCAGGAGAAACCCGCTGTTCAGCAGATACAGCGCCTGGGTCGGCACGGTCGTGTCGTTGCGGCGACCGGTGACGAGGTCGGGATTGGCCCCGTCGAAGAGGGCGAGTTCGCCGCTGGGATTGTTTCTCGCCACGGGCAGGTAAACGGTGCGTTTGGGATCCTTCTCGTTGGAGAGCGGTGCATCGAGATCGATCCCGATGGCGGTCGCGGTGGCCCCGCCGGGGGTTCGGTCGAGACGACCGGAGAAGAAAAGGATGCTGTCGCGGATTTCCTCGGCGGTGAGACGGCGGCGCGCGTGCCGGCCGAAGAGCTGGTTCTCCGGGTCGGCGGCGACGAGGGTTTTGTCAGGGTCCGCGCCGAGCCCGTAGGTGCGGCTGAGGACGAGACGACGCACGAGCCGCTTCGTCGATCCGCCTTCCTCGCGGAAGGTCGCGGCGAGCCAGTCGAGCAATTCGGGATGGGTCGCCCCGGACCCGAGCCGTCCGAAGTTGTCGACCGACTCGACGAGGCCCCGGCCGAAAAGGTGCCCCCAGACACGGTTCACGTAGACGCGGTCGAGGAGTCCGCCGGCCTCTCCCGTGAGCCAGCCGGCGAGTTCGCGGCGACCGCTCGTGCCGGCGGAAATCCTCGCGGTTCCCCCGGACAAGACCTTGGGAAACCCGCGCGGCACGAGGGGCCCGGGCTGCCCGGTCTCCCCGCGGATGCGGAGATGGATGTCGGCGGGCTCCTTCGCATCGCGCGGAGCCATCACGACGTCCTCGTCTTTCAGATCGGCGATGAGCTGGTCGAGGGTCTTCTTGAGATCGCCCTCGCTCATGCGGAAGAGCGGATCCCCTTCCCCGCCCGTCGCGGCGGCGAGCTGGGCCTTTTCGCGCGCGAGATCGGCGACGGCGATGAACTGCACGGCATCGACGAGGACGTAACGGCCCTCGGTGCCGGTCGTCTCGATCGTGACGCTGCATTCGCCGCCCTTTTCAAAATCGAATTGTCCGATCGGCTCGAAGAGCCCCGCGACGGAAGGAGTCTTGGTTTGATCGAGGTGGACGGTCTGTTTTCCAGCCCGGCTTTTCACGATGACGGGAACCTTCTCGGCGCGGTTGCCTCCGGCGCTGTAGGCGACGCGGACCTCGTAGCGTCCGCTCTCGGGCAGGCTGCCGCGGAAGATGACGCGCTTCTCGCCCTTGCCTTCCATGTCGTCGCGCAGGTAGTGGGCGCCGAAGCGGTTCGGTGAAAGATTCGAGGACGGCCACACGCCCACGACCTCGGCGTCGCTCTCGTCGTAGATGACTCCGGCGAGGGGCAGGTTGTCGGCGGTCATCTTGCCGCCGGCCTTCTTCATGTAGCTCTTCTCGACGACGAGGCGCATCGCCAGTTCGAGACGCTCGACCTTTTTCACGAGTTCCGGATCGACGCCGTCCGGTCCGGGCAGGGGGCGCTCGATCCAGCTCGCGACGTTGACGCAGCCGTTGCGCGTGCCGGTGACGATCTCGGTGGAGCGGAAGATCCCGGCGAGGGCGAAATAATCCTCCTGCGAGACGGGGTCGAACTTGTGATCGTGACACCGCGCGCAACCGAGGGTGAGCCCGAGGAAGGCGCGCCCCATCGTGTCGATCTGCTCGTCGACGGTGTCGAGCCAGAGCTTTTCCTTGTCGCGCTCGGTCAGCATCTTCGGCCCGAGGGCGAGGAAGGTCGAGGCGATGAGCCGGCGCCGCTGTGTCGCGGGATCGTCGGAGGGCATGAGGTCGCCCGCGATCTGCTCGCGCACGAACTCGTGGTAGGACTGGTCGCGGTTGAAGGCGTCGATGACGTGGTTCCGATACCGCCAGGCCTGGTAGAAGGTGTAGTTGCGGTCGCCTCCGTTCGAGTCGGCGTAGCGGGCCACGTCGAGCCAATGGCGCCCCCATTTCTCCCCGAAGGCGGGACGGGCGAGCAGGTCGTCGACGACCCTGACAAAATGCTGACGCGAGGGATCGGCGACGAAGGCCCGGGTCTCCTCCGCGGTCGGAGGCAGTCCGGTGAGGTCGTAGTGGAGGCGGCGCAGGAGCGCGGCGGAATCCGCGGCGGGAGCGGGAGCCAGTTGTTTTTCCTCGAGCTTCGCGAGGACGAAACGGTCGACCGGATCGAGCGGCCAGTCCCCCGCCGCGACGGGTGGCTCGGACGCCTTCACGACGGGACGGAAGGCCCACGTCTCCCGGGCCGCCGCGTAATCGATTTCTCCCTTTCGGACACCGGCGGCGAAGGCTCCGTCGCGCGGGTCGGGAGCGCCCATCGCGACCCATTGCTCGAAGACGGCGATCTCCTCCGTCGTCATCTTCGACTTCGGCGGCATCTGCAGATTCTCGTCGCCGTAGCGGATTGAATGGATCAGGAGGCTCGCCTCGGAATTGCCAGGATGGAGGGCTGGGCCGCCGTCTCCACCCGTTTCCCAGCCGGCCTTGCGATCGAGCCAGAGCCCGCCCTTCTGCTTGCCGGCTTCCTCGGAATGGCATTCGTAGCAATGCTTCACGAGCAGGGGCCGCACCTTCGCCTCGAAGAAGGCGAATCCCTCGATCGCCCGCAACCCGGACGCGCCACTGCCGCACAGGAGGAGGACGATGATGAGGAGAGATCGCGGCATTTCGCTGGAACAAGGTCGATTCTGCCCGAAATCGGACAGTTCCGTCATGGCGCGTTGGCGCTATCCCGGGTCCGGATCAACCGAGCGGGAGGGAAAAGATCGTCACACGGAGCTCGGTCGGGGCCATCGCATCGACCTCCTTCCAGTAGAGTCGGCCATTCCCGTCGGTGTCGTATTTTTTGAAGGACTTGCCGAAGCTGACGTTTTGGCTCACCCAAGTCGCCACCTCGGCCTTGCTCAGCTTTTTGTCCTTGTTCGTGTCCGCGGCCACGAAACGAGGATCGGTCTCCGCCTGGCCGGGATTCCGGGCCTTCCACTCGGCCTCGGAGATTTGCTGGTCGCGGTCCTGGTCGTAGCCCGCGAGCAGTTCCTGGTGATGGTGGAGCACGACCTCCTCCGCCGTGAGATTGCCACTCTGGTCGGTGTCGGCGGCCATGAAAGTGACCTCCTGCCCGAGATGGGGCGTGGCGACGGCTTTCGGCTCCGGGGTGGTGGCACATCCCGCCAGCACGAGGACGGCAGCCAGCGCGGAGGATGAACGGCAAAAGGATTCCATCCAGCCAATTTAGGTGAAAGTGCCCGCTCCCGGCAACCGCAATTTCCCCTGTCCGCACGCCCCTGCCGAATTGGGATCCCTTCGAGGAAAAGAAACGACGGGGATGTCTCGGACTCCTCGCGATCCTCGCGCTCATCACCTGGAGCGGCATGAGCCTGATGGCGGCACTTTGGTGAGCGGGGACCGCCCCCCTTCGAGCCCCCTCCGCGACAGCGGAAATGGTGCTCGATACTGGGTTCGAACCAGTGACCCCCTGCGTGTGAAGCAGGTGCTCTACCCCTGAGCTAACCGAGCGTGAAAACGGGAGGGGAAACTAATCGTTTCTCCGCAGCGAGGCAAGTGATTCGTTTTGCTGCGAATTTGTATGAAAATTACTTAAATCTATGGAACTCATTTGATTTGCAGTCTGGGTTGGTCGAAATTGAACGGATGTTTTCTTTCAAACCCTCGCTCGGCTTCATGCTCCTGCTCGGCAGTCTTGTGTCTGCCAGCATCGGTGCGGGGCTTGGGCTGGGGATCTCCTATTTGCAGGAGGTCCAATCGAAGCGCCGGAATCTCGTGTCCGAATTCTCCACCAAGGCCTCCGTTTTCTCCCAACAACTCACCCCCGAATCGATCGCTCATTTATCCCTGGGTGGAGAAAAGACAACCGAAAAGGTTCGCAACCTCCTGCATCAGTTGAATTACACCTCCTCGGGCACCAGCGAGTCGCGAGTGACCATTTTTCACAAGACCGACGGCCAGCCGCCGCTCGAACGTCTTTTCGACCTTTTCCTCGGCGAGTTTCCCTCGCCGGAGGAAGACACCTTCCTCGCTTATCTGTCCGACCAGTGCCAATCGGAGAACCAGGCGGTGATCGTGGGCTTTCCCAGGGACGATTCCACCCTCCAGGGGAGCGCCTCCAGCCTCGGCTCAATTCTCGGAACCGGGAGCAATCACGTGCTCGGGGCGGCCTTCCCTGTGGTCGTCTCGGAACAGAGTTTCGTGGTCGTGACGCAGGCCCGGGTCAATCCCAAAATTCTCTCCTTCTCGAGCGTGATGGAACTACGGCATTTCCTGCCCCTCTTCGGGATCGCCCCCCTCTTCGCGTCCCTCATCTTCATGGGCTCATGGTTCACGAAACGTCTCCACGGTCTCGCCGAGGGGATGAACACGGTGACCGAGGGCCGGTTCGACTACCGTCTCATCGAGGCGGGACCACCCGAGATCGAAAAGGTTCATGCGTGTTTCAACGCGATGGCTGAGAGCCTCCGTAGGACGGCGGACCGGTTCCACCATTCGATCACCGAAATCCAGATCGCGAAGCAGCAGGCGGAGGTGGCCCAGCAGGCCAAGTCCGACTTCCTCGCGAACATGAGCCACGAAATCCGCACTCCCATGAACGGGATCATCGGAACGACAAGCCTGCTCATGGAAACCGACCTGACCAACGAACAGCGGGAGCTGGTCCAGATCATGCGGACCAGCGGTCGGTCGCTCGTCCACCTGATCAACGACGTTCTCGACTTCTCGAAGCTCGAATCCGCGAAGATGGAGATCGAAAACGAGCCCCTCGACATCGTCGCCCTCATCGAGGAAACCATCGAGATGTTCGACTATTACGCCGCGGAGAGCCAGCTCGAGCTGATTTACTTCATCGACCGCCGGATTCCGAACCTCGTCTACGGCGACCGGGAGCGTCTCAAGCAGGTTCTCGTCAACCTCCTCGGCAACGCGCTGAAGTTCACCAATCAGGGTGAAATCGTGATCACCCTGCACCTCACCTCCCGCGAGACCGTGTCGGGAAGCGAGTCCCTGATTCGCTTCAGCGTCAGGGACACCGGTATCGGGATCGCTGAGGAGAATCTCGAGCGGATCTTCGAGGCCTTTACCCAGGCCGACGCCTCGACCACGCGGAAATTCGGCGGCACCGGACTCGGCCTGGCCATCAGCCGCAAGCTTTGCCTGGCCTTCGGGGGGAACCTCTCCGTGAAGAGCGAACTCGGAAAGGGCTCCGAGTTCTACTTCGATCTCCCCTTCCGCGAAGTGCCTCAGCAAGGCACGGTCAAGCCGCATCACCTCGCCGAGAACCAGCGACCGCTCCATGGGAAAACCTGCGTGATCCTCACCCGGAACTTCTCGCTCAGCTCGCTCATCCAGACCTATTGCGAGGCGTGGCAGATGAAGGTGCACCTCGCCCCCAGTCTCGACGAGACGGTCACCTCGAAGATCGTGCAGTTCCTCCCCGATATCGCCATCATCGACCCCCTTGCCCTCGGGCAGGAATCCACCATGCGCGAGTTCGCGGATCAACTCATCCAACACCGCATTCCCTCGATCTTCCTCTCCTCCATCGGCGAAAGCAGCATCCGCATCGACGAGGCCCGCTTTCCCCTCATCCGCACCCTCTACAAACCGGTCTCCGAGTTCAAGCTTCTCCGCGACATCCTCTCCATGATCCAGCGGAGAAACGGCATTGAGATCCCGGAAAACACCTTCCGGACCGAAGCGGACTCCAACACTCCCCGGGGCGGAAATTTCGCGCGTGCCTACCCCGCGAAAATTCTCATCGTGGAGGATGTCATGATGAACCAGAAGATCGCCGGAATGGTGCTCGAGAAGCTGGGCTACCGCGACATCGAATTCGCCAGCAACGGTCGCAAGGGCGTCGATCGCGTCAACCAGGGGGACATCGACCTTGTCTTCATGGATCTCCAGATGCCGGTGATGGGGGGAATGGCGGCGACCGAAGCGATCCGTCGGAATTTCAACCTGCCGCGCCAACCCGTCATCATCGCCATGACCGGCCACGCCCTCGCCGGAGTCCGGGACTCGTGTATCGCCGGGGGAATGAACGGCTTCGTCGCCAAACCCATCTCCCTCCCCGATGTCCGCGCCGCCATCTCCGAAGCGTTTGAAAGCGCCGGAAAACGGACCTTGGCCGTGGCCGGCGTTTGACCCGTCCGCGCGTTGAGGAACGTCCCGCGCCGAGGCACCGGCGATCCCCGTCAGGGCCAGCGCAGGGTCGCCCGCTCTCCGAGTTCGTCCCGGATCTCACGGGCGATTCGATCGAGAAGACGCGGATAATCGCGCCGGGGAATCACCCGGGTCTCACCGGGAGGCAAAACGTGCGCCAGAATTTCGCCGCGGCGCAGATGGGGTTCGCAGGAAATCCGAAAGACACCGCGGCAATCGTAACCAGCGATGTCGGAATCGTCGCGCTCCGGCGCGGGATAGCGGACGGGCGGCGGGTCGGATCCGGGAGTGAGGCCGGGCACGGTCCACGGATCGATGAAGCCGTCGTCAAGTCCGGTGTCAAGATCCCGCCGCAGACAGGCCTTGGGCCCCCACCAACGTCCCTCGGTCAGTGCCATCGCCCTTTGATAAACCGGCTCCGGAACCACCCCGATTCGCGAGAGCTCGCGCGCGAGCTCTCGCGTGACCGCCTCATCGAAAGGGTGGTCGGGATCCCGGAGGGCGCGGCGGACGACGGCCAGCCCAACGGCATGCGAGGCCACGTCCTCGAAGGAAAACGCGGAACTTTTCTCCTTCAGGCCGGGCAGATTGTGGAAGTCATACCAGGTGAGAATCTCCCGCCAGTTGCTGAAGTCAAAGGAGGCCTCGAGCGCGATCCGCAGGGAGAGTTCTTCGATGAGCCGGTCCCGTTCGCGGGGAGACAGGCGATTCCAGAACGCCGGGTAGGAAAGGTCGCAATGATAGGTGGTGCGATCGATGTTCTCGAAACGGAAGTGCGTCTTTTCCGCCCTGAGCGTCTCGCGGACGTGGTAATGGACATACCCGGCCAAATCGATCGACCGGCGGATGTGGGCGAGATCGAGGAAACCCGCCCGCCATGTGTAGAAATGCCCGCGGCTCGTCTCGCTCGAGGGCCCCATCCCGAGGGTGTCGATCCTGACCCGGAAGAGATGCCCGCCAAAATCGACGCCGGTCGGCAGGACCTCGAGAAGGTAATTCGGATACGGCGATGCCGCGATGCGGAGACGGGGCACCCGCTCGGCCTGCCAGCCATTGAGGCCCGCCGCCCCCAGCGGGCCCGCCGTGGCCAGGATCACAAACAACGCAAGCCCTGACACCGGAATGCTTCGCAATGGGAGTCGCGTCTGCATGCGAAATCCTAACGTTCCACCACTGGCAGGACGATCGCGGAGGGATGCTCCGCCTCGTGCCGGATCGTGTTTTCCGCGACGACGGACCGCCGGTGCTCGTTGAGAGGCTCGCCGGTGTTCGGATTCACGTCAAAGCGCGGAAAATTGCTGCTGCTGACCTCGACGCGGAGACGGTGTCCCTTCTTGAAGACGTTCGACGTCGGATACAGCCGGATCGTGAAGGGATAGACCGTGCCGGGTTCCATCAGCTTCTCCTCCGTCAGCGACTCGCGGAAGCGGGCCCGCACGATGCCCTCGGTGATCTTCAAATCAAAGCCGCCCGGCCAGTCATCGCTCGCGGGATAGACATCGACCAGCTTCGCGGTGAAATCGGTGTCGACCGCACTCGACGAGGCCCAGAGCTTCACCTCGACCTCCCCCGTGACCTCGAGGTCGGCCGCGAGCGGGCCGGTCTCGAAGACGACGATATCATTCCGAGCCGAAAGCGGGATCGGACTCTTGAAATTCCAGACATGCTCCCCGCCCCGCTGGTCCCAGGCGCCCTGAAGCATGAGGTCGTTCCCGCTGGAGATGTTTCCGCCGATCGTGGGCGCGGGATCGGAAGGGTCGAAGGTGTAGGTGGTGCCGCCTCCGCCGGCGTCCGGCCTGGACTTTGTCAGGGCTCCGTCCTTCGCGAAATAGAGGGGAGCCGCCTTCGACCCTGGCGGCGGCCAGGCGGTCTCGTCGCGCCACAGGCCGCCGTGGAAAAGTTTCCCCTCGGGCGTCTTGTGGCCGTCCCCGGTGCCCATCGTGAAAATCCGCACCTTGCTCGCGAAAGGCGCGGCCTTGCCCACGCGGTTGTCCTTCCCCTTCAGCCAATGATCATACCACTCAAGCCGCCAGGCAAGTTCGTCGGGAATCGCGGCCTCCTTGCCAAAGTCGACCTGGCCATGGGCGGAATCCTTCTGCAATCCGTGGATCCAGGGACCCATGATGAGATAGACGTCGCTTTTCAGCGCCTTCGAGAGGACCCCGTAGTTGGCGGTGGTATTGCCCGCCCACGAATCATACCATCCGCCGACGAGATAAACCGGAAGGTCCTGGTAACGGTCGGCCTGTCCGAGGATGTGGTTCTGGGCCCAGAACTCGTCGTTCTTCCCGTGCCGCATCGCCTCGATGAGCCAGTCTTCATATTCCGGGGCGAATTGCAGCGGTGTCGTGCCGCGGCGCAGGGGCAGGTGCGGGAGGTAGTAGGCCCGGTTCGCGCTCATCTCCTTCAGCATCGACGCCGTCGCCGGATTCTTCCCGGCCCGGGAACCGTTCGCGGCGTTCATCATGATCCAGTTCCAGAACCGCAGTTCGAAGGCGCCGGCGTTCCGCATCGATTGCACCCCGCAGTTCGAGACCGCGTCGACGGGGATGACGGTGGCGAGTTCCTTCGCCCCCTCGAGGGCGAGGGCGTGTTGCGTGCCGCCGACATAGGAGGTGCCGATCATACCGATCTTGCCGCTGAACCAGGCTTGTTTCCCGATCCAGGCGGCGCAGTCGGCCCCGTCGCGGCCGTCGTCGGTCATCCAGTGCCAGCTCCCCTCGCTCGCGTAACGTCCGCGGCAATCCTGGGCGACAAAGACGTAGCCGTGCTTCGCGAAAAACGCGGCGTGCTTCTCGGACCCGGCCTTGTTATAGGGCGTTCGGGTGAGGATCACGGGATAGGTGCCCACGAGTTTCACCCCTTCGTTCGCCGGGAAATAGAGGTCGGTGGCCAGCTTCACCCCGTCGCGCATCGCCACCATGACGTCGCGCTCCACCACCGGGTCGTCGGCCGCCTTGGCCTCTTCGGCCCGGAGGACGGACCCCAGAAGAAACGGCAGCAAGAGGACGGGAAACCTGAGACGCGTCATTCCCTACTAATGCAACGGAATCGCCACCTTTGTCAAAGAACCTCTTACGCACAACCCCTTCCTTCCACGTCGATCTGGGGCGGATTCGTCCATCCGATTGCCAAAGTTCCGCCCCTGGGCCCGCCCCGTTGGCAAAGACGCCTCGATCGGGGTTCCTCACCGATTGTTCCAAAGCGCAGTCAGCTCCGCCTCGCTCACCGCGCCATCCTGGTTCGCATCGAGCCGGCCAAAGAGCGCGGCGGGGAGTTCCGAGGGTGAGTTTGCCGTCGCCGTTCGTGTCCCGTTGTTTGAACGGACTGCTCATCCCGCAGCCGGTGCCGCCGGGAGTGATGGTCATCGCTCCGGGAGCAATGAGGCCGCAGGCTTCGTTAGGCGGCGACCTCTCCGATCGCGAGCGCGGCGAAGGAGGCGCGCGACCACAATTGAAAGACGGCGAAGACGGTGCCGTTTTCCACCTCCGCGGCGAGCCGCAGCCAGACTTCCTGGATCACATCCTCCGCGGCATGGGCATCACGGAGCAGCCCTCCGACAAACGCGCCCAAACGCTGCCGGTCGCGAATGAACGCGGCGGCTGCTTGCTGAAGGGCCTCGGATTCAGGGACATGCACCGGGTTGCTCGCCGAACCCCGGAAAGATGGACAGGATTTTTTCCGGGGACGCGAACACGACGAACGAATGGTCGAACCTCTCGGTCCGCTCACGGTTTTGCTCTCGACCCGATCTGCAGCTTCCGGTAGTGCGCCGCTCCGCCCGGGGCCTGGACACGGAGATGGATCACCGGCGCGGCCGCGGGCAGGACGATCTCGCGCACCTGCCAGTCCGGTGAATCATCGAGGGTGAAGGAAATGCGGTTCGCGGGCAGGAAGTCCTTGTCCCCCTCGACCCGCCATGAGACCGAACCGGAACCGGGAGCGCCCTTCATCTCAAGCTTCACCTTCACCGGACCCGCGAGTTTCATGCGCGTCCGGGTGAGAAATCCGCCCTTCCCCTTCTTCTCAGGCGTGAAAACGATGACACCGTTCTCGTCGGCAACGGTTCCGCCGCGGGCCTCCCAGCCTTTCACCGCGGTCGAGGCGGGTGCCTCCTTCGCGGCCGGCGGGGCGACGGGTTTCCCCTCGAGGTAATGGTCGAAATAGTCGTTCCAGGTCTGAGCCATCGGCCCGAGCGCCAGACCGGGGGGATCGAGTTCCGCGCCCCAGGCGGTGAGTTTGCCGCGGAGTCGAGTGGCGATGTCAGAATGTTGCGCGGCGAGATTGCGTTTTTCGCCCGGATCGCCCGAGAGATCGTAGAGGTATTCGCGCTCGCCTCCGCGGAGCAGCTTCCAGTTTCCCTCGCGGATCGCGCTCTGGGCCATCCAGCGCCAGTGGAGTGCCTCATGGGGAGCGCCTGCCGCTTCGCCATTCAGATAAGGAATCAGGTTCGTGCCGTCGAGTTCGCCCGGCTTCACCTCGACCTTGGCGACGTCCACCGCCGTCGCGGCAACATCAAGAGCGCTCAAGGGATGCTCGTAGACCCGTCCCCCGGGAATCGTGCCGGGCCACGCGATGAGAAAGGGCACGTGCATTCCGCCCTCGGCGAGCATGCCCTTTTCGCCGTTGAGGGGATCGTTGAGGCTCCCATCCCATCCGCCGGCATCGCCGTCGAGGGGTGAATCGACCTTATGGATCTTGAGCGGAGCACCGTTGTCGGCGATGAAAAAGATCAGTGTCTTTTCAGTGAGTCCGTGTTTCGCCAGCGCGCCCATCATCAGGCCGACTCCGTCATCGACCGCGGCGAGCATGCCGAGGGCGGCGCGGCGGCGTTCCGGCATCTCGCCGGGAAAGCGGTCCTTGTAGTGCTGTGGCGCATCGAGGGGCGTGTGCGGGGCGCGATAGGCCACATACAGAAAGAAAGGCTGGTCGCGATAGCGCTCGATGATCGCGGCGGCGGCCTGCGAGCAGGCATCGATATGATAGGTCTCGGGCGGCAGGTCGCCCATGGGACGATCCTTTCCATCGAGCGAGATGTTCGCGGAGAAGGGCCGTTGCGCGTTCTGCGAAAAGACGTGTTGGAATCCGTGCGTGGGGATCTCCGTGGTCGGTCCGAGATGCCATTTCCCGAACTGGGCGGTGGCGTAACCCGCGTCACGCAGGCGCTCGGCGATCGTGGTCTGTTGATTGAATCCGTCGAGGGCGGAATTGTTGTTGTCGAGGCCGAAGCGCCCCTGGAATCGCCCGGTGAGCAGGCCGCCACGGGACGGAACGCACTGGGGCGCGGTGCTGTAGCCGTTCTTCGCGACCACACCGCTGCGGGCGAGCGCATCGAGGTAGGGCGTCTTGAGATCGGACTGCAGCCCGTGGATCCCGAGATCGGAGTAACCGTGATCATCGGTGTAGATGAGGATCACGTTGGGCCGCGGATCCGCGGCGACGGATTCACCACAGAGGACACCGAGGGCACAGAAAATGGGGTGGAGGAGTTTCATTCGGAGCAGGCAAACTCAAATCATCTTTGAGAGTTGCAGACAAGCTTGTATCGGATCCGGTCCACCGATTACCGATTACCGATTACCGACAACAGTCACCCACATCGGCGACGACCAGGCCATGTTGCCGTCGGCTTGTTCGATGCGGAGGTAATAGCGGTTTTCTCCCGCGAGCGGCGAGCGATCGGTCCAATCGCCGGCGACTTCCTTCTCCTTCGACTCGATGACATGGAGATCGGACTCATTGCGCACGATCGTGACCCGCTTCACCGGGGCGGTGCCGAGGACACGATAGGTCAGGACGGGGTTCTCCTTTGTTTCAAAGGCCTCTCCCATGAGATGCCCGCCGCAGCTCAGCTCGACAAAGACCTTGTCCGTCGCCGCGACGGTGCGCCGCGCCTTGAAGCCCTCGATGATCCCTTCGCGCGTGAACTCCTCGACGTAGACGCCCCCGAAGGATGTGTGGGTCGAGATGTGATCGCTCGATGCGAAGACGCCGAGCTTGTGACCGACCGCGAGGGCCTTTTGGTAGACGCCGTGGTTCAGTGCCTGGCGGTTCTCCCCCTTCAAGGCGGCCTCGAAATCCGTGATCGGCGCGGGCGGCTGCGGAAAGTCCTTCCCGTTCTGGTTCGAGGGCGTGTAGGGCTCGTCCTTGCGGAGACCCACGGTCGGCTGGGGCAGGCCGAGCCCCTCGTAGCTGACGCGCGCGCCCTGGAAGATCTCGACGGTGTTCTCGTAGGTGTTGTCGATGCCGTCGGGATACTGGGTCCAGTCCGTCCCCATGCCGGTGGCTCCGGTGTGGCTGATGACCGCGACGGGCTGTCCATGTCGCTTGAGGACATCCCACAGTTCGACCGGCGGGATCTGATCGAGTCCCGCCTTCACCGGGAGGGTCGCCTGCCAGGGCGAGTTGCGGTAATTGATCCGGTTGATGTAAACGATGGGACCTCCACGTTTGGCGAAGGCGATGTTCCGGTGCCCCCAGGGAAAGGTCTGCTCGCGCTCATACGCGTAGAGCGGAGCGAAGTGCCCCGGGGCGAAGAAGGTGTCGACGTGCCGCTGGGTATGCCACCACTCGTAGGGGGTGTAGACCTTCGCGATGTCGGTGTGGTCGGAAGTGCCGAGGAAGTCGAGTCCCGCAAGATCAAGGGCGTAGCGATAGGCCTCGAGGATGCAGCCATCGAAACCGGTGCGGCAGTTCGAAATGTCGGTGTGTCGGTGCAGGTCGCCCCAGACGAGGCGGTAGGTTTTGCCTCCGACGCTCCAGGTGTGGTGTTCTGTGAGGGGGCGAGGCGGGGTGGGTTCGTTGAAGAAGGGCTCGGGTTCCGCCGCCCGAGCGATCACCGCTTCGGGTTCCTTCGGAAGATCCCGCCACTCCGCCTTCGTATCGACGCGGGCGAGATGCACCTGGGCCACGCCGGGCGCCTTCGTCGCGCGGCGGTCGGTCGGCCAGGTCATCCAGAGTCCGCCGTCTTTGCCGACGAGGACCTCCTGATGCCGGTCCTGGCCCATCGTGCTGTCGGGCAGGGCGGCCGGCTCGCGCCAAATCCCCGTCGCCGGATCGAAAGCGGTGAGGGCGGCGCGCCAGAAGAGATTCGAATAATAGCGATAGCCGAGCCAGACCCTGCCATCGCCGGTGACCGCGAGCGAGGGAACATTCACCGCGAATCCCGGACTCGGATCGGGAGCGGGGGTGGGACGTCCGTTCGCCGGCACAGGCACCTCGGTGAAGGTGTTCTTGTCAGGATCGTAACGGCCCAAAAGGAGCCGCTTCCCCGCGTTGAAACCCATCGCGTTTTCATGACCGCGCGAATCGAGCCCCCACTGGCGGCGTCCCCGCTCCGCCGCGATCCACAGTCCGCCTTTTCCGTCCGCGGCGATGGCGGCGCGGGCCTCGTAGTCGGGCGTCGCGACCAGTTCACGATCCTTCACCGCCCCATCGAGACCAACGCGGGCGAGGCGAAGGTTGAACTCGCTGCCGGCCGACGAGTCGTAGACGACCCAGGCCCCCTTCGCGTCGGTGAAGGAGAGACGCGGTTCCCAGCGGCCGCCGTCTCCTTTCCCGGAGACGTCGATCGGCTCCGACCAGCCGGCCTCCGTCGTCCAATGCCTGAGACGGATGTGCGAAGCGCCGGGCCGGATTTCCTGCCAAACTACCCAAACGCGTCCCGAGGAATCGGTCGCGGCATCGGCGAAGCTGTTGCCCGCATCGTCGGAAGCGGCGAGGACGAGTTCCTCACCAACTCCGCCGTCCCTGTGCCGACGCGCTCGCAGGGTCATCACGTCGCGGTCGTTGATCTGCGCCCAAAACGCCCACACGCCTCCCGCTCCATCGACGGTGACCGCCGGCTGGTGGATCACACCGGGTTCGGAAAGGGGCGCGACCGGCTCAAGGCCCGCGCCGTCGCGACGGGCGAGATGCAGCGTGTCCGCCCTGCCGTCGTGCTCGATGTAGACCGCCCAAATCCCGCCCTTCGCATCGATGCAGAAGTCGGGGAAATCGCGATGTTTCAACGGATCGACCGACGAGATCCGTTCCACAAGGGGGGCGAGGAAAACCGGCGGCGGCACGACCACGCCACCCTTCCCTGTCGCCTTGGCTTTTCCTTTGCCTTTGTCCCCGGCCTTTCCGGGCTTGGGAACCTCTTGGGCGACGAGAATCGCTGCGGCGAGGGAGAGGCAGAGGCCACTGAACAAAAGGGTGCGGGCGGTCATCGAGGAAGTGGGTTCGGTCACGGATGAAACCGGGTTGCCGCGCAAAAGGCAAGACCCGAGAAAGTGATAAACCCCTCTTCACTCCGGCGGTTCCGCCGCCTCCGCAGTCACACCTGACGCCCCCCCCCTGCCCGAGCCCGCGATCCGCTCACTCACGTTCGCGGCTACTTGCCCAGCGTAGCGACGAGCGTGAGCGAGTCGACCCTGCCCGGGCCCGCGATCCGCTCACTCACGTTCGCGGCTACTTGCCCAGCGTAGCGACGAGCGTGAGCGAGTCGATCCGCCCAGGCCCGCGATCCGCTCACTCACCTTCGCGGCTACTTGCCCAGCGTAGCGACGAGCGTGAGCGAGTCGACCCTGCCCGGGCCTGCGTTCCGCTCACTCACGTTCGCGGCTACTTGCCCAGCGTAGCGACGAGCGTGAGCGAGTCGACCCCGCCACAACCCGCCCGATCCGCTCACTCACGTTCGCGGCGCAGGACAACCTAACCGGAACGAGACCGTGAAGAATTCCCGGGAATCGCGTGGACATCGACTGGATTGCTCTCCTTGACCCCGGAATCGGTTCATTTTGCGGTGATCCCGCGCAGTTTCGCGTGGACCTGGGCCGTCTTGCCCATGTAGTGGTCCATCGCGTAGTCAAAGGCCGCGAGCCGGATGTGATCGGCCGACTTCTCCGTCTCGCCGATCGCCTCGTGGTAGAGGCCCAGGTAGAGGTGCGCGTAGCAGAGATGATTCCGCTCCGTCTCGCTCAGAACCCCGTCATTATCCTCCTTTGCCGCAGCCAAGACCGCCCCGACCGTGCCCCGCCCCGCGAAAAGATCGTGGACCTCCTTCATCGGCACCCGCGCATCGCCCTCGATCGGAATGAGGTCCTTTTTCGCCGCCTCGATAGTCCCGCCCGGAATCCGCACCGCGCAGAGGAAATGCCAGACGGCGTTCTCAACGTCCTGCGAATTCACGGTCTGGTGCCGCTCGAACTGGGCTTTCCCTTTTTCATACGCTTCGGCGTAATAATAGGCCAGACCTCTCTGCCAGTGATGAGGATCCTGCTCCGGAACCAAGGCGAGAAACGCGTCGAAGTCGGCGATCGATTCGGAGATCTTCGCATCGAAGAACCGGAGAATTCCCCGCTTCTGAAAGGACACCGCCCGTATCCGTCCCCAGGGACTGCCCTTCGCGATCGAGCCGGTCCGTTCGATGACCTTGTCGAAATCCTCGGCCTGATAAGCGTCCATCACCGCCTTCGCCGTCGCCGGGGGCAGGTCGTCCTCCTGGGCATCGACGCAAGCGCCCAGCATCAGGCCAATCGCGAGGTAGGGAATCCATCTCATGGACGGGAAGGTGGCCGAAAATCGGCCGCCCGCAAGGTCGGTCCGCCGAAAGGTCCCAAGCGGATTCACGGACAGGCGAGGCCCCGGCACGGCGTTCACCAGTGAAACCATGCGTTCGAAACCTCCCCAACGCCCCGATGCATCAACGGAGGACGCCTCTCTGACCCATCGCTGCGGGTTCGGGACAACCCGCCCTACCCTGACCACCGCGGCCCACCTCACGCCTCCAATTTCCAGCCTTCGCGGTAGTCACGCTTGACGAGCTTGGCGGCTTCGGGGCAGTTGGGCGAGGAGAGGGTCTTGGAATCCCACTCGACCTTTTTGTTGAGGCGGACGGCGAGATTGCCGAGGAGAACGATCTCGGTGAAGGGACCGCTGTGGGCGAACTTCGACTGGGGCAGCGAGGGATCATTGGCCTTGACGGCATCGTAGAACTCGTTGTGCGGATTTTCGCCGCGGGCGCGCGGGATCGAGGCGGCGGGATAGGTGAAGCCGTCCATGAGCTTGCCGGGTTTAACAAACCAGGTGTCCTTGCTGCGGTTGAACCAGATCTTCCCGCTGCTGCCGACGATGAGGCTGTCGTATCCCTTCGCCTCGGTCGAGTCCATGCCCTCGAGGACCTCGGCAGGCGGGGTGTTGGGCTCGCGGATCTTGCCTCCGTCGATCTTGCTCTCGAGAGCCCACTTGTCGGCATTGAAGACGGCGTCCTTGTAGCCGTCATACCACATGTATTTGATCGGCTTGCCGTTTTTACCCTGAAACTGGTATTCGATCGTCGACCAGGTCGGCGGGGAAAGCTCGCTCTGGGCACCGCGGCCGTCTGCGCTGACGGCGGAGACGCTGACGGGGGCGGCGAAATCCAGCGCCCACAGGCTCATGTTCATGATGTGGCAGGCCATGTCACCGAGGGCGCCGGTGCCGAAGTCCCAGTAACCGCGCCACTTGAAGGGGTGGATCTGCGGGCTGTAATCATGGAAGGGGGCGGGGCCGATCCAGAGATCCCAGTTGATGTGCGAGGGCACCTCCTCCTTCTGCGGCCAGGCGGGGATGCCCTGGGGCCAGATGGGACGGTTCGTCCAGGCGTGGACCTCGACGATGTCGCCGATGAGGCCGGCGCGGACGAGTTCGACGACCCGGCGCATGTGATTGTTGGCGTGGGCCTGGTTGCCCATCTGGGTGACGACCTTGGTCTTCTCGGCGAGTTCGGTGAGGTAGCGGGCCTCAAAGATGCCGTGGGTGAGCGGTTTCTGGCAGTAGACGGCGCAGCCCTTCTTCATCGCGGCGGCGGCGGCGAAGGCGTGGACGTGGTCGGGGGTGGAGACGGTGACGGCGTCGATCTTGTCGCCTTCGGTCTCGAGCATCTCGCGCCAGTCCTCGAAGAACTTGGCGTCGGGGTGGGCCTCGCGGGTCTTGGCCCAGGCCCCGCCGAGGTTCGGGTATTTCTCGACGTTGACGATGTCGCAAAGATGGGTCACCTGGAACCCGGCCTCGGCCGAGCCGGAGATGTCGCTCGCCCCCTTGCCGGAGGTGCCGATGCCTGCGAGGGTGATGCGGTCGTTCGCCCCGAAGACGCGGCTCGGGACGACTTGGAAATTGAAGGCGGCGGCGGTGGCGGCGAGCCCTTTGACGAATTGACGGCGGGAATTGGGTTTTTGCATGGATTGAGAGCGGTGGAAGGGAGGCGGTTCCGCGAAGGCGGAAGAATGTCAATCAACGGGAGACTCCGCCAGTCTTCAACCGCGCATTCGTGTTGGGGCCGCTGGCACGAAGCCACCGGAAAGGCCCGCAGGCACGTTCGGTCCGGGCTTGATCCGGGATCATTCGGATTTTTTCTCCAGCGTTTTCTTTTCGGCCGGCAGGTCGGCGGATTTCTCCTCGTGGCCCTCCGCGGATTTTTTCTTGTCGGTCAGATTCCCCTTGCCGGCCTCGAGCAGGCGCTTCTGCATGGGTGCGATCGACGGATCGATCCGGATCATTTCCCCGACGGTGACCTTGCGAAGATGCCGGTGCGCCTCGAGACGCTTTCGCCGAAGGGCCTCGTCTTCTTCGCGAATCTTCGCCAGTTCGGCCTTGGCCGCCTTCACCGCTTCGGACTCCAGCGCGGCGGTCTCGGCCTTGCGGAATTTTTCACGTTCTTCCGGGGGGAGACTCTCAAGGAAACCCGGGGGACGGATCTGTTCGTCAAAGTTCCGCACTGGACCGGTCCCCGAAACCGCCGGACCGCCCGGCAGGCTCATCGCGCCCGGCCCACCCGGAAGCCCTCCTCCCACTCCGCCCGGGATCTGGACTTTCGCGAGGAGCTCCGCCACCGAAGGATCCGCTTTTTCGACCGCCGACTTGATCGCCGCCTGGTAAGCGTCGCTGGCGTGCTTGATTTCCTCGCGGGCGTTGATCACGGCCGGATCGGTCCAGACTTGGCGCAGCGCTTCCCGGAGCTTCTCCCGCTGTTCGGGACTGAGCGATTCCCACGCCCCGAGCCGCTCGCGTTCGCCCTTCTCCCAGAGCCGTTTTTTGGATGGTTCCGGCTTGGTCACCCCGTCTTTCGTCGACTCCTCGGCGCGCGTGGGCGAGAAACCGGGGGCGAGCAGGACAGCGGTGGCGAGGACCGGAAAAAACAGTCGTAGAGGGAACGGGGTCATGGGAAACGGGATTTTCTAGGCGAATCAACCCGATCTCTCAAGAAAAGTTGCAGCCGATCGAAATCTCTCCGAGGCTCCACCCCCTTTTTTCAACGGTTGAACCTTTCCGCGGATCCGATGATCATGGGAAAACGCCCGACCGCTCCCGCCCGCCTCGATGCCTCTTCGTTTCCGCCGGTTTCCTTTCCTGTCCGCCGCCATCCTCGCCCTGCTCACCGCACGCCTTTCCTGGGCTGGGTCGGGCATGTGGGGAGTCGCGGGCCTTGTCCTCGCCGCCCTCTGGTTTGGCATCGAACTGGTTCGCTGGCTGCTCCCGCCCCGGGATTCGGTCAATCCTGAACCGGGAGCGATCCCGGATCCGTCTTCGGCCACCGGTCCGCAGTCGCTCGTTTCCCTCGTCTATTTCCTCTCCGAATCCCGGCACGTCGACGAGGCGGCGATCCGCGAATGCGTCTCGCGCGCCATCGGAGTGCGCTTTCCGGTCAACGACCCGGATTCCGACACCTTCGTCATCCCCTTCAGCCCGCCCGACCGGAAGAAATCCGAATCGCACATCCGCCATTTCATGGTCCGGATTCCCGTCGGTCTTTTCGCCGTCCTCGTTTCCGACCAACCCTACATCGACCGTCCGGAGGATTTCGCGCGCGACTCGATCCGCGACAAGCGGCTCCGTTCCGCCGTCGAGCGCCACCTCGCCTGGATCTCGGTCGATCTCCTCGATGATCCCACCGATCCCGCGACGGTCCGGGACGCCTACCGGATCATCGGAAAAATCCTCGCGTGCATGGCCGGACCCGACTGCCTTGCGATCTATTGCCCCGAGTTGCAACGCTGCAATGAATTCGACCCCGGCCTGATCGAGGACCTCTCCGGCCCGGATCCCCTCGACCTCTTCGAGGAACCCACCTTCGAGCCCGTCATCGAGATTTCCGACAACAATCCGCGGATGGCCGCGGCGGTGCGCGAGGCCGTGTCGCGCTGGCCCGAATTCGTCGCCGCCTTCCAAGGCAGCCCGCTCGCCGACCGCGACCGCTACATCGTCAAGGCCGAGTTCCGCGAGGGCAAGAAAGCGGAATACATGTGGGTCTCGGTCGAGGAAATCGCTTCGGACGGGGTCTCCGGCATTCTCATGAACGACCCGCACGAGCTCCTCGAGGTCCACCGGGGTGCCCGGGTCCGCTTCACCCTCGACCGGCTCAACGACTGGATCTACCCGGGCCGCGGCGGCAGTCACGTCGGCGGATTCACCCTCGACGTCCTCGCCGACGACGGGGAAATGTGATCCCATCCGCACCTACCGCCTACCGCCTACCGCCCCGCTCAGGGCTTCATTGGGCCGGTGAACTGGAGACCGAGCGACCAGTTCAGGAGCGCCTTGCTGTCCTCCTGCACTTGGGGACGGGCGCTTTTCAGCACCACCGAGATGCGGTCTTTCCCGTCCACGTTCGCGCTGCAGACGAGGCAGTTTCCCGCCGCGTAGGTGAAACCGGTTTTCATCCCGTTGCACCCCTCCATGTCGGAGAGGACCCGGTTCGTGTTTGGCAGGGTGTAGACCCGTCCGTCGTTGAAGACGAAGTCATAGCTTTTCTTCGAGACCATCTCGCGGATGTCGGGATTCTGGTAGGCCTCGAAGGCGGCGATGGCGATGTCGCGGGCGGTCGAATACTGCCCCTCCGCCGGGAGTCCGTGCGGATTGACGAAGTTCGAGTCGGCCATTCCGATGAACTTCGCGTAGGTATTCATCTTCCGCGCAAAGGCCTCGATGCTCCCCGCGTTGTCGATCGCGAGCGTCGCGGCGATGTCGTTCCCGCTTTTCACGAGGAGGGCGGTGAGGAGCTGGCGCCGCGTGTAACGCTCCCCGGGCTTCACCCCGACCACGGTGGGCTCGACCTCGAGAACCTCCTCCGGAATCTCCGCGAAGCCGTCGAGGTTCCCGTCCTGACAAATCACCAGCGCCGTGACGATCTTCTGCGTGCTCGCCACCGGCACCTTCGTCTCGGCTTGTTTCTTGTGGTAGAACTGCATCGTCTCGCCGTCGAGGACGGCGGCATACTGGCCATGAATCGCCGGAGGCGGTGGACCGTTCCAGGTCTGGGGCGGCGGCAGCTTCTCGCGGCGCTTCAAGACCTCTTCCCGCAATCGCATCAGCTCCTCCATCGAGCCGATCATCTCCTCCCGCTTTCGGACTGCCTCTTCGCGCTCCTCAAGGGCATCCTCCGCCGCCGCCAGGGCCGCCTCCCGCGCCTTCATGCTGCGCATGCGATGCGAGAGCTGGTCGGCCAGCTTCTCCAGCATCTCGATGCGGATCTCCTCCTCCGTCTTCGGCGGCGGGACCGGCTTCAGGGCCGGAACGGACGGCGTCGGCGCGGTCTCGGCGGCGGACGGTGCGGGAGTCGGCGCAGTGACCGGGTTCCCGGAAGGCTGCTGCGCCCCTACCTTCGATCCGGGAGCCACGACCAGGCACCAGGACAGCAACAGGACGTGAGGAAAACGCGGCATGGATTGGGACTGGCGTCGTCCCGTGAATACAATCAGGACACGCGTCGTTTGCAAGAGTGGAATTTCCACATTCCCCCGGGCTTTTTCGCGCACGGCTCCGTTTTTTTCTTTCCCCTCCCCCGGGAACGGGCCAGATTCCGCTCCACCCCGTTCCACCCTTTGCAGCCCTCCCGATGAAGATCATTGCCATTGCCAACCAGAAAGGCGGCGTCGGAAAGACGACCACCTCGGTGAACCTCGGCGCCTGCCTCGCGGAGCGGGGCGTGAATGTCATCGTTCTCGACCTCGACCCCCAGGCAAACTCCACGAGCGCCCTCGGCTTCGTGCCGGGCGAGCATCCCAGCATCTACCAGCATCTCATCGGCGGCGGTGATGTTTCCGAACTGGTCCTCACGACGAAATACGATCACCTCTCCCTCATCCCGTGCGACATGGACCTCGCCGGCTGCGAGATCGAGATGGCCCGCGAAGACGACCACCTCGTGCGCCTCCGAAACCTCCTCGCCCCTTTCAAGGCGAAAAATCCGGCCGATTACCTCCTCATCGACTGCCCTCCCTCCCTCGGCGTCCTGATGACCTCCGCCCTCGCCGCCGCCGACGAGCTCATCGTCCCGCTGCAGTGCGAATATTTCGGCCTCGAGGGCCTCTCCAAGATCGTCGGCGTCCACCAGCAGATCCGTGAGTCCGGGGCCAACTCCGAGGTCGTCCTCGAGGGCATCGTCATGACCATGGCCGACAGCCGCACCAATCTCTCCACCATGGTCATCAACGACGTGCGCGAGTATTTCCCTGAGGTCACCTACGAGACCGTGATCCCGCGCAACATCCGCCTCGGCGAGGCCCCCAGCTACGGCCAGACCATCATCGACTACGCCCCGACCTGCTCCGGCGCCGCCGCCTACCGGGCTCTCGCCGAAGAGTTCCTCCGCCGTCACGCGTAGCGCCCGCCACCACGCCCGGTTTCGACGGGAAGTTCGCGATCCGTTCCTTGCGCATCCACTCGCGGAGTCGTTTCTTCCCCCGTTTTCATCGCCATCGCCATGACCGATCTCCGATCCCACTACGAAGCCAGCGGCCAGGGCCACGTCTTCGCCCATTTCGACTCCCTTTCCGCTGCGGAGCAGCAGGCCCTGCTCGATCAGGCCGCCGCGATCGACCTCGCCGAGGTCGCCTCGCTCCACGCATCCCTCGTCAAGGGCGGCGGCAGCCGGGACGCCTCCCTCCTCGAAGGCCTCGAGCCCGCCGACTACATTCCTCTCCCCGGCCATCGCGAAGATGCCAACGCCTCGATCTGGCGCGAGGCCGTCTTGAAAGGCGAGGCAGCCCTCCGCACCGGACGGGTCGCCGCCTTCACCGTGGCCGGAGGCCAGGGCACCCGTCTCGGATTCGACGGCCCCAAGGGCACCTACGGGGTCACGCCCGTGCTCGGCAAATCGCTCTTCCAGGTCTTCGCCGAAAAGATCCTCGCCGCCGGACGCATCTACGGGCGGCCCGTCTCGTGGTATCTGATGACCTCGGTCCTCAATCATGCGGAAACCGTCTCCTTCTTCGAGCGGAACGACTATTTCGGCCTCAAAAAAGAGCGGGTCCACTTCTTCACCCAGGGTTTCATGCCCGCGGTCGACGCCGACGGCCGGATCCTCATGGCGGAGAAGGGGGAAATCGCCCTCAGCCCCGATGGTCACGGCGGCGCCCTCCGCGCCCTCGTCCGTTCGGGCGCGGTCCGTCAGATGGAGGCCGATGGCGTCGACATCCTCAGCTACTTCCAGGTCGACAATCCCCTCGTGCGCTGCCTCGACCCCACCTTCATCGGATTTCACCTCCTGCACGAGTCCGAACTCTCCTCGAAGATGGTCCCGAAGGCCTACCCCGGCGAAAAAGTCGGCGTCTTCTGCCAGAAGCAGGGCAAGAAACTCGTCGTGGAATACAGCGACCTTCCCGCCGATCTCACCAACGCCACCGGGCCCGATGGCGAACTGCGCTTCCGCGCCGGAAGCATCGCCATCCACCTCTTCAACCGGGAATTCATCGACCGGCTTGGCAGCGGTG
The DNA here is from genome assembly GCA_044352585.1 of Verrucomicrobiales bacterium. Classification (GTDB taxonomy): domain Bacteria; phylum Verrucomicrobiota; class Verrucomicrobiia; order Verrucomicrobiales; family DEV007; genus Arctic95D-9. The sequence goes on from JBILDO010000012.1 coordinate 76,784, forward strand.
AGGACGAGGGCGCGCGCCTCCCCTTTCACCTCGCCCACAAGAAGGTGCCCTTTGTCGATGCCGCGGGGATCCGTCACGAACCCACCGAACCGAACGGATACAAGTTCGAGATGTTCGTCTTCGACGCCCTGCCCTTCGCGCGGAATCCGGTCATCATCGAGACCGAACGCGCCGACGACTTTTCCCCCGTGAAGAACGCCGAGGGGGTCGATTCCCCCCGCACCTGCCGCGACGACCAGCTCCGCCAGTTCGCGCGCTGGGCCCAGGCCGCCGGGATCGACCTCAAGACCGACGAAACCGGCCTGCCCCCTTTCGCCTTCGAGGTCTCCCCGCTCTTCGCCGACACCGCGACCCGCTTCAAGAAGGCCTGGGAGTCCCTCCCGCACCAGCCCGTCCTCGCGGAGGGGTTGGTTCTGGTGTGACGTGGAGCGTCCGGTTTGCCATTACCGCGCCGCACGCGCCTTTCCGGGATGCCAGGGACCGGGACGCGTCGTGTCGACGGGGATCGATGGGACACCCACCGATCGCACCGTAGATGAAAGGGACGTCGGCAGCGGTTCGAAACGAGTTGGCCGGCCCCGCGGTGAATCCACAGACGCCGAGGGCGAGCTTGCATGTCAGGACACGTCGTGGCACTGTTTCCAATGCAAGTGTCCCTCCAAATTCCGGACGAGCTCGCCGATCGCATTGGCGGACATGTCGCTCTGCTGGAAAAGGCGGCCTTGGAAGCCGTGGCGGCGAAGGCATACGAAGAAGAGTTGCTTTCTCTCGATCAGGTGCGGATTCTGCTGGATCTTCCCTCGTCGTGGGAGGCGATGGCGCTGCTGAAGAAGCACCAGGTCTGGCCGGGACATGACATCGACGAGGTTTTGGAAGACATGGCCGTGTTGGCCACGATCCAACGGGCCTCGTGATGATCGTTGTGAGTGACAATTCCGCCCTCTCAGGCTTGGCGGAACTCGGTCGATTGGATCTCTTGCAAAGATTGTTCGCCAGAGTGAGCATTCCGGCCGCCGTGCTCGCTGAATGTCGCGCGGCGGGCGCTCCGGAAGCCCTGCGGAGCTGGGCGGCCGACCTGCCCGAGTGGATCGACCTCGAGCCCGATCCCGAAGTGCTGCTGCCGGAAACCGACAGCCTGGGCGCAGGCGAAGCTTCCGCCATCTCCCTGGCGTGGCTCCATCGGGGCGACGCTCTCTTGGTTCTCGATGAGAGGCGGGGGCGCCGTATCGCGGACGCCCTCGGCCTTCGCAAGACGGGATTGCTTGGCATGCTTGGCCAAGCAGCGGCCCTCGGGTGGCTGGACTTCGAAGTCGAGACCAACGCCCTTCGAGCCACCGGCTTCCATCTTTCGGACAATCTGGTCGAGGCCGTAAGAAACCGTCTCGCCAACGACCGTTCCGCGTAGGCGCTCGGACCGTGGCAACGAAAAGAATTTCGATGGACCGGCGGACAAAAGGCCCCACCAATCCCTCCCATGCCACCTCGGACCTGGTCCTGGTCTGACGCGGGATCCCCCGGTTTTCCAACCGTGGAAACGCGTGCTTCCGGTCTTGACCAGAACCGGGGAACCCACAACACTCCCGGGATGCACCCGCACCCGACCCTTTCCATTGCCCGACCGAACCCTCTCCGGTCCGCGTTCCTCGCCGCTATCGCGACCCTGTTCGGCTTCTCCGCCGCCGTGGCCGGTCCGGACGACGACAAGACCGTCCTCTGTTTCGTCTCCCACAAGACCTCCCACGGTTTCGGCGCCCACGAGTATGCGGCCGGCTGCCGGCTCATCGGGAAGTGGCTCGAGGAGACCTACCCCGACAAGAAGATCGAGTCGCGGTATTCGATCCTCTGGCCGACCGATCCGGAGACCTTCTTCAAGGACGCGGACACCGTCGTCTTTTTCTGCTCGGGCGGCGGTGGCCACCTCGTGAACGGCCACGTCCCCGAATTCGACGCGGTGATGCGCACGGGTGCCGGGCTCGCCTGCCTCCACTACGGGGTCGAGGTGCCGATCGGCCCCAGCGCCAAGGGCATGCTCGCGTGGATGGGCGGCTATTTCGAGACGAACTGGTCGGTCAATCCGCACTGGGTGGCGTCCTTCGAGGTCTTCCCGGGTCATCCGGCGGCCAACGGGATCAAGCCCTTCGCGATCGATGACGAATGGTATTTCCACATGCGTTTCGTCGAGGGCATGAAGGGCGTCGTCCCGATCCTCTCGGCAAAGGCTCCAGCGAAGACGATGGAGCGTCCCGACGGCCCGCATTCGGGCAATCCCGCGGTGCGTGAGGCGGTGGCGAAGGGCGAACCCCAGCATGTCGCCTGGAGCTACGAACGCGGCGAGGACTACCGCAAGGGGCGCGGCTTCGGGTTCACCGGCCTGCACTACCACTGGAACTGGGAGGACGACAACTTCCGCAAGACGGTGCTGAACGGAGTGGCCTGGAGCGCCCGCCTCGCCATTCCGGAAAACGGAATCGAGACCGCCAAACCGACCCACGAATTCCTCGAAGCGAACGCGCTGGAATTCGGCGGCGACCAAGGCCGCGACAAGAAGAAGTGAGCCTGGGGTTTGAAGGGGGGCCCACGGAATTCAAAAACGGCGACCCGTTCTGCAACGAGCCCCCGATCGATGCCACGAGGAGGGGCGGGATTCCTGCCGCCCGGCAAGCCCGGCCTGGGTTGGTTGGCGGGCGACAAAAATGTCGCCCCTCCAAGAGTCTGCACCCCCCGGACGGCACCCCCTCGGTTTCCGTAAATTCCGTGGGCACCCGGTCTCCCATCCGGGGAACGGTCCCCGTCACGCGCCGAGTAGCATGCGCTCGGGGCTCTCGATGCACTGCTTCACGCGGACGAGGAAGGTCACGGCCTCCTTGCCATCGACGAGGCGGTGATCGTAGCTGAGCGCGAGATACATCATCGGGCGGATCACGACCTGGCCGTCGACCGCGACGGGGCGCTGCTGGATGCTGTGCATGCCGAGGATGCCCGACTGCGGTGGATTGATGATGGGCGTGCTGAGGAGCGACCCGTAGATGCCACCGTTCGTGATCGTGAAGACGCCGCCCTGGAGGTCGGGCAGTCCGAGCTTGCCGTCGCGCGCCTTGACGGCGTAGTCGACGATGTCCTTCTCGATCTGGGCGAAGCTCTTCTGGTCGCAGTCGCGGATCACGGGGACGATGAGCCCCTTCTCGGTCCCCACGGCCACGCCAATGTCGTAGAAATGGTTCTCGACGATCTCGTCGCCCTCGATGCGGGCGTTCACCTGCGGCACGGACTTGAGCGCCTCGACCACGGCCTTGATGAAGAAGGACATGAAGCCGAGTTTGACCCCGTTGCGGGCGGTGAAGTCGTCCTGGAGGCGCTTGCGCAGATCCATGACCGCGCTCATGTCGCACTCGTTGAAGGTGGTGAGGATGGCGGCCTCGTGCTGGGCGTTGACGAGGTGGGTCGCGATCTTCTTGCGCAGCGGCGACATCTTTTTCCGAGTCGTCGCCTTCGCGCCTCCCGTAGCCGCGACCGGAGCGGGCGCGGCGGCGGCGGGTTCGGACTCCTTTGGCGCGGTGGCGACCCCGAGGACGTCGGCCTTGGTGATCTTGCCGCCGGCTCCGGTGCCGCTGACCTGGGCAAGGTCGATGCCCTCGCCTTCGGCGATCTTCTTGGCCACGGGCGTCGCCTTCACCTCGGCAGCGGCGGGAGCCGGAGCGGCCGCGGCCGCGGGCGTGGTGGGGGCGGCTTGGGCCGGCTCGGCGGCGGGAGCCTTCGATTCCGCGGGGGCCTCGCCTTCCTCGATGCGGGCGACGGGCGCGCCGATCGCGAGCTCATCGCCGGCGGCGGCGAGGTGGCGCAGAATGCCTGCTCGATCCGACTCAAGTTCGGTCGAAATCTTGTCGGTCTCGATCGTCAGGATGACTTCTCCCGCCCTGACATAATCACCGTCGGCCTTGTGCCAGGTGCCCAGGGTGGCCGTGGCGATGGACTCGCCGACGGAAGGAATCTTGATCTCGTGCGCCATGGTTCGGATGCGTTGCTCGGATGAATGAAAGGGGAATCGAAAATCGGTCGGTTACCGACGGGAGGGAAGCTGACCGCGGCGGAGGCGCCGCGCCTTCCCGCGGGTCATTTGCTGAAGGCCTCGTCGAGAAGGCGGTATTGCTCCTTCTTGTGGATCGTCTTCGCGCCGCTCGAGGGGCTCGAGGCGGTGTCGCGGCCGGCGTAGCGGACGCGCAGTTCGGAGAGCTTCTGGAGGCGGGGCCCCACGAAGGTCCACGCGCCCATGTTGAGCGGTTCCTCCTGGCACCAGACCCACTTGGTCGCGTTGGGGTAGCGGGCCGCGATCTCGGAGACCTTGTCGGCGTGGAAGGGATAAATCTGCTCGAGACGGATGATGGCGGCGCCCCCGATCTCGTGCTTGCGTCGGTATTCGAGGAGATCGTAGTAGACCTTGCCGGTGCAGAAAATGAGACGGCTGATCCGATCCTCGGGTCCGCGCTCGGGCGCGGTGTCGTCGAGAACCTCCTGGAAGGAGGTGGCCTCGGCAAAATCCTCGATCCGGGAAACGCACTCCGGATGCGTCAAAAGGCTCTTCGGAGTCATGAGGACCAGGGGCTTGACGAAATCCCGCTTCATCTGCCGGCGCAGGGCGTGGAAGTATTGGGCCGGGGTCGTCAGGTTGCACACCTGCATGTTGCATCCGGCACAGAGCTGGAGGAACCGCTCGAGGCGGGCGCTGCTGTGTTCGGGCCCCTGGCCTTCGTATCCGTGGGGAAGAAGGAGGACGAGATGGCTGGGACGGCCCCACTTCGACTCGGCCGAGGAGATGAACTGGTCGATGATGACCTGGGCTCCGTTCGCGAAGTCACCGAACTGCGCCTCCCAGAGGACGAGGGCATCGGGAGCGTGGAGGGAGTAGCCGTATTCGAAGCCGAGGACGGCGAATTCAGAAAGGTGGCTGTTGTAGACCCATAGCTTCGCCTTCTGCCCGGCCTCGAGATGGTTCAGCGGCGTGTAGCGCTGGCGGGTCTCGGGATCGTAGAGGACGGCGTGACGGTGGCTGAAGGTGCCGCGGCGGCAGTCCTGCCCCGACAAACGCACCGCGATCCCCTCCTTGATGAGCGTCCCGAAGGCGAGGGCCTCGCCGAAGGCCCAGTTGATCCCCTGCCCCGACTCAATCGCCTCGCGGCGCGGCTTGAGGAAGCGGGCCTCGAGCTTCTGATTGACCTTCACTGTGCCGCGGACCTCGGAGATGCGGCGGCCGATCAGGCGCACCGTTTCGAGATCGACTCCGGTCGCGGCGGGTTCGTGGGAATACTCGGGCTGGGCTTCGGTGGGCTCGGAAAGGAGGTGGTCGGTGCCCTGCTCGATCGCTCCCTCGAGTTCGGCGATCTCGTGGTCGAGCTTCGACTGGTATTCGTTCTCGATCGCGTTGGCTTCCTCGGTCGTGATCTCGCCGGACTCGACGAGCTGCTTCCGGAAGATCGCGAGGGGCGTGTCGTGCTGGCTGATCTCACGATAGGTGTTCGGGAGGGTGAAGGCGGGCTCGTCGCCCTCGTTGTGGCCGTGGCGGCGGTAGCAGACGATGTCGATGACGACATCGCGGCCGTAACGCTGCCGGAAATCGAGGGCGAGCTCGGTTGCATAGAGCACGTCCATGGGCGAGTCGCCGTTCACGTGGAACACGGGCGCCTCGATCATCTTGGCCACGTCGGTGCAGTAAACGGACGAACGAGCGTCCTTCGGCGTGGTCGTAAAGCCGACCTGGTTGTTCACGACGAGGTGGATCGTGCCCCCGGTGCGGTAGCCGAGGAGCTGGGAAAGGTTGAGCGTCTCGGCGACACTTCCCTGCCCGGCGAAGGCGGCGTCACCGTGGATCAAGACCGGCACGACGGAATCCCGCTCGACGAAGGAATCGCGCCGCTGGGCGTCGCGGGCCCGCTGGCGGGCGCGGGTCTTGCCCTCGACGACGGGGCTGACGGCCTCGAGGTGGCTGGGGTTCGCGGCGAGCTGGATCTTGACCCATTTCCCCTCGATCTCCTGGTCCGATTCGAAACCGAGGTGGTATTTCACGTCGCCGTCGCCGGCGACAAGGTTCGGGACATAATTGTCCGAAAATTCGTAAAAAAGCATCGTCAGCGGTTTGCGGAGAAGATTCGCGAGCACGTTGAGACGACCGCGGTGGGCCATTCCGATGACCATTTCCGAGACGTCCTTCTCGGGAAACTTCCGCATCAGTCCGTTCAGCGCGACCATGAGGGCGTCCCCGCCCTCGAGGGAGAAGCGTTTCTGGCCGACATATTTGCGGTGGAGAAAACGCTCGAAGAGTTCGGCCTCGGCGAGCCACTGCAGGGCGAGCTTCTTCTTCGCCGCGGTCGGCGCGGGACGGTCGATGCGGGCCTCGATGCGCTTGAGGAGCCAGCTCCGGACCTCGGGGGTCTGGATGTGCATGATCTCGAAGCCGATCTTGCCGCAATAGGTGCGGCGAAGACGGTCCACGAGTTCGCGGAGCTTCATGGAACGCCCCTTGTCGTAAAGCTCCGTCGAGACCTCCTCGTCGAGCTGCGAGGGATCGAGTCCCAGGTGTTCGAGGCTGAGGAGAGGCTGGGCGGGGGCCGCGGCATCGAGCGGGTCGAGCCAGGCGGCGGTATGGCCAAGGGTGCGGAAGGCGTTGATGAGGGAGACGACGCGGGCGTGAGTCGCAAGACCCGAACTCCCGCGAGTGGCGGCCGGAACGACCCCGGCCCCGGTTCCGCGGGGCGGGGCGGGCTGGGTCATCCCGAGCTCGAAGCCCTCGAAAAACATGGCCCAGTTTTCATCGACCGAGAGCGGGTCTTTTTTCCAATCGGCGTATTTTTGATCGATCAAATCGACGTTCGCCCGGGAGGAAATGGTATGACTCATCGAGGAGGAAGTTGGAGGATGACAGAGGAGGGGGAAAAGTCGCTTCAAATGGCTTGACTTGCTAGGGAAAAATCCCCGTTTCTGTGGGGAATCTGCGAGGACCCGTCCCGGGCACCCACCCACGGAGCGTTACGAGCCTCCCACGCCGCGGGTTGCGGGGCCCGTGACGCACCCAACTACCTGATCCCGAAGAGCCGGTGCGGTTCACAGGCCCGCCCGCATCCGGCACGCGCGAATCGTGTTGGCCATCAGCATGGCGATGGTCATCTTGCCGACACCGCCGGGGACGGGCGTGATGGCCTCGCATTGGTCCGCGACCGCGTCGAAATCCACGTCGCCGACGAGGCGGCTCCCGCCCTTGGCGGTTGCATCCTCGAGGCGGTTGATGCCGACATCGATGACCACGGCGCCTTCCCGGACGTGATCGGCGCCGATGAAGCGCGCGATCCCAATCGCGGCGACGAGGATGTCGGCCTGCCGGGTGACCGAGGGCAGGTCCCGGGTCCGCGAATGGGCCACGGTCACGGTCGCGTTCGCCCCCCTCCCCTTCCCCATCATGAGGAGGGCGAGGCTTTTCCCCACGAGGAGGCTGCGTCCGACGATGACGACGTGTTTTCCGGCCGTCTCGATCCCGCTCTCGACGAGCATGCGCTGGCAGCCCGCCGGAGTGCAGGGGGCGAAACCGGTGGGATCGTCCATGGCCAGTTTGCCCAGATTGACGGGATGCAGGCCATCCACGTCCTTTGAGGGATCGATCCGGCGGATGACCTCGTCGGTGTCGAGGTGTTTCGGCAGGGGCATTTGCACGAGAATGCCGTGGATGCGCTCATCGGCGTTGAGACGGTCGATTTCCGCGAGCAGTTCCGCCTGGGTGATCGACGCGGGCTTCTCGATCTTCTCGGAAAAGAGGCCGAGTTCCTTGCACTTGCGGTCCTTGGCCCCGACGTAGGCCTTCGAGGCGGGATCCTCGCCCACGAGGACGACGGCGAGCCCCGGGAGGTGCCCGGCGGCCTTCAGTTCCCTGAACGATTCAAGGCATTCGCGGTAGACGGCGTCGGCGATGGGGGCTCCTTCAATCAACTTCATGGGCGGGATTCATCAGGGTTTCGAGCCGGAGACGCTCGCTCTCAAATCCGTTCTCGTCGAGTCCGGAAGGCACCTCGGTGCACGGGCCGAAATAGACGTCGACGGCGGTGAAGGGCTTCGGCACGCGGAAGCGGTCCCAGCTTTTCCGGAAACACCAATAGTGGCCGTATTCGACCCGCACCGGCAGGACGAGGGCTCCGGTGACTTCGGCGAGCTTGGCGACTCCCGGTCCCATCCGGTAGCGGGGTCCGCGCGGCCCATCCGGCACGATCGCGACGTCGTAACCGTCGCGAACCCAGTCGATCAGACCGAGCAGCGCCGAGGTGCCCTTGCGGGAGGAAGAACCCCGCACCGCCTCGCAGCCGAAACGTGCCACGATCGCGGCGATGACCTCGCCGTCCTTGCTCGCGCTCGTCAGCACCGCTCCTTTGCGGGAGATGAGGTAGCGGTGATAGACGGCGGGAAGCACGAAAATCCGGTTGTGCCAGAAGGTCCAGATCATGGGCCGGTCCGGCGGCGCGTTGGTGATTCCGTCAGGATCGTGGAGCCGCCACCGCAGGGTCAGGGAAAGAAGCCGGATCAGGCACGCTCCGGCCCACCCGATGCGGCGCGCCTTCGGTGGAAGTGTCCGGATCGATCCTTCTTTCTCGGGCAGTTCGGCCATCGCGTCGCGGGATCAGAGCCAGCCCTTGTCACGAAGCAGTCCGGTCAGTTCGATCTGGCGATCGAGCTTGGATCGGTAAAGGTCGACTTGCTCGGCTCCGGGAACGCACCGGGTCGACTCGTCGAGGGCGACGAACCGTTTGGAAAGCGCCTCGTAACTCCCCTTCCCGTCGGCGTGGGCCGCCTGGATCGCTCCGCCGAGACCGGCGCCCTCCGCCGTGGCGAGGGCCACCACCGGCACGCCGAAGACGTCGGCCGAGATCTGACGCCAGACCGCGCTCTTGCTTCCGCCACCGGTCAGGCGGATCTCGCTCGGCGTCAGCCCGAGCTCCGCGAAGCGGCGCAGCCCGTAGCCGAGCCCGAGGGTCGCCCCCTCCATCGCCGCTCTCGCGAGATGGGCGGGACTCGCGCTCGTCGATCCAAGACCGTGGAGAACGCCGCTGCCCTTCGGAAGGTTCGGGGTGCGCTCCCCGTTGAGGTAGGGCAGGAACGAGACGCCGTCCGCTCCCGCCGGAACCGAGGCGACCTGGCGCTCGAGCTCGGCGAGGTCCCACCCGAACCACGAGCGGACCTGCTCGGTCACGACGGTGACATTCATCGTGCAGACGAGCGGGAGCCATCGGTCGGTGCTGTCGCAAAACGCGGCGACCTCGCCCTTGGGGTCGATGATGGGATTCTCCGAACAGGCATAGAGCGTGCCCGAGGTGCCGAAACTCGCGGTAACGACGCCGCCACCGAGGTTGCCGGTGCCGATCGCGCCCATCATGTTGTCCCCGCCGCCCGCGCTGACGATGACCTCCGGCGAAAGCCCCCACTCCGCGGCAAGCTCCGGCAGAAGGGTGCCGTGGACCGCATTGGAGGATCCGAGTTCCGGGAGCATCGCATCCACCGACGGGTCGATGAAGGCGGTGAGCTCGCGGTCCCATTCGCGGGTGCGGACGTTGAGAATCCCCGTGCCCGAGGCATCGCCATACTCCATCCGCTTGAGCCCGGTGAGCCGGAAATTGAGGTAATCGTGTGGCAGGAGGATGGAACGGACGCGTCGGAAATGATCCGGCTCGCTCTCCTTGAGCCAGAGCAATTTGGGAATGGTGTAACCCGGGAGCATGGCGTTGCCCGTCCGGGCGATGAGTCCCGCGGTTCCGCCGAAGGCCGCCTCGAACCGGGCGCACTGCTCCGTCGTCGAGGTGTCGCACCACAGCTTCGCGGGGCGGATTACGGCGTCGTGCGCGTCGAGGACGACGAGACCATGCTGCTGCCCGCTCACGCCAATCCCCCGGACCTCGCGACGGCGGTCGCCGAGTTGCGCGAGACAGGCGGCGACGGTCGCCTTCGTCGCGGCGAACCAGTCCGCGGGACGTTGCTCGAGGTGTCCTGCGGGCAGGCCGGAAACGAGGTCGTAGCCCTGCGAGGCGTGGGCGAGGATCGCGCCGGTTTCAAGATCGAGCACGACGGTCTTGGTGCTCTGGGTGCCGCTGTCGATTCCTAGGTAAAGCATGGGAACGGCTAGCGGCGAATGCCCCCGGAATCAAGGGACCAAACGAAAAAGGGCACCGGCGGTCCGGTGCCCTCTTCGGGAGCGCTTGTGGCCGGTGCCCGGGATCACGGGGCCAGTTTCGTCCGCACGACGTCGGAACGGAGGGGCGTTCCGTTGCCGAGCGAGCGGAGCGAAACGATCTTCTTGGGACGGTTGCCGGCGGTCTTGTAGCGGAAAACCCCCTCGAAGTTGACGGTGTCGCCCGGGCGGACATTTTCGGCCGAGGTCACGCCGATCCGGACCTGGGCGGTCACGTTGGTACGGGGACCCGTGGTGCGGAAAAAGCGGGCGTCGATCGCGTTCGGAATCCCCTGGCTCTTGAGGAGAAGGTCGTCGGACGCGAGGCCGGCGTTCTCCGAAGCATAGAACACGGTCCGTGGACTGATCCCGACGCGGCGCAGCCGGATGGTTTGACCGGCCCCGCTCGTGTTGACGATTCCGGAACCGCGCAGAGAGGCCGGGACGCTGCTCCGGCTCAGGCTTAGGTCATGGACGAAGGAAGGGGTGGCATCGAGGAGCGTGAGGACGAAATCCTTGTCGTCGGCGACCCCGGCGGCTTCTCCGTTCTGCTGCACGTCATCGACAAACACGTCGATCCGCAATTGGTCGTCGCTGAGGAGGCTGGTCGAGCACTTGACGATTTCGTCCATGCCGAGCCCGAAACGGGGCGCGACGAAGGGGGCGAAACGGTTATCAGCCGTTCCCGCAAAAGCCCCGGGAGCGGTGATGGTGACCTGGTAGCGGCCCACGGCAGACCTGATGGAGGAAACCGAGCCCCCCGGGAACGCCGTTTGCCCGATTTCAAGCGTCCCGGTCGGACCGTCCACAGCCGCCAGCGCCACGGCGAGGCGGCTCGAGGCGGGGCCGGAGGCATCGGAGAGGTCGGTCTTGTAGATGGCGAAGACGAACTCCTCGTTGGTCGGAGTCGCCGCATCGGCCCCGGCTCCATCCTGAAGATCGTCCGTGTGCACGTTGATCGCCACGGAATCGTCGCTCGCCGTGGAAAGGACGCCACCCCGGATACCCTCGTCCGAATTACCGGAACCGTCGCTCAGGCCAAGGATGACGACGTAGACGCTGGAGTCGTCTCCAACGAAAGCGCCCGCCCGCGTGAGGCTCACCAGGTAGTCGCCCGCGTCGGTGCGGACGCTGGTCGGAACGATTCCGTCGATTCCGAAACCGCTCTTCAGGCTACCGCTTGAGTCGACCCGCCCCGTGGCGATGAGGTGCCGCGTGTCACCGGTGACCACCGTCGAGGAGGGGTTGGTCCGCCGGATGTGGAAGAAGAACGGCGAATCCGTTTCGACGACCGCGAGGAGATCGGAGGTCGTCTCGACATCGCCGGTCCGGACCTGGACGGTGAGAACGTCCGCGGTCACCGAGCCGACCTGGGCATTGGAGGTGATGTCACCGCTGAGGGTGCTCTGGATGGTCGTGAGGACCAGGTAGTCGGTGGGCGAGGTGCCGGCGAAGGCCCCCGCCGAGGTCACCGTGACGGTGTAGTTGCCGGCCGCGTTGCGCACGCTCCCGATCGAGCTGGAGAGAGGTGAAGAGACGTTCTCGAGGACACCGCTACTTCTGACGATTCCCATCGCGACGGTGGATTCCTGCGCCTCGAGACCGGCGACCGCGGCGAGGAGAGGAACGGCGGCGAGGAAAGCCGCGGAACGGAAGAGTTTGCATCGGATCGTTTTCATGGATTGGCTTGGTAGTCGTTTTCTGAATCCCGGAAATTTCCCCGGCGTGGGGAATGGTTTCTGGAAGCGAGACGAACCGCCAGCCGATCCGATTCAAAAAAACAGATCCGAGGAGACCGGGTCCCGGACTTATCCTAACAAAGCCACTTCAGGCCAAGGCCCGACCCGGTCCGTCCTACGTCTTAGGCAGCAGCCCTTCCTTGAGCGCCTTCGCGACCGCTCCGGTCATGGTATTGACGTGGAGCTTGCTGTAGATGCCGCGGATGTGCTTGTCGACGGTGTGGAAGCTGAGGTCGAGCTGGTCGGCGATCTCCTTCTTCGTGAGACCCTCGACCATCTGCTCGAGCACCTCCTTCTCCCGTTCGGTGAGACCGTAGTCCCGGCTCTGCGGGGCGAGGTCGCTGAACATGTCGAGGACGCGGCGGGCGATGAGGGCGTTGATGGGAGCGCCGCCGCCGAGGATCTCGCGGATCGCGTCGGGGATTTCACCCATGCTCGAGGTCTTGAGCAGGTAGCCGGAGGCCCCCGCGCAGATCGCGTTGAAGACCTTCTCGTTGTCGTCGAAAACGGAGAAGACGAGGATTTCGATTTCGGGCAGGGCGGTCTTGATGCGGCGGATCCCCTCGATCCCGCTCATGCCGGGGAGGCCGATGTCGAAGAGCATCACGTCGGGACGCTCCCCGGCAACGAGCGCCTCGATCGCGTCCTCGCAACGCTCGAACTGGTGGACACAGCGCATGTCCTTCTGGCGGTCGAGGACCCGGGCCACGGTGCGGCGGAGGGTCTCGTTGTCTTCCACCATCCAGACCCTCGTTGGAGCCTTGTTGGAGCCCTCATCGCTTTGCCGTTCCTCGCTCATAATGTATTGCTTGGGTTAAGTTGGCCGGGTTGCCCCGCTTTGCATCCGAAAAATCTGGCTCAATCAAGGCATCGGAACCATCAATTGAACAGTGGTTCCCTCGTTGAGGGCGCTCCGGACCTTGAGGCTACCGCCGATCGCCTGCGCCCGCATCCGGAGATTGCGCAGCCCGTTGCCCTCGCGGAACTCCTGGTCGAGATTGTTGAACCCCTTCCCGTTGTCGGCGATTCGCATCTGCAAGCGCTGGCGCCGGCAATCGATCTCGATCTCGACCTTGGTGGCGCCGGCGTGGCGGACGATGTTGTTGAGAACCTCCTTGTAGATGAGGAAAAGGTCGCGCTTGAACTCGAGGGGAAGGCGATCGTCGTGGGCCTCTCCGTTGACGAAGAAGGTGTATTCGTGCGCCCGCAGCAGCTTCGAGGCGGTTTCGCGGAAGCGGGTCAGCATCTGGGCCCAGGTTTCCTCGCCGGGACGGATCAGCCAGACGATGTCCCGCATCGACTCGATCGTCTTGTCGGCGGTCGCCTTGATGTCGGTCAGCTCCTCGATGACGAGCCCGGGGTCATCGACCTCGGTTTTGCCGAGTTCAGCGAGGAGGGCGATCGAGGAGAGATTGCTCCCGATGTCGTCGTGCAGGTCGCTCGCGATGCGTTGCCGCAGCGCCTCGAGATCCTTGCGCCGTTTCACCCGTCCGCGCGAGAGGGCCACGAGGACGAAGGCGAGGATCCCGGTGACGCCGCTCCCGATCGAGGCCATTCCGCGCGTCACGGTGCGGTCGACGAGTTGGAGTCGGCGCTCCTCCTTCTCGTTCCAGCTGCGCACGAGGCGGTTGCGTTTGACCAGTTCCGCGACCCAGGCGTCGTAGGCGACGAGATTGCGGCGGCTGCTGAACCCGTCGACGAGGAAGTCGGGCGACCACTGCTGGACCGCGAGCGGATGCATCGCGGTGACGGTCTTTCCCGCCGCCACATTTTTCATGTCCGAATACACGCCCAGCTCGGCCAGGTCGAAAGAGATCAGGGTCGGAGTCTTGCTCCCCTCGACCGTCACCCTCACATAACGCCCGTAGGTGTCCTTCACCGGAATGACGAGGGGATTCGCCCCGATCATCCCGATCTGCGACGGATTGAAATGGCCGAGCAGGACCGCCTCGCGCATGTCGGGATGCTCCGAGAGCTCGACCTTCATCGGATAGGGAAACCGGACCGTCGGGTCCGGCACCGTAGCAGGAGGATCGGCGAGGATGATCTCGACCTGGTCGATCGGCATCGATTCGCCGAGATCCACCTCCACCCAGCTCGAGGTCGCGGGCTGTTCCGATCGGGCGCGGAATCCCAGGGTCGGGCTCTCCATCTCCCCGTGGGGAATGCCCAGAGTCGTGATCCCGTCGCAGGCGAATTTCGTCGACCAACGGTCGGAGAGTTCCTCGCTGTCGAGCGACGTCACTGCCTTGCCCACCGCGAGGTTCCGGCCGCTCTTCAACACCATGATCTCGCTGAGGGCGAAGACCTCCTGCCCGGTCGTGGGCGAACGCCACAGGGCCGTGGCCGTGACGCGCAGATACCGGCCGGAATAGCCCTCCATGCGCCGCAGGTAAGGCCAGCGCTTCAGGGCCGCCGGATCCTCGAGCCGGCCCTCGACGATGGTTTCGTAGTTGCGAAATTCCGGCTCGTTCGAGATGTCGATGCGGAAGGCGCGGGGAAATCCATAGCCGTAGACGGTTTCGTCATCGACCTCGGCGGTGACGGGAAAAAGCACGATGGCGTCCGGAGCGACCGGGTTCCCCATGTCGATCTGGACCCACTTCGGCCGCTGCTTCGAGGCCCCTGAGTGATAGCCGAACCCGGTGACCCGCTGCATTTCCCGGGTCACCCGGGGAAGGTTCTCGATCTGGGCCACGAGATCGGCCTGACTCTCCTCGATCTCGCGGAGGTCGCGGTTAAAAAGCCTCGCGATGCGGTCGGCGCTGCTCCGTCGCGGGTTGATCGTGAGGTCGGCAAGGTCGGGCGGGAGGCTCTCCCTGAGATCGCGGGCGTCACCGGCCTGGGGAGTCGTTTCCGGAAAGGGGGAAAGCTGGGCGCGGAGAGGAGGCGCGCCGGTCAGGGCAAGAACGCACGCCACCATCAGGTGAGAAAAAGGGAAACTGGAGGGGCGGGCAGGCAAGGCGATGAGGGGAAATCCCCGAATCCTAGCACAAAAGCACCCGTCACTCCAGTCCGGGAAACGCGGTGCGGAAACGCCATCGCGTGCCGGAACAAAAAGGCACCTCCCCGGGCAAGGGAGGCGCCTTGTTTGAAGTTCAGCGGCGGTCGGTTCCCGGACCGGTTATTGTTCGGGCAAGGGGGGCATGTTCGCAATCGCCCCGCCGGTTGCGAGACCGATCCCGATAAGATAGAGCACGAAGGCGATGATGAACTTGATGCCGAGGCTCTTTTGCCCGTTCATGAAGCACCAGATCGGGGCGAGGATTCCGAAGAAGATCGAGAGCCACCGTTTCCGGAGCAGGGACGAAACCCCGATCGTGCTGTCTGCCCTCCGGTAGGACGAAGCGTTTCAGAGTTTGTGAAGCGCGTCAATGCTTCAATCGGAGGATTTCCCATCACCCCTCGAGGATCCGGCGCGCCTCGGCCGCGTCCAGCGCGATCTGCTGCCGCAGTTCCTCCAGGCCCGCGAACTTCCGCTCGTCACGCAGCTTCGCGACGAATTCCACCTCCAGATCCTCGCCGTAGATCTCGTGATCGAGGCCGAAGAGGTGGCATTCCAGCTTCGGTTCGTCCCCGGCCTCGTCGACGGTGGGCCGGATTCCCAGATTGGCCACTCCGTTCCAAGAGTCCCCCACCCCTCCGGCCCGCACCGCATAGACTCCCGGGGGTGGAAGCTGCTCGCGCCGAACCGAAAGATTGGCCGTGGGAAATCCGATCGTGCGGCCCAGTTGCCGGCCCTTTGCCACGATCCCGTGAACGCGATAGGGCCGCCCCAACAGCGAAGCAGCCGTGCCAAAGTCCCCCGCGGCGACCGCCTCGCGCACCCGGGTGCTGCTGACGCGCTGACCGTCGATCTCGACGAGGCCGATCCCGCTCACCGCGAACCCGTGTTCCCGACCGAGCCGTTCGAGCAGGGCGACATCGCCCGAACGGCCGCGTCCGAACCGCCATTCGTTGCCCACGCAGATGCGGGCGATCCCCGCCGCGGGCGCGGCGGTGAGGAGTTTCCTGACAAATTCCTCCCCGGTGAGCGTCGCGAATCCGCGGTCGAAGCGCACCAGAAGGACTTGTTGGACCGGGAACTCCCGATCGAGAATGAGGAGTTTGTGCGGGGTATCCGTGAGAAGCCTGGGCGCCTGGTCCGGGGCGAGCACCTCCACCGGGTGGGGATCGAAGGTCACGACCACGACCGAACCGCCCGTCTCCTCCTGCGACGCCTTGGCCTCATCGATGACGGCGCGATGCCCGAGGTGGAGGCCGTCGAACATGCCGATGGCAAGGTGGAGCGGACCGGAGAGGCCGCCCAGTTCCGCGATGTCGGCGAGCACTTGCATGATTCCGCGCGGCGGTGCGATCCGCGGAAGCGCCCTCAGGCACCCCGCAGCCGCGAAACCTCGGGCAGGCTCAACATCCTCGCCATGACCACGGCGGGATCCCCGTGCTTGAGCTCTTCGAAGGTCACGGATCGCTGCAGATCGAATTTGCCCGAGCGAGTCCTCCGCAGGGCCTTGAGGTGCGCCCCGCAACCGAGGGTCTCGCCGATATCGTGGGCGTAGGTGCGGACATAGAACCCCTTGCTGCATTTCACCGTGAAATCGATCTCGGGCAGACGGATTCCGTCGATGCGGTAATTGTAGACATGGACAAAGCGGGGCTCCCGCTCGACTTCCTTGCCCTGCCGCGCCAGCTTGTAGAGCGGAACCCCGTCTTTCTTGATCGCCGAAACCATTGGCGGGGTCTGGTAGAAGTCGCCCTTGAACTTGTCGAAGGCCGCCGTGATCTCCGCCTCGGAAAGGGCGGGCACGTCCCTGACCAACTCGACCTCGCCTTCGGCGTCCTGGGTATTGGTTGTCTTTCCGAGCTCGAGGGTGCCGGTATACTCCTTGTCCTCCGACATCAGCAGATCCTGAATTTTCGTCGCCTTTCCGATCACGAGGATGAGCAAACCGGTTGCCATTGGATCGAGAGTGCCGCAATGACCGATCTTTTTCGTGTTCAGCGCGCGCCGCGCCACGGCGACCACGTCGTGCGAGGTCATGTCGGGCCCCTTGTCGACCAGGAGGATGCCGGTGATGGAGTCGGAATTCATCGGTTGTTGCGGGAGATCCGCGCACCCTTCCGGCGGCGGGAGCACGCAAGGTATCCGCACGGGCGGGAAAGGAAACCGGTTTTTCACATGACCTTCCCCACACAACGATAAGCGAGCGTCCATCGGGAGGCTGGGGACAGCCTCCTTCTCTGTGCGAACTCAGCACACCCAAGGAACGCCGCTTTCCTAAGCGGCTAATGGCGCGTCCATCGCGAAGCTTCTCCCAGACTCCTTCCGCGTGACCGTGCCTTCGACCGGGACGGCCCCTCAATTCCCCGGCACCGCCGCCGCGCCATCGACGGGTGCCTTGAGATCGAAACAGATCAGTTTCGACCCGAGCTCGTTCTGCGTGACGAAAAGCCTCCCCCCGCTGATCACCGGCGGCGCCCAGGCCTCCGGCGCATAGAAGAGCCGCGTTTTCGCGAGAATCCCGAACCCGCCCGGATTCAGGTCGAGCCTCATCAGCACCCCGTCCTCGCCCAAGCAGAGAAAGGCTCCGTCAACATGGACGAGATGCGCGTGGCCGAGGCTCACCGAGATCGGACGCCCCTGCCATTCGATCTTCGTTTCATAGAAAGCCTCGTTCCACATCATCCGGCCCGAGCGCACGTCGAAGGCCATCATGAGCCCCCCGTTGCCCCCGAGTCCGTAAAGGGTGCCCTCGTGATAGATCGGCGTCTGGAACTGGCAGCCCAGTTCCTTCGAGGTCCAGCGCACCTGGGGCTGGAAGGCGGTGTCGTATTCGACCATGACACCGCCGAGCCCGTAATCCTCGCTCACAAAGACGCGGTTCTCCCCGCAGGCCACCGGGCTCGCCGCGTTCACGCTCGCGAAGTTGTCCGACCGCCAAGGGAACTCGCTGTCGATCGCGCCGTTCTCGGGATTCATGCACAGGAGGCCGCCCGTGGGCGGTTTCACCATGCCGCCGGCGAAGACGAGGAGCTTGTCCTGCCCGTGCAGTTTCGCGAGAATGGGCGAGGCATAACTCCCGTGCCAGGCATGATCGGTCTGCCACAGCGTCTTGCCGTCGCGCTTGTTGAGCGCCGCGACGCAGACGTCCTCCGCTCCGACATTGACGATGAGCTTGTCCCCGTGGACCAGGGGCGAGGATCCGTAACCGAAGAAGAACGGTCCCTTCCCGAAGACCTCCGGCACCGAAAGCTGCCAGACGACCTTTCCGTCGGCGAGTTGAAGGCAGAGGAGGTCGCCGTCGTTGCCGAGCGTGTAGACCAGGCCCGTCTCCGGATCGATCACCGGGCTTGAGCGTGGCGCGTCGACGATGCCGAAATTCTGGTCGACCTCGACCGGATAAGAGTGCTGCCAACGTTCCTCCCCCGTCGCCGCGTCGAGGCAGCGGATCTGCTCGTTCTTGTCGACTTGGTGGATGAAGACGACCCGGTCCCCCACGACCACGGGCCCGGCATGACCGCGTCCGCGCTCGACCTCCCAGAGTTTCTTCGGCCCGGATTCGGGGAAATTCAGGTTCAATCCCGTTTCGGAACAGTGCAGGTCGTGGTTCGGCCCGAGAAAATGCGGCCAGTCCGCGGCGGACACGCTCGTCGCGCAAGCGATCGCGGGAACAAGAAGGGTGCGGGGGAATTGCATCGGCGGAAACGTTACTCTCGAACCGGACGGATGCAGCGGAAAAAGCGACCCATCAACCCTGCCACTTCACCGAACGCGTCGCCGCATACATCGGCATCCAGCCCTGCAGGCGCGTCGAGTCCTCGTCCCAGTCGTCCTCGTAGAATCCGGTGATGGCGAGACCCGCCGCGCACTGCCCGCCGAGTTGGGTTTCCCAGCTGTGGCTGTGTTCGAGGATCAATTGCGCCTCGAGTTGCTCCGAGAGCGCGTCCTCGTCCGCCGATTCAAGATCGGAATACGGAAGCCGATGCACGACCTGGATCTCGCCGGTCTCCTCGAGCAGGGCGTGATCGAAGAGGTAGAAGGCCGGATTCGTGAACCCGCAGAGAAGGCGCCCCCCCGGCTTCAGAACACGGTGGCATTCGCGCCAGATCGGTTCGAGCGACGCGGCGAAGACATTCGAAACCGGGTTGAAGATGAGGTCGAAACTCCCGGATTCCAAGGGCGAGAGATCGGCCATGTCCCCGTGGATTGCGGTGATGCGGAGCCCGTGCCGGGCGCAGGTTTCCTCGTCCTTCTCCAACTGCACGTCCGATCCGTCGAAGGAGGTCACCTCCGCCCCCGCCGCCGCAAAGACCGGCACCTGCTGCCCGCCGCCACTGGCGAGCGCGAGGATCCGGAGCCCGCCCAGATCGGGATAGGCCGGAAACCAGTCTCGCGGCACCGCGCGGTTCGGCGTGAGGATGACGGACCAATCACCGCGTTTCGCCCGCTCGATGACCTCGTCGGGATAGGGCGTGCTCCAGCGGCAGCCTTCGAGGGACTGCAGGTTCCAGGCGTTGCGGTTGTATTCGAAAAGATCCATGTGGCGCGGGTCACTCCAACGACTGGTGTTTCGTGCTGTCGAGACGGAACTCTACCCTCTCCGTTCCCGGAGACAACACGGTCAACTCGTAAGTCTCGGCGAGTCCGTCGGTGCGGTAACGGAGCCAGTCCTCGCCGGGAGACGCGGCGTAGGGAGCCCCTGTCCACGGATTGGCGATGCCGGCGCCGAGGTGTTCGCCGTCCATCAGCAGCTTAATCAATTCGTGGCCGTTCATCATCCGTTTGGGGTAAAGCTCCTCCTTCACGTGGTAGCGCTGCAGCGCCTCCTGCACCGTCAGGAGCATCGCACGCACGCGCCGCTCGGTGCGCTTGGCCTGGAGCGGCGGCAGGAGGATCACCGCGCCGATGGCGAGAATGAAGAGGAGACCGATCGATTTGAACCACAGAGAACCACGGAGGGACACGGAGGTTTTGCGCCCCTGGCTTCCTGATTCGTGTTCCTTCGTGTTCATTCGTGGTCCAATCCCCCCTACCCCAGCCAAATCTCCAACGGAACCCGATACAGGCCCAGCGCCACGAGGAATAAACCGAGCCCGATCCAGTCGCGGTCGCCGAAGTGGTCCTTCCCGGTGCGCTTCCGGACGAACTCCAGCAGCCATCCCGTGGGACAACCATACTTGCAGTAGGCCATCGGATAGAAGAGCGAGAGGGCGAGTCCTGACAACGCAACCACGATCGTGGCGGGACCGGCGCCCTTCAGCAGATAGGCGTCGAAGGGCTCGACGCCCGCGAGATCGAGGTCGAGCTGGAGGAAGGACACCCCCAGCACCACGACGAGCAGCATCGCCGGAGCCCAGCGTGCGATCCACTTGCCGTCGTCGGAGAGAGGCCGCTTCCACCGGGCCGGCAGGGCCTTCATCGTCCAGCGCTGCAGGTTGCCGTGGGGGCAGATGAACTGGCAATAGACCGGCTGCCCCGTGAACCAGGGCACGAGAAAGGCCGCGGCCACGAAGAGAACCAGTCCCGGCGTCGCCTCCCAAGGGACCCGGCTCTCCATCCAGCCGACGAGGAGCGATTGCGCGATGAGATCGCCGAGCCAGAATCCCAGTCCCCCGATCGTCGCGAGCGAATAGACCCATCGCCACCGGTGGAACGACTTCGCCTTCCAAAAGGCGAAGAGGCACCCGATCAAGAGAAAGGCGCCGAGGACCGCATCGCGCCAGCCGAAGTCGATGCGCCGGTCGACTCCCTCGCGCCCTTCGGCCACGGCGAGCCGGTGGGTGATGCTCTTGGCCACGGCCTCGCTCGTGCGCGTCGCGCCGGAGACCCCGTAGATCCCCGCCTCGTTGAGGGCCCGGATCCGCGCGATCTCGTCCCAGGTGCGGCCGTTCCACTTCTCCATGAAGAGGAAATCCATGCGCACGTCCTCGACGTGGCTCGGGGTGTCGTAGCTGTGCCGGATCGCGATGCCCACGCCCTTGTCCTCCGCGTCGAAGACGGCGAGCACGTCGGCCGGTCCCGAGTAACCCGTGATTTCGCGCGAGTCCGGCATCGTCCGGACCGCATACCCGATCTTCACGCCCGCGGCATCGAGGACTTCCAGCCCTCCGCGCGGTCCCGGATCGACCCGGAGCCGGTGGGCCTCCTTCAGAAAGACCTTCACCTCCGCCACCGCGACGGGCCAGTCGCCCTGCACCCGGAGCCGGTCATGGTGGGCGCGCACCAGCCACGCGATCGCGAGGAGAACGGCGAGACGGTAAAGTTGGAGGAGGGGTTTGATGGGCGGGACTGTAATGCGGGCCGGGCGTATGCCAAGTGGCTCGTCGTAGGCAGGCTTTTCACGCTAGGCGCCCCGAGCCGCAGCGCCGCTCCGATAAAAGGGCCAAAGTTACATTGCCGCTTACCGTCCGTTGATCCCCGAAAGGAATCGATCCAGGTCGAGCGTCACTCCAGGGTCGTCCCCGGCCTCGCGGATCCGCTCCGTGACCTCCTCATCCGATACCGTTCCCGTCCCGGCCGAAAGGCTTCGCAACAACCGGGA
The DNA here is from genome assembly GCA_044352585.1 of Verrucomicrobiales bacterium. GTDB lineage: Bacteria > Verrucomicrobiota > Verrucomicrobiia > Verrucomicrobiales > DEV007 > Arctic95D-9. The sequence goes on from JBILDO010000012.1 coordinate 98,257, forward strand.
CGCCAATGAGGCACGGGACTCCTCATCCAGCAAAGCGGCCTCGGAGGCGGTCTCCCCCAGCTTCATCATTGATCGAGGTTTAGACGAGGTCGCGGAGTTTGCCAAGTCCTCGGCACTTGGCTGACGCCCCTCACCGAAACCCATACGCGAACACCTCCGCATCCCGCAGCACGAACCGCAGCTTCACCGCCTTGCCCGCCAACGCCGAGACATCGGCTCCGCCCTTCCACGTCACGACGCGCTCGATCGAGTCTCCGAAGACGGGTGGACACTCTGCGAGGGCGAATCCCGGAATCGCCTTCCCCGCCTCGTCCTGGATCTCGACGCGGACGTCGCCGGCAGCGGAACTGGCGAAATTGAGGGCGAGTTCCTTTCCGGAAAAGACGATCGGTTTCGTGACGAGTTCACCGCCGGAAAGCGGGGCTTTCACCGAGACAAAACCGTCGAGGCGGAGGCTGTATCGGCGCAGGAGACTGCTCTTCCCGGTCCAGTAGCTCTCGGTCGCATAGAGGGAGAGCTCATCCGGGCCGCCGGGCAGACTGCCGCGCGTCTGAACGACGCTCCATGCGAGATATTGGTGACCGTAATGCCAGGTGCCCTCGCGCTCGGGGCCGGGACGGAGGAAGGCCTCGTTCCACCGCTTGAAGGTGACGCCGTCGCGGCCCGCCATGAAGAGCCCTTCGGTCAGGGCGGTGCCGTATCGTTCGCTCGGCTTGGCCCGGTCCTGGCGGGCGGCAAGTTCGGGCAGGGCCCGCATCGAATCGGACCAGCCGCGCTCGATGTAACGCGTCGGAAAACCGATCAGCAGATGCGGGGCCCGGTGGTAGGGTTTCACCCCGTTCGTGTAGAGTTGCTCGTCCGGCGAATCAACGTAACGGAGGTCCTCGTGAGGCTGCCAGTGGACGAGGTCCTTTGAAACGGCGGTGCGGATGGCGCGGTTGCCGGAAGGTTTCCAGTTCTCCCCATCGGTCTGGCCGCCGGTGAAGATGCGCCAGTAGGCCCGGTAGGCCTGGATGTTGGGATCGTAAAAGGCGAGGTTCTGCGAATCGAAGGCACCTTCGGTGATGACGGGCGTGGGGTGCGCGAGCGACCACCTCAATCCATCGGGCGATTGGAAAAGAAGCAGTCCGTGGGGTTTCTCGGAACGGATGATGGCCTTGTAACGGGCCTCGGGCGGGCAGGCCGGGTTTTCGTCCTTGAAGACGGCGGGATGACCGGGATCGGATTTGACGGCACCGAGCGTCTCCGGGGCGAGGACGATGTTGTTGGCTTTCGAACCCTGGAACTCGACGAGACCGAGCTCGGGCTTGCGCCAGGTGAGACCGTCGTCGCTCTCGGCGTAGCAGCAGTAGAGCGGGTGGGAGCCGGTCTTGACCTTTCCGCCCTCGACCTCGAGATGCCAGGCCTTGTAATACATGCGGTATTTTCCGCCGTCCTGAAAGACGCTGTGGTAACCGGTGCCGGTGCCTTCCCACGGCGCGTCATGCTCGAGGACCACTTCCCGCGGGACCGGCTCGTGCAATTCCAAACGGGCTCCCCCGGAGAGCGCCGCGATGAGGGCGTCCTCGACGAAGAGCTCGCGGCGGCACCCGATCTCGACCGGGGCGGCGAGGAGTTCGGCCCCGATCCGCAGCGTCACGAGAAGAAGGATCGCGCCCCGAACCTCCCGAAAACGGGACAAGAGGCGGGGCCCCGGGGCAAAGACCGGGCCGATTCGCCGCAATGGGATCCTTTGGGCCGATTTCAATTTTTCCTCCCAAACCGCGGACATGTTTCCAAATCTTGCAAGCGAAGGCCCCTCTGACAAGGCCCCTCAGTGCCGCGATAACGGACTCCCATGACCCGGTGCGCGGGTCCGGCTCCTCCGGAGTTTTTCGACCACCGGGATTTTTTTTGACTTTCTCAATTCAAACGCGTTACAAACGGTGGAACTTCCCCTCTCAAGCTTACTCCCAAGGCCATGACACCCCGTATTCTCATGTTCCTTTCGTGTTTCTGTGCAGTGCTCCCGTTGTTTTCGACGGTGGACGCGGCGCAGTCCGCGGTTCCCACGATCCAGTCGGTCCGGAAAAAAGCGGTCCTCATCAAGGTGCCCCCCGGGTTTTCTTCGGTGAGCTTGCAGCAACGGAACAACCGCGACGCCCGCGCCTGGAGAATTCTTGCGACGAGGAAGACCCTTGAACGCGGGGGTCTCATCCGGATCTCCCTGCGCCATGCCGTTCCTCGGCGGAGTCTCTCGGTTTTCGGAACCCGTGTCCGCTCCAGCAAGGTGGCAAATGCCGGTGGGCGGATCGTCTCCTTCGCCGCCGACCCCGCCCTTCGTGCCAGCAACGGGTTCAGCGGAGTCGGCGGAGCGGGGCCCGGCGTCGTCGCGATGAACCGAGCCAGCACCGATGCGACCACGGCCGGGTCCGGGTCCGCCGCCGTGGCGCGCGAAGTCGCGGAGTCCGACATCTGGCGGATCGACGACGACCGTCTCTATTTCTTCAACCAGCTCAGGGGACTGCAGGTGTTCGACATCGCCGAACCAGACGCGCCGGTTCTGCTCGGCCAACTCCGCGAGCCGAACCGTGGGGAGCAGATGTATCTTCTCGGCACGGATCACGTCGCCCTCCTGACCCGACCTTCCTATTTTTTCTCCCTCACCAACCGGCCGTTTTCGCTCGCAAGGAAGGGGGCCGCCGCCTACGACGCGGGCAGCGGTTCGGTGGTGATCGCAGAGGTCGCCGACGGTGCCCCCCGCGAGATCGTGAGGGTTCCCTACGAGGGCTACCTTGCGGAAAGCCGTCTGGTCGGCTCCATCCTCTACCTGGTCTCGCAGGTTTTCGATCCCGCCGAAGGAAGCAGGCTCCGCGTGACCTCGGTCGACCTCTCCGACCCTGCTTTCCCCACACAGGCAGACTCGCTCGAGCTCGACGGATATGCCGGCACCGTCACCGCGACCGACCGGTTTCTTTTCGTCGCGAGTCCCACTCCGGATTGGCGCCGCTCG
>JBILDO010000058.1:0-32554 GCA_044352585.1 Verrucomicrobiales bacterium
GACACTCCTCCCTCGATTACCTGACACCGACCCAGTTCGAGGCACTCAACCACACCCTCAAATAACCAACACCGGTCCAAAAATCAGTGGCATCTCAGAGCGGGGATCTCAACCTTTCCTTGGTTTACCGGATCCCAATCGATTTTTATCGACTTTTTTGACCAGACCTCACGGCCGGCAAGCAGGAGGCTCACGTTGATTCGTTCGGTTCCTCGATCTCCCTTGCCGTTGTTGTTTTGGTTCCAGACGACGATTCGATCATCTTCCGACGAGCCGGATGACGCTTTCGCCGAACCGGCGATCGCGTCCAGCTCGTTTTGAACGGCCAATGCAGCATCGAGATCGCCCTTGGCGCCGAGTTCCTTTTTGAGATTCTCGAGATACTCCACGTACTTTGCTGTAATCGGAGCCGTGGCGGCTTCGATTTGCTTCTGATAACTCGCCCGGACCGAAGTCAACTGGGGTGGATCGGCGGCGAAAGAAACGCCGATGACTGCAGGTATCGCCAGCAGGAGAAGGCGGGGAATATTCATGCGCGAACGTCAGTTTCGCTTTCGGTTTAGCAAATCGGTCGATCGAACTCAAGTAATAATCACCCCCTCAACAAAACCGCTCCAGAATCCCCCTCATCTTTCCTTCCCGCGCCTCGATGCTTTCGCAGAGGGCGAACTGGACGCGGGCGCGGTTCAGGTTCTGGGCCTCGTATTTGACCTTGAAATAGACGTCTCCGGCGAGGTAGTCGGTGAAGAAGCGCAGGCCGAGCTCGAAGGCGATGAGGCGGACGGAGTCGTAGAGGTATTTCTTGTCGGCGACGGTGAGGAAGCCCTTCGCCTCGGTGAGATAACCGCGCACGAGGGCCTCGAAGAGGTCGAGGTCGAGGTAGACCTCGCTGAGGTCGCTCGTTTCCTCGCCCGCCGGATTGCAGCCGCTGCGCACCGCGTCGCCGAAGTCGTAGTGGACCAGCCCGGGTTTCACCGTGTCGAGGTCGACGATGGCGGTGCCCTTGCCGGTGAAGTCGTCGATCATGACGTTCGTGATCTTCGGATCGCCGTGGATGGGGCGGAGGTGGAGTTCGCCCCGGTCCTTTGCGTTCTCAAGGATGCCGACGAAGTCGCGGCGCTGCTCGACGAATTTGGCGAGGCGGCGGGCCTCCGAAACCGCGGAGAGGCGGGCCGAGGCTTCGGGAGTGGCAAGGACGCGGTCGTAGTTCGCGAGGTAGCCGGGGGCGATGTGGAAGCCGGGCAGGGTGTCGGCGAGACCGTCGGCGGGGAAGTCGGAGATGATGCGCTGGAAATGCCCGAGAACGCGCCCGGCCTCGGCGGCGTGCTCAGGCTCGTTGACCTTCTCGTAGTTCGTCGAGCTGGCGATCATGGAGAGGGCGCGCCAGTATTCGCCCTTCGGGTCGGTCGCGTAGTCGTTCCCGTCCTTGGCCGGGATGACGCGTGGGAGCTGCCAGATCCGGTCGGCCTGCTCGGCCTCGGCCTCGATGCGCCGGTGGGCGTGGTCGGTCACGGCCTTCATGTTCGCCATGACCGCGACGGGGTCCTTGAAAACCGCCCGGTTGATGCGCTGGAGGATGAACTGTTCCTCCGAGAAGGTGGTGCGCAGGATGACGCGATACGTGTCGTTGACGTTCCCCGCCCCGATGGGCTGGAGGGCGACGAGGCGTCCGGGGATGTCGAATTGGGTGGCGATGGATTCCGCGATCATGAAGGCTGGGCGCAGAGTAAAAGGGAAAAGCGGGAAAGGTAAACGGCAAAAACCGGGGAAAGAGCCGGTGTTTTCGGGAACGGGAACCCCAGCGGGCACTTGCAACGGCCTCCATCATCGGATACTTAACCGCAAGATGTTCCGGTCGCTTGCCAGTTCCCTCATCACCCTCGTCTCGATTCTCCTCTTCGCCTTCACGATGCTCTTCCTCTGGAAGGGCAGCGAAGGCATCGAGTTCACCCGCAATGCCTTCGAAGGCGACAAGTCGACCCAGTTGATTCTCGAGGAGTATCGCCGCGAGCAGCTCAAGGCCTCCGAGGTGGCGATGAACGAGCGGGACGACGGCGAAGGGATGAAGGAGGATGCCGCTCCGGTCGCGACGAACGCTGGTGAGGGCCCCGCCGTCGTCGTCTGGATCAACATCCCCGGGTTCCGTGGGGATTATCTGGAAAAGGCCGAGGCTCCCTTTCTGAAGAAGCTCGCCACCGACGGCGCCGCCACCAACAAGATGCGTCCGAGCTTTCCCTGCCTGACCTACCCCGCGCACGCGACCATGGCGACGGGGGTGACTCCGGACAAGCACGGGATCATTGCCGACCGGATCCGCCTGCCCGACGGCAAGATCATCGACCAGCCGATGGATCCGGCCCTGCTCCTCGCCGAACCGATCTGGGCCACCGCAACCCGGCAGGGCGTGAAGACCCTCGTCCACGATTGGCCGCTCTCACAGAACCAGACCAGTGAACACAAGGCGGCCTATTTCCTGACCGCCTACAATCCGGACGAGACCGACGACGTCCGCCTCAACAAGGCGCTCGAGCAGTGGCGCGCCGACAGCGGTGGGGGCGCGGCTCCGGCGGCCGCTCCGGCCCCTGCGGCGGCGGGAGCACCCGCGGCCGGAGGCAAGCTGCGCCTCCTCATGCTCCGTCTCAACGACATTTTCCGCGAAGGCCTCCTTCACGGGCCCCGGGCGGATGAGACCTTTGCCGCAGTGGGCAAGACGGACAAGGCCATCCAGGCCTTCATCGAGGCCGTCCAGGCGGACTGGGCGAAACTGGCCGAGCCGAACGCGAACCTGATCCTCTTCATCACGACCGACCACGGCCTCGCCGAACTCGACAAGAACGTGAACATCGCCCAGCTCCTCGGCGACGAGATGATGGCGAACTGCGACATCGTCGCCCATGACGCGGTCGCGAACCTCTATTTCAAGAACCTGCCCGCGACCGATGGAGAGAAGAAGATCTTCATCGACAAGTTCGACAATGAACTGAGCAAGCGAATCTATTTCCGCTCCCTGAAAAAGGAGGATCTGCCGGCGGAGTGGTCGTATCTCAATCCGGAGCGAACCGGCGACCGCGTTCTCGTCCTGAAGACGGGTTATTCCTTCGCCGACCAGAAGGCGGCCGAACCCGTCTTTGATCCGACCGAGGGGCCCGGATTCTTCGGCGCCTTCGGTTATCCGGTGGAGGAATCGATCCGCATGTCCGGACAGATTTTCCTGGCCGGTTTCCCGAATTCTCCGGCGGGGACCTTCGATACGGTGGGGCAGCTCATGTTCCATGCCACGGTCTGTAAGCTCCTTGGGATCCAGCCGGCTCCCGGGGCGGTTACCGAGACCCTGCCCTTGCGCTGATCCGGCCCTTTCGCGGGAGCTCGGCCCGCTCGCGATCCGATGCTTCTCGCCCTGAACAAGCCCTACGGGATGCTTTCCCAGTTCACCCCGGACCGGGCGGGCCAGGTGACACTCGCGGCCTGTGCCTTTCCTCCGGGAGTGTATTCGCTCGGACGACTCGACCTGGACAGCGAAGGGCTCCTTCTGCTTTCCGACGAAGCTGGTCTGAACACCCGTCTCCTCGATCCGGAGCAGGGCCACGCGAGGACCTATCATGCGCAACTCGAGGGCGAGGTGGACGATGCGGCGCTCGAGCGGCTGCAGAAAGGCGGGCTTTCCATCCAGGGGCATTTCACCCGTCCCTGTCGCGCGCGCCGGATCGAGCCGGGGCATCCGGACCGGGATCCTCCGATCCGCTATCGCGCGGCGATTCCCACGAGCTGGGTGGAATTGTGCCTGACCGAGGGAAAAAACCGCCAGGTGCGGCGCATGACCGCGGCGGTGGGTTTCCCGACCCTGCGCCTCATCCGAGTGGCCATCGGCGGTCTGGCACTGGCTTCGCTCGACCTGCCTCCGGGTTCATGGCGCGAGTTGATCGGTGACGAGCGCGCCCTCGTCCTGCCGGAGGCGAATCCCGTTCTACGTCACGGCGAGCGGACGCCGCGGCGGCGACGATCCGGTCCTTCCTCGCATCGGCGGAAACGTCGGGACTGAATCCGGAACAGAGCAAGGTTTGCCGATCGATGGCGTCCACTCCAGTCGCACCGATTCCTTGCAATTCTCCGGTTCTGCGAAACCTTTCTTCCCGCTCGTGATGCGCAGCCTCCTCCGATCGAAAATTCACAACGCCACGGTCACCGAGGCGAATGTCGACTATGTCGGCAGCATCACGATCGACCGCGACCTGATCGAGGCGGTGGGGCTCTGGGTGGGGGAAAAGGTTCTCGTCGTCAGCGGCACCACGGGAGTCCGTCTCGAGACTTATGTCATTGAGGGCGAGGCCCGGTCCGGCATCATCGGCATCAACGGACCCGCCGCCCATCTCATCAACGCGGGCGAGATCGTCATCATCATGGGCTTCGAGATCACGGAGAAGCCGGTGAAACCGAGGATCGTGCTCTGCGACCGGCAGAACCGGATCGCCGAATACCTCGACGAACGCGCCGGCATGGTCGTGGGTTGAGCCGGGGCGATTCAGGGGTTCGCCCAGAATTGCAGGATGCGTTCGACCCCGATCGTGATGGCGGCGAGCGCATCGGGATCGACCGCGTCACTCGTCGTGACCGATGGAGGCGGGCCGACCACCGTCGCTACGGCCGGATAACCCGCCTTGGCAAACGCTTCCTGATCGGTCGTGCCCACGATGGCCGGCGCGGAATCATCGGAGGGCGCGGATGCGGGAACCCCTGCGGCCTTGGCGAAAGCACCCCGGGCCGAGTCGATGAAATAATAGGCATCGGCCGCTCCCGTGAACGAGACGGTTCCGCCCTGCGGCAGCAGCCCGAGCGAGTCGAGCGAGAGCATCGCCACCACCGTTTCCCCGCGGGCCCGGCAGCGGTTCGCGTAGACAAGGCTGCCGGTGGTCTCGTCGAGGGCACCGGCCCCGTTCGCGAAGGCAACGAATCGGATCGTGCGCTCCTGCGGATCGCCCGCGAAGGTCCGGGCGAGGGCGACGAGGGCGGCGATTCCGGAGGCGTTGTCGTTCGCCCCGGGGGATCCGGGAATGGTGTCGTAGTGGGCACCCACGACGATGATCTCCTTGCGGCGTTCGCGTCCGGGGAGTTCCGCGATGAGGTTTCGCACCTCGCGACCGCCCCCGATCTCGAAAACGTGGCGTTCGACGAGATAACCGAGATTCGCGGGGCCGATGGTCGACTCGAACCACAGCGCGGCACTTTCGAGAGACTCCGGCTTCGCGGCGTGGCGTTCGCCGATGCGGTTCGCGAGCATTTCGAGAGAGCGGGCGAGATCCGTGCGGTCCACCGGGCCTCGTTTCAGCGAGGCTGCCTCGAGGCGGACGGCCTCGTTGGGATCGGTCGGCGCGGTTTTGGCCCGCTGGTGGGAAACGAACATCGCCCCCACCCCGAAGACAAACAGTCCGGCCGGGAGGGCGACGAGCAAAAAGCGGATGAGGGCTCCTTCCTTCATCGTTGCAGGATCAATAACGGGGAACCTCCGGATCGATCTGGCGGGACCAGAGATCGATGCCGCCGGCGAGGCTCCAGGTCCGTTCCCGACCGTGTTCGCGCAGGAAAACGGTGGCGTGCATCGACCGCATCCCGTGGTGGCAATACACGACGACGGGCCGTGGGTCGTCGCTCCGGAGCAGTTTGCGTGTCACCTCCTCGCCGAAGCGGGAGAGGGGAATCAGTTCGGCCCCCTCGATCCGGCAGAAGGCGAATTCATCCTCCTCGCGGCAGTCGACGAGACGGATCTGCGCGGATGCCGGATCCGCGAGCAAGGTGGCCAGGTCCGCCGGAGCGATTTCGTGGGATTCAAGGGAGGGCAGCATCGGGAACGGGGTGAAGCACGGGGAAGCGGGTTGCAGAATCGGGGAAAAACGCGGTATTCAAGAGACGGAGTAATGGAGTTTTGGAAATTTGCATGAAGCGTTTTTGGATCGCGGGCCTTCCCGCCCTGATTTTGGGATACGGTGCGCAGGCGCGACCGGCCGCGGACCGTCCGAATGTTCTCCTCATCGTCGCCGATGACCTGGGCTGGGCCGACCTGCCGGCTTATGGAAACACCTTCCACGAAACCCCGTCGCTCGATCGACTCGCGCGAGAGGGCGTGAGGTTCACGCAATTTTATTCCGGGGCGGTTTGTTCGCCGACGCGTTCGAACCTGCAGAGCGGGCGTCACGAGGCCCGTTACGGCATCACCCAGCACATTCCCGGACACCGGCGGCCCTTCGCGAAACTGATCGATCCCGCCGTGCCCCTGCAACTGCCGCTCGAGGTCGAGACGGTCGCGGAACGGCTCGGCGCAGCCGGTTACGCGACGGGATACTTCGGGAAATGGCATCTCGGCGGACCCGGCTACGGTCCCGCCGACCAAGGCTGGCAGACCGTGCTGGAACTCAAGGGGCACGACACCCCCGCCTCGGTCACCGGCAGCGAGGCCAAGCGGACCGCGGCGTTCCTCACGGAAAAGGCCGTGGAATTCATCGAGGCCCATCGCGAGGCGCCGTTCCTCGTCCAGGTGTCGCACTATGCCGTGCACCTGCCGCTTTCGACGCGGCCGGAGTTGCTGAAGAAGTATCGAGGGAAGGTCCCGATGCCGGGTTTCCCGAGCCGTCCCGACTACGCGGGCCTTCTCGAGGAACTCGACGAAAGCGTCGGTGGACTCCTCGCCGCACTCGACCGGCTTCGGCTCGCGGAGAACACGCTCGTCGTCTTCGTCTCCGACAATGGCGGACTCGTCCACGCCCACGACGGGGAGGGTTACACCTCGAACGCGCCGCTCCGCGGGGAAAAGGGCACCCTCTACGAGGGCGGTATCCGCGTCCCGGCGTTGGCGCGGTTTCCCGGAATGATTCCCCCGGGATCCGTGTGCGAGGTGCCCGCGGGAACGACCGATCTGCCTCCGACCTTCCTTGATCTTGCGGGCATCGACGCGCCGATGAAAGATCCGCTCGACGGCGTCAGCCTCGTTCCCCTGCTGAAGGATTCGGAGGCCGATCCTGCCCGGGACACGCTCTTCTGGCACCTTCCCCACTACCATCACGGCACTCCCGCCTCGGCGATCCGGCGCGGGGACTGGAAGCTGCTCGAATTCTTCGAGACCGGCGCACTCGAACTCTACGATCTCTCCGCCGATCTTGGAGAAACGAACAACCTCGCCGCGAAGCATCCTGACAAAACTACGGAATTGCGCGATGTGCTCGCGATTTGGCGGAAGGAGGTCGGCGCCCGGATGCCGACATCGAACCCGGAGCACGATCCGTCGAGAGCGGATGAGTTGGGCGGAGGGAAAGGGAAACGGGAAAAGAAGCGATAGGGGACGACCGAAAACAGGGTCCAAAATCCCAGTTTGACGGGAAACTGGAAAAATGGGAAAATGGAGAGGTGAAAACAACGATCGATTTGCCCGACGACTTGATTCGTGAGGTGAAGCTGCGAGCGGTTCGAGAAAGTCGCAAGCTCAAGGATGTGATCGAGGAGGTTTTTCGACGGGGGCTTGCCGCTCCCGCGCCGTCCCGTTCTCCGCAGAAACGGCATCGGGTGGCACTCCCTCTCATTCCCGCTCCGCCCGGTTCGAGCACTTTCGACCTCAGCGGTGATCGCTTGCTCGAATTGGAGATCGAAGCCTCGAAACCGCGTCCATGAGGCATCTTTGCGACAGCAACGTGTTCCTCGCCCTCGCGGTGGGACAGCACGCCCATCATCCGCGAGCCTCGGCTTGGTTTTCCGCATTGGGGGAGAGCGACACGGCGGAGTTTTGTCGGGCCACCGGGATCTCTTTCCTTCGCTTGCTGACCCAAAAAGTGGCGTTGGACTACGTGCCGCTGACCAATCGCCAAGCATGGGATACCTTCGATTTGCTGATGAAGGACGATGCCACTGGATTCGCCGTCGAACCTGAAGGTCTCGACGAAGCCTGGCGAGGAATCACTGATGTGGAAACCCCTTCACCGAAAGTCTGGATGGACGCCTACCTCGCCTCTTTTGCCATCACCGCCCGAATGCGCTTGGTGACGATGGACAAGGACTTCAAAAACTACGAGCGCCATGGGCTCGACCTGCTCCTGCTTTCGGAGTGATCGGAGATGGCTTCGCGCCGGATTTCGGGTTGATCGTGAAGCCCGAATCGGCACGGGTTGTTGCTGGTTCGGCGCATGTTCCCTCATGCCGAATCCGGAAAATCCTTGGACGATGGGATTTCTTGACTTTGGAAATCTCCGCGGTCTGCGACCGCTGCGCCGATGAAGGGCGGGCGATGCCGGTCTCCCTTCGGCGTTGTCGGGCCGGGGACTGACTCCGCGTGACCAGTGGGCAAACGGATGGCGCCAAAGGCAGGCCGCCACGAGTCGTGCTGAGCGCGCGGGGGGCGGCGGCGGCTGCTTCCATGAAATGGCTTTTATCAAAAGATCGAACGCGGCTCAATTGGGCTTTTCGCCTCACAACCATCCCTTCCGCTTGAAAAACCAATACGGCAGCAGGGCCGAGAGGATCATCAGCCCGATCGCGAAGGGATAACCGAAGGGCCACTTCAGTTCGGGGATGAATTCGAAGTTCATCCCGTAGATCGAGGCGACGAGCGTCGGCGGCAGGAAGACGACCGCGGCGACGGAGAAAATCTTGATGATCCCGTTCTGCTCGATCCCGATCATGCCGAGGGTCGCGTCGAGGAGCAGGGTGATTTTTCCCGAGAGGAATCCGGCGTGGTCGCCGATCGAGTGGAGGTCGCGCGTGATCGTCTTGAGGCGGGCGCGCTGCTCCTCGGTGCCCTCGATCCGGACGATGTGCTGGGCGTAATAGCCGACGACGCGGTCGAGGGTCATGAGGCTGTCGCGGATGTCCGAGATGAGGTCGCCGGTGCGGCCGATCGTCTCGAGATGGGAGCGGTGTTGCTGGGCGCGTTTCGGACTCGATCCGGAAGTCTGGAAGATGCCCTTCGAGACGGGTGTCACGGTGCGGCCGGCGCGCTCGATGACGTCGGCGAGGCGGTCGACGATCGTTTCGAGAAGGCTGAGAAAGACCGTTTCCCCGCAATCGCCGCTCATGGGCACGCGGGCGGCCCGGTTTGCGAAGAGTCCGAAGGACTTCGGATCGTGATAGCGGATCGTGACCAAGCGATGTGCGACGAGGACGAAGGTCACCGGACCCATTGTCGTATTCTCCTCCTCCTCGGTGTTCGCGGGAAGTTGCGCGGTCATGAAGAGCCCGCCATCCTCCTCGTAAAGCCGGCTCGAGATCTCGATCTCCTCCATGTCTTCCTTCGTGGGGAGACCGAGTCCGAGGACCTTTTCGAGATCCACCTCCTCCTCGCGCGAGGGCGAGAGCAGGTCGATCCAGACGGCGCGTTCGAGATCCTCGGTCTCGACGAGTCGTCCCTGACGGAGGAGGTAGGCCTTGCGCATGCGGGGTCGGGGGTGCGGTCAATCCGGAGTCTTCTCGGCCGCCTCCATCGAAACCCAGAGGATCAGGGCCGCGCCCATGACGAGGCGATACCAGGCGAAACCGTTGAAGGAATGGCTTTGCACGAAACGGATGAGCCATTTCACGACGACAAAGGCCGAGGCCGCCGAGACGAGGGTGCCGAGGGCGATCATGGACCAGCTCTCGTTTCCGGCCTCGCCGTCCCGGATCACCGAGAGCGTCTGGAAAGCCCCCGCCGCCATCAGGGTGGGAACCCCGACGAGAAAGGAAAACTCCGTCGCCGCGGGTCGCGCCGCGCCGATCGCCATGGCGATGAGGATGCTCGCTCCGGATCGCGAGGTGCCTGGGAAGACCGCGGCGAGGATCTGGGCGAGACCGACCGCGACCGCAACATCCCACCCGATGTGTTCGTGGCCGATGTGATTCTTCCGCCAGGCCTCGACGCCAAAAATAACGAACGCGCCGATGAAGGTCGCCCAGGCCACCGGGGGCACCGTTTCCGGCAGGCCGATGTCGAGCTTCTTGATGAGCACCCCGCCGACCGCCGTCACGATAAACGCGGTCGCCAGCTTGGCCAGGTAATCGCGGGTTTCGGGATCGCCGAGCGTGGTGGCGAGCCGTTTGACCCGGTCCGCGAACACCGCGATCACCGCGATGACCGCCCCGCTCTGGATGACGATCGAGAAAAGATCCGACTGGCGCGGCAACCACCCGAGATTCTGCGGGATGAGGAGATGTCCGGTCGACGAGATCGGGAGAAATTCGGTGATTCCCTCGATGAGACCGAGGACGATGACGGCGACCCAGACAGGCAGTTCCATGGAAAGAGCGGGACTCTTCATCGACGCGGACCCCGCGGAAATCAATCGTTTTGCAGCAGAGATCCGGAGGGCGGATCGCCGGCCTCTCGCGGCTTGATTCGGCGCCGATCGGGTCGAACCTTCCACCTCGCATGGACGGAATCCGCAACGCCTTCATCCTCGGCGCCGGCCTCGGGACGCGGCTGCGCCCGCTCACCGAGACGCTGCCGAAACCGCTCGTGCCGGTGTGGAACCGGCCGCTCATCACCTGCGCCTTCGATCACCTCACCCACGATCTCGGGGTGGAGTCCTTTGCCGTGAACACCCACCATTGCCCCGAGGCCTACGACGTGGCCTTTCCCGGCCGGGTCTATCGCGGCCGTCCGATCCTGTTCCGCCATGAACCGGTCCTCCTCGATACCGCGGGCGGACTCGACAACCTGCGCGACTGGCTCCCCCGCGAGGAACCCTTTATCGTCTACAATGGCGACATCCTCACCGACCTGCCTCTCGCGGCCGCGTTGGAGCAGCACCGGCGCACCGGCGACCTCGTCACCATGGTCCTGCGCTCCCGGGGGGAGGAACTGCGTGTCGGCTTCGATTCCGTCCGGGGAAAGGTCGTTGATCTGCGTGGCGTCCTCGCACCGGACTGGCCGCATCGCTTTCAGTTCACCGGCATCTATGTCGTCTCGCCGCGGTTTCTCGACCACCTCACGCCGGGCAAGATCGAATCGGTCGTGGCGCCGATGCTGGAAGTGATCCGCGCGGGCGGTGGGATCGGCGGCATCGTCATCGACGAAGGAGCCTGGAGCGACCTGGGCGAGCGGAATGCCTACCTCGACGCCCTCGACGGATTCGCCGCGGGATTCCCGCGTTACCGGGCGGGCGAGGAGTTCGAGGCGTCGCGGATCGCACCCGATGCCCGGATCGGGGCGGGGGCTCGGATCGACGCGACCAGCTCGGTCGGCTCCGGCGCGATCATTGGCGAGGGAGCCGTCCTCGAGGCCTCGGTGATCTGGAGCGGGGGCATCGTCGCCCCCGGGGCACGGCTCCGACGGGTCGTCGTCCGGGACGGGAAAACGGCCTCCGGAGTGCTCGACTCGGTCGATCTTTGACCATGTCGGTCCGAAAAGCCGGAACAGAGGACTTTTTTCCGGAAAAATGATAACAAATCCATGGACTGATCCGTCTATCGGGTGGTAAAACGGTCCAATTCGGTTAACTTTCCCGATTCCCCCGGCCTTGGAAAAGATCGACATCCCCCGCAAGACGGTCTATCGGCTTTCGCTCTACCAGCGTTGCCTGTCACGGCTTCGTGAGCAAAAGGTCGAGACGGTCTCGTCGGAAGACCTCGCCCGCTCCGCGGGGGTCAAGCCGACGCAGCTCCGCAAGGATCTCGGCCACGTCGGTCAGTTCGGCACCCGTGGCCTCGGTTACAGCGTGCTGACACTCTCGGACGCCATCTCGGGTGTCATGGGCATGACTGTCCTCCATCCGGTCGTCATGGTCGGCGTGGGAAACCTCGGCTCCGCCCTGCTTCGCTACAGCGGCTTCCGCAAGGAAGGATTCGAGGTCATCGCCGCGTTCGACGCCGATCCAGCGCACGTCAAGGCCACCACCGAGCAGATGGGTGTGCCCGTCTACCATGTCCGCGACCTCGGAACGTATGTCAGCGAGCACGGCGTGCGCATGGCCATCATCGCGGTGCCGGAGTCGGCGGGGCAGGAAGTCGCCGATGTCCTCGTCGAGGCGGGGGTGCAGGCGATCCTCAATTTCTCCCCCGCCGTGTTGAACCTGCCCGATGAGGTCGTCGTGAACCAGGTCGATCTTGCCGCCGAGCTCCGCAGCCTCAGCTTCTTCGCGAACTGAAGGCCGCTTCCTCGCCCATGGCCCGGCCTTCCCTCGTCGAGGTTTCCTGCGAGGGGCCCTTTTCGCTCGCCGACACCCTCAAATCGGGGCAGATCTTCCATTGGGAGCCAGTCGAATTCGAGGAACTCCAAGGGTTCGCCGGCTGCATCGGATCGGGAGCGCCCGCCTTCGTCCACCAGGCGGAAACCGGTCGCATCCTCACCCTCGAGGGCGATCTCGCGCGGGTCGCCCGCTATTTCGGACTTGATCATTCGAGCGCTGCCGTCCACGCCACCTTTCCCGCGGACGATGCGGTGCTGCGCGAGGCGATCGCCTACTGTCCCGGCATCCGCGTCGCCCGGCAACCGCTCTGGGAATGCCTTGCCACCTTCATCACCTCCTCGATGAAGCAGGTCGCCCACATTCGCGCGATTTCCCTGACGCTGCGCGAGCGGTATGGCGAGCCGCACGAATTCGCGAGCCGTCGTTTTCATGCCTACCCGACCCCGGAGGCCCTCGCCGCGGCCGGAGAAGACGCCCTCCGCGCCTGCGCCCTGGGATACCGCGCGAAATCCCTCGCCCTCGCCGCCGAGGCCGTCGCCTCCGGTTCGATCGATCTGGCTTCCGTCGAAGCGGAGCCTTCCCTGGCGAAGGCCCGTGAGGAACTCATGCGACTCCACGGAGTAGGGGAGAAGATCGCGAATTGCGCTCTTCTCTTCGGAGCGGGACGCTGGGAGGCCTTCCCCATTGACGTCTGGATCGAGCGCATCCTCCGTCAACTCTACCGCAAGCGGGTCAAGGGCGCGAAACTCCATGCCTGGGCCGGGCGGCACTTTGGTCCGCATGCGGGTTATGCCCAGCAATACCTCTTTCATTTCGCGAGGAAAACGCTTTAGTCCCGGAGTCTGAAGCCGATGTCGGAATCGCAAAAAATGCTCGCCAGCGTGTCGGGGGCGTTCGTCGCGCACCTCCTCCTCCTCGTGCTGGTCGTCGCCGTGCCCCGGGCGAATTCGT
Organism: Verrucomicrobiales bacterium; assembly: GCA_044352585.1. Classification (GTDB taxonomy): domain Bacteria; phylum Verrucomicrobiota; class Verrucomicrobiia; order Verrucomicrobiales; family DEV007; genus Arctic95D-9. The sequence continues at coordinate 13,089 of JBILDO010000058.1, forward strand.
CCGTGTCGGCCGCAGCCACGCGGCGCGTCTCCGCCGGACCGCGTGAAGTCACCGTGGACATCGGTGAACTGATGAAGCGCCTCGAGCGCGAACGCGAGGAGGAAACGACAAAACCGGTCCCGGAGAAACCCGCGCCCGAGCCACCCGCGCCGGTCCGACCTTTCGTCGCGACCGACACGAACCGGGCCGAGGCTGTCGCCCCGCAAAACGCGCGCTTTGAATCCGACCGCAACACTTCTGCGGCCTCGCGGCGGCGTCCCAATGAATCGCTCCCGCAGTTCGCCACTCCCACCCTCGCCGGGAAAAGCCCGCTGCCCCACCTCACCCTCGCCAATCGCGACCACGTCGAGGGGCCTCTCGACGCGATGCCCGCTTCGCCCGATCCGCTGAAGCGCCGCGAGAATCCCGATCGGCCGGGGGCTCCGGGGTCTTCCGGTCCGGCGGCGGCAACCCCGGTAAATCCGGCCGCGGCGAACCCGGATTCTTCGGTAGCTCCGGCGACTCCCGCCTTCCCCGCCACACCGTTTGCCACGGCGGCTTCTCCAGTCGTGCCTCCGGCCGCTGCCGCGGCGGCGGCGGGCCCACGGGAGGAGTCGCCCGTTTCCGTGAAGCCGGGCCGCTCCGGACGTGACGAGGAAGGCGCGACCCGCGAGAAAAGCTTCGTCGATGCCAACGCCAGAATCGTCGCGCCCGCTTTGCCTGAGGGCGAGGATCGCCTCGCGGCCGGGACCGGTTCGGGAGAACAGGGGAAATCCTCCCTCGAGACCCGGGAACCGGACCCTCTCGGATCGGAGACCGGGCAGAGTCGGATGGCGCGGGAGGAGCCCGCGGAGACCACCGAGGCACCGGATCCCGATGCGATTCCCGAGACGGCGGCTCCCGCGCCTCCGCCAGCCAACGCGACCCCGAATCCCGCCTCGGCAGCGATGGCGGCCGCGTCGACCGCACCCCCGGCGCAAGTTGCACCCGCCGCACCCGGAGGGGGAGCCAGGCCGGCCGACGAGGGGCTCTTTGCGAAGGGCTTCAGTCCCGAGGAGCGGCAGAATGTCATCAACGGTAGTCTCGCCAAGGAAGGAGCCGACGCCGTCGATGCCGTCGATACACCCGTGGGTCGCTACAAAAAGGCCGTTCGCGATTCGATCTCCGCGACGTGGCACCGCTATCGTCGCGATCACGCGGAATTCGTCACCTGGGGCATTCTGAAACTGGAGTTCAGCGTCGATCCCACCGGCCGCGTCCGCAATCTCGAGATCACCAAGAACGAGGCCAACGCGATCCTCGCCGAGTTTTCGCTGCGGGCCATCCGCGACGCCAAACTGCCTCCGATGCCGGAGGAAGTGGCGAGGTCGCTCGGATCGCAGGGACTCGTCATCCAATATGACATCATCATTTACTGACCTCCTCGCCGCGGCCGCTCCCGGATTGAACGAACAGGTGTGGCGTTTCCTCCTTTCCGGCGGTCCCTTCATGATTCCGATCGGGATCTGTTCCTTCGTCGGGATCACCGTCTGCATCCACCGGGGGATTTCCCTGAGGTGGAAAGCGGTGATTCCTCCGGCGCTCCGTCCCGATCTCGCCCGGGTCGCCGAGGTTTTCCGCGAGGGCCGCGCCGCGAAACTGCTCCTCGACCTGAAGCGGAGCGACAGCCCGATGGGCCGGATCGGCCGCGTCGCCCTCTCCCCGGAGTTTTCCGAACGCGGGGAAGCGCAGACCGCGGTCGAGGCGACCGCGCGCGAGGAGATGGTGCGGCTCGAAAACGGCATGGGCGTGCTCGAGGTGGCCATCACGATCGCCCCGCTCCTCGGGTTGCTCGGCACCGTCAGCGGTCTCGTCACCGTCTTCGGGACGCTCGGCGAGGGGGCCGTGTCCTCCGATCCGTCGAAGATCGCCGGCGGCATCGCCGAGGCCCTCAACACCACCATCGCCGGACTCGTCGTCGCCGTCATCATGGTCGTCTTTCATTCCTACTTCACCCGCCGACTCGAACGGATCGCGGCGCGGCTTGAGGTGATCGCCGGGCATCTCCTCCACGAATTCCACCAGGCCGGAGGCCCCGCCCTCCATGCCCCGCAGGTTCCGTCACCCGCGCCGGGAGCACGGTCCAGCGATTCCCTCCCGTGAAATTCTACCGCAAACGCCGCAACCATCCGGTGGTGCCGATCGTGACCCTGATCGACATCCTCGCGATCCTGCTTATCTTTTTCATCGTCACGACGACCTTCAAGACGAGCGAGTCCCTCGTCCAGGTGAACCTGCCGCGTTCCTCGGAGATGGGGGAGGGCTCCACCGAAGAGCGGCGGGTGCCGCTCGCGCTCGGCAAGGACGGCCGCATTTCCCTCGGGGACCGGGTCGTCCCGATCGAGTCGCTCGCGGCTGCCCTCGGGGAGTTCCGCACCTCCCGGCCCCAAGACCGGCTTGAATTGAAGGCCGACGAAGGGGCTCCGCTCGGTCTCATGGTCAAGGTCTGGGACGCCGCGACACGGGCCGGGCTGAAGATCGACGACCTGCCCCTCCGCATTCTTCTCGAGGAGTAGGAGCCTGGTTGCGCTTCGGTGGCTCCTCCGATGTTCAAAGGTGGGAACGCGGGAAACCATTCCTGGTTTACCGATGACCGATCACCGATTACTCTTCACCGATAACCGAGTTCCATGATCCGCAAGATCGTCTTCTATCCCGCTCCCGTGCTCCGTCAGGTCGGTGCCCGCGTCGAAACCATCGACGACCGGGTCCGTCAGCTCGCCGCCGACATGATCGAAACCATGTACGACGCCAACGGCGTCGGTCTCGCTGCTCCCCAGGTCGGGGAATCGCTCCAACTCGCCGTCGTCGATGTCTCGCATGACGAGGAGTGTGTCTCCTACCTGCGGGTGAACGGGGAGGAAAAACGACTCGCGGAGATTTGCCCGATCGTCTTCATCAATCCCCGCCTCGAACTGCTCGGACCGAAGGAGAGCGAGAACGAGGGCTGCCTCTCCTTCCCCGAACTCCGCGGGGAGATCCTCCGCCCCTCGGAGGTCAAGGCCACCCTTGGAACCCTCGACGGCGGCAGCGTCGTCATCGAGACCGACGGTCTCTTCGCCCGGGCGATCCAGCACGAGGTCGACCACCTTTTCGGTCGTCTATTCATCGACCGCATGAGCAGTGCCCGCAAACACGCGATCCGTGGGCGGCTCAAGGAGATGCAGGACCATTACGGTTGATCCGGCCGGGGAAAGCCACGCTGCTCCGGGGCTCGCGCCCCGGAACGCGCTCAGTGATCGTCCTCGTCGTCGTCGAATTCCTCGTCGTCGTCGAATTCCTCGTCGCCGTCGAATTCCTCTTCATCGAAGTCGTCGTCGAATTCCGGGGCATCCGCCTCATCTTCCGCGTCCTCGTCGATATCCTCGTCGAGATCGTCGAACTCATCCTCCGCCTCTCCGTCCGGGGGGAAGTTGCGAGGCGAATAGCCGAGCGCCACGGCCAGTTCCGCCATGGTCTGGAAGGGGCCTTCGATCCCGCCGCCCGTCGTTGTCGCCCAAACCCCGCCGATGTCCGATTCGGGGTCGCTGAAAACGACGAGGCCCTCGTCGGGGGCGCGGTATTCAACCTCGAGCCAGTCGGTCGAGTTGTCGAAGTAGCGTTGAAACCACTTGTCGTTGCAGACATCGCCGTCCTCGGCGTATTGCTCAAAATAGGCTTTGCGGAATTCTTCTGGAGTCATCGGGGTTCGGATTCGGAACGGACACGTTTACGGGGCACGCGGTGAAACATTCCCCTGACACCCGGATCCGTTACGATCCGGACCCGGAGGAGTCGCCGCGCGAAACGCCGCAAACTACAAAAAGGGCGACGCCAATCAAGGCCCTTCTTGCGGGGGATGCCCCGGAAAACGGAGAATTTCGAGACCGCTCCATCCTTCGGAAACGGTCCTTCGCGATCGCCCTTGCCGTCCTTTGTTCGGCGATCGACTGGAGGCCTCCGTCGCGCCCTCAAGACTCCAGGAGGGGCGGCCTTTCCGTCGCCCCGGAGGCTCGGCCGAAGATCGGACCCGATCGGCGGCGGGTTGGGGACAACCCGCCCTACCCACCGGAACGCCGCCGAGGTAGGGCGCGTTGTCCCAACGCGCCGCTGGATGACCGATTGACGTCCCTTACCTGATCGACGGCGGGTTGGGGACAACCCGCCCTACTTCCCGCAGCAGCTCTTGAACTTCTTCCCGCTGCCGCAGGGACAGGCGTCGTTGCGTCCGACCTTGGGCAGGTCGCGCCGCTGTGGGGTCTTGGGGATCTGGATCTCGGGCCGTGCGGAAACGCCGCTCTCGCCGGAGGAGGCCGGGGCCCCGCCCTCGGTCGCGAGCACGTCGGGACGGCTCATTTGGATCCCGCGGAGGACGCGGTTGTAATCCTCGGGCCGGATCGTGGTGGTGCGGAAGAGATTGCCGAGAACCTCGGTCTTGATGCGGTCCATCAGGCCGACGAAGAGCTCGTAGGCGTGGTGCTTGTATTCGACGAGCGGATCCTTCTGCGCGTAGCGGTAGTTGCTGATCGAATCGCGCAGCGAGTCCATCTCGAAGAGGTGCTCCTGCCAGAGCTGGTCGATGCTGTGGAGGATGACCCAGCGCTCGAGGTCTTCGCCGCGGGCGGGATCCTCATGGCTCATCTTCACCTCATAGGCCGCCTTGACGCGCTCGATGAGGAATTCGAGGGTCTCGTCGTCGCTCCGATGTTCGAGAGCGGCCTCGTCGGCGGTGAGCCCGAGGGGGAAGTGGGTGTTGACCACCTGGAGGACCGCTTCGGGAATGAGGCGGCCGAGGTCGGGATCGAAGCAGTCCGCGAGGAGCTTGGACATGGCGTCCTCGATGATATCGATGACGAGGGCGTGGGGATCCTCGGTCTTGAGGACGTCGTTGCGGTAGCCGTAGACGACCGACCGCTGGTTGTTCATGACATCGTCGTATTCGAGAATGTGTTTCCGCGAAAGATAGTCGCGCGTCTCCACCTTCTTCTGCGCGTTCTCGACCGACTTGTTGAGCCAGGGGTGCTCGAGCTCCTGACCCTCCTCGAGGCCGAAACGCTCCATCATCTTGGTCATGCGCTCGGCGGCGCCGAACTGCATCATGAGGTCGTCCTCGAACGAGACGTAGAAGACCGACATGCCGGGGTCGCCCTGGCGGGAACAACGGCCTCGCAACTGGCGGTCGACGCGTCGGCTGCGGTGGCGCTCGGTGCCGATCACGAAGAGGCCGCCCTTGTCGGCGACGCCGGGCCCGAGCTTGATGTCGGTGCCACGGCCGGCCATGTTCGTGGCCACGGTGACGGCCCCGGCCTGTCCGGCGCGGGCGACGATCTCGGCTTCCTGGAGGTGGAATTTGGCGTTGAGGACGGAGTGCGTGATCTTCTCCCGCTGGAGCATGCGGGAGAGAACCTCGGAGGACTCGACGCTGGCGGTGCCGAGGAGGATGGGTTGTTCCTTGGCGTGGTGTTCCTTGACGAGGTCGATGACGGCCTTGAACTTTTCGCGCTGGGTCTTGTAGATCTTGTCGTTGAGATCCTTCCGGGCGATGGGGCGGTTCGTCGGGACGACCAGGACCTCGAGCTTGTAGATGTCGTGGAACTCGGCCGCTTCGGTCTCCGCGGTGCCGGTCATGCCGCCCAGTTTCTGGTAAAGGCGGAAGTAATTCTGGATCGTGATCGTCGCGTAGGTCTGGGTCTCGCCCTCGACCGTGACGCCCTCCTTGGCCTCGACCGCCTGGTGAAGACCGTCGGACCAGCGCCGTCCGGGCATCTTCCGGCCGGTCTGTTCGTCGACGATCATGACGCGGTTGTCCTCGACGACGTAGTGGACGTCCTTTTCATAAAGGGTGTAGGCCTTCATGAGCTGGGAGATCGTGTGCATCTTCTCCGCCTGGGCGGACATCTGCTGCTGCAGTTCACGCTTGGCCGCGGCCTTCTGGGTGTCGGAGAGGTTGTAATTCCCATCAATCGCGGAGAAGGCTTCGCTCAGGTCGGGGAGAACGAAGGCCTGCGGGTCGCCGGGGCTGAGGAACTGGCGGCCCTGCTCGGTGAGTTCGGCTTCGTGGGCCTTCGGGTCGAGGGTGAAGTAGAGCTCCTCCTTCAGCGCGAACAGGGCGGTCTTTTGCGGGTCGCGGTAGAATTCGAGCTCCGCCTTCTCAAGGGCGCGGCGGACCTCGGTGTTCTCCATCGCACGCATCAGGGCGCGGTTCCGGGGCATGCCGAGCTTGATCTTATAATAGGCGTTTCCGGCCTCGGTCGTGTTCCCTTCGTCGAGCAGTTTCTTGGCCTCGGCCGCGAGGTCGTTGCAGAGCTGGGTCTGCTTGCGGTAGAGATCGCGGATCTGGTTTTTGTAAAGGTCGAACTGCTGGTCCTGCCGGACGGTGACGGGGCCGGAGATGATGAGGGGAGTGCGGGCCTCGTCGACGAGGACCGAGTCGACCTCGTCGATGAGGGCGAAGTAGTGGTTCCGCTGCACCTGCTGGCCGGCCTCCTGGGCCATTCCGTTGTCCCGGAGGTAGTCGAAGCCGAACTCGCTCGCGGTGCCGTAGGTGATGTCCATCTCGTATTGCTGCTTGCGCAGTTCTCCGCGGAGATCGTTCTGGATGACGCCGACGGTGAGGCCGAGGTATTTGAAGAGGTGGCCCATCCATTCGGCGTCGCGACGGGCGAGGTAGTCGTTCACGGTGACGACATGGACGCCGAGACCGGTGAGGGCGTTGAGGAAGACGGGCAGGGTGGCGACGAGGGTCTTGCCTTCCCCGGTGGCCATTTCGGCGATCATGCCGCGGTGGAGCCCGACGCCGCCGATGAGCTGGACGTCGAAGTGGACCATCTCCCACTTCACGGGGTGGTCGCAGACGATCCACTCGGTGCCGCAGAGGCGGCGGGCGGCGTTCTTGACCACGGCGAATGCCTCGGGGAGGATTTCCTCGAGATAGGCGGCGCGGGCGGCGGGGAATTGGGCCTTGAGATCGTGGAAACGGTGCTGGGCCTCGAGGATGTGGGCGACCACCTCCGCGGCGGAGAGACGGTCGACCTCCGACGGGGGGACGAAGCCGGCGACCTGGCGGAATTCGCCGGCGAGGCGCTCGAAGCGAGTCGCCCAGGAACGGAGCAGTTCCCGGTTTTGCTCTTCGGAGCGAGTCCCGAGGAGGCGTTCGCTGTAATTTTCGACGCGAAGGCCGTAGCGGTCGAGGTGCGCCTTCCACGCCGCCGTCTTGTCCTTGAGGACTTGTTCAGGCTGGGTCTGGAGCTGCTTCTCGATCTCGTTGATCTTGACGACGATCGGAGCGATGCCGCGGATGACGCGCGCGTTCCGGCTGCCGACGATGAGTTTGAGAAGCCACTGGACCATGGGAAAGAGGGAAGATTGGGAAGGGAAAAGGGGATTTTATCCCATTTCGCCGGTTTTACAGCGAATTTTCCGTAGGGATCGCGACCAGACGAAACGACCCCAGCCCGCCGATCCGCTCACTCACGTTCGCGGCTACCTTCGCAGTCGTAGCGACGAGCGTGAGCGAGTCGATCCCGCCCGAGCCCGCGATCCGCTCACTCACGTTCGCGGCTACCTTCGCAGTCGTAGCGACGAGCGTGAGCGAGTCGATCTGCTCAAGCGCGGCCCAATTCGCGCGACCGTTCCGCCGCGGCAGCGACAGCCCCGCGGACCGTTGCCTCGAAGTCCCTTCCCCGGAAAAACTGCAGCGCCGCATAGGTCGTGCCGTTCGGGCTGGTCACGTTCTCGCGCAGGATCGCGGGCGTTTCGCCGGTGGCGAGGACCAGCTCGGCGGCCCCGGCGGCGGTGTGGACCGCGAGATCCCGGGCGACCTCCGGCATCAGGCCTTGGGCGACGCCTTCGGCGATCATGGCCTCGAGCATGAAGAAGAAATAGGCCGGTCCGCTCCCGCTCACGGCGGTGACGGCATCGAGGTCATCCTCCCCGACGCGGCAGACATACCCCACCGATCCCAGCAGCGATTCGGTCAGGGTGGCATCGGCTTCGGTCGCGGACGCACCGAGCGCATAGCCCGAAGCTCCTTTCCCGACGAGCGCGGGCGTGTTCGGCATTACGCGGATGACGCGGTGCCGGCGGGCCGTAGCCGATTCAATCGCGGCGAGGCGGATGCCCGCGGCGATGGAGACGAGGAGCCGCCCCTCGCTCTCGCCCAACTCCGACAGCATCGCTGGGAAACCCTGGGGTTTCGTGCAGAGAAGGATCACGTCCGAGGCGGCGACGACGGAGGCGTTATCCGGGGCGACGGCGACCCCCAACTGCTCCGACATCGCTCCGGAGGCCTCGGGAAAGGTGTCGAACACCGTCACCTCTCCGGGGCGGCACAAGCCCGCTTTCAGAATGCCGCCGACAAGGGCGCTGCCCATTTTCCCACAACCGATCACGCCAAGTTTCATAGATCCGTATCGATAACCCGCTTTCGCCGGAGCGACAGGGGGAAAAATTTCGTTGCGGGATCCGCATCGCGGCGGCTACGGTGAAGGAGAGTTCCCGATGTCCGCCCGAGTCTTCCAGAGCGCTTCCGCCGCCTCCCGAGTCACCGCGGGCGAGTTCGTCGCAGCGTATCGCGCCATGCTCACAGCCCGTCTTTTCGAGGAAAAGATGGGGGCCCTCTACCGGGCCGGGAAAATCGTCGGCGGCGTCTATCTAGGGCGGGGGCAGGAGGCCTTCAGTTGTGCTCTCGGGGGGCAGCTCGACCGCCGCCTCGGGGACGTCTACGCCCCGCTCATCCGCGACCAAGCCGGGCGGGGGGCCTTCGGGGAGCCGCTCCTCGACGCGGCAAGGACCTACCTCGGCAAGGTGACCGGTCCGATGCATGGACGCGACGGGAACATCCACCGCGGCCGCCCCACCGAGGGCATGCCCGCGATGATCAGCCACCTCGGCTCCTCCGTCTCGGTGATCAACGGGATGCTCATGGCGAAGCGATTCCGAAGCGAATCGGGTTTCGTTGGAGGGGTCTCCGTCGGCGACGGTGCCACCTCGACCGGGGCCTTTCACGAGGGATTGAACCAGGCGGCGGTCGAGAAACTGCCGCTGGTCGTCGCCGTGGCGGACAATCAGTTCGCTTACTCCACCCCGACAAGCCGTCAGTATGCCTGCGAGGACCTCGCCGACCGGGCCGTCGGTTACGGGGTCACCGGCTATTCGATCGATGGGACCGACCTCATGGTCTGCCTTGAGACCTTCCGGACCGCCATCGCGAGGGCGCGCGGCGGCGAAGGGCCGCAACTGGTTGTGGGAAAACTGCTTCGGCTCTCCGGTCACGGCGAGCATGACGATGCGAGCTACGTGCCCGGGGAAGCGCGGCGTGGGCGTTTCGGCGGCGACTGTCTCGCCCTCGCTCGGGAACGCATCCTCGGCGATTGCTTTGAAAGCCCCGAGGCGCTTGAGGAACTGGAGAGTGGCACTCAGGAATTCGTGGACGAGACCATCGCCCAAGCCCAAGGGGAAGAGGCCCCGAGCCCCCTGACGGATGATTGGCGGCCCCTCGCGACCCGGCGCCTGATCGACCCGGGCCATTGAACGGTTCCCGCGGTTTGTAGCGACGAGCGTGAGCGTGAGCGAGTCGACCCCGCCCGAGCCTTGCGATCCGCTCAATAACCCCCGTGGTCCTCGCGACCCTTGGCGGTGAATCGCACCCCTTTGAATCCCTTGTCTTTCCCAGCGTCTCGTGTAAACGGTGATTATCATCGGTTCCAGGCGGATCCGTCCGATGCGATCGATTTTCCAGATCCTGCGCCGCGGTGTCACGGCGGTCGTGGCATTGGCCGCCACGGTCGACGCCCATCCGGCCGCCGTTTCGCCGCCCCTGAAGGTTCTCCTCGTGGTCGGCGGTTGCTCGCATGACTACCAGACACGGGCCGAAATCCTCGTCCAAGGGATCCGCGAACGGGTCGTTCGTCCCACCGAGTGGGTTGTGCGTCTCGAAGGGGTGGGGGAGAGCGATACCCGCATTCCGCTCTTCGAGTCTTCCGAATGGGCCAAGGGTTACGACCTCGTCGTCCACGACCACTGCTTTCCCCGGGTCCACGACCCCGCCTACATCGACCGCGTCCTCGCGCCGCACCGGGCCGGGACTCCCGCCGTCCTCATCCATGGCACCATGATGTCCTTCCGCACCGGAGATGAGCGATGGTCCGAGTTCACCGGGGCCGTGATCCGCCGCCACGAACCCGAGCGCCCGGTTCGCGTCGAACCGCTCCCGGCGGCGGATCCGCTTCTAAAGGGATTCCAGCCCTGGCTCATTGCCCGTGAAGAACTCTATCGCGTCGAGTCGCTCGGAACCGGGGTCACCCCTTTGGCTGAGGCCCCCGATCCGGCCGGAAAACGGCATCCGGTGATCTGGACCCATCGCTTCGGACCCATCGGGGCGCGGGTCTTCGCCTCGACCCTCGGCAACGCAAGCTCCCCTCTCGCGGACCCTGTTTCCCTCGACCTTCTGGCCCGTGGCGTGCTCTGGAGCCTGGGCATCCCCGAAGAGGGGGCGCTGCGGACCGTTCCGCCCGGCCAAAACCCCGCGGGCCTTGTTCTTCCGGCGCAGACCGGACCGCTCCTGCGCCCCGGACGGAATGTGAGCTCGCAGGGCACGGCGACCGGGTTTCAATGGGGCCATGCGAACGCCGGAGAGGGAGCCGCCCTCGCGCACGATGGAGATCCGTCCACCGCGTGGGTGCCTCCAGGGCAGGGGCCGGGCGGGTGGGAGGTCCGTTGGGACCGGGAGCAGCCGATTTCCCTCGCCGCCGTGTGGTGGGGCGATCCCGCTCCTCCCGAGGCCCTCCTCGAAGGTAGCGGGGACGGACAAACCTGGATGCGCCTCGCCGCCCTGACTCCCCAGGAGGGAAGGGAGCATCCCGAGGTTGTCCGATTCGACTCCCGGAGGTTGACCGGGCTCCGCCTCTCCGTTCCCCGAACTTTTTCCGGGCAAGGCTTCGCCCTTCGCGAGGTCGCTGCCTACGTCTCGGAAGACGAACTGCCCTCGGCCATCCTCGGGGTGACTCCCGATCCGCCCGGTCTCGTTCGGCTGAGGGTCGCCGGAGACGGCGCGCTCGCCGGGATTCGTCTCGCGCCGGGTTGGCGGGTCGAGGCCCTTGGTCCCACCGGGCTTCACGGTTTTCCGGGGCAGTTGCTCCCCACCGCCTCGGGAGCGCTCTTCCTCTCGGTCTTCCCGGAACGAGGGGCCCCCGGACGAGTCCACCGGATCGAATGGAGTCCCCGAGCCGACAGGCCGAAGCCGACGACCCGTTCGTTTTTGTCCGGCCTCGCCCCGGAAACCCGGATCGCCTGGGATGGTGAATGGCTTTACACCCTCTCCGGTTTTCGACTGGACCGGGTCCGGGCGGCCCTCGGAACCGGTTCCGCGAACGAACGACAGCGACTGCGCCAGCCTCTCCGCTTCCCGGGCCACGACGCTCCGACCGGTTTTGCCTGGACCGACTTCCGCCTCGGTGGGGATGCTTGGTTGCACGGGCGATACCGGACGTCGTCGCCCGGATCCCTCCTCCGATCGGACGGGCATCCGGTCCGGCTTGAACGGGAGGGTTGGATCCGCTTTCGCCGGGACGGATCGGGCGCGATGACCACCGGGGAAATCGCGACGGGCCCGGCGCTGGAGGAGATTGCCGGGATCGACGGGCTTCTTCTCAGCGAGCGGAACGGCGCGGAAATCGGATTCGTCACCTCCGGCCGCGACGGGTTGACGCTCGGGCTCCTGAGGATGGAATCGGGGGCAGCGCCGGTCCGGACGGACCTCGATGTGATTCCCACCGACCAGTTGCTGCGCCACCTCGGAACCACCTCCGGCGAGGCGGCAGCTCTGGAAATCGCCCTCGAATGCACCCGTCGCCGCGGCTTCTCGATCCCCGACTTGAAACGATTCCTTTCCCAGTTTCCTCCGCCCCATCTCGCCGGGCCGCTCGTTGCCGTGCTGGCCACGCTGCCCCGAAAAGAGGCCCGGACCCATCTCATCGACCTCGCAACCGCCCTCGACGGGCCTCCCGAGGTCCGCGCCGCGGCCTTCCGGGCGCTCGGTGACCTTGAGGGCGAACTCGATCCGGAGGTCTTCCGCGCCCTCGGCACGGTCACCGATCCCACCGTTTCCGCCTCCATCTTCGAGGGCATGCGCCGCCGGGGTATCACGCTCCCGGGGGCGGAGCGGGTTGCCCTCCGCCTCGCCCGTCACCCGGACCCCGATTTGGGCCGGGCCGCCTTTTCCTTTCTGCGCGAACGGAGAGGGGTGGACGCGGCCTTCGCCGTCCTCGATACCCCCGAAAGTCGCGAAGACTGGCCGGGGGCCTTCGCTTGGCTCGCCGAATTCCCGGTCCCGGCCGTGGTGGAGGGGATCCTCGGCCGGCTCGCGGCGACCTCCGACCCGGAGTGGCGCCGGGGAGGCCTCAGGACCCTCGCCCGCCTCCGGATCCTGCCGGACGGGAAGCGGTGGGCGAAATCCGGCGAGATCGAGTCCCGGCTTCTCGAGTCCCTCGCCGACCATCGGGTTGACCGGGTGGATTTGTTAAATTCGATTCAGCCGGACTTCCTAGATATCATGGATCAAGGTTTTGTTTTCACGCTCGCGAGAGAGATTCCTGGCCTCGAGGTTTGGGCGATTGACCGGCTCGAGGGAAGCGCTTCCGGGCCGTCGGCCGAGGTCTCCGAATGGCTGTCAGACCTGGCCAAGGACCCGTCCCGGGATGAAGCGCTCCGGCGTCGTGCCGAATCCCTCATTCGATCCGAGGTCGTGTTGACCCCGGATCGTCCGGTCTCTCCTCCGGTGCTCGCGGCCGACTCGTCCACTCCGCCCGCGCCGTTCCGGCGCGATGGCTGTGCCTCGTGCCACAACCTCGATGGCGAAGGCCCCTCGGCCGGACCGGACCTCGTGGCCTTGGTGCGGACCTTGCCGGCCCCGGCCCGCCCGGCGAAACTGGCGAACCCGCGCACCTCGGGGTGGAGCCGCCTCATGACCGCCGACGGCCGATCCTGGTCCCTCTGGATCGAGAAACGGGGAGAAAAGGAGACGGCGGACGGAATCGACCGGGCCGGAAACCGATTTCAAATTCCCGGAGCCGATCTCGTTGGGGAATCGCGGGCTCTCGCGGCCGCGGAGAGTCCCTGTTCCGCGGCGTCCGCCTGGCCCCCCGCCGACCGGGCAGCCTTGCTCGATCTGCTGAACCGCTACGCGGAGCCGTGAGCGGCGCAGCGTCGCCATTGCCCGTAGCGACGAGCGTGAGCGAGTCGACCCCGCCCCAACCAGCCCGATCCGCTCACTCACGTTCGCGGCTACCTTGCCAGCGTAGCGACGAGCGTGAGCGAGTCGACCCCGCCCGAGCCCGCAGGGGGGATTCCTGCCGCTCGTGGGGCAGGGGGAAGGTGCGGCGCTTTTTCTCGTTCAAAATAAAATCAATGATCCATGATTATCAAAGGAACTAAAACATTGAGATTCAATCGGATGATGAGCATTCTTTCGAATGCCGACGAAATCTTCGGATGTCTTGAGATTTTTCTTGCTCCGGATCTCCGTTTTTGCAACGAATCGTCTGTTAACCCCTCAACCCCCTGCAGTTGAGCCGCTTCCCCAGTGGGCTTCCCACTGCTTCTTGATCCGATGAAGACTGCCCGCTTCTTCCGACCCCGCGTGCGCCGCAAGATCGCCAAAATCACCCGGTCGATTGTCTGCGGAATCCTTTGCACGGGAATGGTGTTCACCGGTCCGGTGATGCCATTGCGAGCCGCCACCCTATACTGGGACTCGGACGGCACGGGAGCAGGATCATCCAGCCTCTTCACGGGCAGCGGCCTTGGTGGGGCCGGCACTTGGGATACAACGAACGCGCGCTGGTGGGATGGCTCCGCCTACGGGATCTGGAACAACGGCAATCTAGACACTGCGCTCTTCTGGGGAACGGCGGGCACGGTAGCGCTGGGCACCGGCATCACGGTCGGGGGGCTGACGTTCAACACCACGGGTTACACCATCGACAACGGGGCCAACACGCTGACCTTCGGGGCGGCGAACAACGCCATCACCCTCAACAACATTGCCAACGCAACGATCACCGGTGCGGTGGCAGGCACGGGGAATGTGACTCTGACCGGTGGCATTTATGGCGGGTTCACGTCGGGGATCTTGACGATGAACGGCACCTCGACCGGAGGCTGGACCGGGGCCACCACGATCAACAACGGCATGACGCTCGCGCTGTCGGCAAACAACCAGGCCCTGCTCAACACCAGCGGCATCACCCTGAACGGCGGCGGCATCACCCTCACCAACACCACGACTGGCGAGGCGGCGCTGAACCGGGTGAGCAACAGCGCCGGGATCACCTCGAACGGGGGTAGTTTCACTTGGACAAACACCGCCAGTGCTTCGATCAACTACGCGGAAACGCTCGGCACGGTCGACTTGGTTTCAGGTCGACTGAACTTCACGAACACCAACGCCAACAGCGCGCCGTCCACGCAGGTTCTCACTCTCGGTGGCTTGACTCGGACAGGGGCCGGCAACGTCTCGACGGTGAATTTCTCCGGGGCGAGCCTCGGTGCCAACGCCCAGAACCGCATCCTCATCAACGGCCAGGCCGCCGGGGACATCGGTCCCTGGGCGACTTATGGCGCGAGCAATTTTGCGGCCTATGATTCGACAAACGGGGTGATTGCCTCCACCGCCAGCACTCTCGCGGCGGGTTCCAACAGCGCGTCGACCAATTTCGACACCACGTCCGGCTCCATCACCATCACGGCCTCAACCAATCCGTCCTATAAGACCTTGCGCGTCAGCGGAGGCACGGCGCGCACCACCACGGCGACCAGCAACACCGTCTCTGTTGGCGGGATCATCAGTTCGGGCGCGACGCACGTGATCACGGGCGGCAACCTGCAGGCGCTCACCGCCGGGGCTCCGCTCTACATCCATGTCCCGGCGAATCAGCTCAACATCGCCTCGGTCATCCAGAACAACACCAGCGCGGGAGGGCTCGTTCTCAGCGGCCCCGGCACGCTGAATCTCACGACCTCCACGAATACATTCGGCGGCGGGATCACCATCAACTCGGGGACATTGAGCTTTGATAACGACGCCAGGTTGGGCGACTCGGCGAACGGGATCACGTTCAACGGAAGCGGTGGACTTACGACGGTGACCAACGCCGTAACCATTGCCGCGGGGCGCACCATTACGCTGAACAACGGCTCCCGGGCGGCGATCACGCTGAGCAACGTGGCCGGTAATGCGATCGCGGGGCGAATCACGGGAAATGGTGGCATTTCCGTGACCGCAGGCGGGACGACGGGAACCACCCTTGCCCTCAGCGCCACCAACAACGATTTCACCGGGCCTATCCAGGTCGGGACAACCACTCAGGCGACGACGCTCGCGACGGCGAGCCTGGCGGATTCAACTTCCGCCAACGGCGCCATCATGCTCGGTTCCACCGCGGGATCCGGCACCTTCCAGTGGAGCAATGCTTCCACCACCGGCCTCACCCTCAACAACCGCCAGATCGCCCTGCTCGGCACCACCGGCGGCGGCACGATCGACAACTCGAACACCAGCGGCGCGAACCTCGTCACCATCAACACCGACTTGATCGCCAGCGGCGGCACCGCCGCCAAGACCCTGACCTTGCAGGGGGCCAACAGCGGAGTCTTTGCGGGTCGGATTTCCAATGATGTTTCCGGGCAAAATATTGCCGTGACCAAGGGCGGCACCGGCAACTGGACCTTGAGCAGCGCAGACAACACGTTCAACGGGACCATCAGCTCCGCTGGGACCACCACCTCGGCCGGCACGCTGAGTTTTGCCTCCGCCGGGGGCAGCAATGGCGTCACGGTCACACAGACCTCGTCCACGTTCGGCCTCCGCTATATCGGTTCGGCCAATCAGTCGCTCGGTGGACCGTTGTCGCTTGCCGTGATGACCTCCGGCACGTTCACGCTGGATGCCTCGGGATCGGGCAGCTTGAGCCTGACGAACACCGGCACGACCGGTGTCGCTGGGTCCGGAAACAAGAACCTCGTCCTGACCGGCAGCAACACGGGGAATAACATCTTCGCCCCCCTCTACGTGAACAACACGGGCGGTGCAGCGACCCTCACCAAGACCGGCGCGGGCACCTGGGTCTTGACCAACAACAACACCTACACCGGGGCCACCGCGGTCAACGCGGGCACCCTCCGTCTCGATGCCACCGGTGTCGCCACCCCGGCCTCCGGCGTCGTCGCCGCGGGCCGCGCCCAGACCCGCGGCGGAGGCACCGTCGATATCGTTGGAAATGCCGCGGCCACCAGTCAGACCTTCAATGGCACGTCGCTCACCGCCAACACCTACAGCGTGCTTTCCGCCACCGCCGGAGCCGGTGGCCTTACCGTCACGACCGGCAACGTCACGCGGAACGCCAACGCGGGGCTAAACATCAATCTCGTCTCCGGCTCGCCGACCGTGGTGCTTTCGGGTCTCACCGCCGCCAACAACGTCATCGCCTCCGGCACGACGAACGCGGCCTTCCTGACCTTGAACGGCACCGACTGGGCGAATCTCTCCGGCTCGAACCCGGTCGCGGCCACTTACGGCACCGACACCTTCTCCGCCGGGACGAACACGGACGTCACCGTCGGCGCGAGCCCGTCCGCCTTCACGACCAACACCCTGCGGTTCAATACCGGGGCACCGACCCTCACCCTCACCGGCATGAACCTGCTCAACGCGGGCGGCATCCTCGTCGGCAGCGGCGCCGGGGCGGTGGTGATCGATGGCACCGGAACCCTCGCCGGCACCGGGGCCACCGGGGCCAACGTGCGCGAGTTGAACGTGTTCCAGCACAGTGCCGCGGCGGCGACCCTTAACGCGGTGATCGCCAACAACCGGACGGTCAACGCGGGGCAGGCTCCGGCGACGACCTTGAACAAATTCGGCAGCGGCACGCTCGTCCTGGGCGGCTCGAACACCTTCACCGGCGGCGTCAACGTCGGCGGTGGCACGCTGCAGATCGGTGCCAGCGGGGCCTTGAACGCGCTGCGTCCCAATGCCGTCACCGTCGGCGCATCGGGCAACCTGAGCCTGAACAACAACAGCGTCACCGTCGGCGGTCTCTCCGCTCCCGTGGCCGGTGCGGTCGTCCAGAATGGGGGCAGCTCCAGCAACGCCGTCCTCACCGCGCGGATCGGGGCCGCGAACGCCTTCGCCGGCGTCCTCCAGGATGGCTCGACCTCGACCCTCGGGCTGACCGTCGTTCCCACCGCGGCGGCGGGCATCCTCACTCTCAGCGGGGTGAACACCTACACCGGCCCCACCGTGCTCGGCGGACCCGGCGGACCCGGCGGGGTCGCCGGAGGCGGCCTCACCTTGAGCACCACCGGCCAGCTCGCCGGCACCAGCGGCATCACGCTGAGCGGCGGCACGCTCACGATGACCAATGTCAACGTCGTCGAGGGGGCCATCAACCGGGTCAACGACTCGGCCCCGATCACCTCCAACGGGGGAGCGATCACCTACACCAACACCGCGGGTGCCGGCAACAGCTACGCGGAGACGCTCGGTGCGCTGACCCTTTCCAGTGGCCTTTTGACCGTCACCAGCACGAATGCCACCACTTCGCCCGCGACCCAGGCTCTCACCTTCGGTGGATTGTCGCGCACGGGTGCCGGCAATCTCTCGACCGCCGCTTTTACCGGAACGAGCCTTGGTGCCAACGCTCAGAATCGGATCATCATCTCCGGACAGGCCGCCGGGGACATCGGACCATGGGCGACCTACGGATTGTCCAGTTTCGCGGCTTACGATGCCACGAACGGAGTCATCGCATCCACCTCGACGGCCCTCGCCGCCGGCTCGAACGATGCCGCGGTCAATTTTGACACGACCGCCGGCTCCATCACCGTCACCGCTGCGACCAACCCGTCCTACAAGACCCTGCGGGTCAGTGGTGCCACCGCCCGCACCACCACCGCCACCAGCAACACCGTATCGGTGGGCGGGATCGTCAGCTCGGGTGCGACGCACGTGATCACCGGCGGGAGCCTGCAAGCCCTCACCGCCGGAGCGCCGCTCTACATCAACGTTCCTGCAAATCAGCTTACCATTGCCTCGGTTATCCAAAACAATACATCGGCGGGTGGCTTGGTGTTGAGCGGTCCCGGGACACTGAACCTCACGACATCGACAAACACGTTCGGCGGTGGCATCACGATCAACTCCGGCATTCTGAGCTTTGATAGTGACGCAAGATTGGGCGATCTGTCGAATGGGATCACGTTCAACGGAAATGGCGGGCTCACCACGGTGACGAGCGCGGTTACCATTGGTTCCGGGCGGACGATCACGTTGAACAACGGCGCCCGGGCGACTGTCGCGATCAGCAACGTCGCCGGCAACGCCATCGCGGGTCAGATCACCGGGACGGGTGGGCTCACCGTCACGGCGGGCGGATCCACGGGAACCACCCTCGCGCTCACCGCAACGAACAATAACTTTACCGGTCCCATCCAGATCGGGACGAGCACCCAGGCGACCGGACTCGCCGTCAGCAGTCTCGTGGATGCGGCGGCACCCGGCACGGGTGACATCAGCCTCGGTTCCACGACGGGCTCGGGCACCTTCACCTGGGCCTCGACGACCACCGGCCCGCTCACCCTGAACAACCGCTCCATCGTGCTGGCCGGATCGACCGGCGGCGGCGTGATCGACAACTCCAACGCCACCGCCGCCAACGCCATCACCATCAATCCGGACCTGATCGTGAGCGGAACCGGCGCCAAGACCCTCACCCTGCAGGGTGCCAACACGGGGGCGAACACCTTCGCGGGCGCGATCAACGACGGGGCGGGCTCGGTCATCAGTGTCTCCAAGGGCGGCGCGGGCAACTGGAACCTGGGCAATGCGAACAACACGGCGACCGGCAACCTCAACCTCGCCGCCGGAACGAGCGGCACCCTCAGCTTCGCCTCGTGGGGATCCGGGACTGGTGGAGTCACCACTTCGGGCACGGCGGGGGCGCTCACCGGCACCCTGCGTTACACGGGTTCGGCCCCGCTGACCATGAGCGGCGCCGTTTCATTGACCAGCCAGACGACCGGCACCGTGACCCTCGACTCCTCGGGCACCGGGGCGTGGAACCTCTCCAACACCTCGGTCATTACGGTCGGAGCCGGCTCGAAGACGCTGGCCCTTGCGGGAACAAACGCGGGCGACAATACCCTCGCCGGGCTCATCCAGAACAACTCCGGGACCAACACCACCTCCCTCACCAAATCCGGCTCGGGCCGCTGGATCCTCACCAACGCCAACACCTACTCCGGCACCACGACGATCAGCAACGGCATCCTGCAACTTGGCAACGCCTCGGCGGTGCAGAACAGCGGTGTGGCGCTGAACGTGGCCAATGGCCTCGCTTTCTCCTCCGGCATCACGGACTTCACCCTGGGGAATCTCAGCGGCAGCGGCAATCTCGCGCTGACCGACACCGCCGCCG
>JBILDO010000108.1:0-10018 GCA_044352585.1 Verrucomicrobiales bacterium
ATCGACCGGTTCCGAGGATGCGTGCAGTGCTCATGGGATGGTGGAGGGACTTGGAACGAAGCGGGGTGGAGAGAGCGGATGGGGGACTTCGCTAGAATCGGGCATTTCGGCGAAAGGACAACATTTTATGTCTGAAATTTAAAAATTCTCGCGCCCGCGGCCGAACGTCTTTTCGGGCTGAATAGTTATTAACTCTTTGAGTTTTGAAACCCTGGTCTCGGAATCGAATCAACGGCTGTCCCGAGGTCCTCGATCACGCCTCTCCCTCAGGCATTTGGCACTCGGCCTGCCTCCCGCGCTCTGCTATAGTCATTGGCATGAGACCATCCTCCTGGCTGCTGATTGCCACCGTTTTGACCGCGACGTTGCTCCGCGCGGAAACAAAGCAAGCCGCCTCCTATTTCGCCGAACCGGTCACAGGGAAGGTGGAGTTGTCCTCGATCGGCAAGATCGCTTTTGGTCCGGCTGGCATGCTCCTGATTTCGGATCCGAAGTCGGCCTCGATCGTGGCGGTGGACATGGGCGACGCGGGACCGGTGAAGAAGCTGTCGAAGCGTGTCGATGACATCGAGTCGGTGCTCGCGAGGGCGGCGAACGTGGAGGGGCTGGTGATCTTGGACATGGCGGTGAATCCGGCCTCGGGCACGGTCTACTTCGCGGCGACGGGCCGCCCGGGGAATCAGCCCCTGCTGATGACCCTCGCGGCCGATGGTTCCGTGGCACTCGTCTCACTTGAGGCGGCCGCGCACGTGAGGATGACGCTGCCCTCGGCGGAGAACGCCCAGCTCCGCAACGTAACGGACCTGGCTTGGGGCGGGGATTCGGTGATCGTGGCGGGGCAGTCGTCGGAGGAGTTCGCCAACAAGATCTACGAGATCCCCTCGCCTTTGGAAAACGGGGAGAATGCGCGCTTTTTCTCGGCGGAAACCTTCCACGTGGCGCACAACAAGTGGGAGACGAAGGCACCGATCCAGAGCTTCATCCCTTGGGAGGATGACGGGGATTTCTACGTGATCGGGGCCTTCGCCTGCACGCCGATCGCAAAATTCCCGATCAGTGAACTGGAGAGTGGGTCGAAGATCAAGGGCACGAGCGTGGTGGAGCTGGGCAGCGGGAATCGGCCGCGCGACATGTTCATCTACGAAAAGGAAGGGGTCGATTGGCTCGTGACAAACACACACCGTTTTCAGAAAAACCTCTTCGGTCCCAGCAAATACTGGGCGGCGCGGGTGCGTATGGATTACTTGGACGCGGACTCGCCGGAGAACACGAACGAGAAGGCGGCGCGGCGCAACGTGAAGGTCCCCAATGGTCCGGACGCGAAGGGGATCGAGGTGGTCGAGGCGCTCTTCGGCGCGGTCATCGTGAGCCAGCTCGAGAACGCGGAGGTGGTGGTGCTGCGCGAGAGCGATCCGGCGAAGGAGGACGCGCCGCACTCGGTGGAGTTGGTCTCGCTGCCGTGAAGAGGGGCGTGGTCATCGTGGCGCTGCTGTTTGCAGGGTTGTGCCCGGCGAACTCGCGGGCGGATGTTCAGAGGAGTAACCTGCCGCCCCGCATCGACCCCGCCCTGTCGATCTTGCCGGCGAATCACCTGAAGTTTTACCTGCATTTTTTCCGACCGATGGAGCGGGGGGCGGTATTCCAGCATCTCCGGCTCGTCGAGATCGATGCTTCCGGTAAGGAGGTCGCTGTGGTTCCCGAGCCGTTCCGCGAGGTCGAGCTTTGGGACGAGACGTTCACGCGGATGACGATGTGGTTCCATCCGGGGCGGCAGAAGCCGGGGGTGAATCTGAACGTGGAGATCGGCCCGATCCTGGAGGAAGGAAAACGTTACCGGCTCGAGTTGTCGAGGAACTGGCGGGACGAGGATGGACGGCCGATGGATTGGCTGCTGAGACACGAATTCCTCACCGGTCCGCCCGATGAGACCCAACCCGATCCGGCGAAGTGGACGATCGCGACCGAGGGTGGTTTGGTCAGGGTGACGACGGATGGTCCGCTCGATCCGGAATCGCTACGGAAGCGGGTGATGGTGCGTCCCGCGGGGGAGGGAGTGGAGCTGGCGGTGACAGTGGAGGCGGACGCGGGAGGTTTCACGATGCGGCGCGCCGGCGGATGGCCGGCGGGGGCGTATCGCCTGATCGTCGATCCGCGGTTGGAGGACCTTGCCGGGAACAGCGTGGCGCGGCCATTCAATGTGGATCTGGAGAAGGGCGCTGTGAAGGAGGGGGAGACGGTGGAAGTGGGGTTTGTGGTGAGGCGGACGAATGACGAATGACGAATGACGAATGACGAATGACGAATGACGAATGACGAATGACCGGGTTGGGGAACGGTGCAAAACACGGAGCGGGGCCGCCCTCGGCCCTGAAGGGACGTCGCGCAACGCTCGACGGGGCCGGGGGCGACCCCGCTCCGTGGTTGCGAAATGACGGGTATTTTGATTCGCACCCTTCGCCTCCTTCGCGTTTGAAGATGGTGCTTTTCAACGCAAATGGCCGCGTCGTTCCGGAAATGGGGAGCGGTGACCGAACCAAGGACAACAGACGGGCGCGAAGCGCCTTTCACTCATATTCCCATTTCTGAATCCACGGGTCGCCCATTTCTTTCTGCAGGGCGCGGAGCTTGTCCTGGTAGGCCTTGAGGATGTCGTGGTGGGCGGGGTCGCCGGCGAGGTTCTTCGACTCGTGCGGGTCCTCGTCGATGCGGTAGAGCTCGAAGGCGGGGCGGTGGATGTATTCGCCCACCGTTTTCTGTCCGTAGGGGGCGTCGAGGGATTTGCGGTACTGCGCCTGGAAGCTGCTCGCGTCCCAGAGGTCGGAGGCGAAGGGAAAGGGCAGGGGATGGGCGATGTTCCAGATCAGCTTGTAGCGTTTGTCGCGGACGACACGCATGGGGTAATACATCTGGATCTCGTGGAAGGTGTGGGAGGCGAGGATCGTGTCCCAGTGTTCGGCATCGCCGTCGCCGAGAATGGAGAGCCAGGATTTTCCCTGGTAGGCGGGGATCTTCGGTCCGGCGTTGTCCCGGGCGATCTCGGGGTGGTCTTTCCAGAAGTCCCTCGCCTCGACGAAGGCCTTGGGACGGTTCTTTGCGCGGTCGAGTCCGCCGGCGAAGTCGAGGAGGCTGGGGGTGAGGTCGGTGTGGCTGACGAGGGCCTCGTGCTTCACGCCGCGCTTCGGTTCGTAGGGATTTCGCACGACGAGGGGGACGCGGAGGCCGCCCTCGTAGACGGTGGTCTTGCCGCCGGGAAAGGCCATGCCGTGATCGGAGGTGAAAACGATGAGAGTCTTGTCGTAGAGGCCGGATTCCTTGAGGATCTCGACGAGGTGGGCGACGCCGCAATCGACGCGGGAGACGCTCTGGTAGTATTGGGCGAGTTCCTCGCGGGTCTCGGGGTTGTCGGTGAGGAAGGGCGGGATGGGGACCTTGTCAGGATCGTAGAAGACCTCGTTGACGCCGGGGAAGGCACCGTGGGCGGACTTGTTGCCGAAGAGGTTGGGCTTGAGCTCGAGTCGCGAACTCTCGTCGAGTCCCCCGCCGCGGTGCGGGTCGGCGGTGGCGAAGTAAAGGAAGAAGGGGCGGTCGTCCGCGGCGGTGAGAAAATCGCGGCATTTCTCCGCCATCTCGACGGGGTTGCGCTCGTTCCCCTTCAGGTAGGTCTGAAAGCGGTAGACCTGCTCGGGGGCGACGTGGAATTTCCCGATATGGCCGGTGCGGTAGCCGGCCCCCTCCATGACGCGGGGCAGGGCGTAGCTGACGACGGAAGACCACGAGTCGAAGCCGTGGTAGGAATGCTGGTGTCCATACTGGCCGTTGCGGTGATTGTGCAATCCGGACATGACGACGGAGCGGCTCGCCGAGCAGCTCGCGGTGGTGGCGAAGGCGTTCCGGAAGACGGTGCCGTCGGCGGCGATGGCGTCGATCGCCGGGGTTCGGGCGACGGGGTCGCCGTAGCAGCCGAGGGTGGGGGACTCGTCGTCGGTGATGATGAAGAGAACGTTTTTCTCCGCGGCCAGTGAGAGGACCGGGGCGACGGCGAGGAGGAGCAGGGGTGGGAACAGCCGGGGATTCATCTTCGGCGAGGATGCCGGGCCCGACCGGCCGGGTCAAGTTCGCGATCACGATGGCACCTTTTCCGGTGCGTCCGGCGAAGCGATGCGCTAGGATCGTTCCGATGGCCAAAAACCTCGTCATCGGATTGCTTTCCGCCGCCCTCGTCATCTCGCTGATCGTTCACCTGCTCCCGGATCGGCCGGAGGTCCCTCCGCCCGCTCCGGTCGCGATCGAGCCGATCCCGTTGGCCCCGCCCGAGCCGGTCGAGCCGCCCGAGCCGGTGACGCCAGTCGAGCCGGAACCGGTCGTGGAGCCGGCGCCTCCGGTGGATCCGCTCGTGGCGGCGCTGACGAAAATCTTTGACGCGGCGGCGGAGCAGCCGGGGCTCGCGGGAGCGGCGATCGGATTCTGCCTGATCGGTCCGGACGGGGAGGTGGTCTACGCCCGCGAGGCGGAGACGGCGCAGATCCCGGCCTCGTCGCTGAAAACGCTGACGACGGCGACGGCGCTGGAGGTGCTGGGCCCGGAATTCGTCTTCGAGACGCGGCTCGGCATCAGCGCGCCGAAGCCAACGACGATCGCTCCGTCGAAGCCGGAGGCGGACCTGGTCCTCGTCGGGGGCGGGGATCCGATGCTGTCGATCCAGGATTTCGAGGCTTGGGCGAAAGGGCTACTTGAGGCCGGGGTGCAGGCGATCCCGGGACGGGTCATCGGGAACGGCCGGACCTTTCCCGGATCGCTCTTCGCCGATTTCTGGAATTGGGGCGATATTGGCAACGGGTATGGCAGCCCGGTCTCGGGTTTGAATTTGGGGCACAACCGCTTTACGGCGGTGTTTGCTCCTGGGGAGAAGGCGGGTGATCCGGCGAAGTTTCTCAGGGCCTTCCCCGAGGTGCCCGGGGTGAGTTGGTGGAATGACTCCCTCACCGCGGAGGAGGAATCCGGCGATGGGATCGTGATCCATGGCGGGGAACGCGCCGCCGTGATGCACTTGCGAGGAACGGTCCCCCTCGGCGGCGAGTTCGAGGTCACCGGCGCGGTGCCGGATCCGGAGCGCTTCGCCGCCCATCATCTGCGCGAGACCCTCATCGCCGCCGGAATCCAGGTGGCGGGGCCAGCGGTCGCGGCGGGGGAACTGACACTCAAGGGAGAGGCGGTCCCGGAAATCGCGGAGGAGCTGCTCGTGCACCGCTCGCCGCCCCTGATCGAGATCGTGAAGAGCATCCACGAAAGTTCCGACAACCACGAAACCGAATGCGTTTTCCGCACGCTCGGCTTGCGGGCGGGACTGCCGCCGGCCGAGGTCGTGCGCCGCCACTGGCGGCAGCGTGGATTGGAATTGACGGGTCTGCGCATGGTCGATGGGTCGGGACTGGCCCGCGCCGATCACATCTCGCCGGCGTCGCTGGCGCGGCTGCAGCATTTCGCGGCGGAGGGTCCGGCGGGGGGATCCTACGTGGGGTCCCTCCTCGATTTCGGGGAAGGACGGCTGCGCTTCAAGGCGGGGGCAATGTCCTCGGTGCGGTCCTACACGGGACTGATCCAGATGGAGTCGGGACTCCACGCCTTCGCCCTGATGCTGAATCATTATCCCGACGGGGCGGCGGTCAATGAACTGCAGCGCGCGGTGTTCGGGATCCTCCTCGGGCCGGAGGAAAGCGAAGCGGAACCCGCGCAACCCGATCTTCAACCCGCCGCGCCGGAACCGCCCGCTTCGGCCGCCGCGCCGCCCGAGAATCCCGCTCCCGCCGCGACGCCGGTCCCTCAGTGAACGCGGTCGCCTTCCCGAGATGCACATCGAAACCTTCAAGGTCTTTTGCGATCTCGTCGACACGGCGAGTTTCTCGGCCGCGGCGGCCCGCAACGGCATCACCCAGAGCGCGGTAAGCCAGCAGGTGAGGACCCTCGAGGAGCGCTACGGGGTGACCCTCGTCGAACGGGGACGACGCAATTTTTCGGTGACCCCGGAGGGCGAGGCTTTCCTCCGCGCGGCGCGGCGCATCGTCGAGGCTCATCAGGGGATCGAGCAGGATCTCGGGAAAATGCGCGATGTCGTCGCGGGAACGCTCACGATTGCGACGGTCTACAGCATCGGCTTCCACGAACTGCCTCCCTACCTCGAAGAATTCCGGAGGCGGTTTCCGGAGGTCGACCTGCAGGTTCACTACCGTCGTTCGAACCAGGTCTACGCCGATGTCTCGGAGAACCTCGCCGATCTCGGACTCGTCGCCTATCCCCAGGAACGCAAGGGTGTCGAGATCGAGCCAGCTTGGCGCGACCGGCTCATGGTGATCTGCCCGCCGAACCACCCGCTCGCGAAGCGGAGCAGCCTCGACCTCAAGGCGATCGACGGTCAGCGCTTCATTTCCTTCGAGCCGGACCTCCCCACGCGGAAGGCGATCGACGCGCTCTTCGCCCAGGCCGGGGTGACGGTGAAGGAGGTCGTCGAATTCGACAACATCGAGACGGTGAAACGCGGCGTCCTCATCGAAAACGCCCTTTCCATCGTGCCCGGCGAGAGCGTGCATTCGGAGGTGAAGGCCGGCTCCCTCGTCCGCATCCCCATCAACGGTAAATTCGTCTGGCGCCCCCTCGGAATCGTGCGGAGGAGAAGCAAGGCGATCACCCCGGCGATGCGGGAAATGATCACCTTGCTGAAGCAGACCCGGGGGGAACCGGGCGAGTGAACCCCGGGTTTTCAGCGAACCTTGTTTCGCTTTGCCTTGTCCTTGCCCTTTCCTTTCGCCCCGCCCGCTTCCGTCGCCTTGCCTCCACTGGCGTTGAGCCGTTTCCACCAGTCCGGTCCCTCGGCCTCCACCGCGGCGTTGTGGGCGAGGAAGCGCTCCCTCATCTCCGTGAAGCGCGCCGTTTCCTCTTTCGAGAGTTCTTTCGATTCGGCCGGGTCGGACCGGAGGTTGTAGAGTTCGTATTGGGTCAGGGTGGCGTCGGCGAGGAGTTTCCAATCGCCCACCCGCATCGCATACTGCGCGTTGGGAGCCATGTGCAGCCGCCAGTAAAGCGGCTGCGGGCGTTCGAGACCGGTGGCCTGGCCCGAAAGGGCGGCGGTCACGTCGATCCCGTCGATAAGGCGGTCGGCGGGAGCCTTCAATCCGGCCGCGGCGAGAAAGGTGGGGAACAAGTCACTTCCGATCACGGGGGTGTCGGAAACCGACCCGGCGGGAATGTGCCCCGGCCAGCGGGCCAGGCCCGGAACGCGGATGCCGCCCTCGTGCAGGTCGCGCTTGCGCCCCCGCAGTCCGCCTTGGGAACCCCGGCCCGGAGACTTCACGCCGTCGCCCTCGGGTCCGTTGTCGGAGGTGAAAAAGACGAAGGTGTTCTCGCGCAGGGATTGCGCGTCGAGGGCTTTCATCAATTCGCCGAAGGCATGGTCCATCTGCGTGACGTTGGCGTGATGCTCGACCTGAACGTCGTCGGTGAGGCCGGGGTAGAGCGCCTTGAACTTCGGATCTGACTTGATCGGGTAATGCGGCTCGTGAGTCCAGACGGCGAGGAAGAAGGGTTTGCCCGGATCCCGTTTCTCCCTCAGCCAGGTCACGGCCTCCCCGACGACGAGCGGGGCGGAGTATCCTGACAACGCCCCCGTGGGCGCGCCGTTGCGGACGAAGTTCGTCGGGTTCTCGTGGGTGGGCGCCGCGTTGTTCTGGGTCGCGAACCACCAGTCGTAGCCGTGGTCGCCGGGCTGGGGATGGCGGGCGTCGTTGAAAAATCCGTTGAGGTGCCATTTGCCGCTGTGGCAGGTGGTGTAACCCGAATCGCGGAGGAGTTTGGGCAGGGTGATCTCGCTGGTGCGGAGATGGACCTCGCCGCCTTCGGCGATCCAGGTGTAGACGCCGTTGCGGTGGGGCGTGCGGCCGGTGAGGATCGCGGACCGGGACGGGCTGCACACCGCGCTCGCCGAATAACACTGCGTCAGCCTCACCCCTTCCCTGGCGAAGGCATCGAGGTTCGGGGTCTGGATGAGGGGGTGGCCGTAGCAGCCGAGATCCCCGTAACCGAGGTCGTCGGCGAGGAACACGATCAGGTTGGGCCGGTCTGCGGCGGTCGCGGACGCCACGAGCAGGGAGAGGGACAGAAAGAGGGCGGAACGAAGTTTCATGGAGTTTCGGTGGTGTCGTATCGCCGTTCCCGCAACCTGCATGACGAGGACCGGGACGGGAACGGGCGTGGATCAGGCTTCCAGACCGAGAATCCGCAGCAGTTTGCCGTGGGCCTCGTCGTTGCGCATCAAGGCCGGGAACTCGCGGCTACCCGGTCCGAAGGCGCAGAATTCGACGAGCTCCCCGGTGTGATTGGTACTGGTCCAGCCGACCCCGGTGTGGCTCTGGATGATGTCCTCGAAGGAAGCCTTCAGGCCCTGGGCCGCCTTGATCTCGTCGGCGCTGAGTTTGATCCCGGTGTGTCCCGCGATCGCTTCGGCGAGCGGCGGTCCGCTGAGACCGTCGATCCCATTCTGCTTCATCCACTCGATGGAGCGGTTGAAGGAACGGAGCCGTTCGAAGAAGAGGTTGCTCGCATTGTAGAGGCCGGGAGCAATCCCCTGGCTCGCCGACGCACTGACCCCGTTCATCTGGATGCCACCGCAGCCGTGGTCGGTCGTGATGACGAGGAGGGTGTCGGGGTGCTTTTCGATGAAGGTGAGGACGGTTCCGATCGCCTCGTCGAAGGCGAGCTGGTCGTGGATCGATGCGGCGGCGTCGTTCGCGTGGCCGGCGTGGTCGATCCGGGCACCCTCGACCATGAGGAAAAACCCGTCCTGCGACGGAGCGAGCCGGTCGAGGGCGGTTCGTGTCATTTCCGCGAGCGTGGGAACGGCGCTCTTCAACCCGGGAACGTTCGCATGGTCGATGCTGAAGGGCAGGTGGCTCTCGGTGAAGATCCCGAGGAGCGGTTTGGCGGGATCGAGTGGCAGGCCGGTCAGGGCCTCGCGCGAATCGACGACGGCGTAGCCGGCCGCAGCGTAGCGTTTTCGAAGATCTTCGCTGAAGAACTTCTTCCCTCCGCCGAGGAGCAGATCGACCCGGCGCGCGAGATATTGTTCAGCGATGATCGCCTCGTCAGCCCGGCTGTCGACGTTGACCGCGAATCCCGCGGGAGTGGCGTGGGTGATCGTTGCGGTGGTGACGAGACCGGTTTTTCGGCCCGTGCCCTGCAGCTTCTCATGAAGGGTCCGGACCCGGCCGCCTTCGGGGAGGACGTTGAGAACGCCGTTGTGGACGCGCTTTCCTCCGCCCCAGGCGCTCGCGGCGGCGGCGGAATCGGTGACGCAGCTGTTGGCCGAGAAGGTCTCGACGAGCGCCCGGACGACGGGCTGCTCCCGATAGAGGCGGGTCCAGTGCGTCGTGCCGCCGCCCGCGGTCTCGAGGAACTGGCGGGCGAGGGAGAGGGCACCGTGGTTCATTCCATCGCTGACCATGAAGATGACGTTCTTCGCTCCGCCGGCGTTCGATTGCGCGGCCCGCGTCGATCGGGTGGTCAGTGCGGATTCGGCGCCGAAGATTGCCGAGGTCGCGAGCGAGGCGCGGAGGAAGTCGCGGCGGTTGGAGGAAGGGAGTTGGCTCATGGCAGGGGGATCTCCGGCAGCATAACCGCAACTCGGCGGCGGCGAAAGCGGCGCGTCGACGTTCCCCGCCGCTGAGGCGGAGCGACCGGCGGCAAAGTGAAAATGCTTCCCGGCGTCATGTCTGCGGATTTCGAATGGCGCGACCCGTTGCGCGAGAAACCCGTGGTCGATGCGACAAGGAGGGGCGGCATTCCTGCCGCCCGGCAAGCCCGGTCGTGGGGTGGGTTGATGCGATTGGTCCGGCCCAAGAGCTTGAAAAAGCTGCGAGGAAAGCTCAAGCGGAAAACGCGACGGACCAATGGGGAGAGCATGGAGGCGATTGCCGCAAACCTGAACCGGACGCTGAAAAGCTGGTATGCCTACTTCAAACATGCCCATCCC
>JBILDO010000109.1:0-9922 GCA_044352585.1 Verrucomicrobiales bacterium
GTCGAAGGCGGCCTCGCGTCCGCTTTCGTATGCGTAGACGAGACGGAGCTGGGTCGAGTCCCAGGTGGGGCCGTCCTTCGGTCCGACCAGACCCCGTTGACCCGAGCACTGGACACTCTTCAGTCGGCCGCCGAAGGTGAAATCGATCAGCTTCAGATAATGGACGGCGACGTAGGTGCCGGGGTTGCGGCCGGTGATCCAGGCGGCGAACTGGCTGCCCGAGATCGACTTGGGCTCGAGGAGCGAACAGTAGCCGTTGTTGACGTGTGAGAGAACGCCGTCGGCGACGAGGGTGCGCAGTTTCTTGTGATCGGGATCGAGGAGCTTGTGATAGACGACCTTGGCCAGAACGCCTTTCTCTTTGGCGAGGGCGACGAGCTGGTCGAGTTCGCCGAGACTCAGGACGGAAGGCTTTTCGATGATGACGTGCCGACCCGCCTCGATGCCCCCCTTCGCCGCGGCGAAGTGCTTGTCGTCGGGCGAGGCAACGCAGAGGAAATCGATTCCGCTCGCGAGGAGATCGCCGACGGCGGTTGCCCCGGTATGATTGCCGAAGTCCGAGAGGCCGCGGCGTTTGGCGTAGGCGGCGGCGCGGTCGCCGGTGCGGGTCGCGGCTCCGGCGAGCTCGACCCGGAAGGCTCCGGTGGTGGGATCATAGACGCCGTGCCCGGCCGCCTCGAAGAAGGGTGCGTAGGTCTCGTCGAAGATCATGCCCATGCCGACCATCCCGCCGCGGAGGACGGGCAGAGCAGGGGGATTCGGGGGATGTGAGGTCATGGGGAAGAATGGGGACTTGGGTGCCAAATGGCGATCTTTCTGATGCGAATGACCGCAAATTTTCGCAAATGCTTGGCCGGGCGATGGCGAGTTAATGAATGCACTTTTAAAAGTGTATTCACTTTAAGCGGGGCCGTTTTGATGTCAAACTGATTTTCGTTCCGATGCCCTCCGCCGCTTTCAATCCCCGCCGTTATCCCGAGCTCTGTGCGATTCTCGGGGAGGAGATCGTCGATCCGGAACGGCGTTCGCTCGCCGACGAGGCGCACGACCGCATCCTCCTGAAGATCGTCCGCGGCGAGCTGACGGCGGGCACGGAACTGAAGACCACCAAGCTCTCCGAGATGCTGGGGATGAGCCGCACGCCGGTGATGCAGGCGCTCTCGCGGCTCACCGCCGACGGGATCGTGAATCAGTCGCTCAACCAGCGGGCCACGGTGCGGCCGGGTTCGGAAAACTGGCTCGTCGACCTCCACCAGGTGCGGCAGTTGCTCGAGCCGGAGGCGGCGGGCGCGTGTGTCGGACGAATTCCCGCCGAAGTGCTCGCCGATCTGGAACTGCTCGCGCGCGACGCCACGCCGGGCAAGTCACCGCACTGGCAGACGGCGGCGCGCTGGCTCGACCAAGCTCTCCATCTCGTCATCGCCGAATTCGGCGGCAATCTTGCGATGCGAGCGATCCTGCGGCGCTGCTGGAGTTACAAGCGCCTTTCCTACGAGGCGGGCAACGACAGCGACCGCCAGCTGCGCGAAGGCTGGAAGCAGCACGCGGCCCTCATCGAGGCCTTGCCGGGGGGAAACCCGGCCCGGGTCTCGGCCTTGATGGAAGAACACCTCCGGTCGGCCGTGGCCACGGGCGGGCGGATTGTATGAGGCGCTCAGGCCTCGGCCGAGAGGCCGGTGACCTGGATTTCGTGCCCCATGAAGCATTTGCCGTGGAGCAATTCGACCGCCTTTTGCGCTTCCTCGATGGAGGTGAGAACGATGCGGTGGTTTTTGCTGCGCTCGTCCTTACCCGGGCCTGTTTCCTCGCGGCTGGCGATGGTGCCGATGCCGGCAAAGAGGTCGGTGATGTCGGTATCGGAGGCCTCGGCGTTGAGATTGGCGACCTGGAGCGAGGGTGAGGTGACGGTTTCGACGACGAGGGGCCGGACCTTGCGGCTCGGTTTGTCGATCTCGTCGGAATCTCCGCCGCGGGAACGTCCGCCGCGACCGCGCTCTTTCCGTTCGCCACGCTCGCCGCGTTCACTCCGCTCGCGGCGTTCGCCCCGTTCGGCGCGGGGTTCCGAGGACTTTTCCTCGATCCGCCCTTCGCTCTTCGCGCCGGTCACGAGCATCTTGCGGCCCTTGACCTCGTGATCGTTGAGGGCGGTGGCGGCGGCCTTGGCCTCCTCGACACTGCCCATTTCGACAAAGGCGAACCCCTTCGAGCGATCGGTTCCTCCCTGGGTGACGACCGCGGCCTCGACGACGCTGCCGTAGGTGCCGAAGAGCGTCTCGAGTTCCCCGTTGGTGACCTCGTAGCTCAGGTTGCCGACATAGAGGCGGGGAGTGGTCGGCTCGACGAAGGCGGGGGCGCGGCGCTCGCGCTTGGCCTCGCCACCCTCTCGGCCGGAGCGGGCGGGCTTGGGTTCACGGACCGGTTTTTCTGCGTCACGGGCCGGTTTGTCTCCGGAGCGCACGGGGCTTTTGCCCACGGGTTTCTTCGGCGTGGGATCCACGAGCCCGAAGGTGATGATCTTGATGAACTTCTGGAAGGCGGTGAGCCGGGGGGCGGGCGTGGAATCGCTCCGCCGATTGCGGCCCACGATCTCGGAGGGGCGGAACTCATCGGGACGATCGGACCGGTGGGAGGATTCGCGGCGACCGTCGCCGCGCGGGCGGTTGCGGGAGCGACCCCGGTCTCCGCGGGAGCCGCCGCGGCCTTCACCGCGGGAATTGGAATGACGATTGCGGGAGTTCCGGTTTCCGCCGGAGGAGGATTCTTGCATGGGGATGGCCTGATGAGTTCGATCGGTCCGGGGCTCCGCAGAAGGCGGGCTGCCAGGGATGGCGGGAAAAACGACAGGCTTCCCGCCGGGGTTGGGTCAGCGACCCCGGACTCGCTATCCTAGTGCAGGCGGCCTGATGAGCAAGCGATTAAGACGGCGGTGGGGCGGGGGCGGGGGGGACGGGCGATCCCCGCGAAAAGTCCCTGTTCCCGCGCCCGAAACGTGCCAAAGTAGCGGGGCATGCACATTCAAGACATTTTCGCGAAGGAGGGGCCGAGCTTTTCCTTCGAGTTTTTCCCGCCGAAAACGGCCGACGCGATCGAATCGCTTTACGAGACCATCAGCGAGCTCGAGGCCTACGACCCGGCCTTTGTCAGCGTCACCTACGGGGCCGGGGGATCGACCCGGGAGCTGACCCACGACCTCGTCGTGCGGCTCAAGAACACCACCTCGCTTGATCCCATCCCTCACCTCACCTGCGTCTGTCACCAGGAGGACGACATCCGTTCCATCCTCGAGCGCTACGCCGCCGCCGGAGTCGGCAACATTCTCGCCCTCGGCGGGGATCCGCCGCGCGACTTGAAGAACTATGTGAAGGCCAACGACGCCTTCCAGCATGCCGCCGATCTCGTCCGCTACATCCGGAAATTCACCGACACCGGGCTCCATCCCGACCGCCGCGGTTTCGGCATCGGTGTGGCCGGTTTCCCCGAGGGGCACCCGGCAACGCCGAACCGGCTCAAGGAGATGGATCACCTCAAGGCCAAGGTCGATGAGGGCGCCGACTACATCGTGACCCAGCTCTTTTTTCACAACGACGACTTCCACGACTTCCGAGATCGTTGCGCGCTGGCCGGGATCCGCGTGCCGATCATCGCCGGGATCATGCCCGTGACCTCGACCAAGGGCATGGAGCGCATGGCCGACCTCGCCGCCGGCGCCCGCTTCCCCGCCAAACTCATCCGCGCCCTGCGACGGGCCGGGGAGGACCAGGGCTCCGTGGAAAAAGTCGGCATCCATTACGCCACCGAGCAATGCTCCGACCTTCTCGAAAACGACGTGGCCGGGATCCATTTCTACACGCTGAACAAGTCGCACGCGACGCGCGAGATTTACGCGAACTTGGGCATTCGCGCGGCACGTCCCGTTCCGGCCTGAACGCCCCGCCGCGATGAGCAGGCTCCCCTGGCGCGCCGCCCTCTACCTCGCCGTGATCGGCTACCTCGTCCTCGACCTGAAGGTATTCCAGGGGCCCCTCCATGATGCGATGCGGACCCGTCGCGATGCGGCCGTGGCCGAGGCGCGGGTGCGGGGCTACGTCGCCCTCGTCAATCTCGTCCCCGTGACGCGCGACCAGGTTGACCTCGCCGTGGCAAGGCATCTCCGGCAGCGAGGCAAGACCGTCGCGGAGATTCCCGACAAGAACCTCGTCATGATCCGGCGAGCCGTGCTCCAGTCGCTCATCGATGAGATCCTCGTGAGCCAGCACGCCGACGGCGAGAAGTTCACCGCCCCCGCCGCCGAAACGGAAGGCTTCATCGCGGCCTGGAAGTCCGCCTTCGCCTCGCCGGAGGAAATCGCGCGCCGCGCCGTCGCGGCGGGCCTCGATCCCGCGACCCTCGACGAAGAGCTGGCCCGCCTCTGGTCGCGGAAACGCTGGCTCGAGAAGCGGATCGAGCCCGGCGTGACCGTCTCCGAGGAGGAGGCGCGGACGTGGTTCGAGGAGAATCGCGGCGACGCGGAGAAACCGGACGGGCTTCGTCCCGGATTCCACGAGCCGGAGAAGGCCCGGATCCGTTTTGCCATGCTCGGTGCGGGTGACGAGGCCCTCGCGCGCGACCTGCACGCGAAATTGAAGTCCGGCGAACGGGCCTTCGGCGACGTGGCGCGGGAGCATTCCCTTGATGCCGCGACCAAGGAGAGCGGAGGGGAGCCGGGGTGGATCGCCCGCGAAATCCTCCCCGATTCCCTGGCGGCCGCGGTGTTTTCGGCGGAGAACGGTTTGCTCGAACCGGTGCGGGGAGAATCGGCCTGGTATCTCGTCGAGTTACTCGAACGCCGGGCCTGGCGTCCCTTTTCCTACGAGGAACTCCGGGGCGAGATCGTCGCCCACCTCGAGGCGCAGCGCACCGCGCAGGTCGTGCGCATCCAGATGGGCAAACTGCGCAAGGTCGCGAACCTGCAGATTTTCCCGGAGAATCTCTGACCGTGCTCCGTCCGGGATCCTAACAAGCCCACCCCAGACGGCGCCGCAGCCTCGGGAAAAGTCCCGCGGGGAGCGCGGAGGTGCCGGGGCTCAGAAAGACGCAGGTGCCGTCGTAAAGTTCGCGGAGCCGGTCGGCCCGGACTTCGGCCTCGCGCGAGTCGGGGAACTGCACGCGGTAGGCCTGTCCCTCTCCCTCCGTTCCGGAGCGCTCGTGCACGATGACGAAATTGCTGCCCCCCGCGAGTTCAAGGATCACGGGGAACTCGGCTTCCGGCAGATCATCAAGCGGCACGCGGCGGCGGCGGGCCTGGAGGTGATTTGCCCGGGCACCGGAACGCCAGAGCCTGCCCAGCGGAGCCGAAGCCTTCGCCGTCGCCGGCAATACCTCGCCGATCTCCGGCGGCATTCCGTGATGCAGGCGGACCAGGCTGAGCACTTTCGACGAAGCGGGCAGGTCGGGGCGATGGAAGGCGTTCATGATGGAGGCTTTTATATATTAACCATAATTTTAATAAATAAAATCAAATTCTTCGTATTTGCTTGAAGATTTCCCCCCCGCCGGACTGCCGGGCGTCGAACTCATGTCGATCCCGGGTTTCCAAGTCGTTCGCTTCGGGTATAGATTGACGGGTCCGTTCCCGCCCGACATGTCGAATTCCTCCTCCACTCTGCGCGATCCCCATTCCGAAACCGGATCGCCGGGGAAGAAGCCCCGCGCGGACTCCGGCCTTTCCCGGAATCGAAGCCGAATCTGGAGCCGGGTCCAGCGCACTCTCTTCAAGAGCGAGACGCCGCGGACCGAAGAATCGATGTTGCCGATGTTGATCGAGGTCTTCGCCGGGTTCACGAAACTCGACGGGCGGGCCGCGGAGGCGGAAATCGATTCCATCCTCGGATTCCTCCGCTACGACTTTCCCGAAACCGTCTACACGGAACTGAAACAGCTTTTCGTCCGCTCCCTGCGCCGGCGCCAGGATCTCGAAGCGATCGCCTCGAACCTCGCCGGAACCCTCCCGCTCGAGGACAAGGTCCTCCTCGGGGTGCAGTTATACGTGCTCATCAGCCGCGCCGGCCTGCCGAAGGAAAACCTCATCTCCTTCTACCAGTTCATGACGACCCTCGGGGTCGCTTCGGAGGCGATCAACATCGTCTACCAGCTCAACACGAGCGAACTTTCCCAACTCGGCAAGGGCGCTACCCTCAGCGGCGAGAGCCGCGGCGCCGGCGCCGAAAACCACCGACTCGAATCGCTCATCCTCTCGACCAAGGAACCCGCGGACGTGAGTATCGCGACCGCGGAAGACGAGCATTCCGTCGTCGCCTTCCGCTTCCAGAGCCTCGTCCTCGTGAAGAATCTAGGACCGGCCCCGATCCTCGCGAGGGGTCGACAGGTGAACGCCGGAGAGTTCTGCCGCGTCTACGAGGGCCAGCGGCTCATCATCGGGGAGGAGGTCCTCGCCTTCGAGGATCTCGTCTTCTACTTCAACACGAAGAAGAACCTCTCCTCGGTCCAGCTCTATCTCTCCCTCGACGGCAACGGCAACCACTTCATCGAGAAGGTGCGCACGAAGCAGAGCTACCTGCGCGTGTCCTTCGGTCTGAAGATCCAGGTCGAGGTGCTCAATCCCACCGACGCCGTCATCGGGAGACGTCCCCTGAAAAAGGGCGACCGGTTCGAGGTGACCTCGCGGGAAAAAATCGACTTTCCCGACCACAGCGAGATTTCCTTCGACGACCTCCGCCGCAAGGCGCGGGAACTGGGCGGACGCTACAGCCTGCCGCCGAACCGCACCGTTTATCTCGTCTCGAACGAACCCGACAAGCTCTCCCCGGGCGACATCCTCCTCTCCCCCGGCACGGCGGGGCGCATCCTCCTCCGCATCCGCTGCGACAACAGCACCAAGACCGGTCTCCTCGAGATCATCGAGAGCGAGCGCCCCATCGCGGTCGAGGGCGGGATCGTGAAAGGATCCGCTCCGCTCAAGGACGGCAGCGTCATCTCGCTCGGGAGCGACCAGTTCCTCCGCTGCCATTTCACCGAGGGCATCATCGAGGAGGAGCGCAACGTCATCAACACCCTCCGCGTCCGCGAGATCGCCCACAGCTACGACCGCAAGGCGCCGGCCCTCGACGGGGTCTCCTTCACGATCCAACGCGGCGAGATGGTCTGCGTGATGGGGCCGAGCGGCTGCGGGAAGAGCACCCTCCTCAAAGCCCTCGGCGGCCAACTCAAGCCGAAGAGCGGGCGCATCGACCTCAACGGCGTCGATCTCTATTCCGCGCACGAGAACCTGAAGAGCTACATCGCGATCATCCCGCAGGACGAGACCTTCGACCCGCTCCTCACCGTCGAGGAGAACCTCGACACCGCCGCCGCGATGCGGGCCCCGCACTTCCCCGTGGCCGAGCGCCGCCGCCGCGTCGACTCGAAGCTGATCGAGCTCGGCCTCAACGAGATCCGCCACCGCCTCGCCGGCGACCAGGAAACGAAGAGCCTCTCCGGCGGCCAGCGCCGCCGACTCAACGCGGGCATGGACATGATCGGCATCGCCGACATCTACCTCTTCGACGAGCCGACCTCGGGCCTGTCCTCGAAGGACTCGGAGCATGTCCTCGAGATGATCCGGGGCCTCACCCACAACAAGATCACCCTCGTCTCGATCCACCAGCCGAGCAGCCGCCTCTTCCACATGTTCGACAAGGCGCTCCTCCTCGACAACGGGGGGCGCATGGCCTTTTTCGGCACGCCCGCGCAGATGCTCGAATACTTCCATGAGGCGCGGAAGCAGGAGGGCATTTTCACCACGGCAGCTCCGGCCGGAGCGGAGGGCGCGGAGGGAATCCTCGGATTGACCCCGGATTTCGTCTTCGACGTGCTCGAGACGCCCCTCCGCGACCTCGGTGGCGACGTCATCTACGAACGCGACGCCCGCGGCAACCTCATCCCGGCGCGACGCTTCAACGCCTCGTTCTGGTCCGATCGCTTCCAGACCCACCGTCTCCTTGAGGAGGTGAACCTGCGCGAGATCGACAGCGACACCGCCCAGACCGCGACGATCCAGAAGACGCCGCTGGCTCCCGTGCGCAAGCTGCGGCACGACTGGGTGCGGTTCACGAACCAGTTCAAGCGCGCCTTCCTCAGCAAGCTGCGGAACCGGGCCAACCTCGCCACCACCCTGCTCGAAGCGCCCGCCCTCGCCATCCTCATCGCCATGGTGATGCGCTACTCCGAGGACGGCGACTACAATTTCGCCAACGCCTTCCACATCCCCACCTACCTCTTCCTCGGACTCGTCACCGCCCTCTTCCTCGGCATGACGAATTCCGCCGAGGAGGTCATCCGCGACCGCAACCTCCTCCAGCGGGAGCGGCACCACGGCTTCCGCGTGAGCGGCTACATCATCGGGAAATACCTTTCGCTCGGATTCTTCGCCCTGGTCCAGTGCGTCATCTACCTGCTCATCGGCAACGCCATCCTCGGGATCCGCGACATGTTCCTGCCGAACCTGCTCTGGATGTTCCTGACCTCCTTCGTCGGCATCGCCGCCGGCCTCTTCATCTCCTCGATTGTCAGTAGCCCGAAGACCGCGATCAACATCATTCCCCTCATCCTCATCCCGAACATCATCCTTGGCGGGGCACTCATCAAATACGACGAGATGAACCGCAGCTTCGACATCATCCAGAACATCCGACAGTGGTTCGTCCCCGAGGACGAGCGCGAGGAGGCGAGCAAGCTCAAGGTGCCCGCGATCTGCCACCTCATGCCCCTGCGCTGGAGTTACGAGGCCATCATCATCCTCCACGCCGACCACAACCCCGCGAGCGTGCTGACCAACTTCATCGAGGGCGAGATCCAGAAGTTCAGCCTCATCCCCCTCGACCAGGAGCTGACCGAGGCGCAGGAGGAGCGCCTTTACCAGTTCAAGCAGGCCCTCTCGGTGATTCACGGGATCAGGGCCGGATCGCCCCGCGAAGTTTCGAAAATCCTCGTGCGGATCCGCAGGGATCTTGAGGCCGGCACCTTCGATCCGGAACCGTATTACGAGACGCCCGCGACGCCGGAAAAAACCTACTCCGTCGGCGAGCTTTACCTCAACACGAAGGTCCAGGACCTCTTTACCCGAGCCGAGGTCGAGCGCGAGGATTACCGGAAGGAGAAAAACCCGCCGAACGTCTTTTTTGGAGCCGGGCGGCAGTTCCGCTTTCCGCCCGAAAGCGAAAACCCGCTCTTCGGATTCCGCATCAAGACCGTCACGCTCAACCTCCTCGCCATGCTTGGATTCGTCATCGGTGCCTTCTTCGCCCTCCGCGCGAGCTTGAAGAGGCAGTTGCAGAAAGTGTGAAGTCCCGCCCCGGACCCGTGCGTCCCGCCGGGCTTTACTTCCTCTTCGCGAGGTGGAAATTGTTTCGCCGACCCCGCCGCGGGTCGCTTGCCCATGGGTTGGATCATGTTCTTCGACGGTGACTGTGCCTTCTGCTCCGCGGGAGTCCGCCGGATTTTCCGGGCCGACCGGCGCGGTGCGCTCCGGTTTGCTCCGTTGCAGGGCAAGTTGTCCCGGGAAAAGGGGTTCTCCCCGTACGCCGATCCCGCCGGAGGGTCCATGGTGATCCTGCGCGAGACGGATGGCGCCCACTTCCTCCGTGGGGACGCTGTTCTCGAACTGGCCCGCGCTCTCGGCGGTCCCTGGCGGCTTCTGCTCGCCGGACGACTCCTGCCGCGGCGCCTCCGCGACGCCCTCTATTCCCTGGTCGCGAAAAACCGCTATTGGATTTCCCGAAAAGGGGACTTCTGCGAGCTTCCGGAACCGGAATTCCTCGCGCGCATTCTTGAATGATCCGATCCTCAGCGGTGGGTCAGATACCAGTCGTCCGTCGTCATGCTCGCGAGCATGGCGAGGCAGTAGCGGTTTTTCGCGCGGGACGCTAGAATCTTCCGGCTCTCGTGA
>JBILDO010000110.1:0-9848 GCA_044352585.1 Verrucomicrobiales bacterium
GAGCAAACGGTTCGCCCTGGCCGAGACCTCGAGCAGCAACGCGGTCTCCAGAACACCTCCCGCCCGCTCCTCGACGTCGGAATAGAGGATGAGACCGTCCCGGTCGCAGACGATCACCTCGCGCGCGGCGAGACGTCGCCGGGCCTCCTCGCCAAAACGCTCGACGCGGCGGAGAAAACGCTCGCCATCGAAGAGTCCGGGTGCATCCGGTTCAGGGTCCGCTTCGGCGATGGAAGCAACGGGCGGAACCGACTCCGGTGAAACGACCGCGGCATCCGCTTCCTTCGCGTTCGATTGCGGCGTTTCCGACGGCGGCTCGGCGGCTTCCCCGGATTCAAATTCGGCGGCCGGTGTTTCGAGGCCGACGGCCCCGACCG
The DNA here is from genome assembly GCA_044352585.1 of Verrucomicrobiales bacterium. Lineage (GTDB taxonomy): Bacteria > Verrucomicrobiota > Verrucomicrobiia > Verrucomicrobiales > DEV007 > Arctic95D-9. The sequence goes on from JBILDO010000110.1 coordinate 378, forward strand.
ACCCGGATTCCGCTTCCTCCCGCGTCCCGGGTTCCGTCAGGGGAGTCGTCGCGACCGGATGGAGATCGGATTCGATTTTCGGTTCCGGTAGAATCGGCGGCGGCTCGTCCGGGATCGGACGGACCCGCAGCAACTGTGAGCGCTCAACCCGGGCTCGGGCTTCCGCCAGCGCGATCAAGGCCCGGTCGGCGTCCCGTTCGGAGAGCGAAACCGGACGGGGTGAGGGGATCTCCTCCGGTTCGTCGAGGAATGGAGGAAGATCGCGATAAGACTCCTCGGCACTCTCGATCCGGATTTCCGGGAGCTCCGCGGGAAGCGATCGCAGGGGCGTTTTTTCCACCGGAACGGTCGCGCACGGAGCGGGTTCTTCTCGAATCCATTCGAGCGTTTCCAGCGATTCAAAAGACTCCAGCGGTTCCAACGCGGAGTCTTCCCCGATCCACCAGGGCGGCAAGATCGCTTCGGTGGGAAGGGACTCCTCGAAGGTTTCCTCTTCCCCGGGGGCGAACACTTCCTCGACCAGAGGAGCGTCATCGTTCGTCTCGATCAGGAGATCGATTGCCTCCGGCGGAGGATCGGAAGCAGCAGCCTCCCCCGCATCCTCGAAGCCGTCGGCAACGACCCCGGAGGAACTCACCGTGTCCTCGGTTCCGGGATCCTCCTCGAAAACGAAAATCGAATCGGACTCCGGATCCAATTCCTCGCTTTCCTCCGGTTCCATCACCCGAATTTCCGCCTGCTCGATGGCGGGAGGTGGCTCCTGATCCAAAAAAGGCGGATCCACCAAGGTCTCCACGGGCTCCGCTGCGACGGGCTCCGTTTCGGTCGTCGGAGGAACGTTCGCTTTGGCGTTGTCGTCGCCACGGGAACGCGGTGCGAGGGGCTTTCGACGCGACTTCCGGGGTGGGGCAAAACTCCCGACCAGTTCCTCGAGCTCCTTTTTGTCAATCCACGAGTCGGGCATAGTCGCGGTCCGGGAACGGGGTTTCCTCGTCTTCGTAGAGGTTGAGGCGATTTTCCAGCTCCGCTGCGAGTTGATCGAAGATCAGGGCGGAGGGGGAGGGACGTTCCCGCAGCATCGCGACGGGAACACCAAGACGGGTCGCCTCGCGGAAGTCGCGGTGAAGCGGAATGACCGTTTCCAAAACCAGTTCGAGGGGGAGAAGATCACGGAACTCGCGCTGATCCTGAAGATTCGAGGGATCGTCGGTTTCCGTCATCGAGAGCAGAAAGCCCGCGAGACGCGGCCGGTCCGGTTCTCCGCCGGAAGCCCGTGCGGCGGCGACCATCCGAAGGATTTGCGGAAGGCTGCGCAGGCAAAGGGGGCCCGGCTGCTGCGGCACGAGCAAGGCATCCACGGTGCGGTTGAGTCCCTCGCCGACGGCGGTCACTCCGGTCGGGGTATCGTAAAGGACGAGGTCAAACTCGTCCGTCTCACGAACCCACTCGTCGATCCTGCGGACCGATTCCAGTGCAAGCGCCGCTTCATGCTCCCCCGCGAGGAAGCGGTCGAGGGCATGGCGGGATCCCCGGGTGAGCAGGGAAAGACCGGGAAGACGGGTCCGGAGAATGGCGGAAGCGATCCCGCCCCGGCCCGAATCGCCCCCCCCCAGAAGAAAATCATAATAGCCGGCGGCGTCCTTCGATTTCTCCGTCAGGGAGAATCCAACCCCTCCCTGAAGGTCGGCATCCACGAGAAGAACCCGCCAGCCACGGCGGGCCAAGGAGTAACTCAGGTTGACCGCGATGGTCGTTTTCCCGACTCCTCCTTTTTGACTGATCAGTGCAAGTGTGGCCACGGCAAATTTTTTGAATCCCGAAAGATAACCCGAAACCGCCTCCGCCTCGACAAGAATTCTGCCGGTCGCGGAGCTTTTCGGCTCCGGGCCCGGGGACGCGGGACCTGCCCACGACCGGGCCCGCCCCCGACCGAAGGCGGGATCCGGCGCGACTGCATCGAAGCGGGTTGCCCCCCGGACCCGACCCGCTTAGGATCCGGGCATGGCCCTTTCCCCGAACTTCCGGAACGCCCGCCTCGTCGCGATGACCCTCGCGAAGGTGGGCAATCCGGTGCGCAGCGAACCGCTCGTCACTTCCAGAAATCTCTGCCGCTTCCGCGACGAGGAGGCGGAACTCCTGACCCATTGCTTCCTCAAGTGCTTCCGCGCCCTCGAGCGTCATCAACTGCACCACCACAGCGATCTCGGAAAGAACGAACTCTTTGCCGCATCGACCGCGATCTTCACCGGGAACGAGAGCTTGCTCGCCCAGGGTGCCGCAATCGCGTGCCACCTCCACGCGAAGTCGAATCACCCGAACATCAAGTCGGGCGACCTCTGCATCGCCCTCATCGACGGTGTCACCATCCTCGGCGAGCCCGTCCAGGCCCTCAGCCTCGTCAAATCGGAGAGCCGCGTGCCCTTCCTCCAGATCTCGGAGCGCGACGGCGACCTCGTGCTGACGACCGAGCAGGGAATCTATCCCGACAAGATCGACAAGGGCTGCCTCATCCTCAACCATGGCCGGGCCGACGGGTATTCGGTCTATCTCTTCGACAAGGACGGCGGCAACACCCAGTTCTGGGTGCGCGACTTCATCGGGGCGAGGCCGGTGAAGGACGATGATTTCCTGACGCGCCGCTTTTCGGAGCTCTGCGTGGCCTTCGCCGAGCGGGGGCTGCCCGAGGAGACGCGCGCGGAGGAGCGCATGGAGGTGGCCGGCCGGGCGATGGATTATCTGAAGGAGGCGGAGCAGTTCGATCAAGCCACGTTCGAGTCGAGCGCCCTCGTCACTCCGGAGCGGATCGCCCAGTTCGAGGCCTTCAAGATCGACTACGAGGAGGAGAGCGGCGTGGCGATCGAGGAGACCTTCCCGGTCTCGAAAAAGGAGGCGGAAAAGGCGGGTAAACGGCTCAAGAGCCGGATGCGGCTCGATGTCGGGGTGGAACTGAGGTTTTCGCCCGGATTCATCCATCAGGCCCCGCTCTTCCTGGAGCGAGGCCGTGACGAGGAGAAGGGAATGGAGTTCATCAAGATCTTCTTCCACAAAGAGGAGAACTCGTGAATCCGCGCGGCGGCTTGGCTCCTCGTCGGGGGGCGTTCACGGCCTCGAGGGGAGCGCGGTCCTCTCCGTGCCGGGCCCCGTGGTGAAACGGCTTCCGAATTTGAAATAGAGGAACGAGCCCAGCAGCACCAGAATTCCGAGGGCGATGAAAGCGATGATGCGGTGGAGTGGCTCGAGTCCGGCGAGATCGAGGAAGAAGACCTTCAGGATCGTGCCGCCGAGGAGCAACAGTCCGAGGCCGCGGAGGGCGGCGCGTCCGCGGAGGATCCCGGCGAGGAGCAGGCTGATCGCGAAGACCGTCCAGTAGATCGAAATGCCGGCCATGCGGAAATCGGGCAGGAAACGGACGAGTCCGGTCCAGACCTCGAGGCTCGAGTAGATGAAGAGGGCGCCGAGCGAGGCGTAGGCGAAGATGCGCGAGGTGCCGGCGAAGCCCTCCCTTCCCCCCAGGGCCCGGGCCACGAAGAGGAGGAAGACGGTGACGGCTCCGAAATCGAGCGCCCGCATCAGCAGTCCCGGGACGAAGTCGCGCGGGGCGAAGGCGAGATTGAATCCCGGATCGAACTGAACAAGGTCGAAGAGGAAGACCTTGAGAACCAGCGCAACCGAGAGGATCCAGAAGAGGGCGGTGGCGAGGGACGAGCGTCCCGTCATCAGCTCGCGGAGAAGGAGGGCCCCGAGGGCGATCCAGACGAAGGTGATGCCCGGACGCACGAGTGGATCGCAGAAGGTGCCGAAAGTGTGGCGGACCTCGAGGTTCAGCACGATGAAGGTCAGCACCACGACGATCCAGAAGCAGACCCGCGAGAGCACGCTCTGACCGAACCACGGACGCATCCCGTCGTCCCCGGTCGCGGCGTCCGATCCATCGTCGGTGAAAAGACGGCCCGCGGCGAAAAAGGAACCGATCGGGATCCCGAGGACGAAGGCGCGCTCGAGGAGGTGGCGGAAGTATTCCTTCGTCGTGAGGTTCGTGGAGAGTCCGCCGAACTGGTCCGCGAGATCGATGATCGCGAAGCGCGCGATGACGACGAGGTAGAGCACGTAGGCGAGCTGGCGCAGGAACTCGCTGCGCATCCGCGACGCGATCCAGAGCATGACGAAGGCCTGCAGCGACCAGCTCACCGTGATCCATCCCTTCGTGAGGACGAGGGGCAGGGTGATCGCGACAAAGAAGGCGGCGAGACCGGTGAAGCTGTAGAGCAGCCCTCGGTCCTCCACCCGGCGTTTCAGGAAGAAGCCGATGTGGAGGAGGTGGAAGACCGCCAGTCCGATGGTGAGCACGGCGATGGCCTCGCGCCGGTAGGTCTGCTCGATGCAGGCGACCGAGAGGCCGGTGAAGGCGGCGGCATTGAGGAACAGGAAGATCAGATCGAGGACGGACGAGGGTTTCCGGTGGAGGAACTGGTGGACGAAGGTCGTCGAGGAAAAGAGGACGAAGAACGCGAGGAGGAAGGGAAGGAACTGCCAGAACCGATCCGGTGTGAAGGAGCGTTCGTAGGTCATGCCGGCGAGGAGCAGGGTTGCGGAGAAGCTGAGGTAGTGCAGGAGCCTCCACTCCTTTTTCGCCGCCACCGCGAACATGCCGAGACCAAGGAGGAGCGCGTAGCCGAACAGGAGGACGACGCTCTCCGTTCCCGTCCGGATCATGAAGGGCGTGCCGTAGCCGCCGATCAATCCCAGCACCGCCACGAGGAGCGTGTTGTGGCGCACCGCGACAAGGGCGGCGGCAATGGTGACGAGGACCATGAGCGCGAAGGCCACGGTCGGACCGACGATGTCGTAGCCGGGCTGGTGCGCGGTGAAGAAACTGAAATACAGCGTCGCGAAGCCCGCGCCGGCGAGCCCCTGGCCGAGGACGCGGTATTTTCCGGAAAAGAGACGGACGCCCCCGGCGACGAGGCCCGCTCCGGCCAGAGTGGTGACGGCGACCCGCATGACGGGACCGATCCAGCCCTTCGTGATCGAATACTTCAGGAAAAAGCCGATCCCGATGAGGAGGATGAGCACCCCGATGCGAATGAGCCAGGTCGTCGCGATCGCGAACTCCATCGTCACGCCCTTGGGCCGGTGCTCTTCGCCGACCACGATCCAGTTCCACAGCTTCGCGAGAATCTCCCGGACGGACGATTCGAAGCGCCCGGTTTCCGCCTTGGCGGCCACCGCCGAAGGACGGTCGGGCAAGGGCGGAGGAGCCGCCCCACCGTAAACCGCGTGCGGTTCGGGTTCATCCGCGAACGGCAACCGCGCCGCGACCGGTTCGGCCGTTTCACCGGGTTCGGTGGCTCGGTCAGGATGGACGAGGTCGCCCACCGGGAACGGAACGGGCTCGGTTTCATTAACGCCGACCAAGGACACGGGAGGCGATTGGGCGGGCGGAGGCGGGAGGAATCGGAGGTTTTTGACCTCGTGTAGCACCTCGCGGAAGTCCGCGCGGAGGTGATCGACTTTGCGCTCCACCCCGCCGACCCGATTGTGGGAGACGAGGATGAGAAAGAGGATGACAATCGCCAGCAGCAGGATCAGCACTTCCATGGGAACGGGATTCGGTTCGTGGAGATCCTAGTCCGAGAGCGAGGATCAAATCGAATTGATAATCGATTAATAAATCATCGATCTGATCGATGTTTATCCCCAAGAACTCTTCCCCGAGACGCGTGCGGACGCTCGATTCCTTCAAGGCACCCGGACTTGCGGGGTTGCCCCATGGCGGATTCCCGGTCTACGTTGCCCCATCCTGCATGAAGTGCCGTGTTCCGTTCGTCGTCCTTCTCCTCATCGGCCCTTGCCGTTCCTTGCCCACACCCGCCGCCGAGGGCAAGCTCAGCTTCAACCGCGACATCCGTCCGATCCTTTCGGAGAACTGCTTCGCCTGCCACGGCTTCGACGCGAAGAAGCGCGAGGCGGACCTTCGGCTCGACACGGCCGGCGGAGCGTCGGCCGATCTGGGGGGGTATCAGGCGATCGTGCCGGGCAATCTCGAGAAGAGCGAGGCCTGGCAGCGCATCCTTTCGATGGATCCGGATGAGATCATGCCCCCGCCGAAGTCGCACAAGACCCTGACGGACGCCCAAAAGAACACTCTGAAGCGCTGGATCGAAGAGGGTGCGGTCTACGAGCGGCATTGGTCGCTCGTGACGCCGGTGAAGCCGGAGGTGCCCCGGGGAGTTGCCGCGATCGATGCCTTGCTCGGGAACCGCCTCGCCGGGGAGAGACTGACTTTTCTCCCCGAAGCCGACCGCGCCACCCTGATCCGACGCGTCGCCTTCACCCTCACCGGCCTGCCGCCGACCCTGGCCGAGGTCGATGCCTTTGAAAAAGACGCGTCCCCAGGTGCCTACGAGGCGATGGTGGACCGTTATCTGAATTCGCCGCGCTACGGAGAGGAAATGGCGCGTCATTGGCTCGACGTGGCCCGCTACGGCGACACCCATGGGCTGCACCTCGACAACGAGCGCCACCTGTGGGCCTACCGCGACTGGGTCGTGAAGGCCTTCAACGAGAACCTGCCCTTCGACCGGTTCACGGCCTGGCAGATCGCCGGCGATCTCCTGCCCAATGCCACGACCGATCAACTCGTCGCGACCGGCTTCAGCCGTTGCAACGTCACCACGAGCGAGGGCGGGGCGATCGACGATGAATACCGTCACCTCTACGCGATCGACCGCGCCGCCACCGTGACGACGGCGTGGCTGGGTCTCACCGGGGGCTGTGCCCAGTGTCACGACCACAAGTATGATCCGCTGAGCACGAAGGATTTTTATTCCCTCTACGCCTTTTTCTACAGCGCCGCCGATCCGGCGATGGACGGAAACATCGCGAAGACCGCTCCGATCTTGAAACTGCCCGCCCCAGCCCAGGAGGAAGCGCTCGATGCCGCTCGGAAGGACGAAGCCGCCCGCCTCGCCGTTTTGGAATCGACCGCGTTGCCGGCGTTCACCGAGCCCGATGCCAAGGCCGCTCCGGTGGCGCGTGAGCAGGTGATCTTCGACGATCTCTTTTCCCTTGGCACGGTCCAGCGCAACACTTCACGCAATGCCCCGGTCTGGCTCGATCGTCCCGGTTTCGGCGTGCCTTCGGGACGCCGGGTCCTCGAGCAGGCCAACGGCAACTTCTTCGAGCAGATCCTCACGCCCGAGCTGATCCCCGTGACCGTTCCGGAGAAAAACGCCCGCTTCGAAATCGCGGTGCGCCCCGATCCGCTCAGTCCGCCGCAAGCGATCGCCATCGTCCTCAATGGCAAGCGGGTCTACTGGGGTGATCCGGCGGCCTTTGAAGTCTACAACGCGGGCAATCCCGCGAAGGTGGTCTCGATGGGGGCGCTGCCCGAGCCGGGGAAATGGACGACCCTCTCCTTCGATCCCGCGGTGCTCGAGATCGGACCCGGATCACGGCTCGCCACCCTCTCCGTGCAGATGGTGGGCGGCCGCGTCGCCTGGGACCGTTGTGCCGTGAAGGGTGAATTGAGCCCGGCGAAGGATCCGCTCGCGTCCTTCGCGCTTTGGTGGAAATCACACGACAAGAGGACGCCGGCCGATCTGCCCGGTCCGCTCGCGAAGACGCTGGCCGATGGCCCTGACAAAACCACCGACACGAAGGCGCGCGAGACGCTGCTCGCCTTCTACCTGCGCCGCATCGCGCATCCCGCGGGGGGATCGGCCGCGGCTCCCCGCCGGGCCTGGGAGGAGGCGCGTGTCGCCGTGGCCGCGGCCGACGAGGCCATTCCCACGACCTTCATCTTCAACGACCTCCCCGAGCCCCGCGAGACCTTCATCGCCGAGCGAGGACAATACAACAAGCCGGGGGAAAAGGTCGAGCCGGCCATTCCCGCGAACTTCGGTCCCTTCAACGCGCCAAAGGAGCCGCGACGGCTCAACCGGCTCGACCTTGCCAATTGGCTCGTCGCGCCGGAGCATCCGCTGACCGCGCGGGTCACGGTGAATCGCTTCTGGCAGCAGGTCTTCGGCACCGGTCTGGTGAAGACAAGCCACGATCTCGGGTCGCAGGGTGAGCCGCCGAGCCACCCGGAACTGCTCGACTGGCTCGCGGTGGGTTTTGTCGGGAAGGGTTGGGACGTGAAATGGTTGATGAAGGAGATGCTGATGTCCCGCGCCTTCCGCCAATCCTACCGCGCCGATGAAACGACCCTCGCGGTCGATCCCGGGAACCGTTTTCTGGCGCGGGGGCCGCGCATCCGTCTCGACGCCGAGCAGATCCGCGACAACGCGCTCTTCGTCAGCGGACTCCTCGACCTGACGATGGGCGGGCGCGGCACCCGCACCTACCAGCCGCCGAACATCTGGGAGCCGGTCGGCTACGGCGACAGCAACACACGCTATTACCTGCAGGACCACGGGGCTGCCCTCTACCGGCGGAGCCTCTACATCTTCTTCAAGCGTACCGCGCCGCCGCCGTTCATGACGAACTTCGACGCGCCCAACCGCGAACAGAGCTGCACCCGGCGCGAGCGCAACAACACGCCGATGCAGGCCCTGCAACTGCTCAACGACGTCCAGCATTTCGAAGCCGCCCGCGCCCTCGCCGAGCGGGTCGTTGCCGAAGGTGGCAAGGACGACGCGGCGAGATTGCGCTGGCTCTTCCGCACGGTCCTGAGCCGCGTTCCGGATGCGAAAGAGACCGGCCTGCTCACCGACGCCCTCGTCCAGCAGCGTTACCACGCCGGAGCGGACGCCAAGGCCGCGGAAGCGATCGTCGCGGCCGGCGAATCGGTGCCGAAGCGGCTCGCCCCGGCCACCGAGACGGCGGCTTGGACGATGGTGGCGAACCTGGTGCTAAATCTGGACGAGACGGTGACGAGAAATTGACGAAGAAGGATCGATATGTGGCATGCGCTTGCAGCCAATTGTGATGATCAAACCGCTCGCCCGTTGCGATTACAGTCACAAAAAAGAGTCAAAAAGGGTCAGACCCGAATGGCACGGTTTTAAGCCGCGGCGCGGTAGTGGGAGCGATGAGGAATTTCGCGAAACTCAGCCCGCGTTTTGGTGAGATATTGACAGGGCTTTGGTCTGAGCCGGGGGTGTAAATCTTGTTCTGTAAAATTGCTTAGCCGAGGCCGCGCGCGGTGGCGAGGGGTGGGCCAGCGTGGTCTTGTGTTGGGGTGTAGCAAAACACATCCAACCCAAATCCCACACATGACCCACCCGAACAACACTGAACTTCTCAACACCGTTTTGCAACTCCTCACCGCCCAAGGTGCCTCCGGCCTCGCCGAAGGCTTTCGCCTCCTTCTCAACGAGGCCATGCTCCAGGAACGCACCTTGAGATGCCACTGATTTTTGGACCGGTGTTGGTTATTTGAGGGTGTGGTTGAGTGCCTCGAACTGGGTCGGTGTCAGGTAATCGAGGGAGGAGTGTCGGCGGAGGGTGTTGTAGTACGATTCGATG
>JBILDO010000144.1:0-2821 GCA_044352585.1 Verrucomicrobiales bacterium
GCGCCTTCGACCGCGTTGTCGCGATGATGCTCGGGGAACTCAACGGATCGCATCTCGGCTTCAAGTCCGCGACGGACTCCTTCGCGAGCCGTTCGTCCCAGGGCTGGAGCGAGGAAACGGCGCACCTAGGCGTGACCTTCGACCGCTTCCACCGCGGTGAGGGATGGAAGGTCGCCACCGTCATCCCGCGCGGTCCCGCCGACGAGGCCGCCTCGAGGCTTCTTCGCGGAGACCTGGTCCTCGAGATCGACGGCACCAGGCTCTCCCCGGACCTCGATCCCACCGTCGTCCTCAACGGTCCCCTCGCCCGCGACCTCCGCCTCAAGGTCCGGCGTGCCAAACCCGGCAAGCCCGCGGCCGGGGGGCCTGATAAAGCCGCAAAAGAGGAAAAGCCGGAGACGGAGACGCTCGAGATCGTCCTGCGTCCCGTTTCCTACGCCCGCGCCCGCGAACTGGTGCAGGATGCCCGCGTCGACGCGACCCGCGCCCTCGTCGACCGCCTCGGCGGCGGACGCCTCGGCTATGTCTTCGTCGAGAAGATGGACTGGAGCGAATTCCTCCGCTTCGAGGAGGAGATCTTCGCCCGCGGCCACGGCAAGGACGGCCTCCTCATCGACGTGCGCGACAACGGCGGCGGCTTCACCGCCGATCACCTCCTCACCGTGCTGACACCCGCGGAACACGCCATCACCGTGCCGCGGGGCGGCGGCCCCGGTTACCCCCAGGACCGCCGGGTCTACGCGACGTGGAACCAGCCGGTCACCGTCCTCTGCAACCAGAACAGCTTTTCCAATGCCGAGATCTTCAGCCACGCGGTGAAGGAACTCGGGCGCGGCAAGCTCGTCGGGGTGCCCACCGCCGGAGGCGTCGTCTCGACCGGCGCGACCTCCGTCCGCGATCTCGGGACCCTGCGCCTCCCCTTCCGCGGATGGTACCGCCGCAGCGACGGGGCCGACCTCGAGCTGAACGGCGCCGTGCCTGATGAACTGATCTGGCCCGAGGCCGGAGACGAGGCCGCCGGACGCGACCGCCAGATCGAGAAGGCCGTCGCCGTCCTCCTGAAATCGATCGAGGCCGAAAAAGCGAAGCCGAAGCCGGAACTGGTCCCCGCGAGCCGGCGCTGAAAAGTCTTTCCAAGGAGGAAGCGATCCGGCAGGATCGCGTTCGCATGAACCCCCGCTGCCTTCCCCTGATCGTGGTCGCGCTCACCGGCGCCTCCCTCTTCGCCGGCGAGGATCCTCTCGAGGACTTCGTCAACATCACGCGCCTTCACGAGCGCAAGGCCCAGCCCGAACTCGCCGAAGCCTGCCGCAAGTTCCTGACCGAACATCCAAACACCAAGGCCGACGACTCGGTTCGCTTTTTCCTCGGTCAGGCTCTCGCCGCGCAGAAGCAGTTCGACGAGGCCATCAAAACCTTCGCCGAATTGATGGGCAAACATCCCGGTTCCCCTTTGTTCATCGACGCGGCGATGCAGCGGGGCGAGGCCTTCCGCAATTCCGAGCGGCTCGAGCTCTCCGTCCCCGATTTCGAAACCGCCTGGAAGGGCTACCGCCTGAGCGCCTCCGCCGACAACGCCGCCCACGCCGCCTTCCACCTCGTCCAGGCACACCAGGCCGCGAAACGCACCGACGAGGCGAAGGCGCTAGTGGCCGTGTTGCAGAAAGATTATCCATCCGCAAGCTACACCCAGAATGCCGCCAAGCTCATGGGACTGGCCCCGGCCACCGCGGCCGGGCAGGCCGCGCCGCGTCCCCAGGGACCCGCCGTGGGAACGGAGGCACCCGAGATCGAGTTTACCCTCCTCGCCGATGGCGCCGCGAAGAAGCTGTCCTCCTACCGCGGCAAGGTGGTCGTGATCGACTTCTGGGCCTCGTGGTGCGGTCCCTGCCAGGCGCCCATGGCGAAGATGCAGACCTACCGGGAGAAGCATCCCGGCTGGGGCGATAAAGTCGAACTCATCGCCCTGAGCATCGACAACACGAAGGACGCCGCCGCGAACCACCTTGCGAGCAAGGGCTGGAACAAGACGACGAACGCGTGGGCCGGCGACGGCGGTTTCCGCGCACCCGCCCCGACCGCCTACGGGGTCCGCGGGATTCCCAGCGCCTACGTGATCGATGCCGCCGGCAGGATCGCGGCCGGCGGTCATCCGGGGAGTCTCGATATCGGCGGCATCGTCGACGGGCTCCTCGCGAAGCCGTGAAGTTCGACGTGCAACCCGGCCGGAAGTCCGGTGTTTCCCCGTTTGTGCCATGAAACGCCCGCTCTCCCTGTTCCTCCTCTTCCTCTCGGGAGCGGTTCCCGGGGCTTCGGAGTCCGTAGTGCCCGCGGTGGCGCCGACGGCGGTGGCGGCCGACGACTTCAAGGCCCTCAAGGGACAATCCCCGTTTCTCCGTTCGCTGAACCTGAGCGATTCCCTCGTCCTGACCGGGTTCGCCGAAGTCGAGAACGAGCGCGTCGCCACCATCATGAACCGCGAGACGAAGCAGACCTACGTCGTCTCGAGCCAGGTCAATTCGCAGGGATGGAAAATGGTGGAGCTGAAGGCCGATGCCGATCTCGAAACGGCCGCGGTGAAGGTTGCGGTGGACGGTGGCGAGGTGGTCACGGTCCGCTATGCCGAGATCGCGCTCAAGCCCGGCGAGGCCAGACCCGCACCGGGCCCGTCGACCGAACCGAGCGGGGGCGCCACCGCCCTCGCTGCCCGCGGACGGGGTTTCGGTGGCCCGGGCGGACCGGACGGCCGTCGTTATGGGGGGCCGCCTCCGGAGATCCGCGAGAAGATGGAGAAACTCTCGGAAGACCAACGGCGGAAGCT
>JBILDO010000145.1:0-2814 GCA_044352585.1 Verrucomicrobiales bacterium
GCGCCAAGGAGCGGGGCCGCCCTCGGCCCCGGTTGGGCGTTCTTGATCGTTTGTCGGGGCCGGGGGCGGCTGCTCCGCAGTGGCCCCGCTCCGTGAGTTTCGACCAACAGCGTTATTCCGCCGTCAACGCGGCGCGTTCGTTGCCGGCGCCGGATTTCTCGATGAAGTAATCCCAGTCGCCGTGGAAGCGTTTCGCGTTGCCGTTGGCGACGTGGATGACGTCCTTGGCGAGCTTCTTGATGAAGTGCACGTCGTGCGAGATGAAGACGAGGGTGCCGGCGTAGTTCTCCAAGGCGAGGATCAACGACTCGACCGTGAGGATGTCGAGGTGGGTCGTCGGCTCGTCCATGAGGAGGATGTTCGGCGGATCGACGAGGAACTTGATGAGGTTCAGCCGGCTTTTCTCGCCGCCGCTGAGGACCTTGGTCATCTTGTAGACCTCGTCCTTGCGGAACATGAAGGATCCGAGGATGCCGCGGGCGTCGTCCTCGCGCAGGGTGGGGTTCGCCTCGATGACCTCGGTGAGGACGGAGTTGTTCGGATTGAGGGTCGCGGAGCGGTGCTGGGAGAAATAGCCGATCTTCGCGTTGTGGCCGGGGACGACCTTGCCCTGCTGCGGGATGAGTTCCCCGGCGAGGAGCTTGAGCAGGGTCGACTTTCCGGATCCGTTCGGTCCGACGAGCACGGTGCGCTCGCCGCGCTCGATGACGAGGTCGAGGCCCTCGTAAACCTTGTGGGTGCCGTAGGCGAAATGGACGGACTCGAGCTCGAGGGCCTTCTGCCCGCCGCGGGGCGGCTCGGGGATCTGGAAGCGGAAGGGTTTGCGCGGGGCGACCGGTTTCTCGATCTTCTCCATCCGCTCGATCTCCTTGAGCTTGGCCTGGGCCTGCGAGGCCTTCGAAGAGACGGAGCGGAACTTGTTCGCGAAGGCCTGCAGCTCGGCGATCTGCTTCTGCTGGTTCTTGTAGGCGTTGTTCTGCCGCTCGTAGTTGTCGTAGCGCTGCTTCTCGAAGTCGGAATAGTTTCCGGTGTAGTGGAGCAGGCGCCGCTCGGAGATCTCGTGGACCTCGTTGACGATGGCATCCATGAACTCGCGGTCGTGCGAGATCATGAGGATGGCGCCGTTGTAGTTCTTCAGGTAATCCTGGAACCAGAGCAGCGACATGAGGTCGAGGTGGTTCGTCGGTTCATCGAGCATCAGCAGGCTCGGCTCGATGACAAGGAGCCGGGCGAGGTGGGCGCGCATGATCCAGCCCCCGCTCATCTCCTTGGCGGGACGGTCGAAATTCTCGGCGGGATAACCGAGGCCGCGGAGCATCTTCTTCGCCTTCGCCTCGACCTGGGGATCGTTGAGGGTGTCGAACTTGGTCTGGGCCTCGTAGTAGGGGCGGGATTCGACCTCGCCGGCATCCTCCATGCGCTTCAGGTCACGCTCGAGTTCCTCGAGGGTGCCGGCGCGTCCCGTCGCGATCTCGAGGACGGTGTGGTCGCCGACGTCCTCGCTCTCCTGGGGAAGGAATCCGACGAGGGACCATTCGTCGATCTCGACGGTGCCGGCATCGGGTTCCTCCTGGCCGAGGATGATCCGGAAAATGGTCGACTTGCCCGCCCCATTCGGCCCGACGAGGGCGGCGCGGGTGTCATAGTTGATCTGGAGACTGGCCTCCTCGAAGAGGGGCGAGCCGCCATAGGACTTCTTCAGATTGCGGATCGAGAGCATGGGTCGCGGGGACGCTGGGAATCCTCTACATACCCGACTCTCCGCGTTCCGCAAATCGAAAGCGGAGGGCCGCGGACGCGACGGCTTCACCGGGTCCGGTTCGCGACATGGCCCTCGCGGCGGGAAGGACATCCGCGGATCATTCTTTCGAGGATCATTCTTTCGCGGCCGCGGAAGGCGTCGCGGACCGGGTGGCCTCGGTCTGTTTTCCGAGGGTCTCGAACCGCTCGCGTAGTTGCTTCAGTTCCTCCTGCAACGTCAGCACCTCGCGCCGGAGATCCCCGACCTCGGCGGCCTGGGGTTTTTCACCGTTCAGTTTCCGGATCGCCTCCGCGGCGGCCTTGGTTTCGGGACGGTCCGGGTTTCCGGCTTCGGCGAAGGTCCGCAGGGCGCCGAGCGAGCGGGGATCGCCGAGCGTGCCGAGCGCTCCGATCGCGGACCGGCGAAGGCCTTCCCTGGGATCGTCGAGGGTGGCGAGGAGAAACCGGCGGGTCTCCTCCCGGTCGGCTTCACCGGCCTCCTTCGAGAGTTCGGCGAGCACGTCGAGGGCGCGGCCGTATTCGTAGGTCGGGAAGTCGGCCGCGTTCGCCGCGAGGTGGTCGCGAAGCGGTTTCGCGAGCGCCGGATCGGGGGAAAGGCGCAGGGCCTGAATCGCCGCAGAGGCCACGCGGTTCCGGAAGCTCTTGCGATCGAGCGAGGCGAGGAGGAGCGGCCGGACTTCGTCCTTCGGATATTTTCCAAGGGCGGAGAGGGCGTCGGCGAGGATGTCGGGATTCTTCTCCTTCTTCACCTGCTCGTGGAGGGTGGCGAAGGCGTTTTCGGAATAGAACTTCGCCAGTCCCGCGACCACCTCCTCGCGGACGCGGGCGTCGCCCTGCGTGAGCGAGGCGGCGAGCGCGTCGAAGGACTCCCGCGTTTGGGTTTTTGTCAGGGACCGCGCCGCCTCGATGCGGACGCCGTAGAAGGGGTCTTCCTTCAGGATCTTGCCGAGCCGGTCGATGCTCTCCCGGTCCTTGCGCCCGCCCAGCGCGGCGGCCGCGAGGAGGCGTCCGATCGTGTCGTCCGGATTCTCGAGCTGGGCGTGGAGCAGGGGA
>JBILDO010000059.1:0-30866 GCA_044352585.1 Verrucomicrobiales bacterium
CCAACCGGGCGGCAGGAATGCCGCCCCTCGTGCGCTGTGAAGCTGCACAATCCCTCCGGGGTGGAAGACCCCGGCCATCCGGAGCCGTGATCCTGGTGAGGACTTGAAGTAACTGCGTCGCTGCGAGGCGAGGTGGGGAGCAATGGAAAGAACCAGACAGACCGCAACGAGAGTAAACATGATTCGGCCACGACAGGCTGACGAGCCCGCGAGGGACCGGCGAAGTCTTGCCGCAATGGGCGGCAAACGAAGCGAGCGCGACACGGAAGCTGCTATCGGAGTTGTCGGGGTGGTTGGTGGCAGTATGTCGGGAAAGGGAGGTGCGGTGAACACAGGAATGGGAGCGAAGCGGACATAGCCTGCCGCAGGCAGCCCGAAGGGCGAGCGCAAGCGAGGCAAACCCGCTGGGACAGGACACCGGAAGGTGCCCGGCGGGAGTCATACCGAATCCAAGAAATCCTTGGACGATTGGATGTTTTGATCGTGGAAAACTTCGCGCTCTGCGACCGCCGCGCCGATGAAGGGCGGGCGCTGCCGGCCTCCCTGCGGCGTTGTCGGGCCGGGACAGGAGTCAGAGCCGCCATAGTAGTCATGAAGCGGAGTAACGTCCGTGGAGCGAAGGGCGGCAGGAAAGTGGAAAGGCCGAGGCCATGAACCGCGAAGAACCATCCACGTCAGTTCTCGCGAGGGATAAACAAGTGGAAGAGGCCCTGTGGCATCGCCACGGGGCCGAACGCGGGGTGTGGGCGGAGCCGATGCTGACGGCCCTCGGAAGAGTGCCTAAAGGAAGCAAGTGGTTCAGCCTGATCGACAAAGTCCGGTCGGAACGAACGCTTGGACTGGCATGGGAAAAGGTGAAGTCCAAGGCAGGAGCCTGCGGCGTGGACGGCATCACGGTAGGACGCTTCGGAAAAGACAGCCAAAGTCGGCTGCTCGCCGTCAAAGAGCACCTTGAGCGAGGCACCTACCAACCCAAGCCGGTCAAACGGGTGTGGATCGAAAAACCAGGCAGCGCGGAACGGCGACCGTTGGGCATCCCGACGGTGACCGATCGCGTCGTGCAGGCAGCGGTGAGGATGGTGATTGAGCCGATCTTCGAAAGCCGTTTTGCCGAACACAGCTATGGGTTCCGCCCCGGACGTGGTTGCAAGGACGCGCTGCGGCGAGTGGAGCACCTGCTCAACGCGGGGCACACGGAAGTCGTGGACGTTGACATCAAAGGATACTTCGATGCGATCCCCCACGACCGTCTCATGGCACTGTTGCGCGAGCGCCTTGCCGACGGTCGGGTGCTGGGACGTGTGGAAGAGTTCCTCAAACAGGGCGTGGTGGAAGGAACCGACTGGCACGAGGCCAAGGACGAGGGCACGCCGCAAGGCGGGGTCATCAGCCCCTTGCTGGCCAACATCTACCTCGATCCGTTGGACTGGCTGATGGCCGGAGGCGGCTTTGAAACGGTGAGGTATGCCGACGACATCGTCGTGCTATGCCGCAGCCGCGAGGAGGCCGTCCGCGCGATGGAAACGCTGAGGGAATGGATGAAAGAGACTGGATTGACGCTGCATCCCGAAAAGACCCGCATGGTGGACATGAACCTTGCCGGGAGTCATTTTGACTTCCTCGGCTACCGGTTCAAACGAAACCGGCGGGGTGGGTTGATGCGATTGGTCCGGCCCAAGAGCTTGAAAAAGCTGCGAGGAACGCTCAAGCGGAAAACGCGACGGACCAATGGGGAGAGCATGGAGGCGATTGCCGCAAACCTGAACCGGACGCTGAAAAGCTGGTATGCCTACTTCAAACATGCCCATCCCGGCGAACTGGTGAAAATCGCCGGCTGGATCCGGATGCGCCTGCGCTCCATCCTGCGAAAGCGGAAAGGATGTCAAGGGCGGGGCCGGGGACGCGATCACCAACGCTGGCCCAACCACTACTTTACCGGACTTGGGTTCTTTTGCCCGCAAGAAGCCCGAGCCGCGGAAATCGTCAGTCTCCGTAACGGAGCAAACCGCTGACTGGAGAGCCGTGTGCGGGAGATCCGCATGCACGGTTCGGAGGGAGGGGCGGGGCAAACCAATGCCCCATCCCTACCCCTATCGTCTCCTGCTTGAAAGGCTCGCTCACTTCGGCCGGATCTCCAGTCCCGCCAGCCAAGGAGCCGTGATCTGCGGCGGCATGCCGCCGAAGGGCTGGTAGACGGGGAGCTGGATCACGCTCATGCTGTGGGGCTGCGAGGCCATGTGGAACAGGGTCTCAGCGCACTCGTCGCTCTGGATCATCGCCTCGCAATGCTCGGCGGTGGGTCGGACGGGGCGTTTCTCGACGAGGGGCGTGTAGGCCTCGCCGGGAGCGTATTCGGAGATGACGATGCCGTGGGCGGCGAGCTGGGGGCGCGCGGTGAAGAGGAGCCCGTGGACCGCCCACTTGCTCGCGGTGTAGGGCACACCGGCGAAGGAATCAAATCCGTGTCCGGCGGTCGAGGAGACGACGATGATGCGACCTCCCCCATTTTCCGCCATCGGTTTGGCGACGGCCTGGATCATGTTCGCGACGCCGATCACATTGATGTCCATGACCCGCTGCCACGCCTCGTGCGAGGCGATGCGGGCGGGATCCTCGTGGGCCATGAAGCGGTCGGGTGTGTTGATGCCCGCGGTGTGGATCAGGGCCTTCGGCACGCCATGGGAAAGGACCTCGCCGAGGGCTTTGGCGACACTGTTAGGATCGGCCACGTCGCAGATCACGGGGACGATGAGGGGCGAGGAGGCCGCGGCCTCCTCGAGCGATGCGGCGGTGCGGCCGAAGACGAAGGTCTTCGCTCCGGCGGCGGCAAAGCGGCGCGCGGCGGCCTGCCCCATCCCTCCGCCACCTCCCGTGACGATGACGATCTGATCGGTCCAGTCTTGATTCATGGGGCGGAGTGTAGCGAGGGGGATCGGCGTGTCGAGGGGATTTGATCACTTCGACTCCAGGCCCGACGTGTTCACCGCGATGATCCGATACGCGTGACTTTTCCCCGCCTCGGCCGTCGGATCGGTAAAGCGCATTTCCACCAGCGGGGCGAGGGGAGTGTCGCTGTATTGGAGGCCCTGGAAGATCGGCCGTCCGAAGGGGTTTTTTCCCTCCTCGGGAACGGTGGCGATGACCTTCCCGTCGCGCTCGATGAGGAACTTCGCGAGCCCGCTTTCGAGGTCGGCCTCGGCGGTCCAGGTGAGGTCCTTGCCTTTGACTACCGGGGCGGAGGGTGCGGGGGGAGGGGTCGTGTCGGTCACGGCGGTGTCGGTGACATACTGCATCCATTGCTTCGCGACCCGTTCATCCGGCAGCCAGACCGCCTGCTTGGCATCTCCCTGGTAATCGGCGGCCGGAACCGCCTGCGTAGTGAGCAGTTCCGCCAGCCACACGCCGCCGGTGGGCATCGCCTTCAACGGATCGCCGGACTTCTCCGGAAGGCGCGCGGAAAGGCAGGCGTCGAGCCAGGGGATCGCGAGATATCGCTGGTTCCCACATTCGTGGGCGGTGAGAGGATCGACCGCGACGCCGATGAGGGCGCCCTTCGTCCGCATCGCCTTGAAGAAGGCCTCGTTCGATGGCCAGACTCCGGCAAAGCGGCCCTCCTTCACCGTGACGCCTTCCTTCGTGCCGGGATTGCACATGATGGGCACGCCGAGCGAACCTTCGGAGATGACATGTGTCTTGATGGTGGCTCTGTCAGGATTCGCCTCGAGGAGGGGAACGCCGGAGCGCAGCCAGACCGCGGCGACCCGATCGGGATGGAGGAGGGTCATGCCACCGCTCCAGTGGCCGCCGCCGCTGTGTCCCCAGAGCGCCCAAGGTACGGTGGCGAGTTCGGTATGTCCGCTCGCCGCGCCGAGTTCGGCGAGGGCCTTTTGGAAGGCGGCGTCGGAGCCGTTGCGGGGATCGCACCACATCTGGCAATCGGCCTTGTCCGGCTGTTCGTAGGAGGGCGAGAGGAGCGCGCAGTCGTGTTTCCTGGCGAGCGCCTGCCAGTGCAGGTCAAAGGCACCGGTTTGTCCCGACTTGCAGGAACCCTCGCCGCATCCGTGCTGGTGGACGATGACACCCCGGAGCGTTTTCACGCCTTCGGGAATCCAGACGGTGTATTGCACCGGAAAAATGAGTTCGCCAGGCTTCATCGAGGCCTCGTAACGGACGCGGTAGTAAGGAGGCTCGACCGGAGGCGCCTGGTCGTAGGGGGCAACCTGGGCGATCGCGAAGGCGAGCGTGGAGAGAACGGTGAGGAGGATGAGAACGGTGCGCATGTCGTGGAGAATGACGAAGGACGAAGGACGAAGGACGAAGGACGAAGGACGAATGACGAAGGACGAAGGACGAATGACGAATGACGAAGGACGAAGGACGAAGGACGAAGGACGAAGGACGAAGGACGAAGGACGAAGGACGAAGGACGAAGGACGAAGGACGAGGGACGAGGGACGAGGGACGAGGGACGAGGGACGAGGGACGAGGGACGAGGGACGAGGGACGAAGGATCAGGCGGAGACGGCTTTCTTCATCGCCGCAATCGTCGCGGCGCAGGCGGCTTCGTTGTCGAGTTCGTTGAGCGGTTTGTTGAAGGGCTCGGGACGGACGGGGCCGTCGTAGCCGATCTGGACGAGCGCCTTCACGAAGCCGGCGGCGTCGATCACCCCGGTCGCGGCGGGGAGTTCGCGGGTGTTGTCCTGCTGGTCGCGCTTTTCGAGGCCGGTCGGGGCGTCGTTGAGATCGACGCTGACGACGTCCTCGTTCTTCAGTGAAAGAAGATCCTCGACGGTGTCGTTCGCGGTCCACCAGTGCCAGGTATCGAGGACGAGTCCGACATTGCCGGTGCCGATTGCGGCGATCAGCTCGCGGGTTTCGGCAAGGGTGTGGAGGAAGGGATATCGGCCCTTCACGAGGAGCGACTGGGTGCCGACGTATTCGAGACCGAGGCGGATGTCGTGGTCCTTCAGGATCTTCGTGACTTCGCGGAGTCGGTCGGCGTGGAGTCCGAAATTCGCGCGGTAGGTGAGTTGGTCGCTCGTGTTCGGCAGCCAGGTGCCCATGCGGGTCGCTCCGGCGCGCTGCAGTCCGGCGGCAACGGCGGGTAGATTGGCGAGGCCGTTTCGGAAAGTGGCGTCATCCTTGCGGAAATCGACCGGCAATCCCGCCGCGGCCCATTTGAGGTTCCTGGTCTTGAGATCGCCGAGGATTTCCTCGAGCTGGGCGGCGCTCATGCCGGCGAGTTCCTCGCCGCGGGGTTCGACCGATTCAAAGCCGTGTTTCGCGGCCAACTCGTTCAGCTCTTTCTGGCTCTTCACGGTGACTCCGATGCTGCCAGGGGTGAGAGCGAGGGTGAACTTCCTCGATCCCGCTTCGGCGGCAATGGAAGCGGTGGACGATGCGGCGGCGAGGGCCACGGAGGAGCGGACAAACTGGCGACGATTCATCCGCCGACCTTGGCAGGTGCCGGACGGTCCGTCAATGATCGCGCATGCGCCAGAGACTTGCCATTCGGCACGGGGTTCTCCATGGTCGACCCATGAAATCCCTGCTCGTTCCCGCCCTGATGCTCCTCTCCGCCTGCGCCACGGCGGTGGAGCGGCCGAATCTGATCTTCATCCTCTGCGACGACCTTGCCCAGGGCGATCTGGGATGCTACGGGCAGAAACTGATCCAGACCCCGCACCTCGACCGCATGGCGGCGGAGGGGACGCGCTTTCCCCAGCTCTATTCCGGCACCAGCGTGTGCGCCCCGTCGCGGTCATCGCTCATGACCGGACTGCACACCGGGCATTGTCCGATCCGCGCGAATCGCGAGATCCAGCCCGAGGGGCAGAAGCCGCTCCCCGGGGAAACGGTGACGGTCGCGCAGGTGCTGAAATCCGCGGGCTATGCGACGGCCTGCATGGGGAAATGGGGCATGGGAATGTTCGACACGAGCGGCAGTCCGCTGAAGAAGGGATTCGATCACTTCTACGGTTACAATTGCCAGCGTCACGCCCATAGCTACTTTCCCAAGTACCTCTGGAACGACGACCAGCGCCTCGAACTCGACGGCAAGACCTACGCCCAGGACCTGATCCAGGCGGACGTCGAGAAATGGGTGCGGGCGCACGCGGCCCAGCCCTTCTTCCTTTACTACGCCATCACCCTGCCGCACGGGAAATTCGAGATCGACGAGCTCGGGACCTACGCCGACAAGCCGTGGACCGATCTCCAGAAGACCTACGCCGCGATGGTGACCCGCCTCGACCGCGATGTCGGCCGTTTGTTAGGCCTATTGGAGGAGTTGAAGATCGACGAGAACACCCTCGTCGTGTTTTCTGGTGACAACGGAGCCTCCTTTGATCCGAAGTCGGAGGTCGGAGGGCTCTTCGACCAGGACATGGGCGGCAAGCTGCGCGGCTACAAGCGCGGTCTCTACGAGGGCGGCCTGCGCCAGGCCGGGATCGCGCGCTGGCCGGGCCAGGTGCCGGCCGGCGCCGTCTCGGACGAGCCATGGGCCTTCTGGGATTTTCTGCCGACCGCCGCCGCCGTCGCCGGAGCCACCCTGCCGGAAGGGCACGACTTCGACGGCATCGACGTCTCCTCCCTGCTCATGGGCGGCAAGGCTCCCGAGCGCGAACTCTTTTACTGGGAGCTGCATGAGGGCACCTCGCTCCAGGCCGTGCGATTCGACGGACATTGGAAGGCGGTGAGGAACGGACCGAAGGCGAAGATCGAGCTTTACGATCTCTCCGCCGATGCCGCGGAGTCAAAGGATCTCGCCGCGACCCACCCTGACAAAGTGATACGCGCCGAGACGCTCATGGCCGCCTCGCGGACGGAGCATCCCGACTGGCCGCTTGTCGAAAAGGCGAAGGGGAAAGGGAACGGGAAGGGAAACAAGACGAAGGCCAAGGGTAAAGCGAAACCCTGACCCGGTGTCCCGCTCCCGATCAGTCCCCCGGAGTCGCCGGCGGCGGGGGAGGGGGCGTTTCGACCGGCGGAATCGGCGGACCCGGTTGGCGTTTGGAACATCCCCTCGGCGGCACGTCCGCGAGGAGCAGGCCGGTCATCAAGAGGGTAAAGAGCGGGAAAAGACTCTGCTTCATCGAAGCTCCAATGTGCTATGATCGGGGCGTTTTCGTCAATCCGGCAGTTCCGCACGTGACCCTCTTTTCCCAGTTCGCCACCGGCGTTTCCCGCCCCCTCGACCGGGCGAGGCTGGAACTGCTCCGCTTTTCCGGATCGATCGGGCGCTATTTCGTCCGCCATCGCGAGGCCCGCGTCCTCGCCGGGGGGCTTCTCGTGATCGGCACCGCCCTCGGCTTCACCTTGGCCGCTCCCTTCTGGCTCCTCGCCCTCGGGCCGATCCTCTGGGGCATCCCCCACGTGCTCTCGGATTTTCGTTACCTCGTCCTCCGGCCCGGGCTGCACCGGCGCATCGGGCTCTGCCTCGGCGCGGGACTGCCCCTCGCCTCCGCCGGGATCGGATGGCATCCCGTCGAGTGCGGACTCGTCGCCGCGATGATGGCCGCGCTCCTCGCCGAAGGTGCCTTTTGGAAAAAGGCCGTCGTTCTCGCCGCGGGTGGGTTGCTTTTCTGGCTGAGTGTCAGGGTCGGGAGTCTTTCGCTCCTCGTCTTCGCCCACGCCCACAATTTCATCGCCCTCGCCCTGTGGTGGGCGTGGCGGCCGTCGCAAGGGTGGCTCCGATTCGGAGTGCCGGTCGCCTTTGTCGCGGCGGGCGCGGCGATCTGGCTGGGGTGGATCGCACCGCCGTCCGCATCGGTGGCTTGGGCGCCCCGGGGGATGGCGGCGGGCTATCATCTCGGCCAGCTCGCGCCCGGGCTCGCCGAGCCGTGGGCGCTGCGGCTCGTGCTCCTCTTCGCCTTCGCCCAGGCCGTGCATTACGGCATCTGGCTGCGCCTCATCCCGGAGGACGACCGGCCCCAGCCGAGTCCGCGCACCCATGCGGCCAGCTTCCGCGCCCTCGAGCGCGACTTCGGGCCGCTTCTGCTCTGGGGTTGCTTGATTCTCATGACCGGGTTGGCGGCGTGGGCCGTCTTCGACCTCGTTGAAGCCCGGGCCGGATACCTGCGCATGGCCCTCTTCCACGGCTACCTCGAACTTGCCGCCGCCGCCCTGCTGTTCGTCGAGGGGCGCCGGGGGTTCGAGGCCACCGCTCCGGGGAAGGGGGAGGCGCCGGCATGACCTGGCTCACCGCTTTCGCCATCACCCAGGCGGTCGAGGTGCCGGTTTACCTCTTCGCCGGGCGTCGTCTCGAGGCGGGACGGCGCTGGCTCCTCGCCTTTGGCGCCAGCGCGGTGACGCATCCCGTGGTGTGGTTCGCCTTTCCCTGGCAGACCGGCTCGTGGGAACTCTGCTTCATCAGCGCCGAGACCTTCGCCGTCGTCGTCGAGGGAGCGCTCGGCCTCATCGCGGGGATCCGCCATCCGTGGCTTTGGTCGCTGGCGGCGAATGGGGCAAGTATCTGCGTCGGGATCGCGGTCCAGGAACTGGGACGGTGATTTCCGGAAACGGGTTGCCACTTCCGGTCACCGCGAGGGCGTCCTCCGGGTTCACCCGAGACGACGGACGAGCAGCAGGGCGTTCCGTCCGTTTTTCGCCCATTTCTCGCGACGGTCTTCGGGCAGCATTCCGAGATCGCCGCTGCGGACGAACCCCTCGCGCTCCAGATAGCCGGCGGCCTGGGTCGAGAGGGCGTAGAGCTGGCTGCAGCCGGATTGCCGGGCACGGTCGGCGGCGGCGGCGACGAGGGTGCTGCCGTAGCCCTGGCCGGTGTGGCCGCGCTTCACATAGAGACAGGCGAGCTCGGCCCGGTCACCCGCGGGATGCGGATGGACCGCGACGCAGCCGACGATGTTGCCGTCGATCTCGATGACGATGTAGTCCTGGATCACCGACTGGATTTCGGCGCGGCTGCGTTCGATCAGCTCCTCGTCCTCGACGGCGCGGTGGATGAGCAGGTAGAGTTCGTCGACATCCGCGTGGGAGGCCTGGCGGATCTTGAGGTAGGCGTCGGAATAGACCATCACCCCGACGCCCTCGTTGCTGAAGAGTTCGGCGAGAAGGGCGTCCTGGTTGCGGCTCCCGATGAGGTGGACGCGGGGAACTCCGTCGCGGGTGGCGCGGGCGGCCTGGCGCAGTTTCGAGACCATGCCGGCGGGAAGGGAAGGTTTCGAATCGATGAAGGCGAGGGCGTCTTCCGCGGTCCATTGGCGTTCGCGTCCGCCGGTTTCACCGCGGGGGTCGGCCAGCGAAACGAAAAGAATCTTCGAAGCTCCGAGGGCGCCCGCCACTTCGCGGGCGACCGCGTCGGAGTTGACCCGCAGGGTCTGGCCGTCGGCGTCGAAGCCGACCGGGGGCACGACCGGGAGGATGTCCTGGTCGAGGAAACTCTGCAGCACGCCGGCATCGATTTTCTCGACCGTGCCGGTGAAGCCATGGTCGACGCCCTTGATGATGCCGGCGGGATGGGCGTGGATCGCGTTGGCCGTAGCTGCCTTGATCTTGACGGTGGTCAGGCTCTGCATGACCGCGTTGGAAAGGCGGGAGATCGCGTCCATGCTCACCTCGAGGGTGAGTTCGTCGGTGACTCCGGTACCGTCCACGTTGGAGAGCACGACGCCGCGCTTTTTCCCGAGGGCCTCGATCTGGGCGGCGGCGCCGTGGACGAGGACCACCTTCACATTCAGCGAGCGCAGCACGGCGAGGTCGAGGAGGATGTTCGAAAAATCGGTCGACTCGATCACGGCCCCGTCGAGCGCGACCACGAAGGTACGTCCGCGGAACTGCGGCACATACTGGAGGATCGCGCGGAGGTCGCTGAAATTCATGGAGGAGCCCGAAAAGGGAATCTCCCCGTTTCCCGCGGATAATCAACCGGCATCGTCCCGGTGGCGTTCGGAGCGAGCCGGCGGGGACCTCTTATTCCCTTGCGCCGCGGTCCATCCCGTCCTATCTCCCGAAATTATGCTTGCCGTCGTCGTCACTCTCGTCTCCCATCCCGACAAGGTCGGGGAAATGATCGCCGCCCTGGAGGCGAATGCCTCGCATTCCCGCCATGAGCCGGAGTGCCTGAAGTGGGAGTGGTCCCAGCACATCGAGGATCCGGCGAAATTCGCGATTTACGAGCTCTACACGACCCGCGAGGCCTTCGCGGCCCACAAGGCGAGCGATCATTTCGCGGAGTGGGTCGTGGCGAGCACGCCCTGCATCAAGGAAAAGGTTGCCGGT
This sequence comes from Verrucomicrobiales bacterium, assembly GCA_044352585.1. Classification (GTDB taxonomy): domain Bacteria; phylum Verrucomicrobiota; class Verrucomicrobiia; order Verrucomicrobiales; family DEV007; genus Arctic95D-9. The sequence continues at coordinate 10,240 of JBILDO010000059.1, forward strand.
CAGTATGAGGTGAAGGGAGGGGATTTCCGTCCCGTGACCCGGGGCTCCTGACCCGTTGTGCGGCATCCCTTGCGGGACGCCTTTTCCGGATTGGCAAACCGCTGACCGCGGGAGGCAGCGACCGGAGCCCGGGGGTGACGTTGGAGGATCTTCGCCTCTCGAAGTGGGCTCTTTCCCCCGTCCTTCGCGATCGGCCCGAGATTTCGCTTGCCCCCCGCAGGTCGCTCTTTAGAGTAGTGTCGTGAAGCGATTCCTTGCCAGGCTCTTCTTGATTCTCGCCTGTCTGCACCTCATGGGCGGACATTGGCTGGCGTTGCAGGGAGTGGCGTGGATTTCCATGCTGGTGGACCATTCCCGTGAGGAGACCCTCGCCACCGCGGTGAGCAAGACCTTCGACGGGCGGCATCCCTGCCCGCTCTGCGAGGCCGTGGCCACGGGTCAGAGCGGGGAGCAGGAGCAAAAGGAGGTTCCGACCGATCCGTCGGTCAAGCTGGTCGGAGTTCTTTCCGTCGAGAGTGCGTCCCCGGTCCTTCGCTACCGCGCCCTGCGCTATTTCTTCCGTGAGCCTCGGGCAAGGTCCATGGCGGGACGCCCACCGTCGCCCCCACCACGGGTGGTTTGAGGAACCGGGTTGGAATCCCGGTTCATTCATCGTCCGCGGTCTCATCCGTGGCTCTCTATGTCTCCCGGATCCGGCTTGCTTCGAGCCGGGCCTCATTCCCTCCCGTTTCCGGCGAGGCTCCATGAACCGGGGGCATTCACGGAACCAACGGAACCCGTGTTCCCTCGGTCCCCACCCGGCAAGCCTCTCCGGCTGCCACCCAATTCCCAACCCAATCTTTGCATGAACTTTCCTTTTTCTCTCTCATTTCTCGAGGGAACGGCCCGGCGCGGCCTCCCCGCAACTCTCTTCGCGCTCCTGCCTCTGCCGCTGCTTTCCCAAGACTCCTCTCCGCCCGCGGCGACCTTGCCTCCCTCGGTGGTCAGCGGCGAAGCGCCCGTTCCCGCCCCTCGATCTCCCCGGTCTGCGCCGGTGCCGGTGCCCGAAGCGTCGGATCCCCTGATCATCGATGATGCGGCGCCGGAGCCGCTTTCCCTGACCGTGCCCGATCTCGCCAAGGCCCGGGAGATCCTCGAACTGAGGCCCGGCGGCGTCGCCGTGATCGATGCCGAGGACTACAAGAAGGGACGGGCCACCACCCTGAAGGACGCCCTCGACTATGCTCCCGGCGTCTTCGTCCAGCCCAGGTTCGGGTCCGAGGAGGCGCGTCTCTCCATCCGCGGCTCCGGGATCCAGCGCACCTTTCATGGCCGCGGTCTCAAGCTGATGCAGGACGGTGTCCCGCTCAACCTCGCCGACGGAGGGTTCGACTTCCAGTCGATCGAGCCGCTCGCGTCCCAATACATCGAGGTCTACCGGGGTGCCAATGCCCTCGAATACGGATCGACGGCCCTGGGTGGGGCCATCAACTTCGTCTCCCACACCGGGCACACCGCTGATCCGCTGCAGGTGCGGGCCGAGTATGGCAGCTTCAACTCGATCCGGGGCCAGATCAGTTCAGGAATCGTCGCCGATGACCAAGATGCCTACGTGAGCTTCAGTCATTCATCCACGGACGGCTTCCGCGAGCATTCGGTGCAAAACAACCAGCGCTTTTTCGGCAATTTCGGATGGCAACTGAACCCCGGGCTGGAAACGCGTTTCTATCTCACCTTCGCGAAGACGGATTCCGAGCTTCCCGGCGACCTCACCAAGGCGGAGATGCTCGAAGACCCGACCCAGGCCGCCCGGGTCCCGGCCTTCCTTCGCGGCATCCAGCCGGTCGCACGTTTCGACCGCGTCACGAGCGACTGGAAACGGGACTTCGAGCTTTTCCGTCTCGCCAACCGGACGACGTGGGAACGAGGTGAGGAAACCCTCACGATCGGAGGCTTCTGGTCTCACAAGAGCCTCGACCACCCCATCCTTTTCGTCATCGACCAGAGCACCCACGATTTCGGAGTCAGCGTGCGTTACGACAACGAGGCGGATCTTTTCGGGCGGGAAAACCACTTCACCGCCGGCTTCACCCCGACCTACGGCAGCACCGAAGACACCCGCTACGAAAACCGGTTCGGATCCCGTGGCGCCCTCTTTGCCGACAGTTACCAGACCTCGCTGAATGCCGATCTCTACGCGCAGAACGTCCACTACCTTCTGCCGGGCACGGCCCTCGTGACCGGCGCCCAGCTGAGCCACGCCGAGCGGACGAACCGCGACCTCTTTCCAGCCGGGCCGGACAACAGCGACAGCCAGCAATGGTCCGCGTTTTCGCCCAAGCTCGGGGTGCTCTGGGAGCCCGCGCCGGAGACCCAGGTCTTCACCAATGTGAGCCGCAGTTTCGAGCCACCGTCCTTCGGTGAACTGGTCGACGCCAATCTCGGCGGTGCCGGTCTCATCCCACTGGACGACCAGACCGCGACCACCTTCGAGATCGGAACGCGCCAGCAATCCGGGAAGGTCTCCTGGGACCTCGCCTATTACCATTCACGCATCGACGGGGAGCTTCTTCAATACCAGGTCCTGCCCGGCCTTGCCCAGACCGTGAACGCGGGCCATACCGTCCACCAGGGCGTGGAGGCCTCGGTGCAGGTCGAACTCGCTTCCGGACTCTTTACCGGAAAAAGCGGGCCCTTTCCCGCGGCTTCGGCCAAGTCCCCCGCCGCCAAGTCGCCCCACGAACCCTGGGAAGACCGTCTCGTCTTCCGTCACAACTACCTTTGGAACGACTTCCGTTTCGAGAACGATCCCACCTTCGGCGACAACGCGCTGCCCGGCATCCCCGGACATTACCTGCGCGCCGAGCTACTCTACGAGCATCCCGGCGGCGTTTACGCCGGACCGAATGTCGAGTGGGTTCCGTCGGATTACAGCGTCGACTCGGCCGGGACCGAATTTGCGGATGCCTATGCCCTGCTCGGCTTCAAGGTCGGTTTCCGGAGCCGGAGCGGCCTTTCGATGTATGTCGAGGCGCGGAACCTGACCGATGAAATCTACGCCGCCACCACCGGCGTCGTGGGCACCTCCCCGCCGGGCGGAGGGGCTCTCTTTCTTCCGGGTGACGGACGATCCGTCTTCGCCGGGATCGAGTGGCGATGGTAATCTCCGTCCCACCCCGGGCGGCCCGTGACGGCGGGCCACTCCCCGCTTTTCCCTCATGAACGCACGTCTCATCCGCAAGCTCCACCGCTGGACCGGACTTCTCTTCAGTCTTTCCGTGCTGCTCGCGTCGGGGAGCGGGGTCCTTCACAACGTGATGACCCGCACGCAGCCCCCTCCTCCCGCCGCCGCCCCCTCGGGCCCAAGCGTCGATGTGAGCGCGGTCCGCGTTTCCCTCCCGGCCGCCGTCGACGCCTTGGCGGATGAGGCGCCCGGCGTGGGCGTGAGGGCGGTGAACCTCCGCGGGATCGGCGGCGAGCCGTGGTATCAGATCTATCTGCAGGATTCGCCCATGCCCCGTTACGTCAGCGCGCTCGACGGCAGGGTCGATCCCTCGCGGGACGAGGCCTACGCCGCGGAGATCGCGGCGGGTTTTCTCGGCGGGGCGGCGGTCTCGAAAACCGCCTACCTCACGGCCTTCGATTCGGAATACCTCAACATTTTCCGCATCCTTCCCGTCCACCGCTTCGACGCGGGCGACGGGATCGCGACGCGCGTCTACGTTTCGACCACGACCGGCAGCGTGACCCGGCACACCGACCGGAGACGGCAACTGGAGGCGGACCTCTTCACGAACTTCCACAAGCTCGGATTCATTCCCGACAAGAATCTCCGGGATCTTGTTCTCACGGTGACGACCACCGGCATCTTCCTCGTCGCGTTGCTCGGCGTGGTCCTCTTCCTCGCCACGGGTTTCAAGCCCCGGCGAAGGAATGGTCCGGGTTGAACCGGGCACGGTTCCGGTTGCGCCGGACCGGGCGCACGGAGCAGAGAGTCCCCGCGCCCGACCTTGATCGAATGGCCACTAACGAATCCAGGAAATCCTTGGACGATGCGATGTCTTGACCTTGGAAATCCTTGCGGTCTGCGACCGCCGCGCCCTTAGGCTAAGTCTATGGGTGGGGAGTCGCGGCAAACGAGGCGACGTCCCGGCCGATCCTCTTCAATCCGCCAACACTGCGTCCATCCCCGCGGTCCAGTAGATCGCGTTGCGAAGGAGGGCTCGGAAGGCCGGCACTTCGAAATCGCCGGGATGTCCGAGCGAGGTGTAGAAGACCCGCCCGCCGCCCGGTCCGGTGCGGGTCCAGGCGACCGGTTCGGGTTGGGCGATGCCCTCGGCGCGTCCTGTCAGGAGCACGGTGGTCCCATCGGCCAAGGGGGAGGTTTGATAGAGCGAACCGAAGGTGCGGAACTCATCCAGCGGCTGGCGCAGAAGGATGGGATGAACGGCGGCCCCGGGGGCGACTTTCGCGAAGGTCGGGATGTCGTTGCCATGGTGGCCCGTGTAGTTGCCGCCGAGCACGGTGGCATCGAAGTCGCGCCATTCGTCGAGGCCCTCCGGGGCTTTCTGGTCGCGCTGGTGGAAGGCGTGGCTCGCCGTCCGGATCCCGACGAGTCCCTTGCCCGTGGAGAGATGGGCGCGGATGAGATCGAGTTGCTCCTTCGGCAGGTTCCTCCGCCGCACCGAGAGGAGGAGGACGTCGGCCTCCTTCACCCGATCGACCCCGGGCAGCGTGTTGCGGTCCTTCGCGTCTCCATAGACCGTGCTGATCCTGAAGGTCTTCCCCAGCTCCGCGAGGGCGAACGGCGGCAGGGTCTCCTCGGTCCTGTATTCGTCCTCCGCCGTGACGATGACGAGATGCGGGCGGGTGTCATCGGGGAAGCGATAGACCACTCCGTCGCCGAGGATCTCCCCGCTCGTCACCGTGGGACACCAGTGGCGCTCGACATGGGCGAGAATGAGATCGTTCCCCGTGAAGTGGTTCACGTAGGGCGGCTCGGCGGGATTATACATCGAGTCGGTCATGTCGCGGACGAGGGCGACGTTCATCCCCTGGCGAACGAGCTGGCGGATGCCGAAGGGGCGGCCAAGCACGCACATGTTGGTGTGGACGCCCATGATGAGCACGTTCTCGATGCCGCGGTGCTTCATCAGGAAAAAGGCCTCGGCCGATTCGCAGACGGCGTCCTCCGGCGCGATCCCGAGGGTTTCGATCTGGCGGTTGTAGAAGCGGACCTTGGCGCGCAGATCGCCGGAATCGTCGCAGGGCTGGTCCGACTTCACCGGCATCTCCGGCTCGCGGGTCGAGTCGGGATGGCACCATCCCTCGAGCGGGATCGTCGTCCCGAGCCGCGGGGCGGACTGGGCCAGCTTCCGCTGCGGGGTTTCGGCGTAGAAGTTCATGCAACCGCTCGGGCAATGGATGATGAGAGCTCCGGCGGCGCGGGCCTTCTTCACCACCTCGTTCATGCGCGGGGCCATTTCGGCGACACGGCGCGCGGAGTTGCGGCAGTAGTGGTCGTCCCACATGTCGCAGAGGATCACCGCGGTTTTCTCCGCGTCCCACCTTCCCGGGGTGGTGAGGGTGTGGTAGCGCTTCGTCCCCGGTGCGACCTCGACCTGTTTGCGGAAGGCCAGGGAAAAGTCGTCGCCGCGGACGGAGGACGCTAGGAGCGGAACGGCGAGGGTGGCAAGGAGAGTGGGGAGGGAGGCTCGCATCACGAGGGAAGGTCGGTTTGTCAGGATCATCTGCCGCTCTCGCGGTCGGCGGCGGAGGCTTTCAGCGAGGCGGTTTTCGGCGGGTTCCAGTTCGTGGGTTGGCCCTTTCGTTGGGCCGCGAGCCAGTTGAGGGCGGCCTCGTGGAGGATCTCGTGGCCGCCCTGGAAGATCGTGACCCGCGTGTTGACGTGCGTCTTCCGGAAAAGCGGGGGATTCGCCCCGTAGAGCGGGTCCTTCAGCCCGGGATCACGCGGGAGCGTGGCGGGATCGGCATACCATCCGGCGATCGCGTCTCCGGGGAGGCGGGCCGACTCGGGGACGACGGCGTTGAAGGCGCGGAGGGAGTGGGAAAAGGGTACGCTGCCGGTGCGTCCGTCGTCGATGCCGTGGTTCAGGTCGAGGGGCACCGGGGCCGCATGTGCCAGCCACGTCAAGGGGGAGCGGTGCACCGCTTCAGCCGTGGTCGTGTCGGTGGCGTCGGGCGCTCCGCCGATCGCACCCTCGATGTTGGCCGCGTAGTTTTTCCGTCCCGCCCCGGTGGTCTCGGCATGCCACGCCGCGACGTCGGCGATGCCGCACCAGGAGGAAATGCCCGCCCAGATCTCCGGGGTGCGTCCGGCGAGCAACTGAGTGGCATGGCCTCCGCCTGAGACGCCGATGGCGTAGATCCGCGTTTCGTCGACGGGGGCGTTCGCCTTCGCCCACTCCACCGCGGCGCGGATGTCGGCGACCATGAGATCGGACCCCAGGGCCCCGGGGGTGCGGTTCGGTCCGCGGAAGTTCGGGTGCAGGAAGATCCAGCCGTTCTGCAGACTCCATTCGGCATACTTCGCCTCGCCCCCGGCCTGGAGGTAATCGCCCGACCAGGTGTGCAGGGCGACGAGGAGCGGGGCGCGTTTTCCATCGGGCAGCTCGGGGGCCCAGAAGAGTGAAGGTTGCTCGCTGTGGTCCGCCGCCACGGGATAACGGATGACGCGCACCTCGGGCGGGTAGCCGGGGACCGCAGCGGGCGCGGGCGCGGGATCGGCGGCGTAGGACGTGGTGAGGAAGAAGCAACTGAGAACAGTCATCCATCCGCACAGGAGATCCGCGGTGATCTGAGGGAGCGAAGCGAATCTGCGGTGATCTGCGTTTTCACTGAGTGCGACCATTCCCCATTTTGGACGCAGATTGACGCAGATGGAACGCAGATTTACGCGAATGAGACGCAAATGGCCGCGAATCGCTGGCGCGAGAATCGATCGCAATGAAGTCATGGACAGGTGCGTTTGTCAGGGTTCCGCCGGGGCCGCTGCGTGGACGCCCTTGACGATGACTTCCTCGATCGTCTCGTGCCAGAGCGCGGGCAGCCCGTAATAGACGTTCGAGCCGCCCCCCTCGTAGCCGCCTTCCTTGAGGACGCGGAGAGAGGGGATGTAGGCCATCACGTCGTTGCTGTATCCCGCGACCCACGTCTTGGGACCGCGGCGTTCGCGCTTCAGCCGCAGGGCATAGTCGACGACGACCTCTCCGCCGAGGAAGACGAAGTCGATCTCTCCGCCGAGCGTCCAGACTCCCACGGGATAGGGGTAAGCCCCCTCGAGTCCGCCCTGCGCCTCGATCTTGCGGACGAGATATCTCGCGCGGGCGACCTCGAAGCGGTCCTTCGAGGCAAGGTTGGCCTTGATCTCGTCGTTTGTCGGCAGGGTTCCGAGGGGAGCCTCGAGGATCCGGTGGGAAACGGACAGCTTCGGCGCGAGTTCGGGCATGTGGGCCCTCAGGACGTCGCCGACGCGGGCGGCGAGTTCGGTGCCGTAAGCCTTGGCGAGCCGCAGTTCCCGGCGTGGCACGGGATTCTGATCTCCGCCGCAGCCGGCCCAGAACAGCGCCACGGCGCCGGGGAATTGCCTCTCGAGCTCCATCTGGGCGTAGCCGGGATAGTCGGCGTTCCAGGTCTGGCCGGAGAGAACCGTGGCGTGGCAGGCGTAGCCGAAGAGGACCGCCGTCAGCGCGCCCTCAGGCGAGCGCACCGAGAGCACAGGGACGTCGTGGTCGCTCGGTCCGGCAAGTTCGCCCTTGGTGCGTTTGTCAGGAACCTCGGTTTCCTTGTTCTGCCTCCGGTTCACCGCGAAGCTGCATTTGCCGGTGCCCCATTGCACCCGGGCCGGCGACAATTTCTCGATGGCCTCGCCCGCCGTGGCGGTGATTTTGGCGAGGAGCTCGTCGGCGTAGGCGTCGAGGGCCTCCCGCTGGGCCGGCTCGAGCCGTTCATAGTGGAGCGGGGCGAGGTTCCCCGCCACGACCGGACCGCTGTGGGTGTGCGAGGTGCAGATCGCGACCGACTCGCGGGGCAGCTGGAATTGTTTTGCCAGCGCATCGGTGACACGGCCGGCGAATCCCCGGTCGATTCCGACCAGATCGAGGGTCAGGACCAGTCCCCGTTTCTCCGAGGCGTCCTCGAGGACGAGGGCCTTGGCGAAGAGGTCGGTTTCCTTCCCTTCGGCCGGCGCGGTGCGCGAACCGTAGCCGGCCATCCAGAGCGGTTCCGATGGCGTGATGACGACCGATGCGGCACCGGCCTTCCAGCCCTCGGCCCGGAGGCTTGAGGTGACGGCGAACAGAAGGAGGACGGTCAGGAGGCTTCTCATCCCACAAGGTAAGCGAATCCCGGAATGGGTTGGCAAGGGCGGCCTCGGGCGCGATCATGGAACGCCGCCGGGTCGGATCGTGACCCCGGCATCGGGGCGGACCGGTCCGATCGTGATGATAAAGGGCAGACCGGCGCTATTGTCGCTCATCGCATCGGCAACGACCGCGCCGCCATTTCGTGCTGACGGCGCGCATATTCGAGCTGGTTCATCACCTCCTGGTTGTGCTGCTGCACCCAGGCCCCGATGGAAAAGGCATCGACGATCCACCAGATGAAGACCGCGAAGAGACCGGCGAATCCGATGCAGAACAGATAGCACAGCGGGATCGAGAGCAACGTCGTCACGAACATCGCGGCCCCCGAGCCGGGACGGTTGCAATAGAAGCGGTGGCCTCCCAAGGTGCCGAGAAACCACCACAGCAGGAACGCGACGACCGTGTCCTTCTTCCGGACCTGGAAGGCCATCATCATGGTGGCGTCGGTGATTTGCATGGAGCGGTTCCCTTCGATCAGTATCCGTTTGCATGCCCGATGCAAGTCACGACTTTTCCCCGGTTGCGTCCGCCCCCGCGTGCCGCAGGTGCACGATCCGGTGCGGATAGGGGACCTCGATCCCGGCGGCGGCGAACCGTTCGTGGATGAGCGAATTGATCCGGTGGGTCATTTCGAGCCGCTGCTCGGGACTGTTGACGAAGCAACGGAGGCTGAAACTGAGGCTGCTGTCGGCGAACTGCTCGAAGATGGCGGCGGGGGCGGGGTCCTTCAGCACCTCGGGCTGGCTCGTGGCGATCCCCAGGAGGATGTCGCGGGCGCGTTCGATGTCGGATCCGTAGGCAATGCCGACGGGGAAGACGAGGCGGGTCACCGGACTTGAGAGGGTCCAGTTCAGGATCGTGCCGGTCACGAATTCCTTGTTCGGGACGATGAACTCCTTCTTGTCCCAGTTCGTGATCGTGGTCGCGCGGATCCGGATCTTCGAGACGACCCCGTCGACGCCCCCGACGGTGACGATGTCGCCGACGCGGATGGGCCGTTCGAAGAGGAGGATGAGCCCGCTCACGAAATTCGCGACGACCTCCTGCAATCCGAACCCGAGCCCCACGCTGAGGGCCGCGGCGATCCAGCCGAAGCGCGACCAGTCCAGCCCGAGCGTCTGGAAGGCCAGCGCCGCCCCGATCGCGATGACGGCATACTGGCAGAGGGTGACGATGGCGTTGCGAGCGCCGCTCTCGAGTTCGAGAGCCCGGAGAAAACCGAGTTCGAGCAGGCCCGGTAGGTTTTGGAAAAAGACGGCCGTGACGACCCCGATGATGCCGAGCCAGAAAAGATCGCTGAGGCTGATCCCCGCGAAGAGGGTGCGGCTGTCGAAATATTTCAGGGACGGGAGGGCTTCCGACCAGGCGAACCAGCAGCCCGCCAGCACGACGACGGCCACAATGGCGCGGATGAGTTGGCGCGTCTGTTCGCCGACGAGGGCCCAGTCGACGGGGCCTTCCTCTTCGGGCGCGGGATGAAAATCCTCCCGAGGCGGCGGAGCGTCCCCGTCATCGACCGCGGTTGGATGGTCCGCGGCTTCCGGCGGGCCGCGTCGCGCCCCGCGTTTGGCGACGGCTTCCGCGAGGGCGAGGCGCCGGGCGCGCAGCGCCGCCCCGCGGGTTAGCAGCGCGTAGCAGATCGTCCCGCCGAGGAGGACGACTCCCGTTTTCTGCATCAGATAGGCGAGGGCCACCGCGGTGAGAAAATGGCCGAGGGCGGCAAGACCGGCGAGGGCGATGGGGAGAAGCACGAGGGTGGTCGTCCAGATGCGGCGCAACCGGCGGATCATCCCCTTCGGGGATTCGAGGTGGGCGTCGATGCCCTCGTTTCCCCGGAAAAAGGAAAGGAGAATGTGCGAGAGGACGAGCATCGCCCCGATGAACAAGAGGCGTCCGGGGCCCTGAAAGGCGGCAAGGTCCCCTCCGTTGTACCACCACACCGCGAGGATGAAGTGCGCGGGCAGGTAAAGGAAGACGAGGGCGAGGAGGCTGCGGCGCAGGGGATCGGTGATGGAGCGCGTCCAGCGGAAATGCGCCTCGGCGACGCCGTCGTGCCAACAGAGGATCGACGAAAAGCGGAGCACGAGGAGTAGCACCGCGGGTGCGGCCAGTCCCTTTCCGAACGCGTAAACGATGGGCTCGTTGACGGGGTCGGAGAGGAAGATCCAGCCGAAGAATCCCAGGAGAACCGGCACGGGCAGGGCGAGCCAGAGGGAGACAAGCATCGCCAGAAGGGTGTTTCCGATTCCGTCCGCGGAGAGGCGTCGGGTGCGCGCGGCCGACTCCGCGAGAAGTCGGCGGAGCCGTCGGCGCGGGAGGAGCAGGAGCGTCGCGAGGGGTCCCGCGAGGAGCCACTGGTCGAAGCGGATCCGAAGGACAGCTTCCCCGCAGTCCCGCATCGCCGAGGGTCCGGCGAGATCGAGGAACGCACCGCGAAGTCCGGTGAAAGCGCTTTTCCCGATCGGCGGGGCGCTCGCGATCCAGACGAGCCGCTCACCGAGGTAGTCGCGGAGTTTCTCGGATTCCGCGAGGATCTCGCTCGACACGAGATCCGCCTCGCCGAGGAGATAGGACAGGCGGCGGTTCCCGTCGACATAGTCTTGACGCAGTTCGGCACGGTTCTCCACGAACCCGGCGAGTCCCGGACGGAGTTTGCCGAGTGCCTTCTCGTCCACTCCCTTCTGCCGGAGGAGGTCGAGAATCTGCTCGACTTCGCCGCCGGTGGAGACCGCGGCGCCGGCATCCCTCGCCGTGCGGAAGGCCTCGAGGCGGGCCCCGGAGAGTTGCTCGTGACGGGCGCTCGTGGCGGCGCGATGGCTTCGTTGCGTCGGCAGGGAGCGGCGCAGTTCCAGGACGATCTGCGCGAAGGATCCCTCGAGCCCGCCGATCTCGACCTGGGTGCGGATGTTGTCGGCCTCGCGGCGCAGGCGTGCGAGATCCTCCGAAGCGCGGTTCAGTTCGAGGTCGGCCGCGGCGAGGCGGGCGAGAAGGGTCTGGTTCTTTGAAGCGAGGTCGCGGGTTTCCGCGACGAGGGCCTTCACTTGCGGCTCGTCGCTGACCGACTGCAGTCCGAGTTCCGCGATGAGACGCTCCGCCTCGCTGATCCGTGCGCTCACGATCTCACCGCTGCGGCTCTCGAGTCGGGCGACCCGGGCCCTGGCGAGGTCCAGGTCCGATCCGACGAGATCCCGCCGCGCCGAGATCAGGTCGCGCTCGATGTCGAAGGTGAGCGCCTCCTGCTCGAGCATCGCGAGTTCGGCACGGAGGGACCGCGCCCTTGTCCGGACCGCGAGGGAATCGGCCTTCTCCCCGGATGTCCGCGGTGTCCGCTCTTTCCAGGAATTGAGCTCGCCTTCCGCTTCGGTGATGAGCCGCGTCACGGCGGCGATGCGTTCCCGGTTCGCCTGGGGCCGGTTTTCGATGCCGCTCGATTGTGTCTCGAGGTCGCGCAGTTGTCGCGTCAGTTCGGCGACCCGGGCGCGTTCCGAGGTGAGGCGCGCGTCGAGGATTCCGGGATCCGCCTTCGCGGGCAGGTCGGCGCTCTCGAGGGCGTCCGAGGGAAACCGGCCGGCGGCGCGGGCGTCGAGTTCCTTCCGCGCCGCGGCGATTTCGGCGGGACCCTGGGACAGGATCACCCGGATCCGTGCCGATTGCTGATCGAAATCCGCGGCGGAATCCGCGAGGACTGCGGCTTCCTCGAACCGCTCCGCGAGCGCCGTCTTCGTGGCGTCGTCGAGGGAGGGGTCGGACTTCACCGTCTCGGCCTCCTTCCGGATCGTCGCGGCGGTGAGGGCATCGTCCTTCGGGGAGGCCGGCGCGGCGTTCTGTCCCCGGAGATCCGGAAGCCCGTGCGCGAGGAGCAACAGACAGCAGAGGAACAAGTTCTGGCGCGGCAGGGTCATGGCGACCCGGCAACCTACATCGAAGCCGGAAAAAGACAGGGGCGGATTTCGCTCCCGGCCGGGCCGATTCCGGCTTGCCGGGGCGGGGCTTTGGCGCGAGGCGTGGAAATCATGAAACTCGCCCTGCCCAATCCGAGTGGTCCCGTTTTCGAGCTCACCCAGGCCCTGCTCGATGAGGGCCTCCGTGAATCACGCCTCAGTCCGCGGCGGCGCATGCTGTTTCCGATCCACCGCGGTCCCGGCGACCTCGTCCAGCGAATGCTGAATTTCATGCAGCCCGGCACCTATGTCCGCGCCCACCAGCATCCCCGCGACGGGGCATCCGAGACGCTTCTGGTCATGTCAGGCTGCCTCGGTTTCGTCACCTTCGATCCGGAGGGGAAGGTGATGACGACCCACCGGCTCGGCGTCGGGGAGCTCGTCGATATCGAGGCCCGCGTCTGGCACTCCGTCCTCGCCCTCGCCGGGGACACCGTCATCCTCGAGATCAAGCGGGGGCCCTTCAACGAGGAGGACAAGGTCTTCGCCGAATGGTCGCCCGAGGAATTCTCGGACGGGGCGCCGGATCACCTCGCCTGGCTCACCGGTCTGGTGGGGGAGGGGGTTCCGACGGCGCGGTGAGGCCGAGCGGCTCGAAGACAACCGCCTCCCACCACGCCTCGATCGCGTTGAAGCCGCTGATCAACTCGATCGCGGCGACACCCGTCGCGAGGATGAATCCGCCCGCGAAGAGGTGTGCGAGGAGGATGAGATGCCCCTTCCAATAACTGCAGGAATAGACCGCCGAGAGATAAAGGGGCGTCACCGCGCCGGCCACGGTCACGCCGAGCAGGATCACCTTGATCCCGCCGTCGAGGCGGACGAGGAGGAAGGCGTAACAGACCGCGAGGGTGCTGATGATCGCCCACGATCCGAGGAAACCCGTGGCCGCGAGCAGCGGATTCATCTTGCGGGTGAAAAACCACGCCGTGAGCCAGAAGGCGAGCCCGAGGACGGTCGCGGGCAGGGCGAGGGACACGATGAGCAGGTCAGCCGACTTCCCGTGCCAGTAGGGTGGTTCGCGCTTCGCCTTCAGGAAGAGCGGGGAAAACAGCAGCCTCCGGCGGCTGGAGAGGGACAACTCGCCGGCCGGCACTTCCGTCTCGCGTTCCGAGACCCGGTCGCGGAAATTCACGCGTTTTTCCGCTCCGTCGAAGGCCACCGGGTCGCCCGGAATCGGGCGGCCCGAACGGTCGGTCCAGTCCGCCGCCGTGGCGGTCTCGGCAAGGCCGAGGAAGACGAGGACGGAGAGAAGGATGGAATGACGGAAACGCATGGGCCGCTCAATCCGCCTCGGGTCGCGCGTCGCGTTCAAGCAGTTCGCGCAGGGCCGCGGCGGGGGACTTGCCCCGGTAGAGAACCTCGTAGGCCTGGTCGATGAGCGGGGTGCGGACGCCGAGCTTGCGGGCGAGTTCGTGGGCGTTCTTCGCGTTCGGCACGCCCTCGGCGACCTGGCTCATCGACGCGATCGCCTCGCCGAGGCTCATGCCCGATCCCAGCATGCGGCCGACGCGGTTGTTCCGGCTGTGCTGGCTGTAACAGGTCACGATGAGATCACCGATGCCGCTGAGGCCGCGGAAGGTCTCCTCCTTCGCCCCCATCGCCACCCCGAGGCGCGTCATCTCGGCGAGACCCCGCGTCACCATCGCCGCCTTCGCGTTGTCGCCGAGTCCGAGCCCGTCGATCGCGCCCGCGGCGATCGCGAAGACGTTTTTCACGACCCCCCCGAGCTCGATCCCGACCACGTCCGTGCTCGTGTAGGTGCGGAACCAGGGCAGCGTGAAGACGTCCTGCACCGTTGTGGCAATGGCAGGATCCGCAGAGCCCACCGTGACGAGGGTGGCGATGCGGCGCGCCACTTCCTCTGCGTGGCTCGGGCCGGAGAGGACCGCGACCGGGTTCTTCGGGAAAAACTCCTCGATGAGATCGTGCATCAGCTTGCCGCTGCCGGGATCGATTCCCTTCGTGCAGGTCACGAGGATGGTCGATTCCGGCAGGCCCACCGCCTGCAATTGTCCGAGGACGAGCCGGGCCACCTGCGAGGGCACCACGAGCAGGAGCAGCGGCGCGTCCTTTACCGCGGAGATCTCCGTCGTCGCACGGATGCGGTCGGGCAGGACGATGCCCGGGAGATAATGGGCGTTCTCGTGGCGAGAGTTGATCTCGTCGCGGATCGAGGGCTCGTTGCCGTAAAGGGTCACGTCGAGCCCGCGGTCAGCGAGGGCGATGGAGAGGGCGGTGCCCCAGCTTCCGGCTCCGAGAACGGCGGCGTCGGTGATCATGTCAGGGTCGGTCGGGGGATGATTCGGGGGCGGTCGCCGTCGCCGGCTTTTTGCCAAAACGGTTTTCCTCGCCACGGCGGAGGCGGGCGATATTGCTGCGGTGTTTCCAGATCGCGAGCGTCGAGGCGAACAGAGCGAAACCCAGCACGACCGGATTCCACGCGGCGGTGAGGAGGGACTGGGCCACCAGCGTCAGCGGAATGACCACGGCCGCGGCGATCGAGGCGACCGAGACGTAGCGGGACGTCAGGAGCGCGATCACCCAGGTCACCACCGCGACGAGGAGGGCCCACGGCATGATCGGTAGGATCGCGCCCGCAGTCGTGGCGATGCCCTTCCCTCCCTTGAAGCCGAGCCAGAAGGTGTAGTTGTGCCCCAGGATCGCGGCCAGGGCGGTGGCGACATGCACGGCGGGATGGTCGCTCACCTTCATCGCGAGCAGCACCGGCAGCAGTCCCTTCAGCATGTCGAGGAGCAGCACCGTGATCCCGACCGGTTTGCCGAGGACGCGGAGGGCGTTCGTCGCCCCGATGTTCCCGCTGCCATGCTGGCGCAGGTCGATCCCCTTCAGTTTTCCCGCCAGATAACCGAAGGGCGTTGCCCCCGCCGCGTAGGCGGCGAGGACGGGCCAGGATTCGCGGAGCAGTTCGGCGGGGACGGGCATGAGGGCGCTTTCTACCGCCGTGACCATGGCGGATGCGCGGGCGTCTGTCCAGCGGAGGGTTTGTCCTTGCCCTCCGGCCCGGAAATCCGCCATTCTTGCGGGACTGCCTCGTCGAGCCTCCCGCCGCCATGTCCTCCCTCACCCGCCGTCGTTTTTTGGGAACTTCCGCCCTCGCCCTCGGCGCGCCACTCCTCGGCCAGGAGCCGGGCGAGCGTCCGCCCCGCGACCCCTCCGTCACCGTGCTCAATCCGCGGACCCGCGTCCCCGTCGGCATCATCATCGACGACTCCACCTGCCTCGTGAACCTCAACAAGTTCGCGATCCCCCAGTTCGCCGCCGCCAATCCGGGCAAATACGATCATTACCCGTGGAAAAGCTGGCCCGACGAGATCCCCGACGACTTCGTGCGCAAGTTCGCCGACTGGGCCGCTGAAAACGGCGTGAAGGGCAAATACAGCATCGTGCCCTATCCCGCCTGCGTCGGCCGGCTCGACCGCGAGATCCCCGGCTGGACCCAGCGCGAGCTCGCCGACAGCATCGACCTCGTCCGGCGGGTGATTCTGCCGAACTGGGACATCCATCCCGAGATGGTCACCCACACCCGCATCATCGATCCGAAGACGGGCCATCCCGTTCCCGAGATCAGTCCGCGGTTCATGGAGAACTGGAAATGGTGCGGCGGGCGCAGCGTCGACGAGATCGCGGGCTACATGAGTTATGCGCTCACCATCCTGAAAAACATCGGCCTGCCGTGCGAGGGCATCACCACTCCGGGCGGCTTCGGCAGCGACGCCCGCCCCCAGCTCGCCGGGGCCACCTTCGAGGCCTGCCGCAGCGTTTATCAGACCGAAATTCCGCATTACTTCCGCGACCTCCACGCCAGCGGGGACGCTAGCGTCGCGCCTCTCGTCCAGAATGTCTCGGGCCTCGATACCGATGATCCGCGCTGCGTCGTTCACGTCCTCGGCTGCACCGGTGACTGGACCGGAGGCTGGGACTGCACCACCCCGGACGGAGCCGACGCCTTCATCACCGCCGACGGACAACGCGGACGCCTCGTCGAGGTCATCCGGCGCGGCGAACCCGCCCTCATCGTCTGCCACTGGACCGGCATCTATTGGAACGGGCTCGAGATCGGCTTCGAGATTTTCCGCGAAGTGGTGAAGCGCCTCCATGCCACCTTCGACCACCTCCAGTGGATGAAACTCAGCGAGGTCGCCCGCTACTGGGCCGCGCGCGAGCTCACCTCGATCCGGCACGATCCCGCCGCCCGCGTCCTGACACTGCGTGCCCCCTTCGCCTGCGGCGACTTCACCCTTTCCCTGCCGCTTCCCGCCGACGCCCGCCCCCAAGGTCTCCGCGAAGTGCCCGGACGGCTCAAGCTCGAGCCCGGGACGTGGAGCCGCGAGGGGGAGCAGGTCGTGATGTGTCTGCGGATGGCGAAAGGGGAGGGCGAGGTGCGTTGGTAGGAAGAGGGCGTTTCTCCGAAGCGAGCGTTTCTCCGAAGCGAGCCCATTCCCGGGACTCGCTCCAGGGGGAATCAAGGCACCCCGTGGCGGCCTCACTCCCCCGCCATCGCCGCGGGCAGGGTGACGTCCTCGATGCGGAGCTGGCAGCGGAGAAACTTGATGTCATCAGCCTTTCCCGGAAGCAGGATGGTGGCCTTGCTCCAGCGGAAGTTCGAGATCTTCGTCGAGATCATGCCCTCGAAGGGCTGGAGGGATTCGGTCCATGCGGCCAGCTTGTCGCTGTATTCCTCCTCCGAGGCACTCCGATCGCGCTTGGGACGGGCCTTGCCATAGTCGCCGATGAGGCGGCACTGGTTCAGGGTGAAACCGTAGGGATTGCCGATCTCGAGGTTTACCTTCGTGCCCACGTCGCTCGGCTCGGTTCCCTTCACGGTGATGAGGAAGGCCCCGTAGTCGGTCTTCATGACCGAGGCGCTCTTCGCATCGACATCGAGGTGGGCGAACGGGTTCGTGCTGCCGCCACCACCCTCGGCGAACTGGCGGCTGAGCTGCGCGTTCTCCACGATCATGGAGAAGCGGATCATGTCGAGTTCCTCCCGCGAACCGGCGGCGATCTCGATGTCGAAGGGAGTCCAGGAAAAGGGCTCGAGGGTTTTCGTGACGCGGTATTCGAAGGGTTTCAACGACTCCTGCCAGGCCTTGAGCTTCTCGTTGCGGAGGTCGTAGCTTTCGCCCTCGGGCAACTCCGGGGTGCCGCCACCGTGGTCGCCCCGCAGGGTGAACTGCTGCACGGCGATGGCCTGGGGATTGCCGATGTTGAGATGGACGGTGAAGCCGCCCGATTTCAGGTTGAGGTCGATGCCCTCGATCCGCACGAGGAAGGTCCCGTGGTCGGTGAGGAGGGGGGCGTGTCCCTGGAGATTCGCCCGCAGGTAAACCATCTCGTTCTCGCGCGACTTCATCGAGAGGACTCCGCCGAAGGAATCCTCAAGGGACTGGATGCGTTGGTCGAGGCTCTTGCCGCCGGAGGAGACCCCGACCTTGGTTTCCGCGGAAATGACGCGCGTCTTCAGTTCGTCCACCGTTTCGCGGGTGTCGGATCGCACGCCACGCAGTTCGGCCTCGAGCCGGTCGAGACGCTCCTCGAGATCCTTGTTGCAGCCACTCAAACCTAGGCTCAGGAGGAGGGCGGCAAAAGGACGGAGGGCCTGGGGAAGTCCACTCATTCAGCGGGGAGTATCGCGCGGCTTGCCGGGCCTTCAACCCGGGAAACGCCGGCCGTCAAACTCATTGCCGGGCCAGTACCGTTGGGACTGAAAGCAGGCCGGTCGGTCCGACGTGGCGGATCGCGACCGCCTCGGGAGCCCCCTCAAGGTGGACCGTCTCCTGGGCGGCGGGAAGCATCCGCAGGGTGGTCCACTGGTTGCCCTCGCGGACCTGGAGAACCCGCCAGCGGGCGCTCGGCTCAGGTTTGAAGGTGAGGTGGAGTCCGTCCCTGGTCTGCGAAGGCGCGACGAAGACCGGGGCGGGGGATCCCGATCCAAGCCAGGGCGAAGCGGGTGGAATCGCGACCTGGGTATAGGCCTGGCGCAGTTTGCCCTGGAGACCGCCGCGGTCGTTCTTGAGGGCCTCGATGCTCCAGTGAAGGTGGCCGGGACCGGAAGGGGAGGGCTTCTGGCGGGTCACGTCGATCTGCCGGATCGTCTCCGTGGCGGGGCGCCCGCGGTCGTCGGAACTGAGGATCCGGCTCGAGGCAATGCCGGGAAAGAGGTGGCGGCGCTGCTTGTTTTCCCCCGACCACCACTGGTAGAGCGAGGTGTAGTTCTGGTCCGAGTCGATCCGCCAATAGAGCTGCGGGGAAAGGTAGTCGAGCCAGCCCTGGTTGAACCAGAGGCGCGAGTCGGCGCAGATGTCGTCGTAGGCATCGAGCCCTGCCTTGACGGACGAAGGGCTGCCCGGACGCCAGATCCCGAAGGGACTGATCCCGAATTCGACGTGGCTTTTCGCCGACTTCACCGCGCCGTAGGCGGTGCGGACGAAGTGGTTGATGTTGTCACGGCGCCAGTCCCGCAGTTCGAGCTTGCCGCCTTTTGCCTTGTAGGACCGGTAGGAGGAGGAGTCGTCGAACTGATCGTAGGTTTTGCCTCCCGACGACTTGGGATAGGGATAGAAATAGTCGTCGATGTGGACCCCATCGATGTCATAGCGCCGCGTCACGTCGACCATGACGTCGATGGCCCGCTGGCGGACGAATTCGGAGGCCGGATTGCCCCACTTCATCGTCCCGGCACCGAGCATCTGCGAGGAATGGGTGCGGGTGATGTGTTTCGACGACTTGTTGGAGCGTTCCGTCGCGCTGGCGCGGAAGGGATTGAACCAGGCGTGCAACTCGATGCCGCGCTTGTGGGCCTCGGCGATGGCGAAGGCGAGAGGATCGTAGCCGTCGGCGGGACCCGTTCCCTGGTTGCCGCTCAGGAAAAAGGACCAGGGCTCGAGATTCGAAGGGTAGAACGCGTCGCATTCGGTGCGGACCTGGAAGATGACTGCGTTCAGCCCCGTCGCCGCCGCGAGGTCGAGCAGGGCGATCATCTCGGCACGCTGTTGGGTCGGGGAAAGCCCGGGCTTCGAGGGCCAATCGAGATTGTGGACGGTGGCGATCCACGCCGCCCGGAATTCGCGCGGGGGCTCCGGCACCTTGACCGGCACCGGAACGTAGTCCGCCCGCAGGCTCACTCCGGAAAGGGCGACGCACAGACTGAGGAAGAAAAAACGGAATGCCATAAATTTAACAAAAATTAAATATATCGCTATTTTCCGTTGCTGGCAAGAGATTCGGGACAGCGGGCCTGGTCCGCGTCCTCCTCATACGGACGGGAGGGCTCCCTTGTTGGAGGAAAGTGGACCCTTGCCGGAACGCCGGGAAGCCCGTCGGGAGGATCAGGAGAAAACCTCCTCGAGCCCCCGCCGCATCACCGCCGCGTCGGGCGTGCGTCCGGTCCAGTATTCGATGCCGATGACGCCCTGGGCCACGAGCATGCCGAGGCCATCGATGACGCGGCACCCTTTTCGCCGGGCCTCCTCGACGAGCCGTGTCGTCGGGGGATTGGGAATCACGTCGGCGACGATCATTTCGGAGGTGACGGAATCCATCGCCAGCGGGATGCGGGCCTCGACGTCGGGAAAAAGGCCGATCGAAGTCGCGTTGACAAGGATTTCATTACCCTCGGGAACCCGGAAGTCGCCGTGCCAGGGCACGTAGGTCACAGAGAGATCCCGTCCCGCGGCTTGCACCGCGTCCCGGAGTGGTCCGGAAAAGAGGGCCTCGAGTTCCCGTCCGCGCGTTTCATCGCGGTTCACGAGGGTGATGCTTGTGCAGCCCGCCAGCGCCATTTCCACGCCGATGGCCCGCGCCGCGCCGCCCGCCCCGAGCAGCACCAGGGATTTTCCGGCGGGATCGGCGAGCTCGCGGAAGCTCGAGACGAACCCCTTGCCGTCGGTGTTCTCCCCGATGAAGCGGCCCTCGCGATTGACGACGCAGTTGACCGCGCCCATCAGCGAAGCCGACTCGCCGAGCCCGTCGAGATGTTGGATCACCGCGACCTTGTGGGGGATCGTGCAATTGAATCCGCGGAATCCGAAGGCACGGGCACCGGCCACGGCGGCGGCGAGGTCGTCGGGCCGCACCTCGAGGGTGAGATAGCGCCAGTCGAGTCCCATCGCCCGGAAGGCCGGCTCGATCATTGCCTGGGTCGGATTCTCCGCCACGGGAAAGCCGAAACAGCCCACCAGTTCCTGTTTGAAATTCAATTCCTTCGCCATGAGGGCGGAGTGTAGGGAAGCGGACGGGGAGGGCAAGGAGGAAATCGGAACGGGAACGGCAATGTGGATTCCCGAAGGAGTCAGAAGGG
>JBILDO010000146.1:0-2776 GCA_044352585.1 Verrucomicrobiales bacterium
TGGCCGCATTCGCCCAGGCCAAGCCCGAAGTCGCCAACGCCACCAAGGCCGCGAAACGCGCGTGGGAATCCGCTCCTGCAGAGAAGAAGGCGTTGTGGCAGCAGCAGCGCGAGGCGTTGAAGCACATCGATCTCTCTGAAAACACGCAGCGGCAGATCGTCATCGCTCGCGGTTCGCCAAAGCCTGACGAGTATCACGCGCATCCGACCACTGCGATGCTCGCAGACAACAAGACGATGTTTTGCGTCTGGAACATCGGCCACGGCGGGCACGCGGGGCCGATGGCGCGCAGCGACGACGCGGGACTGACTTGGAACCGTATGGACGACGCGCTTCCGCCGAACTACGTCAACTTCAAGAACTGCCCCAGCATCTACCGCCTCACCGATCCGCAGGGCAAAGAGCGCCTCTGGGTCTTCGCGGCACGCACCTTGACCGACACGGAGAACCCAACGCCCATCGAAGGCCGTCACGAAGGCTACATGCCGCGCATCGTGAGCGAGGACGACGGCAAGACCTGGCGCGAGCTGCCGCCGATCGGCGGACGCATTGCCAAAGACGATCCGTTTCGCTGCATCATGACCTTCTCCAGCATCGTGCGGCTGAAGGACGGCTCGCACCTCGGTCTGTTTCATCGCGGCTCCGGCATCGGCGAGGAAGGCACCCTGCAAGTGCTGCAATCCATCACGCGCGACGGCGGCTTCACTTGGTCGCAGCCCACGATGGTCTGCGATGGCACCCATCTCGACGGCAAGCACCCCTGCGAGCCCTGCGTCTTTCGCTCGCCCGATGGCGACGAACTCTGCTGCCTCATGCGCGAGAACCGCCGCAGCGGCGCCAGCCTCGTGATGTGCAGCCGCGATGAGGGCAAGACCTGGTCGATGGCGGCGGACGCGCCCTGGGGACTCACCGGTGACCGCCACCACGGCATCCAGCTCCCCGATGGCCGCATGGTCATCGTCTTCCGCAATGCCTCGCCGCAGTCGAAGGACAAGGGCGGTTTCATCGCTTGGGTCGGCACTTACGACGACATCAAGGAAGGCAAGCCGGGCCAGTATCGCGTCAGCCTGTTGAAGACCTTCAAAGACGGCTTCTATCCCGGCCTCCATTTGCTCCCCGACGGCACGATCGTCGCCACGACGTATGCGAACTACCGCAAGGAGGACGTCGGCTGCTCCATCGTCAGCGTGCGATTCACGATGAGCGAGATCGAGGCGATTGCCAACCGGTGACCCGTCGGGGTTTGATTCGGCGCTCCGGGCACCCGTTTCCTTGTCGAGATTTCGCGTTCCCGCTCGTAGTGGGTTGAAAGACCGATTCATGCGTCCGCTCGTTGCAGCCCTCCTCGTCCACATCCCCGCCGCCACCGCCGCGGAACCCGGCGCCTTCCTCGACCAGCACTGCGTCGAATGCCACGATGCGGACGTGAAGAAGGGTGGCCTCGATCTCACGGCCTTGGAGACCGGGTTTTCGGACGGAAAAGCCTTCGCCACCTGGGTGAAGGTTCACGACGCGATCGCCCGCGGCGAAATGCCGCCGAAAAAGAAACCGCGCCCACCCGCGGACGAGATCGCCGCGGTGACGGATTGGCTCGATCGACAACTCACCTCCGCCGACGAGGTCCGCCTGGCCCGCGAGGGTCGCATCCGCCTGCGGCGCCTGACGCGCGCGGAGTTCCAGAACACGCTCCAAGATCTCCTCGCCCTGCCGCGGCTCGACGTGCTCGGGATGCTGCCGTCCGATGGACGGGTTGCCGGTTACGATAAGATCGCGGGAGCCCTCGACCTGTCGCCCGCCCACCTCGCCGCTTATGAGGAAGCGGTCGAGAAGGCGCTCGATGCGGCTATCGCGACGCGGAGCATGCCGCCTCCGGTCTTCAAGCGCCGCATTCATCCCGCGGGTTTGTTCAAGTTCGACTTCAACCTGCACCTCGGGCAGTTCGTGCTGCTGAAGGACAAGCAGCCCGACCCCGCCCTGCCGGTGCGTGGCGGCTTCGAGGACAAGCAGGGCCATGTCGGCGACCAGGGGTCCGACCTGGACGAGCGGCGGAAGCAACTCGATGCGGTCAAGGCGGCCAAGAGCGAAAGCGCCGTCGGCCTGCTCAATCCGAATCTGGCCGGCTACGAGGCGGCGCTGAACGTGGCGCCGATTTACGCGGGGCCCTACCGGATGAAGCTGTCGCTCTGGGGCTTTCAGTGGAACCAGGGCCGGCCCGAACCCGGACCGGACCAGGCCGCGGTGCTGCGGGCGCACGAGGAGGGCAAACAACAGGAGGGCGGCCGGCTTCTGCGGACTTTCACCGCTCCGTCGATGCGTTCAAACGAGGTGGCCTTCACGGAATGGCTCGAGGCGCACGAGAGCCTCGTCTTCGATCCCGTCTCGGTCCCGTGGAATGGCCTGCGGATCGGCCAGGTCGCGGGACGCGCCGCGAAACATGTCGGTCCCGGCGTGGCGATCGACTGGTTCGAGATCGAGGGGCCCATCCACGAATCGTGGCCGCCCGAAAGCCACCGCCGTCTCTTCGGTGAGCTGCCCGTCGCGAAGTGGACGGAGGGGAGCGGGTCGATTCCTCCGCAACGCGACGCGGTCCGGGGGATCGGGGGTTACCTGCCGAACTACTACGTCGATCTCCCGCCCCACGAGCGCACCCCGCCGCTCGAGACGGTGCGATCCGAAAGGCCCGAAGAAGACGCGCGCCGGCTGCTCGCTTCGTTCCTGCCAAGGGCCTTTCGCCGCGAGATCGCTCTCGCGGAAATCGAGCCTTATGTGACCCTCT
>JBILDO010000060.1:0-30148 GCA_044352585.1 Verrucomicrobiales bacterium
CCCCAGCCGCCGCAGGAAAGTCCTGACAAAACCACCAAGGCCCCCTCCCCGCCTTCGCCCGCGTCCCCGAGCCTCGGCGATCGCGAGAAGAGCCTCACCCCGGAGAAGAAGCCGGAGGAGCCCGGCGGTTCGCAGGCCCCCGGATCGACCGCTCCCCTTCGTCTGCCCTCCACCACCCTGGCTGCCGCGGGAGACGAGGCCAAGCCCCAGGCTGCCGAGACTCCGGCCCGAAAGACCCTCGACCGCGCCCTCGAGGAGCAGAAAAAGCTGCTCGAGGAATTCGCCCGCGTCGCCGACGAGCTCGCCGCGATCCTCGCGAGCCTCGAGGCGAGCACCTTCGTGAAGCGCCTCAAGCTGGCCTCCCGCAAACAAACCGAACTTGCCGACGCCCTCTCCGGCACGCTTTCCGGATCCTTCGGCCTGCCGCGGCAGAGGGTCGGCCAACAGATCCGCGAAGTTGGCGAGACGGTCGCGAAGGCACAGGACGAACAGAGCCGCTTCGTCCACCACATCCAGACCGATCTCGAGGCCTACTTCCAGCGGAAGCAGGATCCCGTCTACCGAAACGTCCTCGACCAGATGAAGGTCCGCTCCATCGTCCCTGGCCTGCGCGCGATCTCGGCCGAGGCGCTCGGAAACCTGAACGGTCGCTCCGTCGCGGCGGCTGAGTTCTGGGCCGATACCCTCGACCGCTGGGCCGAGGAACTCGTCGCCGCCGCCCCGCCCCAGGAAGGCCAGGGTCAGGAGGGCGACGCCAAGAGCCTGCCGCCGGAAATCGTCCTGCGCGTCATGAAGGTGCTTCAGGAGGAAATGCAACTCCGCGACGAGACGCGCGAGATGGAGGAGACCCGCCCCGCCTTCGCCCCCGATGTCTACGAGTCGAAGGTGCGCCCTCTCTCCACGACCCAGTCCGAGCTGCGCGAGCGCATCGACGAGGTCGTCACGGACATCTCCGAACTTCCCGAAGCCGGGGATTTCGGCAACGAGGTCCAGTTGCTGAGCCTCGTCTCCGATATCATGCGCCAGGCCCACGCCGTCCTTCTCCGTCCCGACACCGGACCCGAAGCGATCGCCTTCGAGACCGAGGTGATCGAGCTCTTGCTGCAGTCGAAACGCCAGCAGTCCGGCGGCGGCGGTGGCGGGGGTGGCTCGAACTCCGGAAGCGGCAACAACGGCGGCGGAAAGGGCTCGGCCCTGAGCGACATCGGCCCCCAGGACCGCGCCACCGTGGGTCCGGCCCCCATGAACCGCGAGGTCGAGCAATCCACCGGAAAGGCCGGCCGCGAGTTGCCCGAGGAATTCCGCCGCGGCCTTGACTCCTATTTCAACGAACTCGACGCGAATTGATCCAACCGTTCATGAGACCGATTTCCAAGGGCCTTTTCTCCCTCCTCCTGATCACGGCGCCTCTCGCCGCGCAGAACCAGATCCTCGAGCCCGACCCGTTCAAGGTCCTGGGCGGGAAGGCCGGCGACGAGGCGGGCGACGACGGGGACGCCGCCCCGGCCGATGCACAGAAACCGCCCTTGCCCGCACAAGAAAAGGAGAAGGAAAAGGAACCGCTCACCGCGCAGATTTCCGCCCACATCCTCAAACTCGCCGAAGCCGAGCGGGACAACCGGATGAGTTTCATGCGCATCGTCATCGACGACATCGTTCGGCTCTGCGAGCTCGACGAGGAGCAGCACGGAAAACTCAAGCTGGCCGCAAAGGGAGCGGCGGAGCGGTCGATGAAGGAGTGGCACGAGCAGGCCGAGCGGTATTTCCGCACCCGCCTCGAGAGCACCGATCCCGATGCGGCCAAGGAAATGCTCGAGGGAATGGGCAGCGTCAATTTCGGCGGGAACCGGTCCGAGGAGGAGAGCGAGTCCCTCGACCTCTGGAAGGATTCGCTCTCCGAGGTCCTCACCGACGAGCAGGTCAAGCGATACGAGACGGTGCTCGAGCAGCGCGAAGCCGACCGCATCGACGCCTTCGCCCGCATGTCCGTCTCCACGATCGACGACCACCTCCGTCTGACCCCGGACCAGAAAACCCGCATCGGCGCGATCGTGCAGGCCTCCGCGGCCGATTATCTCGGCGACATCCAGCGCTACTGGGGGGACTATTTCGAGCGCGGCATGCTCATGTCCCTCGCCAACTCGGTCGAGGAGGACGAGCTAAAGGCGATCCTCACCGGGCAACAATTCGACCGCCTCCGGGAAGCGACCTCGAACTTCGACCATTTCTGGGACCAGAAGCGCCGCCTCAAGCGCGCCAAGGAGAAAGCCTCGGACCGCCGCAAGGACGGCAAGGAGCAGGAGGAATACAAGGATAAGGAAGCTGCGGCCCCGGCCCCTGCCGCAGGCGCCGTCTTGAAGGGCGGTGCCATCCGCATCGGTGGCGGGGCCAACGGTGCCGTCATCATCAAGGGCGGTGCCATTGGCGGAGGCGGGGCGAGGATCGGGATCGAGGAGGCCCCGCCCGCACCCGCGAAAGCGCCCGAACCGCAGGACAAGTAAGGGAAACGGGATGAACCTGACAAAACATCTCCACCTCCTCTCCGTGGCGGCCCTCCTCGCTTCGCCCCTCGCGGCGCAGGATCCCTCGATCCGCCTCGGCGGGGAGATCCCGGCCGAGGTCGACACGATCTACGAGCGTGGGCTCGCCTATCTTGCACGGACCCAGGGCGAGGACGGCACCTGGCGCAGCCGCACCGAACACGGCATCACCGGCATCTGCCTGATGGCCTTTCTCGCGAGCGGCGAGGATCCGAACTTCGGCTCGCACCGGCACCATATCCGCGCCGCGGTCCGCGCCATCATCGCCGGGCAGGAGCGCGACACCGGCTTCATTCCGAACAGCATGTATCACCACGGTTTCGCGATGCTCGCCCTCGCCGAGGCCTACGGCGCGGTCGACGAGGAAACCTTGTGGGACGTCGGCGATGCCGGGGAGGGACGACAGTCCATTTCCGCAACGCTCGAGAAGGCCATTGCACTCGCGGTGAACGCCCAGAAGGCGAATCGATGGGGAGGATGGCGCTACTCCCCCACCTCCACCGATGCCGACACCTCCGTGACCGGCTGTGTCCTCATGGGGTTGCTAGCCTGCCGCAACGCCGGCATCGCCGTGCCCGATGAAGCGATCCGCAACGCCCTCACCTACATGCAGCGCAACACCGCCTCGTCCGGTTTCGTCGCCTACAGCGGAGGTCTTGGCGGCGGGGGCGAATCGATGGCCCGTTCCGCCGTCGCCACGCTCGTCTACGCTGTAGGACACCAGCGCGAAAGCGAGGAGTTCAAATCCGCCCTCGGCCACATCAGCGAGCGACTCGACCACAAGGAGACGGCGCACACGCACTATTTCTATTACTACATGGCCCAGGCCCTCTTCCAGGGCAATCCGGAGACCTGGGACCGGTGGAACCGCACCCATGCCGCGATGCTCGCCGAACAACAGGCGCCCGACGGGAGTTTTTCCGGCAGTTACGGCGAAGCCTACGGCACGGCCATGTCCCTCCTCTCCCTCGCCCTGAACTACCGATTCCTCCCGATTTACGAACGCTTCTGAACCCATGCCGCGACCTTTCAGACACGCCTCTCCGGCCCGGGTTTCGGTCCTCCTCGGACTGGGATTGGCTCTCGCCCTGCCCGCTTCGTCGGAGGCCGATGAGGGCGTGGTCTCGTTGCGCTGGAGAAACGGTGATGAATTGAACGGTCGCCTCCTCGAGGGCGAGGCGGGGAAGGTTCGTTTTTCGGCAGCGCTCTTCGCCGGCCCCTTCGACCTCGCTCCCGCCCAACTCGAATCGATCCGGTTTTCCGCCGGTCAACCGTCCTCGATCGACGGAGGCGGACCGGTCTTCGAGGTGGCGATGAAAAACGGCGACCGCCTCCGCGGCGAACTTGTCTCGGTGGAGGTCGGACGCATTGTTTTCCAATGCGCCCCTTTGAGCGCCCCCGTGGCGATCCGCCGCGACGAGGTGCTCCGTCTCTCCCGGATCGCGGGGAAAGACGCGGGTTTCGCCGGTCTCGGCGACCCCGGCGAGTGGACCTCGACCGGGCGGGATCGCAAACCTTCCGACTGGTTCACCGGCGTTCGCGGGGAGCTCTCGACCCACCAATGGTCCGGCAATCTTTTCCGCGAGATCGCCCTCCCAGGGAGGGCCGAAATCCGCTTCCACGCCCGTTTCCCGACCGGACGCCCGAACGTGCAGATCGGGCTCCTCCGCGACCCCCAGAACGGCCCGATGCTCGAAACCTGGGAAGACCATCTCGTCCTCACCCATCGCACCCGTTTCGCGCCGGTCATGAAGCTGGGGGAAACGACCCGCGAGCTGCATCTCCGCCTTTTCTGGGACCAGACTTCCGGCCGCATTCTCGTGTGCGATCCCTCGGGCAAGGAACTCGCCTCGCTCGAAGGCACGACCGGCCCCGAAAATCCCGACCGCTCGCATCGTCTTTCCGATCCCCTGCGGCGGGGCTTTTCGATCCTGAGCCGGAATCCCGAAATGAACTTCGTCTCGCTTGAGGTCCGTCCCTGGGACGGTGCCGCGGTGCCGGTCATCGACCTGACCCGGCCCCGCCTGCAATGGAGGGACGGTCCAGGCAGGGCGGGAACGGCCGAGGTAAGGCTCGCCGCAGGCTCGAACCGGCTGCAAGAAGGCTCGCAAAGCCGTCCCCTCGCGGATCTCATGGAGTGGGTCCTCTCACCGGAAACGAACCCGCCCGGAGCGGCGGACGCCCCCGCGACCCGGATCGCTTGGTATTCCGGCACCTCGATTGGCGGGGACTATGTCCGTATCGGTCCGGAGTCGCTCGAACTGCGCCCGGCCTGGTCCGAAGGTCCGGTCCTCGCGTCCCTCGCGGGGGCTCGCGAGATCCGTTTCCCGGAAAACGCCGAACCACTCCTCTCCGGCGCGGACACCCTCACCACCGCGGACCTGACCCTCCGCGGCACGGTGCGACTCGCTTCCCCGCCCTCGCCCCCCTTCATCGGTGCGTCGTATCTCCTCGCCTGGCAACCTCCCGGAGCCTTGTCCGCGGTGCCCTTCACTCCGGGCGCGGACCTGACCATCGTTCGCGGATCCCAGGCCGATGCCGCGTCCGAACCTCCCGTGAGCCTTGACCAGGCCCGACTCTATCTTCGGAACGAGGAGATCCTCGCCGGCGAAATGATTTCCTTCGACACGGACAAGGTCGTCTTCGACAGCCGCGTCACCGGACGCATCGAGATCCCGGCCGGGGAGGTCCGCGCCATCGACACCGGCACCTCGGGCCGGATTCTCGAAGGCTTCCGCGATCCCGGATGGGAAGAGATCGAGGAGAAGGCCGAAGACGTCGCGATCACTCCCGAATCGGTGACGCTGCGAGGGGGCGGATTCGGCAATTCGTCCATCCTTCTCGGTGACCGCATCCGTTTCGATGCCGACTGGCAGGAAACCTACGGGGCGATGACCGTGCGTCTCTTCGCCTCGGGTTCCGACGCGGGCAGCGCCTCGACCGACGTCATCATCGCGGCCCAGGGAAACCGCCTTTTCATCGGGAAGTTGAACGAGAACGGAGCCTTTTCCTTCACCGGCGATCAGATCCCGATCGTCAACAACCGCGCCTCCATCGAGATCTCGGCCCGTCCCGAGGAAGTGCAAATCCGTGTCAACGGAAAGTCCGCCATGACTCTGAAGGTGGAACCTGACAACGTCTCCGGCAATGGCATCTACTTCAAGATGGGCGGGGGCTGGCAGGGCTGGAACCAACCCGACAGCACCCTCGTCATCAGCCGTTTTCGCATCGAGAGTTCCCCGGGGAGCACTCCCCGACGGGTCATCGATCCCCGCGCGAAGTCGCACGCCCTCGCGATTCCCCGTTCCCAGAGGGAAAAGCCGCCGACGCATCTTCTCGTCGCCCCGAACGGCGATGTCCTGCGTGGCAGCCTTGAGTCGGTCGACCGGGCAACGGTGCGCTTTCATACGAACGGTGAACTCCTTTCCCTGCCGCGCGAACGAGTCTCCACGATCATACGTCTCGATGCCCCTGTGATGCCGTCTCCGGGAACGGCGGCGGAAGGTGCCGGGGAGGATCCCGCCAAAGGACCGGCTCGCGTCGCCGCAGGCAAGGACGAGGAGGATGACGATGAGGATGAGGATAAAGCGACGCGCGAATCCGAGGCCGCGATCCGCGAGGCCGCGCTCGCCGACGAGCGGTTCCGCACCCTCCAGGGCTATCGATTCAAGGTCTCCCATTCCATGGTGCTCCGGGACGGTTCCCGGCTTCGACTGGACGGCAAGGCGGTGGAGGACGCCCGTCTCGCCGGACAATCCCCCGTGCTTGGCAAATGCCGGGTCTCCCTCGACCAGGTTCGCCAGATCCGGCTCACTCCCGCGCTGCCACTCGAGGAAACCGAGCCGATGGACCTCGCCGCCTTCCACGACTGGCGCGCCGTCTTCATGCCCGACCCCGTCATTCCGAAAGCCGGAGAAACCCCGGCCTCGCCGATGGTCGGAAAAGAGGCGCCCCCCTTTGAGCTGACCCTGCTCGACGACTCGACCTTCCGGCTCGCGGACCACCGCGGCAAGGTCGTCGTCCTCGATTTCTGGGCGACCTGGTGCGGCCCCTGCATCAAGGCCATGCCCGAGGTCAAAGATGCGGTCGCGGCGTTCCCGCCGGGTGTGGTCACCTTGATGACCGTCAACCAGGGCGAAACTCCGCCCCTCATCACCCCCTTTCTCGAGGCCCGCGAGTGGGAGGACACCCCCGTGGCCCTCGACTTCAACATGAAGGTCGGCAACTCCTACGGCGTCGAGGGAATTCCCCACACCGTCGTGATCGACGCCGAAGGCAAGATTGCCTGGGTGCATTCAGGCTTTTCCCCCGACTTGAAGCAGAAGCTCTTCGAAGCGGTCGCCAAGGTGCTTTCGCGCTGAGGGTTTTTCGGTGATTCCAACAGGCGTCCTGCCTGCCCCTCTCCCCGCTACAGGGAATGTCCCTTGATCCGTCGAGGCCAAGGGCATCATGATAGACTGGATGCCACCGGTTTGCTCCCTTTTGTTCCCGGAATTCCCCCCCGAAGACCAACGCCATCATCATGAGGCGCTGATGCAGGCCCTGCAGCGGGTGCTGCTGAGCGGTCGCTTCGTGCTCGCGGACGAGGTTCGGACATTCGAGACCGAATTCGCCGAATTCCTCGGATCGGGGCAGGTCGTCGGCACGGGCAGCGGAACGGATGCCATCGAGTTGCTCCTGCGAGCCGACGGCATCGGTCACGGGGACGGAGTGATCGTCCCCACCCTCGCCCCGTCCGCCGTCGCAGCGGCGGTAATGCGGACGGGCGCCACGATCGTGCTCTGCGATGTCGATGAGGAAACCCTCACGCTCTGTCCGGTCGCCCTCGGCGGGCTGATCGACCGTCACCCGCGGCTCCGCGCGGTGATCGCGGTCCACCTTTACGGACATCCCTGCCGATGGGATTGCCTCGCGGCGGTATGCGGGGCGAATCGTTTGGCGTTGATCGAGGATGCGTCCCAGGCCCACGGCGCAACCTGGGAGGGAAGAACCGTCGGCTCTCTGGGGAGGGCTTCGGTCTGGAGCTTTTATCCGACGAAAAATCTCGCCGCGCTCGGAGATGCCGGCGCGATCTGGACGAACGACGCGGAGTTGGCGGAGAAGTTGCGTTGGTATCGCGAATACGGCTGGAGGCATCGCCATCTCAGCGACTTTCCCGGGATCAACAGCCGGCTCGACGAGATTCAGGCGGCGGTGCTTCGCGTGAAACTGCCCTCGCTGGCCGGCCAGGTGAGGAGACGGCGCGAGCTGGCTTCTCGCTACCGTGCGAGTCTCACCGGGGTCCGTCTGCCCCCCGAGGGACCGGAATGCGGCCACGCCTACCACCAGTTCGTGGTGCGGACGCGGGAACGCAACCCGCTCCAGGATCACTTGCGGCGTCGAGGCATTCCCGCGGCGGTGCATTACCCGGCCGCGCTCCACCAGCAGCCGGCCTTTGCGTGCCGCGAACTCTTCCCGGTGGCGGAGCGGGCGGTTTCTGAAGTCTTGTCCCTCCCCTTCCATCCCTACCTGGGCGAAGAGGCGATCGAAGCCGTGATTTCCGCGGTGGCGGATTTCGAGTCATGAGACCGGGACAGCATCGGAGAATGCGGGAGGCCGAGGACCGGCACTGGTGGTATCGCGGCCTGCGCTCCGAAGTCGCCCGTGTCCTCGAGCGGCACGGAGAGGACGCGAAGCGGCTTCTCGATGCCGGGTGCGGAACCGGCGGGATGCTGGCGGAGCTCCGGGGATGGGAGGCCCATGGCTGCGATCTTTCCCGGGAGGCCGTGGACCTGTGCCGCGGGCGCGGTCTGGAACAGGTGGTGGTGTCCAGCGTGCATTCCCTGCCCTACGCGGACGGTTTCTTCGATGTCGTGCTGAGCCTGGACGTGCTCTATCATGAGGAAGTCGACGAGCACCTCGCACTCGGAGAGATGAACCGGGTCCTCGGGCCGGGGGGCCTCCTCGTCACGAATCTGCCGGCGTTTGATTGTCTTCGCGGGGCTCATGACCGGGCGGTGGCGGGAGCCCGCCGCTATCGTCGTCGGAGCGTGCGGACGCTGCTCGAATCGCATCGGTTCGAGATCCTCGAATCCTACCACTGGAACGCGTTTGGTTTCCTTCCGCTTTTGCTTCGCCGGAAGTTATCCCGAGACCTCCGCGGAGACCTCGTGATGCCACCGGACCGCTTGAACGAGCTTCTCACGCATGCGGTGAAGGCCGATCTCGTGCTTTGCCGATTCCTGCGGTTTCTTCCGGGGACGTCGCTGCTGACGGTGGCACGCTCGCGGATTGATTGAGCGCGCTTGAGGCGCGCCGAAAGTGGCGCCCAACATGACACGATTGTCACGACTTGAGGGGCACTGATAACGCCACGGGTCGGCCGGAAGTCGTGCGGAGTTCCACGAAGCGAGTCCTTTGTGGATTGGAGCGGTTTCGTGCCATGATCGCGGCTCCATGGCGAAAGAACCCGATGATCGACTCCTCGCGGCTGCGGCCGACCGCATCGCGGCGGCGGAACCGCCCTCCTCCCCGTTGGCGGGAAAGCCCCTCCCGGCCGGCGCGGTGATGGCATGCGTCTCCCTGGCCCTCTGCCTTCTTCTCTACGGATGGACCGCGGACTTCCCGATGACCTTCGACGACAGCATCTACCTGGAGGAGAACGCGTTTTTCCTCAACTCGAAAGCCTTCGCCTATCTCGCGGATTTCAGAAACTTCGCCCAAGCTCCGGCCCGGTCCGGCATGGACCCCGACCTCACCGCGAACATGCTCCTGCGACCGTTCGCCTACGCGACCTTCTACTGGAATCACTCGTTCGACGGATTCGAGCCGCGTTGGTTCCGCGTCACAAACATCGCGATCCACGCGCTGAACGGCTGGCTCGTCTTCGCGCTCATCTCCCGTCTCGGGAACGCAACCGCGCGAAGCACCGCCCTCGATCCGAGTTCGGTCCGGTTCATTGCCGTGACCTCCTCGCTGCTGTTCCTCACCCACCCGCTCGCGACCGAATCCGTGACCTACATCGTGCAGCGGTTCAGCTCGCTCGTGGCGATGTTCATGCTCTCGTCTCTCCTCCTCCACTTCGCCGGACTCGAGTCTCACGGGAAGCGTCGCCTGTGTCTGCAAGCTGGATCGGTTTTGACCGCACTGCTCGGCATGCTGACGAAGGAGATCGCGGTGACCGTGCCCCTTCTCGCCGTGGCCCTCGACCGCCTTGTGATCGGAACGCGGTGGCAGGATGCGGCCCGGCGCGCCCTTCCCCTGCTCGCCTGTCTGCCGGTGGTGCCGGGCCTCGTCATCGCGGTTTCGTTGAACCAGAGTGCCGGGGGATGGAGCGTCGGACAATCCTTGAATCTGGTGAATTCTCGAGACCAGCCCTGGACCCACGGCCAGTATATTTTCACCCAGTGCACCGTCCTCGTGGATTATCTGCGCCTGATCGTCTGGCCTTCGGGGCAAAATCTCCATCCGCAGCCACCGGTCCATGATTCGCTCGCGGAGGGACCGGTCTGGCGTTCGATCGCGCTTCTTGCGGGAGTCCTCACAACCGCGGCGTGGCTGCGGAGCTGCCCCGCGATGCGTGCGCACGGCCGGATCCTTTTCGCGTTCGTAGTCTGGTTTTTCATCACGATCGCGGTTTCCTCCTCCATCATACCGCTTCCGGACATGATGGCGGAGCACCGCACCTACGTCCCTTCGATCGGGCTGCTGACCGCGTCAGCCTGCTTGCTGGACCGGGTCCGGCTTCTCGGTCGCGGTCTGGCCGCTTCGTTGCCGGCGTCCGCCGCCGTCATCGGGCTCTCCGCAGCCACCTGTCTCCGCAACGAGACGTGGCGCTCCGAAGTCTCGCTTTGGAAGGACACCGTCGCGAAGAGCCCGCGCCGCACCGGCGCCTGGAACAATCTCGGGGTCGCCTACGCCGAGGCCGGCCAGACCGCAATGGCGGAAGCCACCTTCCGCAAGTCCCTCGAGATCGAGCCGACGGATTATGCGGCACTGAACAATCTCGCGGTGATCCTCCTGAGGGAACAACGTTGGCGCGATTGCCATGCGGTGCTGGAGGACCTTTTCGCGGCGCACCCTGCGGCGCTCGCCAATCGCGAGCTGATCTATTACGAAGGCCTTGCCCTGGTCGGAATGGGCCGAAATGAAGAGGGCGCGCGGGTGATGGAGCGGATCCTTTTTGAAAACCCGGACCATTTTCTGGCCAGCAAATACCTCGGAATCGCGCTCCTGCAACTGAGGCAATTCCACCGCGCCCGCGCCTACCTCGAGCACGCCGGGAAAATGGAGCCCGATGACCCGGACATCACCCGCGCCCTCTCCGTCCTCGCCACCGCCCTGGCGCAACCATGAAAGCGGCCCCCGCCCCATGGCTCTGCGGAGCGTTTCTCCTCTCGGGCGTTTCGGCGCTCGTTTACCAGCTCGCGTGGCACCGGGTCTTGCTCCTCTTCGCGGGAGGAGACGTCGTCGCGGCGACGCTCATCGTGACGGCGTTCATGGCAGGGCTCGGACTGGGAAGCCTCATCGGCGGGGGGATCGCGGACCGGTTTCCACCGCGGACCGCATTGTTCACCTTCATTCTCGCCGAAGCCGGGATCGCGGTCTTCGGCCTGGCCAGCGCGTGGTTCTTCCACGAGGTGCTCTACGAACGGCTCGTGATGCGGGTCGAGTCGCGTGCGGTCATCGCGTTGTGGTTGTTTGCCTGCCTCCTTCCGCCGACGCTTCTGATGGGCCTTTCCCTGCCCGTGCTGGCCCGCGTCGTGACCACCCTCCGCGCCGATGCCGTGCGTTGGATCGGGCTGCTCTATGCCGCGAACACGATCGGAGCCGCCCTTGGCGCGTTTCTCGCGACCTGGGTGCTCCTGCCTCTCGGCGGAGTCGAGGGCGCGCTTCGCTGGGCGTCTTTCGGCAACGGAATGTGCGCGGTCTTCGGAGCGTTCGCGCTGCCCTGGATCGGCCCGGAACCGGCCGCCAAAAACGCGCCTTCGCCCGGGAAGCCCTCCCCGACTCTGTCGGCCTGCCTCGTGATCTTCTTCGCCGCCGGCTTTGCCTCGCTTGCAGCCGAAATGGTCTGGTTGCGGTTGTTTGGAGCGATGGCGAAAGCTTCCGCACAGACGACGGGAACCCTTCTTGCGATTTACCTCGCCGGACTCGGCACCGGGGCCGCCGCGGGATCCTTGCTCGGACGTCTCCGGATCCAGCCGTTGCGCGGTTTCCTCGGGATCGAGGGTGCCGCGATCCTCTATGCGTCGGGTGGCGCGGCACTCGCTCTGGCGGCCATCGGCCACACCCCGCTCCGGGGTTATCTCGCCGCCTACGAACCGATCGATGCGGACGTCGCGGCGCGCCTCCTTCACGGATGGTGGCGGGGTGCGCTCGATGCCGAAGATGCCCGCCACGTCTGGACCTACCCGCTGTTTCACCTCGTGCTGCCATTCGTCCTCATGTTCCCCGCGACCTTCCTGATGGGGGCGGGCTTCCCCCTGATGCAGCGGGCGGTGCAGACCTGCGGAGGCGGGTTCGCATGGCGCACCGGAGCGTTGCAGTGCGGCAACATCCTCGGCTGCATGGCCGGGGCGGCGGCCGTCACCGGACTGCTTCTTCCCCACTGGGGAAGCGCCGGTGTTTTCAAGCTGCTGGCGTTTCTGGGGTTGGCCCTGCTCCTCGGTGGGACGAGCAGGAGATGGCGCGTCGCCTCGGCAATCGCCGGAGCGGCCGTTCTCATGCTGCAGCCGGATCAATCCGGACTTTGGGCGGCCGTGCACGGCACCAAACCGGACCGGCTCTGGCTTGCCGAAGATGCGAGCGGGGTCTCCATCATGAAACGAGATGACGAGGTGCCCGGCCGGTTGACCGTGTTCACCAACGGGATCGGGCAGAGCTGGATCCCTTATGGTGGGGTTCACACGCTGCTCGGAGTCCTGCCCGTGCTGCTGCACGATCGACCCGAGCGGGTTGCGCTGATCGGCCTCGGGTCCGGGGATACCCTCCACGCGATGCTGGCGCGCCGGGAAACCCGCGAGGCCTGGTGCGCCGAGATTGTCACCGGGCAACGGCGCACGCTGGATGCGGTGAGGAGGGAGCCCGGAGCCGGCCCGTTGGAAATCGTCCTCGACGATCCCCGCATCCGGCACTTCGGCGGCGACGGGCGCATCATGATTCTGCGCGCCCCGGGCAAATTCGACATCATCGAGGCCGACGCCCTTCGCCCCACCAGCGCCCATGCGGGCATGCTCTACTCCCGCGAGTATTTCGAGCTGGTCAGGTCGCGCCTCCGCCCCCGCGGCATGGCGGTGACCTGGTTGCCCACCCAGCGGGTCCTCGAGACGATGCGGACCGTCTTCCCGGAAGTGCTCGTCTTCGGCGGGATCATCGCGATCGGCTCGATGGAACGGATCGATCCGGACTGGACCCTCGTCGCCTCACGGCTGAACGAGGCGGGAACGGGAAGGCACTTCGAGGAGGCCGGGGTGGAAATCGTTCCGCTCGTTCAGTCCTTTCTCGGAGCCGCGGGGGCGGTGGCCCGTCTCGACCCGACCCGGCCGTCGCCAGGCCGCGGAGCGATCAACACGGATCTGTTCCCGCGGGACGAATGGATCCTGCCTTCCCTGCATTCCCCAACCACGCCATGACCCGAATGAGGCGGAAAGCGCCACCCATCGGATCAAATGCGTTGCCACGACCCGATCGCTTAAAATGAACCACGGCAGCCACTCCTGAAATGCCCGCCCCGATTGAATTCAGTTTTGTGATTCCTCTCCACAACACGGGGGAGCGTCTCCTTCCGTTGGTGGAAGCCTTCCGCTCGGAGGCATCGTCGATGCGGGACCCGTGGGAACTCGTCCTCGTGGATGATGGGAGCCGCGACGGCACCGCGGCGGAAGCGCGCCATTTGCTGATGAAATTTCCCGCTCCGGTCACGATCGTCGAGTTGGCCCGCAATTTTGGCGAACATGCCGCGGTTCTCGAGGGATGGCGCCATTCGGCGGGGCGGTATGTCGTCAATCTCGACGACGATCTCCAGAACCCCGTGCCCGAGGCCCGCCGCCTCCTCGAACATCTGCGCGCTTCGGACGCGGAAGTGGCCTATTCGTATTTCTCCCGCAAACGCCACTCCTGGTTTCGCAACCTCGGGAGCCGGCTCTTGAACGAGTCCGCCAGCCTTATTCTCGGCAAACCCCGCGCCCTCTACCTCTCGAGTTTCCGGGCGGTCCGGCGCGAACTCATCGAACGAATCATCCCGCATCGCGCCCCCTTCCCGCATCTCGACGGCCTCATTCTCGGAGCCACCGATCGATTCACGCGGCTCGAAGTCGATCATCTCCCGCGTCACGGTGGGAAAAGCGGCTACACCCTGCCGGGGCTTGTGCAACTCGCCCTTGGCCTTCTCTTCGGCTTCAGCCTGGCGCCGGTCCGGATCGCCTCGATCCTTGCACTGACTCTCTTCGGTGCCGGGGTCCTGACGCTCGCAGGGTTTGCCCCGGAAGCGGAATCCGGGGAGGACCGGGCCGGCGCGTTTTCCATCCTGGCCTCGGGCCTCGCCCTTTTCAGCGGTGCCCAACTCGTTTTCCTCGGAGTCATCGCCGAATATGCCGGGCGCGCCTTCCTGACCATGTCGGGAAGGTCGCAGTCTCTCGTCCGGGACGTTTTTGTCAACGGGGAGGTGGCTCCATGAATCCATCCTTGGAACCGGCGGATTGCGGCCTACGCGGTGTGCGGCGCCTCGAACTGCCCGGCACCGACGACCCCATCCGCGGAAATCTCACGGTTCTCGAGTTTTCCGGGATGCTTCCGTTCGTGCCGGAGCGGTGCTTCTGGATTCATGGAATCCCGCCACGGCAGGTCCGGGGAAATCATGCCCACCGACATTGCGACCAGTTGCTCGTCAGCGTCCACGGAAGTTGCCGGCTGCATCTCGACGATGGGACCCGCAGGGAGGCTTTCGACCTCGACCGGCCGGAGTTCGGAATCCTCGTTCCATCGCTGGTATGGGTGGAAACGAGCGGCCACAGCGCGGACTCCGTCCTGCTCGTGCTCGCTTCCCAGGCATTCGACCCCGGGGATTACATCCGCGATTACCGGAAATTCCTGCGGATCACCCGCCACGAAAAGCCATGACCCTCGCACCACAGCTCGAATCGGCGACCTTGAAGCGATCCCCGGGACCACTCCCCGGAGGATTGCCGCCCCTCCGTCGGGATCACTCCCTCACCCGGAGTTCGACGTCGCGCCGCCTCCACGGTGGGACCGGCATAGGACTCCGCGTGGGTGACGGACTCTGCATGGGGGACTCCCGGGCCCGATTCCTCGATTCCCGGCATCTCACAGAGCGGCCGCGCAAGGCACCGGCACGATTCGGGACACCGTGCCCCGGCGCAGGCCCCGACTTCGAAAACCCGCCAGAACATGTCCAGCACACCTGAACCAACCCCCTGCCGGATGCTCATCGTCGAGGACCACCCGATGTTCCGGGAGCACCTCGCCCTGCTCATCACGCAGGAGCTCCCGATCACGATCTGCGGGGAGGCGGACAACATCAAGGACGCCATGATGCTGCTTGAGCGCGAGAAACCGGATATTGCCATCATCGACCTCACCCTTCGCGGAGGTTCGAGCGGTCTCGAACTGATCAAGGACATCAAGGCGATGGACCTCGACGTCCGGATTCTCGTGCTTTCGATGCATGACGAGGACCTCTATGCCGAGCGCGCCATCCGCGCCGGAGCGAGGGGCTATATCACGAAAAACGAGGCCACGCCCGAATTGATCAAGGCCATTCAATGCGTCGTCTCGGGTGGAATCTACGCCAGTCCCCGCCTCACCACCCGCGTTCTCTCCCGTTACGGCCAAAAACGCGCGGCAACCTCCTTGGACGGCATCGAATCCCTCGCGGACCGGGAACTGGAGGTGTTTCAGATGCTCGGGCGCGGCAAAAGCGTTCCGGAAATTTCCAAGACCCTCAATCTCGGGGAGTCCACCGTCGAGACCTATCGTTCCCGCATCCGGGAAAAACTGAAACTTCGCAGCGCCGCCGAACTCTATCTCCGCGCCGGCCAGTGGGTCCGGGATTACGGGGCCTGAGAGGGCCGTTGAATCCGGTCAAGAAACGCGCCAACGTGCCGGTGCGTCCCGCGATCCCCCGACTCACAGCTCCACCCGGATCGCGGCGATCGCGGCGCGGGCTTTCGCCCTTGCTTCATCGACATCCGTCCCCCGGGCGAGGGCCACACCCATGCGGCGTTTCCCGGCGACCTTGGGTTTTCCGAACAGCCGGATCTGGGTGTCCGGTTCGCGGAGGGCTTCCTCGAGATTTCCGTAACTGAGCGCCTCGGAATTCCCTTCGACGAGGAGCACGGCCGAGGCGGACGGACCGACCTGCCGGATCGAGGGAATGGGCAGCCCGAGAATGGCGCGGGCGTGCAGGGCGAACTGCGAGAGATCCTGGGAAATCATCGTCACCATCCCGGTGTCGTGCGGCCGCGGGGAGACCTCGGAGAAGATGATCTCGTCGCCCTTCACAAAAAGCTCCACGCCGAAGATACCGCGCCCGCCGAGGGCTCCGGTGATGGCGAGGGCGCAGTCGCGGGCCCGCTCGCGGGCGAGTTCGCTCATCGGGTGGGGCTGCCAACTCTCCCGGTAATCGCCGTCGATCTGGATGTGCCCGATCGGCTCGCAGAAGGAGGTGCCGCCCTCGTGCCGCACGGTGAGCTGGGTGATCTCGTAGTCGAACTCGACGAATCCCTCGACGATGACCTTCCCCTTCCCGGCCCGGCCGCCTTTCTGGGCATACTCCCAGGCCGGCTGGATGTCCTCCTCCCGCTTCAGCGTGCTCTGCCCTTTGCCGGAGGAACTCATGATCGGCTTCACGACGCAGGGAAGGCCGATTTCGGCGACGGCGGCCAGATACTCTTCCTCGTTGGCGGCGAAGCGGTAGGGAGAGGTTTTTAAACCCAGCTCCTCCGCGGCGAGCCGACGGATTCCCTCCCGGTTCATCGTCAGTTGCGTGGCCCGGGCCGTGGGAATGATGGTGGCGAGCCCCTCGCGCTCGATCTCGGCGAGGGTGTCGGTGGCGATGGCCTCGACTTCGGGGACAACGAGGTTGGGTTTCTCGAGTTCGATGACGGCCCGCAGCGCCGCGCCATCGAGCATTGAAAGAACGTGGGCCCGGTCGGCCACCTGCATCGCGGGAGCGTTCGCGTAACTGTCGACCGCAATGACCTCGACGCCATAGCGCTGCAGTTCGATGACGACCTCCTTGCCGAGTTCGCCGGAACCGCAGAGCATGACGCGAGTCGCGCCGCCGGTGAAGGGTGTCCCGATGCTTGCCATGGGGGGCACCTTAGAGATAAAATGCGATTTCCAAAGGGAAAAAATCCCCCGCGCCTTCCCCCTCATGTCCACCTTCTCCCAATGGCTCCTCCTCCTCCGCGTCCATTGGAAGATGCTCCGGGTCAAGGCGGTGACGACGGCGCGAGGCTCGCGGCTCATGGCCGCGACGATCGTCGCCTTCCTCCTCTCGTATGTCATCTCGGCCTACTGGCTTTTCAGCGAGGGGCTCCGCTACGTCGGATCGCTGCCCGCGGCGGGTTCACTGCTGGGCGACCGGCTCATCTTCGTCCTTTTCCTCTGCTTCCTCTTCATGCTCGTCTTCTCCGTCGCGGTGACGGCTTACATCTCGCTCTACCGCAGCCGTGACACCCGCTGGCTCCTCACTCTGCCGGTCTCGCACCGGGCCCTTTTCCTTTGGAAGTGTTTCGAATCCGCCGCGTTCTCGAGTTGGGGACTGGCCTTCATCCTCGCCCCGCTTCTCGTCGCCTTCGCCAAGATGCGGGATGTCGGTCCCGATTTTTTCCTGAAAACGGGCGCGGTGCTGGCCCTCTTCCTCGTCCTCGCGAGCGCCCTCGGCGCCCTCCTCCTCCTCACCGCGGTGCGCTGGCTGACGCGGCGGCAGATCGCGGCGGCCGTCCTGGTCATCGCGGTTTTCTTTGTCATTTCCGCAGTGCGGGCCGGACTCGAAGACCAGCGCATCGTCCAAGAGACCGGACTTGGCTCGGCCCTGACCTTCCAACGCGTCCTCCACCACACCAATGTCGCGGTGAACCGCGCCGTCCCGAGTTCGTGGCTCGCCGCCTCCGTCGTCGACTGGAGCCGTCCTTTCCGCCAGGGCTCGCTGATGTATCCGACCCTGCTCCTGAGTAACGCCCTCTTCGCCACCCTGCTCCTCATCCGGGCGGGCGACCGATGGTTCTACAAGTCGTGGAATCTCTCCCTCCAGCATTCCGCGATCTCCTCGTTGCGGCGCGAACGGAGGCACCCCTCCGACTTCGAACGCCTCCGGCAGCTTCCCCGCCGACCCTCCCTCCTCGCCCGCCTCATCGGCCGTCCCCTCGCCGCCATTTCGCGGAAGGATTTTCTCACCTTCATCCGCGAACCGGCCCAGTGGGTGCAGTTTTCCGTGGTCTTCGGACTGCTCGCCCTCTACGCCACCGGATTGCGGGAAATAAACGGGGACCTCGGGCAACCGCGCGACCTCTACCTCGTCGCCTTTCTCAACCTCTCCGTCTGCGCCCTAGCCCTCTCGACCCTGACGACCCGCTTCGTCTTTCCGCAGTTCAGCCTCGAAGGCCGACGCCTCTGGATCCTCGCGATGTCGCCCCTGCGCCTGCCCTCGATCGTGGTCCAGAAATTCGTCACCAGCACCCTCTGCAGCGGAGTCATCGTCATCGGCATCCTCGGAATCGGCGGATTCGACCTCCGTCTCGGCTTCGCGGACTCCGCCTTCTTCGCCGGTGCCATCGGACTCCTCGCCATGGGATTGAACGGCCTCGCCGTCGGCCTCGGGGTCCTCTTTCCGAATCTGCGCGAATCGAATGCCGCCAAGATCGTGAGCGGCTTCGGCGGCACCCTCTGCCTCGTCGGCAGCTTCATCTACATCCTCGCCTTCATCCTCCTCCTCGCCTGGATCCGCTGGGATGTTTTTAAAACAAACTCCGTCGATCCTGGCTGGTATCACGACGATTCCTGCCAAGTCGGCCTGCTGATGCTCATCGGACTGACCTCACTCGTCACCTTCCTCCCACTAATTTTTTCACAACGGAAGCTAAAAAGACTGGAAATTCTAATCAATTCATAATATTAATAGGAATTGATTAAACCAATCCACCCCGCTTCCCATGTCTGCAGCCGCCGAACTCAAGCCCTTTCTCTTTGACGAAGATGGTGACCGGGAACTCGACCTCCACGTCGATCCCCAGCAGTTCCGGGCCGTCACTCCCT
Source organism: Verrucomicrobiales bacterium (assembly GCA_044352585.1). GTDB lineage: Bacteria > Verrucomicrobiota > Verrucomicrobiia > Verrucomicrobiales > DEV007 > Arctic95D-9. Next base: position 18,798 of record JBILDO010000060.1, read on the forward strand.
ACACCGACGACCTCGACGACGAATATCAGGCCGCCCAGGACAAGCTGCGGGAGCTTCGCCATCAGGAAGAGCAGATCAAGCGCCAGGCCGCCGAGCTCGAGGAACTGACGAAGAAGGAGCAACTCTTCAAGTCCGGCCGCATCGAGGTCTGCGAGGAACTAAACCGTTACCTCGGCATCCTCGGGCGCGAGGCGGCCGAGGCCACCCGCCTCGCCGAGCAGTGCAATGCCGCCCACGAGCGGCTCGAGAGCCATCTCGCCAACATCAACGCCCTCCGTCCCGAACTCTGGAGCCGTGCCGACCGCAAGACCGAACTCGCCCGCGCCCTCGGCACGATCGAGTCCGCCGAGGACGAAATCGATGCCGTCGCGCCGATGGTGCAGGCCTTCGGAAAGAAGGGCGGCGGACTCTTCGGTGGCAAGGTCGCGAGCCTGCCACGCCCCTCCGTCAATCCCTTCGGCGGCGAGCGCGGTGACTTCGCCTACTGGCTCAAGAGTGGATTCGCCTTCTCCCTCCCCTTTGTCGGCTTCGCCGTGATCGCCGTCATCGGATTCCTCTTCTTCTAAGGAACCCCGCCGGCATGAACCCGAGAGGGTCCGCTCCCGGTCCCGACCCTGTTTCGTCACGCCCGATTCCATGAGTCTCTTCTCCCGCAAGCCGAAGAACCGCCGCCGCCGCGTTCGTTCCAAGAAACCGGTCGATGCCTGGGATCTCCCCGACCTGAAGAAGGCCAAGCCGAAGAAAACGGCCAAGGGCGACGATCTCGTCGGTCAGGTCTACCAACTCAACGCCCAGATCGGCGCGATCGAGAACTTTCTCGCGAAGAAGAACGCGGTGCGGAACTATTCCGAGCAATTGAAGCGCGAGGGCATGATCCCCCCGCCCGACCGCGCCTCGCTGCGTCGCACCGGAAAGAAGCCCGCCCTCTCCCTCGCCGAACGCCGCCGCTACCACGCCGAGCGCAGCCGCAACGGGATCCATTTCCTCTTCCTCTTCTCCCTCGCCTGCGGCCTCGTGTGGTGGCTGATCTTCTCGGGAGTGTGAGGTCCGTGCCTGGAAGCACCCGAGGAGCAGGATGCCCCCGGCCCCGATTCCAGTCACTTCGACAGACTTCGCGTACGACGGCGGCCAGCATTCCGCATTTTGCGGGATGCCGCAGGGATCGCGGGACGCCCCCTAGTCCACCAGCGCCTCTTCCCGCACCCCGTTCTTCACCTCAAACTCGCGGCACCAGCCCTTGATCTCGAGATCGTTGAAGATCTTGCCCATGACGCGGCGGAGGAGCCCCTTGAGGTTGGCGTTCCCGAGATCGGCGAGGGCACGCACGGCGGCCTCCTTGTAGGTCTCGAAAAGCAGGAGGCACTTCTCGTCCGCCTCGAGACTGTGGGCGAGGCTGCGGATCTTGTGGATCTCGATGCCCTTGAGATCGCCATGGGTCCAGAGCGCGTCGAGGACGGCCTTGTCGTCGCCCTTGGCCCGTTCGCGGGCGACGGCGAGCAGGACGCTCGGCCGCATCTGCTCGAGTTCGTTGTCCCCGGCGTCGGCGCCGAGGTCGTCCATGTCGTCGCGGATCTGGTAGGCGATGCCGAGATTCTCGGAATACTGTTCGAGCACGGTCGCGAATTCGTCGAGCTGCCCCGCGTAGGCGGCCCCCAGCTTCAGGGCGACTTCGAAGGCCGGGGCCGTCTTCTGGCGGAAAATCTCGAGGACCTGCTTCGAAGCGAGCGGCTGCGGATCGCGCGCCCAGACGAGTTCGGCCCCCTGGCCGCGGCACAATTCGCGTTGTCCGCGCGCCGCGACGAGGAGCATCTGCGTTTTCACCGCATCGCTGGCCTCGCATTCGCCGATGAGGCGGTAACCCTCACCGATCAACAAATCCCCCGCGTTCAAGGCGACGGCGACGCCGTGCGCGGCGTTCAGGGTCGGTTGGTCGTAGCGGCCGTGGTCCTCGTCCTCGATGTCGTCGTGGATGAGCGAGGCCTTGTGGAAGAGTTCGGTGGCGAAGGCGATCTTCTTGAGATCCTCCGGGATCGGATTGCCGCGGTCCTCGCGCAAGGCCTCGTAGGCGGCCACGGTGAGGAAGGGACGCCAACGTTTCCCGTCGCGGGCGAGCCATTCGCGGGCGATCTCCTCCTGGCGGCCGTTCGCCGGTCCCATGACCTGCTCGATCGCCGCGGGGGTGAACCAGGTTTTGACCTCGTTGTGGAGACCGGTGAGGTCGAGACGGCGGGTCTGGTCGTCGCTGGTGAGATGGATGTATTCCCAGACCCAGTCGATGTCGACGGTGGTGTTGATGCAGTCGTCCTGCAGCAAGGGCACGGCGATGGAGGGAATCGCGGCGGCCTCGACGTAGGGGAAGGTGCGCTCGAGCACGGGGAGGCAGGAAATGCCGACGATCGCCTCGATCTGACCCGTCTGGATCAACGACATGACGATGGCCGACCCCTCGGCGACGAGCACGGCATAGCCGAGGCGCTCGGCCTCGTTCTGGAAATCCTGGATCGAGCAGAGGCCGCACTGCTTGCAGAGCAGGCCGAATTCGTCGAAGGGCGCCGGGCATTTCTCCTCGACCCGGAGGCACTTCGGCATGAGGAGGAGGCGGCGCCCGTAGGGAATCTCCGCGAGCGTTTCGCGCCACATCTCATTGTTGAGGCAGACGGCGGTGTAGTGGAGGTAGGTCTCGTCCCCCTCGTAGCCGAGTTTCGCGAGGATGCGGCGGGCATGCCCGTCGAGTTCCTCCAGCGGCATCGGGGGCACCGGACTCGACTCCGCCACGTAATTGCGGATTTCACGCAGGAAAGCGTCGCGCTCGGCCTTGGTCTGCGGGATGTTCTTCTTCGGCGGACGGAACCGGGTCGTCGTGATCGGCACGGGACGGGGCACCTTGATCGTGGCGAGGGTATCGACTGGCTTGGACATCGGCGGAACGGAGGAAGGAAGAGGATTCGGTCGGAAAAGCAAGAGGGTGTTGTTCCGAGCAGCCCGGCAGTTTACCGCACCGGAGCCCTGCGAAAAGTAGAATCAACGCGGTGAAAATGACAATCCGCGATCAAGGAGGAATTCCACCGCCTCCGATCGTCCCATCAGGCGCAGGAGGACGGCTCTTGATCCGATCTTGTGCAGGGGCCGCGCACCCATTGCGGAGAATGACCGGCCGGGCTGGACCGCTCCCGCTCCCCATGCGATTTTACGCGATGCCGAGATGACCCGGTCCCCTTCCCCAACCGAAAGGACGGCCCGGTGGTGGCACCGGGAAGGCGACCGCCTTGTCTGCGATCTCTGCCCCCGCGAATGCCGGCTCGCCGAGGGTCAACGCGGCTTTTGTTTTGTCAGGCAGAATCTCGGCGGCGAGATGGTGCTGACGACCTACGGGCGAAGCACAGGCTTCTGCATCGACCCGATCGAGAAGAAGCCGCTGAACCACTTTCTCCCCGGCACTCCGGTCCTCTCCTTCGGCACCGCCGGTTGCAATCTCGGATGCAAGTTCTGCCAGAACTGGGACATTTCCAAATCGCGCGAGATCGAGATCCTCAGTGCCGAGGCCAGCCCCGCCACGATCGTCGAGGCCGCCAAGGCCCTCGGATGCCGCAGCATCGCCTTCACCTACAACGATCCCGTGATCTGGGCCGAGTATGCCATCGACACCGCGAAGATCGCGCGGGCCGAGGGCATCAAGACCGTGGCCGTCACCGCGGGATACATCTCCGCGGCGGCCCGGCCTGAATTCTTCGAGCCCATCGACGCCGCCAATGTCGATCTGAAGGCCTTCACCGAGGAGTTCTACCGCAGCCAGACCGTCTCGCACCTCCAGCCCGTTCTCGACACGCTCGAGTGGCTGAAAAACGAGTCTTCGGTCTGGTTTGAAATCACCAACCTCATGATCCCCGGAGAAAATGACTCTCACGATGAAACCGCCCGTCTCTGCGACTGGATCGCGGAACATCTCGGCCCCGACGTGCCCCTCCATTTCACCGCCTTCCACCCGGACTTCAAGATGCGAGACAAGGAGCACACTCCGCTCGGGACGCTCATCGGCGCCCGCGAGATCGCCCTGGCCCGCGGATTGAATCATGTCTATCTGGGCAACGTCCTCGACGGGGACCGCCAGAGCACCGTCTGCCCCGGATGCGTTACCGTCGTCATCGAGCGCGTCCATTACGAAATCGGGGCCTACCGGATCCGAGACGGAGCCTGCGCGAACTGCGGCACGACCATTCCCGGGGTTTTTGAAAACACCTGCGGCTCCTGGGGAAGAAAACGCCAGCCGGTGGACTTGCGCGATTGGCCGGGGTTGCGATGATCCCGCTGCCGTCGATCTTCCTCCATGACGCCCCCACTGGCTTCGGAACGCGCTGGAGAACGGTCCCTCCCGGGGGCCGGGGGCGGCCCCTCTCCTTGATGGTTCGAGCCACTTCATCTCCTCCATGAGCACTTTCCGAGATCCCGGCGTGCGACGCGCCCTTCTGATCCAGGCCCGCCGCCTCGTCGAAGGGGCGGCCAGGGGGTTACCACCCGCGCCGGCACTGCCCCCCGAGATCGCCGCAATCCCCTGCAACGGTCTCTTTGTCACCCTCCGTCACGGTGGCAAACTGCGCGGTTGCATCGGCCACTACCGGAGCGATCAGGCCAGTCCGGTCGGTCTCCTCCTCGACCAAGCCGCCCCCGCCGCCGCGTTGAAGGATCCCCGTTTTCCTCCCGTCGGTCCCGGGGAAACGTCGCTGCTGCGGATCGAGTTGACCCCGCTTCATTCATTCCGCCGCATCGATCTTCCGGGGCGCGACCGGGTCCGCGCCGTCGTGATCGGACGACACGGAGTGGTCCTGCGCGCCGATGGAAAACGCGGTCTCCTCCTGCCGCAGGTCGCGCTGGAAAACGAATGGGATGTTTCCACCTTGCTCGAACAACTCTGCCGCAAGGCCGGCCTCGGTGCCGCCGCATGGACCTGGGAACAGGCCGAACTCCTCACCTTCGAGGGCGAGCCCTTCGCCGAAGACCTCGCCCCCTCCGAGGAGGCGGTCGCCGGAATCCGGGGTGATTCCGCGACGGTCAGGTACGCGTCCAAGGCAGGAACGTTCTACCCCGCCACCGCCTCGGGAATCAAGGCCGAACTCGACCACTGCTTCTCGCCCGTCCGCCTCGCGGGCGCGGACCCCGCCCGCGCGGTGATGCTGCCCCATGCCGGCTGGCGTTACTGCGGCGATCTCATCGCCGCGACCCTCGGTCGCGTTCTCGTTCCAGAAATCGCCGTGATCATCGGGCCGAAACACACCGCCGCGGGACCGGAATGGTCGGTCAGCGCGGCGGGCATCTGGGAATGGCCCGGAGGAAAACTCGAGGTCGCCGGCGAATGGGCCGATTTTCTGGTGCGTCAATGCCCCCGTCTCGTCCGCGAGCACGAGTCCCATCGCGACGAGCACGGCTGCGAGGTGCTCCTCCCATTCCTCCACCGCCGCAATCCCTTCGTCCGCATCGTTCCCATCGCCATCGGCCGCGCCGACTATGAAGAACTGACACCGCTCGCCAACGCCCTCGCCGCCCTGCAAGACGAACTCGGGGATCGGCTCCTCCTCGTCGTCTCCAGCGACATGAACCACTTCGCGGACGACGCCGAAAACCGCCGTCTCGACGCCCTCGCCCTCGACCGCCTCGAGGCCGCCGACCCTCGCGGACTTTGGGAAACCTGCCTCCGCCACCGTATCAGCATGTGCGGGCTGCGCCCCGCCGTCGCGGTCCTGCGGGCCCTCTCTCACCACCGCGAACCCTCCGTGGAAATCACGGCATACGAGACCAGCGCCCGGGTTTCGGGGGACGACAGTCGCGTCGTGGGCTACGCCACGGCGGTGATGGAGTGATGCCCGGCATGTTGGAGCGTCCCTTCCCGGAATCCGCGAACCAAACGAGATGACCGGGGGAACCGCCATCGAGGTTTCCGGGCCCTCCGCCCTGCCGGCAGATCGGCATCGCTCCGCAATCGCCTAAACCTTTCTCGGGTTCGGGATCACTTCTTCGGATGCCCGCCCGTGCCCCCGGTCTTGGGCTGGCGCCGCTGACCGGAGCGCTCGACGCTCTTTTGCGACTGCCGCGACCCCATGACGCGGTGGGAGATTTCACGGATTTCGGCACGCTCATCGCGCTTGCCCTGACTGGAGTCTGGATTTTTCATCGTTCCAGCATCGTCCAAACCGCCGCACCGCCGCCACCCACCCCTTGTCGGAAACCATGCGTTTCTTGTCTTCCCGCCGCATTCCGGCGTTTTCCTTGCACGGCGCCCGATCCCCCTTCATCGTCTCCCTCCCCCGTGTTCCCGCATGACCCGCGACCGCTCCCTGCCGATCTTTGAACTCGAAACCGCCTTCCTCGATGCCCTGCGCGAGGAGAACGCCCGCATCGTCGTGGAGGCTCCCACCGGCTCGGGGAAATCGACGCAGATCCCGCAATTCCTCGCCGACAGCGGCCTCTTCGGCGATCGCGAGATCTACGTGCTGCAACCGCGCCGCCTCGCCGCCCGCATGCTCGCCCACCGCGTCGCGGAGGAACGGAACGGGCGCCTCGGCGACGAGGTCGGCTACCAGGTCCGCTTTGAAAACGAGGTCTCGGCGAGAACCCGGATCCGCTTTGTCACCGAGGGCATCCTCATCCGCAAACTCATCGAGCAACCCGACCTGCGCGACGTCGCCGCGGTCGTGCTCGACGAATTCCACGAACGCCATTTCTTCGGGGACATCAGCCTCGCCCGTTGCCTCGAAGTGCAGCGAACCCTGCGACCTGATCTGAAACTGGTCGTGATGTCGGCGACACTCGAGACCGCCGCCCTCAACGCTTATCTCGGCGAAGCTACCCGCCATCTCGTTTCCCAGGGCCGCACCTACCCGGTCGAAATCGCCTACGAGCCCCAACGCGAACGCCATCAGGGGGAACTCTGGGATCACACCGTCCGCGTTATTCGAGACCACCTGAAAACTCACGGCATTCAGGGACATATCCTTATTTTCATGCCGGGAAGGTATGAAATCCAAAAAACCCTCGACGCCCTCAAACACGCCTCCTGGAGCGGTGGGTTCGAACTGCACGCCCTCCACGGGGAACTCCCTCCCGCCGAACAGGATGCCGCGGTCGAACGCAACGTGCGCCCCAAGATCGTCGTCGCCACCAACGTCGCCGAAACCTCGATCACGATCGACGGCGTCCGGCTCGTCGTCGATGCGGGATTGGAGCGCCGCGCTTCCTTCGACTCGCGCCGCGGGATCGGGACGCTCCACATTGAAAAGATCTCCCGCGCCTCGGCCGATCAGCGGGCGGGCCGTGCCGGACGGACCGGTCCCGGGGTCGCGATCCGGCTCTGGAGCGAACGCGAACACGAGCAGCGCGAAGTCGCAACCCCCGCCGAGATCCGGCGCATGGACCTGAGCGAGGCGGTGTTGATCCTCTGCTCCAGCGGGGTCGATTCGATCCGCGCCTTCCCCTGGTTCGAGCCACCCGACCCGCGGGGACTCGACGAGGCGATCCGCCGGCTCCGCGAACTCGGGGCGCTCGACGAACGCGAGCAACTCACCGATGACGGGCGGCTCATGGGCCAGTTGCCCGTCCCTCCCCGCTTCGGGCGCATCCTCCTCGATGCGGCGCGGCAGGGCTGTCTCGAGCCCGTGGCCCTCATCACCGCGATCACCCAGGCACGCTCCCTTTTTCCCGCCCGGAAAAAGCACTCCGAACACCTGATGCCGGCCGACTTCGCGCAGGACGGCGATGTTTCCGATTTCCAGCCGCTCCTGCGGGCCTTCCGGCAGATGAAACAGAACGGTTTTCGACGCGAGATCGGCGAACGGCTCGGCATCCACGCCGGCGCGGCCCGCGACATCGACCGCATCGCGGGCCAACTCATCCGCGTCGCCTCGCGCTGGGACCGGAACGCGACCGAATTCCCCGACCCCGACGGGGAGTGGCTCGGCAAGGTCCTCCTCGGCGGCTTTTCCGACCGTCTCGCCCTGCGCCACAGCGCCGCGACCCTGAGTTGCGCCGTCATCGGCGGACGCCGCGGGCAGTTGGAAAAAGAGAACGTCGCCGCCGACAAGGACGCCCATCTTTTCATCGCCGGCGAAATGGTCGAGGTCGAGGGCAAGGATGTCGCCGTGAAACTCTCCCTCTGCACCCGCGTCGAGGAAAGCTGGCTGCGCGAGCGATTCCCCGGCGATTTCCAGGAACGCGACGGCGCGGTCTGGGACGAACGCAACCGCAAGGTCGAGGCCCGGCGCGAGCGACGCTTCCGCGACCTCGTCCTCGAATCGCGACCGAGCGGAACCCCACCGAAGGAGGAAGCCGCCACCCTTCTCGCCGAGCGGGTCCTTTCCGGCGAACTGAACCTGAAGGCCTGGGACGACAGGGTCGAGGCCTGGTTCGCCCGCATCAACCTCGTCGCGGAAAATTGCCCGGAATACGGGCTCGTCCCGATCGATGAGGAGGCGAAACTGCTCCTCCTCGAACAAATCTGCGCGGGCGCGACGAGCTACGCCCAGATCAAGGACCGCCCTGTCTGGAACGCGCTTCACCAATGGCTGCCTCCACACCAGTCCGGCGCCCTCGATTTCCTCGCCCCCGAGACGATCACCCTCTCCACCGGAAAGCCGACCAAGGTCACCTACCGCCTCGGCGAAAAACCGCGCATCGCCGTGCTGATCCAGCATCTCTTCGGGAGAAAAGACTCGCCCACGATCTGCGACGGCAAGGTCCCCGTCGTCATCGAAATCCTCGCCCCGAACCATCGCCCCGTTCAGGTGACGGAAAACCTCGCGGGCTTCTGGACCGGCAGTTACCCGGCGGTGCGGGCGCAACTGCGGGGCCGCTATCCCAAGCATGCCTGGCCGGAATATTGATTCGTGTGCATAGCGTGGCCGCCCTCATCGATGCGGATCCCGATCGGGCTTCCCGGCAACGAGATGGAAGGGGTTGGAATTCAACACGTCGGTGATGCCTCGAAGCCCGAAAAAGGCATCAGGCTTGCGCACTAGATCGAAGGCGAGCGCCCGCTCCTCCCTGCCGAAGCGGAAGCGCCGGTCGATGACGCGCGACAGGCGGTGGCAATATCGGAGGCTCCTACCCCGGAGGCGGGATTTTCTCTCGGCGCGGCAAAATCCACACACCGGAATAGACTTTTGCACGAGGAGAATCTTGGGGACGCTGACCTGTCTCTGAGCATGGACGGACGGTCGCACGCCCGCAAGGCGGGCAAGAGCGCGGAAACCCGGAATCTCCGGCTTTCCGTTGAAAGAAAAAACCGAACCCATACAATGAGAACTGTCGGATCGCTCCGGCCTCACAAATAAATCTGAACACTCACCGGCTCCCCTTCGCGGGCCACCTCCCCTCACGGATCATCCCGCTTGATCGAAATTTGGGGAGGCAACTCATCGTTGTTTCATGGTAGCAGAATCGACCGAATGGTCGATCTCGAAAGCGCCCTTCCAGGCGCCCACGGTGCGTCAGGATCATTTACCAACCCTTCGGATTGAATTCCTCGCACCCGGCAAAAACGTCCGGATTGAGGACGGCCCGACCGCGCAATCGTTCGATCATGGCCGTGGTCATTCCGGCTTCCTTGCAGAGATCGTCGAAGTGGCCCATGATTCCGCTAATCTGTCGTTCCACGATGGCCCGGGCCTTCTCCTCGGAGAGACCGTAGTCTGCCGCCGTTTCCAGGCAAAGGTTGATTCTCGGGAGATTGCTAGCGCGTGTGACCTTCATTCCGTGACCGGCTTCTCCGCCGACCCGGGGAAACGGCGTGATGTCATAGGCAGGGGTCAGCCGAATCCTCCCATCCTCCACGAAGAAAGAATGGTTCCGGGCATGATCGTCGGTATTGCCCATCAACACGTTGAAGACCATCCGCGAAAACAACTCGGTCGCGTCCTTCCGGAACTCCACCCCGTTCACCCGGATCTGGTCAACGAGATCCGGGTAAGAGGCTTCACGAGCCCAACGCTCGTCCAGGCCCATCACGGTCAGTGCGGACACGAGGGAACGTCGATACCAACCACCCGCCCCCTTTTCACGGTCGAAGCGTTCCACCAGGAGGATGTCCTTCCCCGCCACGTTCTCAAGAGATACCGTCGCGACGTCCAAACCGATCCGGGAAGCGAGGGTCATGGCGACATACTCGGCCTTCATGATCTGGAAGGTGTCGGTGGAGATTGAAAATTTCGCAATGTACTTGGACGTATCGCCGGTGATCGCGGCCTTGGGCCTTGCCCCCCCGTTGGCGGTGCCATGGTAGAGGGCCTCCTCAAGATCAGTCGGAATCGGATGGTCCGTGGCGAGGAGTTCCGCCGCCTCGTGGAGATCGACAAGCGTGGCAGCATCCATGTCACGTGACACGTAGCCAGAAGCGGACTCCTGAAAGTCGAGTGCCCCGGTGCGGTCCGATCCTGATTGAAGGAGATAGGTTCTTTCGTCGATATCCCGTCCGACTTCGACCTCTCCTCTTCCAAACACTCGATTTGCGATGACCCGCCGTCCCCAGGCATCGGGTGCCGCGTCACGCAGGCAGGAAAAGAGACCCAACCCTCTGATGGGTTCGTGAACTCCCCTCCGCAAGGGCAGTTCCGGCTCGTAGATCGGGACGGCCTTGGCCCGCTCAAGAAACGAGCGACCGTAGGCAAATGCCTGCCGCCCCTGGGCGTCAAACTGCAACTCACCGGCAACGACCGGCTCCGTCGCTCCCGGCAACCACATCCAGACATAACACTTAGAAATCATCATCGATCACGACCTTGCGGGTTCGGACGCGCTGAGGCAGCAGCGTGTCGATTTCAGCGGTCCTGGCGGCAGTCGCCGCAAGGCGATCTGAATCCGGATCGAAGAGAGGCACTCCGAGAAGATAGGCCGCTTGAAAATAGGTGCCCGCCGCGACACCGGGAGAACCCTCAAGCATCTTCCGGACGGTGGGAATGGAAACACCAAGGCGAGCGGCCAACTCGTCCAGCCTCAGGTTTCGCTCCTTCCTCCGGACACGAAGCAACGCGGCAAAATGCGCGAGCGCCGCTTTGGTAGCGGGGCTTGTGTGGATGGAGGTCTTTGGCATAAAATAAAGATGCTTTTAAACTTGTTAATTGAAATTTAATTTTCCTTTTAGATTTCAAGGGCGTGGAAAAGGCTTCAGAAGGTGAGGTGAGAGTTCCTGGGCCCCGTGTCCTTGGAAAGTGCGGATCCGGTGGTTCCACCGGAGACTGGCGCCTAGTTCTACTTAGTTAAAGTTCTTGAAAAGTGAATAAGGCGGTGGTATGGGAGCGCTGGCGCTGAAGATCACATACACAGTCAAGCAACTGCAGCAGCCGAAGCGCCGCGGCTCTGCAAATAAAAAA
>JBILDO010000061.1:0-29944 GCA_044352585.1 Verrucomicrobiales bacterium
CGTGGGCAACGCCCTTGAAGTGTCCGAGGCGATCGAATGTCTTCGCGGAGGTGGCCCCGCGGACCTGCGCGAGTTGGTCCTGAGCTTGGCCGGGGAACTCAGCGCGGTGGGGCGGGGACGGCTCGAGAGCTGGCTCGACGACGGCACCGCCCTCGAGAAATTCCGCGCCCTCGTCGAGGCGCAGGGAGGCGATCCCGCGTCTCTCGATGTGTTCGACCAGGTCCATCCCGCGCCGACGGTCCGCGAGATCCGGGCACCGGGCTCCGGCGTGGTCACCCGGGTCGATGCCGAGACGGTTGGCCGCGCCGCCAACGCCCTTGGGGCGGGTAGGAACCGGGCCGAGGATGCGGTGAATCCGGCGGTGGGATTTGACCGGATCGTGAAGGTGGGCGAGCCGGTCGCGGCCGGCGATGTCATCGCCCGGGTCCATGCCCACTGCGCCGCCGACGCGGGCGAGGCGGAAATGAGGTTTCTGTCAGGATTTTCATTCGCATGAGGGCTTGTCTTGTCATTCCCGCCGTCGCGACCGCCGCGGTCCTCGCCGGGTGCGGGCGCACCGAGGCACCGCAGGTGATCATCGAGCAGGAGCCCTCGGTCGAGTCCCTCGTCGCCACGGTGCTGAACGGGGGCGGGACCTTCCGTGATGTTCCGTTTGCGAGCCTGGTCGAGACTTCGACAGGGAAACAGGTCCTGCCGGTGAACCCCGAGGATTCCGTGGACGCGGAGATCCTCTCGGGCATCGATGAGGCGATGGGGCGGGTCCTCGTCCGCTTCAACGCGCCCGATTCGATCACCCACCGCGAGGATCGCATCAACGAGGTCAGCGCCTATTTCGAGACGGCCCTGATCGAGGAGATCGACCGGCTGCCCGAGCTGGAATGCGGTTATCCGCGCACCGCCGAGGGCAACCTGCAGCGCGCCGGATACCCGGACCTGATGATCCGCCATTCCGAAAGCGGACGCGTCGCCTATCTCGATCCGAAGCTGGTCGAGCAGGGCACGCTCGACTCGGACCTGCGCACCTTCTATTTCACCCCCACCGTGCAGACGCGGAAGGTGCTCCATGACGCGAGCCATCTCGTCATCGGGATCGAGCACGACGGCAAGACCGGCGAGTGGAAGTATCTGCGCTGGCATCTCGTCGATCTCTCGCGCTTCAAGGTGCGTCTCAAGGCCGAGTTCCAGGCGAGCAACCAGGATCTCTACCTGCCGGAATTGATCATCCGTCAGGGTGAGGCTCCGGCTCCGGATCCATGATCCTCCGCACCCGCGCCGCCCGCGAGGTCACCGCGTCGTCGGCTTCATCAGGAAGATCCCATGGGTCGCCTGATAGGCGTTTTCCGCGTCGATGCGCTTGAGCTCGTGTCCCGCGCCCCAGGAGTCGGAAAAGAGGATCTGCTGCTTCGTGCGGTTGTAGCCGATGATCATGCGCATGTGACCGCCCGAGGTCTGTTCCTGCAGCGGGGGCTCCTCTGGGAATTGTCCCACCTCGAGCGACCAGAGCAGGGGGATGCCCTGGTCGATGCTCTTGTAGATCGAGTCGAAGAACTTCTCCTTAGGCACCTCGGGGCCGACGTATTTGCCCTCGAGCAGTTCCACGAGCCGGAAGCCCTGTCGCACCGCGATGCAGGTGAAGCGCGTCTTGAAGAGGTGGTCGATCCGGCCGAGTTCCTCGTTCGTCGCGAGGATGCTGGTGCCGCGCTCGGGGTCCGAACCCGCGATCTGGGCGAGCTGGTGCATGTCGCAGGGGATGCCGTAGTATTCGAAGAGCCGCTGGGCCGAAGCGACGACGCAGTATCCCTTCGCGCCCTGGTCGACCATGGGGATGTTGGCGATGAACACATCGCCGTCGCCGGACTTCTTCACGTTCAGGGGCAGATCGGAAAGCTTCACGGAGGCACCGGCGCGCGCCTGCATCGCCGCCTCGTAGGAGCCCCCGGCCTCGCGGCGGGCCAGCCGCATTCGAAGGAACTCGACCGATCCCGGAGCCTCCGGATTGTGTTCGAGGACCGCCTTGCCACGCCCTGAGATCCACGTGAATCCGGTCGTCAGCAGTCCTTGGGTCGGTTTGGCCTCGCGTCGCGTCGGGCGGATCTGGAGTTGTTCACCGAGGTGGCGGCCCATCGCCTGGTAGCGGTTCTGGAACTCCTCCGCGGTGATCGAACCGCCGTCGCCGCGGTTGAAAATCGAGATCGTGACGCCGACGAACTTGCCCTCCTTGAAGTCGACGATCGCCTCCTCCGCGGCGAAGGCACCCTTCAGGAGGGTGAGGTCGACCTTGAGATTGCCCAGATCTTTCTTCTGGAAGACGGCCCGGGACTTGTCGGCGGTGAGCCACTCGAAATAAGGATTCCGATTCCAGTTGCCCTTTTCGTAGCGCTTCTCGAGATCATCCGGAGTGAGCTGGTAGGCCTCGGGCAGGGTCACGAAGACGTCGAGGTCCGCGACGAGCGCCTTTTCCTGGGCGGTGGCGGGAAATGCGGAGATCAGGCTCGCGACAAGGGCGGACAGGATCGTGAAAATGCGGGTGGCGGATCGCATGAGGGCAGTGTATCCAATTCCGCCAATTGTGTCCCGCAAAATCGCGGCGGCGCCACTTTCCGTTTGTCATCAACCCTGTTGTCTGAGAGAACAAAGCCCCGGTTTCCCTCCCCCCATCCGATGAAAAAGCTCATCAACAACCCCCTCAAGTGCGCCGACGAACTCGTCGAAGGCCTCGTCGAGGCCTACAACGGCGAATGCCGCCATGTCGGCTCCCGGTCCATCGTCAAGAACGACATCCCCGAGGGCAAGGTGGCCCTTCTCATCGGCGGCGGCAGCGGGCATGAGCCCATCTATCACGGTCTCGTGGGCCGGAACCTCGCCGACGGAGCCGCCTGCGGCGATATCTTCGCCGCTCCCCCGCCGAACATCGTCCTTGAGGCGACGCAGGCCGTCAGCCGCGGCAAGGGCGTGCTTTACCTTTACGGCAACTACGCCGGTGATGTCCTCAATTTCGACCTCGGCGCCGAGCTCGCCTCCGACGAGGACATCGAAGTGCGCACCGTGCTGATCTGGGACGACGTGTGTTCGGCCCCGCCCTCGCAGAAGCACAACCGCCGCGGTATCGCGGGCCTCGTGCCGATCGTCAAGCTCGCCGGCGCGGCCTCCCAGAAGGTTTCCACCCTCGCCGAACTCGAGGCGGTCGCGAAGAAGGCCGTCCTCCAGACCCGCTCCGTCGGCGTCTCGATGTCCCCCGGCTCGATTCCCGCGACGGGCAAACCCACCTTCGACATCGACGAAGACAAGATCGGACTGGGCATGGGCATCCACGGTGAACCCGGGGTCGGCGAGATCCCGATGACCTCCGCCGACGAGCTTACCGGGATGATGCTGGATCTCATCTTCGCTGACTATGAGAAGGACGACGAAGTCGCCGCCCTCGCCCCCGGCGACGAGGTCCTCCTGCTCGTCAATTCGCTCGGAGCCACGACGATGATGGAACTCCTCATCGCCCTGCGCAAGGCGAAGGCCGTCCTCAGCGAACGTGGCATCAAGATCTACGACGTCCTCGTCGGTCCCTACGTGACCTGCCAGGAAATGTCGGGCATCTCCTTCTCCATCACCCGGCTCGACGACGAGCTGAAGCAATACTGGGACATGCCCTGCCAGTCCGTCTGCTACAGCAAGATGGAGGGCCATTACGGAGGCTGAACCGCCGACCGAACGGTATTCAGTCCCCGTTCGAACCCTCTCAAGTCCTGACAAACCCACCACTGCCATGGCAAAAGCTTCCCTTTCCGTCAACGAAGTCCGCGACATGATGCTCGCGGCCGCCGACAAGATCATCGAATCCGAGCCCATTCTCACGGACGCCGACCGCGCCCTCGGCGACGGCGACCACGGCGTGGGCATGGAACGCGGCATGACCGCGGTGAAGGAAGCCCTCGCCGGGAAGGATTTCCCCTCGGCCGGGAAGGTCTTCGTCGCCGTCGGCACCGCGATGATGTCGAGCATGGGCGGTGCCTCCGGCGCGATCTTCGGGATTCTCTTCCGCTCCGGCGGCAAGGCGGTCGGCGATGTGACCGAATTCACCGCCGCGGGACTCGCCTCGCTTCTCCGTGAAGGCACCGATCAGGTCATGACCAAGGGTGCCAAGCCCGGCGACAAGACCATGGTCGATGCCCTTTTCCCCGCCGCCGCCAAGGCCGCCGAGGTCTCGGGCGATCCGGTCGACGAAGCCCTCTCCGCCGTGGCCGCCGCCGCCGCCGCGGGACGCGACGCGAGCAAGGACATGGTCGCGACGATGGGCCGCGCCAAAACGCTCGGCGAGAATTCGCTCGGCAAACCCGATGCCGGTGCCGTCAGCGTCGCCATCATCCTCGCGGCGATGAGCGATTTTGTGGCGGGGTTGTGAACGGTATTCCTTTCTCTGGCTCCAAGGCTCTCACCGGTTGGAAGAGCAGGCAGATGAGGTGAATGTGTCATGAACCAAACGCCTCCCTCCGTTTTCACCCTCGCCGACCTGCAACGCTGGCCCGAAGTCTCGCGCGACTTCTCCCATCCCGCCCGGCTCGCCGTGATCGGGGATCCCGTGGCCCATTCGCGTTCGCCGCAGATGCACAATCCGGCCCTGCGCGCCTCGGGGATCAACGGGGAATATGTCAGGGTCCACCTCCGCCCCGCCGAGCTCGCCGAAGGAATCGCGGCGATGAAGGCCGCGGGGTTCCTGGGATTCAATGTCACGATCCCCCACAAGAGCGCCGTCTTCGATCTCGTCGACGAACGCAGCGAGACGGCCCGCCGCGTTGGCGCGGTCAACACGGTCGCCTTCAGGGAAGACCGGCTTTGCGCCCACAACACCGACGCGCCCGGGCTGCAGCGCGCCGTGCGCGAGGCCTTTTCGGCGGACTTGAAGGACCTCCGCATCCTCATCGTCGGGGCGGGCGGCGGAGCCGGCCGCGCCGCGGCGGTGCAGTGCGCCCTCGACGGGTGCGAGCGACTCATCCTCGTCAACCGCACCGTGGACAAGGCACGTGAGCTCGCCGAGGAGCTCGGAGAGGTCCTTCCCGGTGCGGGGCGGATCGAGGCGGTTCCGTGGGAGGATGACGCGATGGAGCGCGAGCTCGACCGCATCGATCTCATCATCAACGCGACCTCGCTCGGGATGAAGCCCGGGGATGCCGCGGTCGTGCCGGGGCCTTTGCTGCAGGCGCAGCACCTCGTCTACGACATGGTCTATTCGCCTCCGCGGACACGGCTCATGAGCGAGGCCGGTGACGTCGGAGCCCGGGCCGCGAACGGCCTTGGCATGTTGCTTTGGCAGGGCGCGCTCGCCTTCGAGTTCTGGTTCGAACGCCCTGCCCCGGTCGAGGCGATGCGCGAGGGACTCATGGGTGCCCTTTGAGGGGATCCGTGACCTAAAACGGCGTTCCGATCCCCATGGCGCGGATCGCGCACCAGCCGCGGATGGCCTCGAAGAGGGCGAAGGCTCCGGCGGCGATCGCGCCCGAGCCCCAGAAATCGTGGTCGGTTCCGATCACGAGCCAGAGGCCCGCTCCGAGGAGGAGCCCTCCGAGAATTCCGCGGAAGAGCCGTCCGCGCCGGTCGATGTTGCATTGCCAGTTCATGATTGGAATCGACGCGGGCGCGGCCGGAACCGGGTCATCGGGCTCACCAGCCCGCGCCCTTCGTCGTCGTCTGGATACGACACAGGTACATGTCCGCGGTCACATAAAGCACGCTGCCGTCGCCGCCCCACGCGCAGTTCGCGGTGCGTTCGCCGGTGGAGATGCGGCCGAGGAGCTTGCCCTCGGGGGTCATCACGTAGACACCGCCCGGGCCGGTTGCCCAGAGGTTGCCGTCCTTGTCGACCTTGAGTCCGTCGGGCAGTCCGGGGAGCCCGTCCTTCACCGCCTGGGTCGCGTCGTGGACGACCCGGCTCTCGCCGAGGCTGCCGTCCTCCTTCACCGGAAAGGCCTTCCAGATCGCGGCCTCGGGATCGGACTGGGCGACATAAAGGGTCTTGAAGTCGGGGGAGAAGGCGATCCCGTTCGGCCGGGTCATTTCCTTGGTGAGGAGCGTCACTTTGCCGTCGGGAGAGAGGCGGTAGACTCCGCAGAAGTCGAGCTCGCGCATCGGATCCTCCCAGCGCTTCGGCAGACCGTAGGGCGGGTCGGTGAAGAAAATCGTCTTCCCGTCGGCCCCGAGGCAGGCGTCGTTCGGGCTGTTGAGGCGCTTGCCTTCGAAATTGTCGACGAGGGTGCGCTTGCCGCCATTCGCGGTGAGGAGGGAAACGCGGCGGTCACCGTGTTCGCAGGAGATGAGCCGGCCCTTTCCGTCGAGGAGGAGGCCGTTGCATCCCGGTTCGCCGCCGTAGTCGGCGACGCCGGTGTAGCCCGACGGTTGCATCCAGGTCTTGGCCCCGATCCCTTCATCCCAGCGGACGATGCGGTTGTTCGGGATGTCGGAGAAAAGGACGTAGCCTCCGTAGGGATGGCCCTTCTCGGCGACCCAGACGGGGCCTTCGGACCAGGCGAATCCCGACGAAAGCACCTCCAGCGTGGCGGTCGGGGGGAGGAGCTTGTCGAGCGCCGGATCGTTCCTCACGATTTCGCCGAGGGAGGGGAAATTCAGGGTGTCCTGTGCGGTGAGAGGGGTGAAGGAGGTGGCGAGGGCGACCATCGCGGCCGCGTGACGGGGGCTTAGGTTCAATTTGCGGATCATTGGGAAAGGTTGATGATATGAGGCTTCCGGTATCAGGAGGAGTGTTGCAGACCCATGAACGAAAAAGCAAGCCGTAACGATGGCGGGGAAGGCACGGATTCAAGGGCGGAGAAATCCGTCGAGGTTCCCGGCATCCCTGTGGGCGAGGAAATCGCATTGGGTCCGGTCGAAGGCGACGGGATCGATCCGCTGCCCAAGTGGTGGGACGAACCCATCGAGACCGACCGAGGCAAGGTGGGCAACCGGCGCCTTGAGGACGGAGTCGAGCCCGAGGCCCCGCGGCGGAAAAAGTTGCGTTCCCTCGACGAGGCGATCGAGGTGCAGGGCGACGGATCCGCCGTCGCGCTGCCGACCGCCATGCTGCCCGAACCGGACCCGGCGGCACCCGAAGCGGCGTCGATGATACCCGAACCGGCTCCGTTGGTTATCGATCCCGTCGAGGCGATCGCCCGGGCGGAGGCAAGAGAGTCGCAGGAGTCGCAGGGGGCGTCGGAGCCGAAAGAGGAGGAGTCGTCCGCCGACCTCACCTTTTTCAACATGCCCGAGATCGATGCGGGTGCCATCAAGGTGAAGCGCGCCCGCAAGGGGGAGGGAACCCCGGACGACGGCGACTTGTCGGTCTTCTTCGGAGAGGCATCGGCGGGAGCGCCCGCGGCGGAGACGGAGCCTGACGAACCCACCTTGGCGGAGGATCGGGCTTTGGAAACGGAGAAGTCGATCAAGTCGGATGAGCCCGTGGCGCAGGTGCCTCCCGCCGATGCCGCGCCCTTCCCGAAGGCGCCCCCGCCGATTCCGGTCACCTTCGACGGGGCCTTTGAAGAGAAGAAGCCCTTGATCGCTTCCGTCGGTCCACCGGTGAAGACGCGTCCGCCCGGTTCCGCCGACCCGGTTCCGAAGGCGGCCCCGCCGGAACTGCCGGCTTCCCCGGCCAAGGAGTCTGCAACGGTCGTTGCCACCGCGACGCCGGCCGCCGAAGTTCCCGCGGTGGAATTTCCCGTCACTTCCACGCCGATTCCTCCTCTGCCCGACCCCGTGGCGACGTCCGCTCCGTCCGAGGAACCCACCGAATCGCCGACCGCGACGACTGAATCGGCGGCACAGGAATCATTGGACGTGACCGCGGTGACGACCGGCCGGCCCGATGAGACGATTGTGGCGTCGGACGCGGAAACGACGGAGGCCCCGCCGGTCGTGGAACGGCCGGAGCCGGAAGAAGCGGAAACCGGAGAAGAGGTGCCGGAGAAAGCCGCGCCATCGGATCCGGCTGAATCCGTTTCCATCGTCGAGGAGAGAACCGGCGATGCGATCCGGCTCACCGTCACCGAGGAATCCTTCGCCGTGATCGGCGATCCGCTTCCGCTCGAGGAACCAAAGGGCGCTTCGCCCGCACCACCCGAAACAGTGCCCGTGAAAAAGACGGCGGGTTGCTGGACCGTCTTCGCCACGCTCTTCTTTTTCGCGACGATGTTCGTCCTCGTGCTGTTGGGAGCGGGCGTCTTTTACGCCTGGTCGAAGGCGGGAAGGTTCACCGGCGATTTGGCCGAGATGACCCGGAGCAAGCTCGAGGAAAAGCACGTCTATCTCGACTACGGCACGTGGAGTTACGAATTTCCCCGAGGTTTCGTTTTCGACGAGGTCACCGTTTACGACGATGCCTCGAAAGCGCGTCCGGTGCTGAAGGCGACGGGTCTCGGTGTGAACGTGGATCTCCTCGGACTGGCGAAGGATCCGGGTTCGCTTGGGTCGGCCGAATTCTCCCTGCGCGATTCGAAGGTGACCCTCTATCAGAAGGGCGAGCTCTTCTCGGAGATCTCCGGGGTCGAGGGAGAGATCCTCGCGGATTCATCCGCCGTTTTGGTCGAGCGCCTCGCTGCCGAGCTCGGCGGTCTCAGGGTGCGCCTCGACGGGGTCGTCAAGCTCCCTGACAAAGACGCGGTCACGAGCGCGGCACCGGGCGTCGCGGTCGCCGGGGAAGCGGCTCCGTCTCCGCTCGCCGCGGTCGATTTCTCCGCGTTCCGCACCTTCGCCCCGTGGTTCGCCTTCGAGAGCACAGGCGGGGAGCCGCCGCTCCTGTCGCTCTCGTTCGCGATGGATGCGAGGGAGCCCGACCTCGCCACGATCGAGGGAACTCTCGGCGGCACCATGGTGAAGTGGCACGGGGTCGAATTCGCGAGCCTCTCCGCCGCCTTCCGCATCGATCCGAAGTCCGGGGAACTGCGCTTCCCGAACGTCCAGGCCGGGTTCGGAGACGGACTCATCGGCGCGGTCCTCGCCGTCGACATGGCCTCGCAGACGCTCAAGATCGAGCGGCTTCAGTCGACCGTCGATCTGCCGGCCCTGCTCACCGCCTACGACGGGGCGTGGGGCGAGACCTTCAAGAACGTGAAGTTCGTGGATGCCCCGACCGTGCAGGTCACCGGCGAGGTGCCCTTGGCGGAGCCGGTCAACGCGAAGCTGGAGATCCGTTACGAACATCTCCAGGGGATCGTTCATGGCAATGCCGGGCGCGAACTCCCGCTCACCGACATCCGCGGAAGGTTCACCTACGACCGCGGAGCGCTCGAGACGAACGATGCGGCGGCACGGCTCTTCGGAGGCGTTGTCTCCGTGAACGGAGCGACCAACATCGTCCGCGAGAAACGCCCCTTTACCGGGCTCGTCGAACTCACCGGCGTCTCGCTGAAGGACGCCACGGCCTGGTTCGGGCAGGAAGTCACGGGACTTTCGGGGCGTCTTTTCCTCACCTTCCGTGGAACCGGCAACGCGGAGGTCTCCAGCATCAACGGCGGAGGCAACCTCCGGATCGAGGAGGCGGAATTGCCGTCCTTCCCCGTGGTCGGGAAGGTGCAGGCGCTCCTCGGCGGGATCGTGCCCGCCTTCGGAATCCGGGGCGGGGGAACCCTTTCCGGTGCCTACATCCTCGAGTCGGGTGTGCTCGTCACGAGCGATCTGACCGTGCGGAACGGAGGCGTCCGCATCATCACGAACGGCAACCTCAACTTCGCGAGCCAAGGGGTCTCCTTCGTCTCCACCGCGGAACTCGAGCCTTCCCTCGCCGCCGTCACCGGGCTGAAGGACAAGGCCATCCAGGTCGAGGGGAGCGGTTCGCTGCGTGAGCCGGTCCTGAAACTGCGGCAGTTCCCGGTCGACTTCGCCGCATCGAATCTGGCGCAGGTCCTCGGGACGACACTGGAGACGATCACATCGTTGAAGGACCTCGTCGCTTTGGAGGACGCCAAGGATGTCATCACCGGTAGGATCGGGGAAACGCCCGGCCTGACCTTCGATCCGGCGGTGCAGGCCCTCATCAGCGGTATGCTCGGCCAGCCCGTGCAACCCGCGCCGCCCGTGCGTCCCGCCCTGAGGGCCGTGCCGCAGAACTGACCGGTGTTCTCCACCGGGTTGCATCGGGGCCGTCTCCGTTCCAGAGATGGTCCGGTGCGGATACCCTCACAGAACCACCGTGCCGGACCTCTTTGGCGGTCGACACGGACCAGCGATGCTTGCCGGCATCGCGCCCGGTCCGGTTTGGGGACACGCGATTCGGGAAGGCGTGACCGAAGTGGCCGACGCAAAGCTTGGACATCGATGAGTTTTCGCGTGAGAATGACCTGACAACGCAGCATTGATCCCATGTCCCGTCCCCGACGCCAAAAAGCCCCCGGCAACCGTCCCCGCGAGGCCCGTGCCAACGCCCACTCAAGCGCTTCGACGGGCATCGCGCGCCTCAGCGAGGAGGATCTCCTCGAACGGATCACCGCGGCCGAAGACTCGGGCGAGGAGCCGCTCCTCCTCATCCTCGACGGCGTGCAGGATCCGCACAATCTCGGGGCCTGCCTCCGCACCGCCGAAGGCGCCGGGGTCATGGCCGTGGTCGTGCCGCGCCACCACGCCGCGCCCGTGACCGAGACGGTCGTGCGCGTTTCCTGCGGCGGGGCCGCCTTCGTGCCCGTGGTCTCGGTGGCCAATCTCGCGCGCTTCATGGAGGCCCTCCGCGACGACCACGGCATCCGGATCGTAGGCACCGCCGACGAGGCCACCGAGGAACTCTACGAGGCCGATCTCACCGGACCGCTCGCCCTCGTCCTCGGGGCCGAGGGGGAGGGGATGCGGCGCCTCACGAAGGAGAATTGCGACCAGCTCATCCGCATTCCGATGCTGGGGCAGGTTCCGTGTTTGAACGTTTCCAATGCCACGGCGGTCTGCCTCTATGAATCGCTCCGGCAGCGGGAATTCGGCGAAACCCCGTGATTCGGGATTGCCGGGGAACCGGAAACCTGTGTAATCTTCTTGCAACCCATGAATTCCGCCTACGCCCATCCCTACTCCGTGGCCGCCGCCGCCGCCGGCGATCGCGCCGCCTTCATCCGCAAGACCTACCTGCACCTCGGCTTCGCGATCCTCGCGTTCATCGGGGTGGAATGGTTCCTCCTGCAGCAAAGCTGGGCTCCCGCCCTGATCCAGAAGATGACCGGCGGTTTCGGCTGGCTCGTCGTCCTCGGGGTCTTCATGGGCATCTCCTGGCTCGCCGAGCGCCTTGCCGCCTCGGATGCGTCGCGGGGGGTGCAATACGCCGGATTGTTTCTCTTTGTCGTGGCGGAAGCGGTCATCTTCCTGCCGATCCTCTTCATCGCGGCCGATCAATCCGGTGATCCAGGGGTCATCACCAAGGCGGGCATCACGACCGGGTTCGTCTTCGGAGGCCTCACCCTGACGGCCTTCGTCACGGGCAAGGATTTCTCCTTCCTCCGCGGATTTCTCATGGTGGGCGGCTTTGTCGCCCTCGGCATCATCGTGGTGTCGATGATCTTCGGCTTCAACCTCGGCACGATCTTCGCCGGGGCGATGGCCCTGTTCGCCTCCGTCGCGATCCTCTACAACACCTCGAACATCATCCACCACTACCGCACCGACCAGTATGTGTCGGCCGCCCTCTCCCTCTTCGCGAGCGTGGCGCTGCTCTTCTGGTACATCCTGCGCATCTTCATGAGCCGGGACTGAGGAAGTGGACCTCCGTGCGGTCCTGGAAGAAGGCCGAAGCCTCGGGCGAACCGAGCCACGATCAAATCCGAAGTCGTTTTCAATCCGGGGTTCCATCCATCGATCGGGTTTTTGTCCGTTCGGGAAGCTTACCGACCGTTCCGATCCGTCTCCCCCGGTGGATTCCCGACCGGAACAGGGCACGGCCCGCATTCTCGAGTGTGCAAACCCTCATGATCCGCGCGATTGAGCGATTGAGGGGATCCTTTCCCCTCCTGACTTCAAAACAGCTCCATCTGGCCCGGCATGCGGCGGCGGAAGGCCGCGGTCGAGAGCTTTGGCCGCTCGCGGTCGAGGCCGGCGCGGCAGATCGAGACCCGGATCAGTTGCTGGAGTTGCTCCGCAAGCGGTCCGGTTCCGGTCATCCGGTTGCCGAAGCGTGAATCGTTGAGCTTTCCTCCCCGCATCTCGGCGAGGCGGCCGAGGATGAGGTCCTTCCGGCCCGGTTCGAATCGATCGAGCCAGGCGGAAAAGACGTCCTTCACCGCATGGGGAAGGCGGAGGACCGTGCCCGAGGCGGAAGTCGCCCCATGCGCCGCCGCGGCCTCGAGAAGGGCGGGAATCTCGTGATCGTTGAGTCCGGGGATGACCGGCGCGACCGAGACACCCACGGGAATACCGGCCTCGCTGAGCCGTTTCATCGCCTCGAGGCGGGCGGTGGGGCGGGAGGCGCGCGGTTCGAGGGCGGAGGCGAGCTTCGCGTCGAGGGTCGTGAGCGAGAGGGTGACACTCGCGGCTCCGTGCGAGGCGAGTTCGGCGAGAAGGTCGAGATCGCGCAGGACGAGGGCGTTCTTCGTGATGAGCCCGACCGGATTCCGGAATTCCGCGAGCACTTCGAGGCAGCGGCGCGTGATCCGCAGTTCCCGCTCGACGGGCTGGTAGCAGTCGGTGACCCCGCTGCAGGCAAGGGTGGTCGGAATCCACGACTTGCGCGCGAGTTCGGCCTCGAGCAACTCCGGGGCGCGCTCCTTCACGAGGATGCGCGATTCGAAATCGAGTCCGGCGCTGTAGCCGAGATACTCATGATAGGGGCGTGCGTAACAGTAGGCGCAGCCATGTTCGCAACCGCGGTAGGGATTGAGGCTGTGGGTGAAGCTGATGTCGGGACTGTCGTTCGCGGTGAGGATCGACTTCGAATCGTCGCGGAGAAAGCGGGTCGGGACGCGCCTCGGCTCGAAGTCGGGATCGACCTTCGCAATCTCCTCCCAGGCCCCGTCGTCGGATTCGACGGCAAGTCGCTCAAAGCGGTTCGGCGGATTCTCGACGGTGCCGCGGCCGCGGTGGGAAAGGTGGATCGACATGAGTCCAAATGAACACATTTTCATCTTGCCGTCAAGTTCTGCCCATGCTTCGGTAGGGAGGTGCGTCGATTGACGCGCGGCTTCCCGCCTTGTATGTTCCCCGCATGATCCCGCCGCCACCCGCGACGAAGTTCGAGACCGACAAGGCCGGACAGCTCATCTATCCCGTCGACAACGGAGAGCCCTTGAGCAACGACACCGAGCATTTGAAGTGGATCACCTTCGTCAAGAACGGTCTCGATGACTGGTTCGGCGACCGGAGGGATGTCTTCGTGGCGGCGGACCTGCTCTGGTATCCGGTCGAAGGCCGTCCTGACATCTCCAAGGCACCGGACGTCATGGTCGTTCTCGACCACCCTGCCGGAGATCGTCCCAGCTACAAGCAATGGGAGGAGGACGGACGTGTGCCCAACGTCGTCTTCGAGTTCATCTCGCGCAGCAACACTGCGGATGAGATGATGGACAAGCTGGAGTTCTACTCCGAGATGGGATGCGACGAGTTTTTCGTCTACGACTACCGCCGGGGAAAGCTCAGCGTCTTCCGCCGCAACGGCGGTTCGGGCCTTTCGCAGAAAGCCCCGGACGCGGATGGCACCGTGGTCAGCCCGCTTCTCGGGATGACCTTCGGGCTGGATGAGCGAGGGGGACTGTGGGTGCGTCGTCCGGACGGCAAATTGATGGAGACACAGCGCGAAATCGCGAAACGGGCCGAAGCCGAAGCGCAGCGGGCCGAGCACCTCGCCGCGAAGTTGCGCGAACTGGGGGTCGATCCGGACGGGATTTGATCGGGCGATCCGGCTGGGGCACGTCATACCGTCATTGATGTGGTGCCGAATTTTCTCGGCTTTCCGGATCGGGGCGGCCAGACTCTCGGGAGCCATGCCCTTCCGATACCGTATTGTTGTCGCCGCGGCGGTCCTGTGGCCCTGCGGAGGGAACCACGCCGCCGAACCCCATCGTGCCGACGTCGTCATTTATGGAGGGACCAGCGCGGGAGTGGCGGCGGCGGTGCAGGTCGCGCGCATGGGCCGGTCGGTGGTCGTGGTCGAACCGACCGACCACCTGGGCGGACTCACGACCAACGGACTCGGGGCGACGGATTCGGGCCGGAAGGAGACGATCGGGGGAATCAGCCGTGAGTTCTATCGTCGCATCCAGGATCACTACCGCGATCCGGCGTCGTGGAACCTACAGAAGGCGGACGAACCCTCGGAGAAGAATGGCAGGCCGCTCTTCGACCCGAAAGCCAACGCGATGTGGGTCTTCGAACCGAAGGTGGCGCAGAAGATCATGGACGGGCTCGCCGCCGAAAGCGGAGCGACCCTGATGTTCGAGGAACGCCTCGACCGCGCCAAGGGTGTCGTGAAGAAGGACGGACGCATCGTCTCGATCGCGATGGAATCGGGCCGGGTCTTCGAGGGCGGCATGTTTCTCGACGCGACCTACGAAGGCGACCTCCTCGCCGCCGCGGGAGTGGGCTTTCACGTCGGGCGCGAGGCGAATTCGGTTTACGGGGAGTCGCTCAACGGCGTGCAGAGAACTCAGATGAAGGGGCACCTTTTCACGAAAGCGGTCGATCCCTGGGTCGTCCCGGGTGATCCCTCGAGCGGGCTCGTCCCCCGGGTCTCCGCGGATCCGCCCGGCGAGGACGGGGAGGGTGACCGTAGTCTCCAGGCCTTCAATTTCCGCATGTGCATGAGCAACGACCCGCGCAACCGCGCACCCTTCCCGAAACCGGACGGATACGACGAGAAGCAATACGAGCTGCTCTTCCGCAACTTCGAGGCCGGCGACCTGCGGATGCCTTGGAGTCCCGGGATGATGCCGAATCACAAGACCGACACCAACAATTACGGCGCTTTCTCCACCGACAACATCGGAATGAACCACGGATACGCCGAAGCCTCCCACGAGGAACGCGGGCGGATCGTGAAGGAGCACGAGACCTACCAGAAGGGGCTCATGTGGACCCTCGCGAACCATCCGCGCGTCCCCGCGGTGATCCGCGAGGCGATGGCCCCGTGGGGACTCGCGGCCGACGAGTTCACCGGCAACGGCCACTGGCCGCGCCAGATCTATGTGCGCGAGGCGAGGCGGATGGTCTCGGACTATGTCGTGAGCGAGCTCGATTGTCGTCGTGTCAGGGTGGCGGAGGATTCCGTCGGGCTCGGCAGCTACAACATGGATTCGCACAACGTGCAGCGCTACGTCACCGCTGAGGGCAAGGTCCAGAACGAGGGCGACGTGCAGGTCTCGCCCGGAGGCCCCTATGCCGTGTCCTACCGTTCGATCGTGCCGAAGCGGGGCGAGGTGTCGAATCTGCTCGTGCCGGTCTGTCTTTCCAGTTCCCACATCGCCTATGGTTCGATCCGGATGGAGCCGGTCTTCATGATCCTCGGCCAGTCGGCGGCGACCGCGGCGGTGATGTCGCTCGAGCGCGGACTGGCGGTTCAGGATCTGCCCTATGCCGATCTGAGGGCGCGGCTCCTCGCCGACGGCCAGGTCCTCGACCTGCCCGCGGACGCCGCTCCGCGCGAACTGCTCACGGCCGCTTTGTTGCCGGGAATTGTCGTCGATGATGCCAAGGCGAAGCCCGTCGGCGAATGGGTTTCCTCGACCTCGGCGACGCGCTTCATCGAGAGCGGTTACCGGCACGACGGCCACGGAACCTCCCTCGTGGCGGAGACAAAGTGGCTTACCTTCCCGGTCGACCTGCCGGAGGCGGGCGACTACGAGGTTCGGCTCGCCTTCCCGGCTCACCCAAACCGTTCGAGCCGGACCCGCATCCTCCTCGGCACTGCCGACGGGGAAAAGACCATCGTGATCGATCAGCGGAAAAAACCGGACGACGAGAACGGGTTTCTCTCGCTGGGAACGTATGCCTTCGAGGCTGGTCCCGTTGAGGTCATCGTGACGAACGTGGAGGCCGATGGGTTCGTGGTGGCCGATGCAGTCCAATTCATTCCGCGCAAATTATGAGCTCCCTGCAACTTTGCCCCCAGTCCGTCGAGGAACTCGAACTGCGCGCGAGCGAGCCGGACCGGGGCGTCGTCGAGACCCTCGACCGGACCGACGGCGATCTCCTCGTGGCCGGGGCCGGAGGAAAGATGGGATTTCACCTCGCGCGGATGCTGCGTCGAGGTCTCGACGTGCTCGGGTCGGGGCGAAGGGTGATCGCGGTCTCGCGCTTCGGTGATGCGGCCGCTCGCGAACCCTTCGAGGCGGCGGGCATTGCGACGCTCGCGGCCGATCTCTGCGACCCCTCCGTTTACGACGGACTCCCGGAGGCCGGGTCGGTCTTTTACCTGGCCGGCAAGAAGTTCGGGACCGCGGATTCGCCCGAGGAATTGAAGCGGTTCAACGAGGAAATGCCCGCGTTGGTCGCGGAACGGTATGCCGGTTCCTCGATCGTCGCCCTTTCGACGGGCTGCGTGTATCCGTTCGTGAGTCCGGAAACCGGAGGATCGACGGAGGAGGATGAACCCTCTCCGGTCGGAGACTATGCCCTCTCCTGTCTGGGGCGGGAACGGGCCTTTCTCGCAGCGAGCGGGCGTCATGGCACGCCCCTTTCGCTGATCCGCCTCAATTATTCCGTCGATCTCCGATACGGGGTTCTCGTCGATCTCGCGGTGAAGATCCTCGCGGGCGAGCCGGTCGATTTGACGATGGGCTGTTTCAACTGCATCTGGCAGGGAGACGCCGTTGCCCACACCATCCGCGCCCTCGCCCACGCCGCTCCGGCACCGGAGGCGTTCCTTCTGAACGTCACGGGGCCGCGGATCCTCTCCGTGCGCGAGACGGCCGAGGCTCTCGGTGAAACGCTGAACCTCGCCGTCGAATTTACCGGAGCCGAAGCGGGGACCGCGTGGCTGAACAACGCCTCAAAGTCGCACCGGCTTTTCGGACATCCCCGCGTTTCCGAGGAAACGCTCCTCGACTGGGTCGCGGAATGGGTGGGACTGGGCCGACCGTTGCTCGGAAAGCCGACGCACTTCGAGGTTCGGGACGGTCAATATTGACTGCTTGGACCTCCTTGGGCGCGCTTTGGCGCCGCGCGACCGGCAGCGGGGCGGGAAAGGGGATCCGGGCCTAGGGTCAAACCGTTGCCCTCTGGTCACTCCGCCGCGAACTGCTCGTAGAGCGCCTCGACATTCACCTTGGCCGGATCATCGCGGTGAAAGACGAAGCGCCAGCGGAAGGTGACGGTTTCGCCGGCGGGAATCACCAGTTCACCCGCCTTCGGGTTGTCCTTGATGCCTTCGAAGTGGCGTTTGCCGAAGACATTCGCGGTGACGAGCCCGTAGGTGCGGGAATGCCAGTAGCTCGGGTGACGCGGATTCTTGGGGTGGTCCATGATCGCGATCCCGACCGGCTTGCCGCCGACCTCGCCGTAGGCGTCGACCCAGCGGGCGCGCTTGCCCCAGGTGTCCTTGTCCTTGATTCCCTCGCTGTTGAGCAGATGACCGGCACCTGCCTTCATCTTGTCCTTCTCGCCGGTGCGTTTTTCCACCTGCAGCTCCGAGGCGACGCGGATGGCCATGCCGGCGTCCTTCTGGTCGCCGAAGGTGACGGGGCCGTTCGAGGCGTGGAAGGCGATCGTGATGTCGAGGATGCGCGGGCCGTCGGGCTGGTCGGGGGCGATGAAACGGACCGTCCGCGTGTCGGTCATGATGACCTTCCCGTCGCCCGCGACATACTGGTTCTCCGAGACGAATCCCCCTTCTTTCGCGCCGCTTTCGACGGAGGTGAATTTCTGGTGCACGGTCTTGCCGGGCACCTTGTCAGCGTAGGGCTTCACCGCCCAGAAGGTGTGTCCGTTGACTTCGCTGTGAGCGAACCATAGCGACTGGTGGTGGGGATGGTCCGTGTCCTCGCCGGGAATGACCTCGAGGGGATACTTCCGCGTCATCGGAACCTGGCCGGGACCGAGCACGGGATAAAAGAGGGGAAAGTAGCGTTCCTCGCCCTGGATGATGTAATCGGTGAAATGCTCGCCGTTCATTTCGACCCGGAGACGGTCGGCCTGCTCGGTCAGTTTGACCGAAGGCGTGACTGTTTTCGTCTCGGCGAGGGAAAGGGTCGCGGTGAGGGCGCTGAAGGTCAGCGCGAAGGGAAGGGGGCGGAAGCTCATGCATGCAATGCTAGACAGTCCCGGGCCGGTTCGGAAACCCCCGGACTGAGCGCATTCACGCCATCGTCCCGGGGGATGAGTCGCCTCAGTCCTCCCGGCAAACGGTGGTCATGTCGGCTTGCACAAGACCGAGGATGGGGCAAGGTTCGCCCCGAAAACCCATGCCGATCACATATCTGGAGGCCATCCGCGAGGCCCAGGCCAAGGTCCTCGCCGAGAATGAGAACGTCTACATCTACGGACAGGATGTGGCCGCGTTCGGGGGTGCCTTCAAGGCGACCAAACACCTCTCCGAGCGTTTTCCCGGCCGGGTTCTTGATTCCCCCATCAGCGAGGACGCCATGATCGGGTCGGCGATCGGTGCGGCGATCGAGGGCATGCGGCCGATCATCGAGATGCAGTTCGCCGATTTCTCCTCGATCGCCTTCAATCAGATCGTCAACCAGGCCGCGACCCATTTCTACCGCACCGGCGTCCCGTGTCCGATCGTCGTGCGCCTGCCCTCCGGCGGCACCGAGGGCAGTGGGCCTTTCCACAGCCAGTGCCTCGAGTCGATCTACGCGCATTACCCCGGCGTCGTCGTGATGACGCCCGCCACGGTCGAGGACGCCTACTGGATGTTCCTCGAGGCCGTCGCGATCGATGATCCGGTGCTCTTCTGCGAGCACAAGTTCCTCTACTACCACCTCAAGGCGGACGATCTCCCGATCGAACCGGTCCTGTCGGTGGGACAGGCCCGCGTCCTCAAGCCGGGACGCCACGCCACCGTCGTGACCCACAGCGCGATGGTGCACGAATCGCTCAAGGCGGCCAACGAACTGGCCGGCGAGGGATGGGACATCGAGGTGGTCGACCTCCGCACCGTGAAACCGCTCGACACCGACACCGTGCTCGGTTCGGTCGCGCGGACCGGCCGTCTCCTTTGCGTGGGGGAAGGTTTTCCCTGGGGCGGAGTCACCGCCGAGGTTGTTTCGCGCGTGGTGCAGGATGGATTCCATCTCCTCGACGCGCCGCCGCAGCGTCTCAACTGCCGCGACACCCCGATTCCCTATCATCCGAATCTCTGGAAGGCGCACCGGCCCACCTCGCAGAGCATCGCGGAGTCCCTGCGCCACCTGCTGCATCTTTGAGACTCCTTCCATGACCGGTCTTGACCAACTCCCCACCACCGATCCCACCTCCATCCTCCGATACCGCGACGGGGTCTATGCGATCGATCTGATCACCGCGGCGGTGGCGGAATTCCGGATCTTTGACGCGCTCCGCGAAAAGCCCGGCACCTTCGCGGAGATCTGCGAACGCTTCGGATGGGACGAGCGTCCCGCCGACGCTCTTGTGACGCTCTGCCTCGCGAACGGCTACCTCGACCAGGATGAAAGCGGCGTCTTCACTGCTTCGCCAACCGCGCTGGAGCATCTTTGTCAGGGTTCACCCTGGGACCTGACCCCCTACTACGGCTCGCTCCGCGACCGCCCCGTCGTGCAGGATTTTGTCAGGGTGCTGAAGACGGGCCGGCCCGCCCACTGGGCCGGACTCGACGAGGCCTCGGACGACTGGCACGGCTCGATGCTGAGCGAGGATTTCGCCCGCACCTTCACCGCGGCGATGGACTGCCGGGGAGTTTTCCTCGGAAAGAAACTCGCTGATGCCGTGATCGACGTGATTTCCGGGGCGAGGCGACTCCTCGATGTCGGCGGTGGCTCGGGGGTCTACGCCTGCGCCCTGGCCGCCAACGCGCCCCGGCTCGAAGCGATCGTCTTCGAACAGGCGCCCGTCGACGCGATCGCCCGGGAGAAAATCGCGCAGCGAGGGCTCGCCGACCGCGTCCGCGTCGAAACGGGTGACATGTTCTCCGATCCCTGGCCGGCCGGTTGCGACGTGCACCTTTTTTCCAACGTGATGCACGATTGGGGCAGGAAGGAGATCCATGATCTGCTGCGCCGTTCACGCGAGGCACTCGCTCCCGGCGGAACCGTCCTCGTTCACGAGGCCTTCCTCGATCCCGACAAACGTGGGCCATTGCCGGTCGCGGAGTATTCGTGCATCCTCGCGCATTCGACGCAGGGACGCTGTTACGCGTGGTCGGAAATGGAGGCCTTCCTTTCCGAAGCCGGTTTCCGCAGTCTCGGCTATCGCCCGACGGGCGGGGATCGCGGTGTCGTCGTGGCGAGGGCAGGGGAGTGATGCGAAGGGTTGCCTGAACCGAGGACTTGGTCGTATCCTCGAGTGAAACCATTCCATCCTCCGATCATGCCCACCGCCCGTTCCTACGCCGCCTCCAGTCCCACTTCACCACTCGCCTACGCGCCGATTCCACGAAGGGAGCCGACGGACCGGGATGTGGAAATCGAGATCCTGTTCTGCGGCGTCTGTCATTCGGACCTGCACCAGGTCCGCGGCGAATGGAGCGCCCTGCCCACGGTCTATCCGTGCGTGCCCGGACACGAGATCGTCGGCAGGGTGACGCGGGTCGGCGGCGCGGTCACGAAACATCAGCCCGGCGATGTCGTCGGGGTCGGTTGTCTCGTCGACTCCGATCATTCGTGTCCCATCTGCGAGTCGAATCTCGAACAGTTCTGCCCGAACGCGACCTTCACCTACAATTCGCCCGACCCTCACGGCACCGCCCCCGTCACCTACGGAGGTTACTCGAGCAGCATCGTCGTCGACGAACATTTCGCGTTGAAGGTGCCGGGCAATCTCGATCCCGCCGGAGTCGCGCCGCTGCTCTGCGCCGGGATCACGACGTATTCACCGATTCGCCGCTGGGGTGACCTCCGCGGCAAGACGGTCGGTGTCGTCGGACTCGGCGGGCTCGGCCACATGGGCGTGAAGTTCGCTCACGCGTTCGGCGCCCATACCGTGGTGCTGACGACCTCTCCGGGAAAGGCGGACGACGCGCGCCGGCTCGGGGCCGAGGAGGTCATCGTGACCCGCGATGCGAATGCGATGCAGCGCGCCGCGGGCCGGTTCGACTTCATTCTCGACACCGTCTCGGGCGATCACGACATCAACGCCTATCTCAATCTGCTCACGATCGACGGCACCCTCACCATGGTCGGCCTGCCTGACAAACCTCTTTCCATCCCCGCCCTTGGCCTGATCTTCGGGCGCAAGCGCCTCGCCGGATCCCTCATCGGCGGCATCGCCGAGACCCAGGAGATGCTCGACTTCTGTGGTCACCACGGGATCACCTCGGACGTCGAGGTCATCGCGATCCAGCAGATCAACGAGGCTTACGAGCGGCTGCTGAAATCGGACGTGAAATACCGATTCTCGATTGACATGGCTTCGCTGAAGGAGTGAGGGGCGGGTTTCCGCGCTTGCCCGGGAGCCGCTTTCCCGTCACTCTCTTCCGTGATTCCTCTCCAAATTCCGCACCCATGAGACCCTTCGTCCTGATCCTCTCGCTGTTGCTTGCCCCCATCCTCCTCACCGCCGAGGAAGGCCTCGCCACTCTCAAGATCGGCGATTCCGCGCCCGACTTTTCCCTTCCCGGGATCGACGGGAAGACGTGGACCCTCGCCGACTTCAAGGACGGCAAGGTGCTCGTCGTCTTCTTCACCTCGAACCATTGTCCGACCTCGCACGGTGCCGCGGACCGGATCAAAAGCTTCCTCGACGATTACCGTTCGAAGGGAATGGCTTTTGTCGCGATCAATCCGAACCATCCCGACGGACTCAGCATCGACGAACTCGGTTATTCGAAATACAACGACGGCTTCGATGACATGAAGCTCTACGCGGCCGAGGAGGGCTTCGATTTTCCCTACCTCTACGACGGCGAAACCCAGAACGTGGCCCGTGCCTACGGATGTCTCACCACGCCACACGTCTTTGTCTTCGATGCGGAACGCAAGCTGCGCTACAAGGGACGTTTCGACGATTCGCGCTTCGGCGGCGACGACTCCACCGTGAAATCGCCCGACACCCGCAACGCGGTCGCGGCCCTTCTCACCGGAAAACCCGTGGCCCAGCCCGAGACGAAGCCGATGGGCTGCTCGACGAAGTGGCGCAGCAAAAAGACCGCCGTCGCCGAAAAAATGGCGGCGTGGGATGCGACGCCCGTCGAGGTGGAGACGATCGATGCCGCCGGCGTCGCCGCCCTGCGGAAAAACGGGACGAACAAGGTGCGTCTCTTCAATGTCTGGGCGACCTGGTGCGCGCCCTGTGTGCAGGAGTTTCCCGACCTCGTCACGACGGCGCGCAAGTTCGGCCTGCGCGATTTCGAATTCATCAGCATCAGTGCCGACGATCCGACGAACGCGGCACCTGTAAAGGCCTTCCTCGACAAGCAGAAGGCGGGGATGGCTCCGAAGCTGAAAAAGAGCGTCGAAGCCGAGGGGCGCAAGACCAACAGCTACCTCTACGCCGGAGCGGACATGGACGATTTGATGAAGGTCCTCGATCCCGAATGGCCCGGCGGCATTCCCCACACCCTCCTCGTCGACACCGACGGCACGATCCTCTGGCGTCACAACGGCCTCGTTGACGGAGCGAACCTTCGCGCGAAAATCCTCGAGCACCTGGGCGATTACTACGTGCCGTGAGTCCGGCTCCGCATCGACCCGACCCTCTTTTCTCCGTCGTTCAACCCTCTTCAGTCATGAAAACCTTCCTCTTCTGTCTCTGTCTCCTGCTCCTTCCGCTGCTTGCGCGGAGCGGCGAGATGACCGCGGCGACGTTTTCCACAATGCTCGAAAACGCGACGCTGGAGGGCACCTGGGCTCCCGTCGCGGGAGAACGGATCGGGGAGGAAAAGGCCGATCGTTACCAGATCGCCCGGGCTGTGGAGAAGGGCGGCGGAAAATGGGACATCGTCTGGAAGGTCCGCCACCAGGGCCAACTCGTCGATTATCCCATCGCCGCGGAGGTGAAATTCGCCGGCGATGTCGCCGTGCTCGTCCTCGACGAGGTGCCGGTCGGTGATGGTGCCACCTGGTCGGCGCGGGTCATGTTTCACGATGGCGTTTACACCGGACGCTGGTGGAATGCCGCCGGCAAGGGCGGGACCGTGAGCGGGATCATTCGGAAATCCTGACTCCCGCCGGGCTTCGCGTCATCCTTGCACATCCCGGTGTGTCGGGACGGGGCGACCGGGGCGGAAGCGCTCGAGATGCTCGAGGGAAAGGCGGCACTCGGGCGTGGCGACGGCCGCGATGGATTCGCGGACGAACGCCTCGAGCAGTTCGGGATCGGCCTCGGCGCGCAGGTTCAGGATGATCTGGCCGCCTTCGACGGGTTCGTCGAGTTCCTGGCCCATCTCGGGGGAGAAGTCGTTGCGCACGAGATTGACCACGGCGACTTCGCCGGCGAAGGCATTGTCCGGGCTGAGGGTCATCTTGAGGTGGGCGACCTCCGCTCCGGCGGCGACGAGGCGTTGCTGGATGCCGCGGGCGAGTTGCTGGAGCAGCGGAGTCGCCTCGATCTCGTCGGTCGTCTTCACCTCGATCGTGGCATTGAGCCAACCGAGGAGGGCCTCGCCTTCCGCGTAGGTGTCGTAATCGATCTCCATTGATCCCTCGCGGATCTGGTCTTCCGATTCGAGGATGGAAAACCATTCCTCCATCCCGGATCCGGTGCGGGCGGAGACGGCGAGGATGCGCGCCTTCGGGAATTCGCGTCCGAGGGCGGCGCGGAGTTCCGCTTCACCCGCGTCGTCGAGGAGGTCGCGCTTCGAGATGACGATGAGGTCGGCCTCCTCGAGCTGCTTGCGGTAGATGTAGACGACCTTGTCGGAGAATCCCGAGCCCGACTCGAGCCCGAGGATGCGGCGGGCGCGCATCGGATCGACGAGGACGGAGAGCGGGGCGATCGAAAAGCGGTCGCCGTAGATGCGGCGGAGCGGATAGGTGACGGTGGCGACAAGATCGGTGCAGCTGCCGACCGGTTCGGCGATGAAGATCTCGGGTGCGGCTTCGGTGTCGAGCCGGGCGGCGGCATCAACGAGGGAGTTGAACTTGCAGCAGAAACATCCGCCCGCGATTTCCTCGGTCGCAAAGCCCCGGCTGCGGAGCATCTGCGTATCGACGAGCTCGCGTCCCTGGTCGTTGGTGATGAGGCCGACCCTCCTGCTGGATTCGGAGAGGTGTCGGGCGACGGCGGCGACCGCCGTCGTTTTTCCGGCGCCGAGAAAGCCGCCGATCATGAGATAACGCGCGGGTGCGGACATGGGGCGGAGGGTAAAAACGGTTGGGGTTCCGTGCAAATGGTTTTCCCCGCGCGAACCCGGGCGGAACCGGAATTTCCTGTGCCGTCCCGAAGGGGGGCATGGAACCGGGTCGGGTCGCGTGGCACCAAGTGTCGGGTACGGCTGACGCGATGCGGTAACGTCATTCCTTTGCCAGGAACCTCGCCTCCGTGTTATTCGATCTGGCATGGAACGCCGTCATTTCATCCGATCCGCCGCCCCGCTCGCCGCGGCCACGCCCCTGCTCTCCACCGGCACCGGCACCGCCCAGGATGCGCCGGTCCCCGAGGATCCGGTGAAGCGTCTCACCGCGAACCTCAATCCGGTGATCCAGAAAGCGCGCGAGGCGGCGTTGGCGGTCTTGCAGCCTTCGGCGAAGGACCTGCAGCGCGGACTCGAGCTGCATGCCGACGTGCTCGTGTTCGATGCCTACGGATTCTCGCCGCGCTGTGCGGTCGACGGAGAGGCGATCAAGGCGGCGGTGATGGCGGGCGCCTCCGATGTCGAACTCGACGACCTGCGCGAGGACCTATCCATGACGCGGTGCGTCACCTCGGAAGCCGAGCTCGCCGAATACCTCGAGGGCTGGCGCGCCTCGGGGGTGACCTGCATTTTCCAGAACGCGGGGCAGGAATGTCAGGATCCGATGCGCCTCCTCAAGCGGCTCGCACACTTCACCTACACGACCGATCACCTGCGCGACCACGTCGCGAAAGCCGCGACCCCGGCCGACATCGAGGCGGTCAAGGCGGCCGGGAAACACTGCCTCTATTTGACGGGGAACGGGGTTCCCCTGACGCAGGACTGGCTCTCGATCCCGGACGAGCTGCGCTACCTGAAGATATTCTACCACCTCGGCATCCGCATGATGCACCTCACCTACCAGCGGCGGAACATGATCGGCGATGGTTGTGCGGAGACCTCGAACGCGGGGCTGAGCGACTTCGGCCGCGCCGTCATTGCCGAGATGAACCGGGTCGGAGTCATTCCCGACTGCGCCCACTCGGGCTGGCAGACGAGCCTCGAGGCGGCCAAGGTCTCAACGAAACCCGTCGTGGCAAGCCACTCGACCGCGGCCGCCCTGCATCCTCACATCCGGAGCAAGCCGGACGAGGTGATCCGCGCCCTCGCGGACTCGGGCGGCTACATCGGGATCTGCTGCATCTCGCGTTTCCTGCGCGGCAAGGGGGATCTCAACGCCTTCCTCGACCATATCGACCACGTCGCGAAATCCTTCGGCACCGACCACGTCGCGATCGGGACGGACATCGCCTACACGTCGAGGAACAGCGCCGCGGAAAACAAGAAAGCGGCGGTCGCGGGCCTTCGTCGCAAGCGCGAGGATTTCCGCTCGCTCTGGCCGAAGGACGACTTCGTCGCGAGCGAGGAGGCCGACCTGAGCCTTTCCTGGACGAATTGGCCGCTTTACACCGTCGGACTCGTGCAGCGCGGATACTCCGACGACGACATCCGCAAGATCCTCGGAGGAAACGTGATGCGCGTCGCCAAGGCTAGCCTTGCCTGAAGAACAAAGGACCAGGAACCGAGGACGTATTCAGAACGGCCGGCGTCCGCCGCCGAACTGCTTCATCATCTGGCTCATCTTGCCCTTGTTTCGCATCAGCTTGCGCATCTCGCCGAACTGCTTCAGCAACTGGTTCACCTGGGTCACGCTGGTGCCGCTGCCCATCGCGATGCGGCGGCGGCGCGAGGCCTTGATGATTTCGGGGCGGCGTCGCTCCTCGAGGGTCATGGAAAGGACGATGGCCTCGGTGCGTTTCATGCGCTTCTCGTCGAGATCGACGCCCTTGAGTTTGTCGCCCATGCCGGGGATCATGCCAAGAAGGCTGGAGAGCCCGCCCATGCGCTTCATCATGCGCATCTGCGAGAGGAAGTCGGTGAAATCGAAATCGGCCCGCTTGAGGCGCTCGGCCATCTGCAGGGCCTCGTTCTCGTCGATCGCCTCGGCCGCCTTCTCGACGAGTCCGACGATGTCACCCATGCCGAGGATGCGTCCCGCCATGCGGTCGGGCACGAAGACCTCGAAGTCGGACAATTTCTCGCCGACCCCGGCGAACTTGATCGGCTTGCCCGTGACGCTGCGCATCGAGAGGGCCGCGCCGCCGCGGGCGTCGCCGTCGAGCTTGGTGAGGATGAGCCCGGTGAGACCGGAGCCCGAGGCCGCGAGGATCCCGTCGAAGGTCTTCGCGACGCTGACGGCCTGCTGACCGGTGGCGGCGTCGGCGACGAGGAGGGTTTCCTTCGGGGCGAGGAAGCGGTGGAGCTGGCGCAGTTCCTCGACGAGGGCCTCGTCGACTTCTTGGCGGCCTGCGGTGTCGAAGATGAGGACGGTGCCGTTCTGCTGCTCCGCCCACGTGAGCGCGGCCTTGGCGACCTTGAGGACGTCGCTTTCTCCGGACTCGGGTTTGAAGACGGGGACATCGATCTGTTTGCCGAGGGTGACGAGCTGGTCGATCGCCGCCGGGCGGTAGAGGTCGCACGCCACGAGGAGGGGGCGGCGCCCCTGTTTGCGGAGGTGCAGCGCGAGTTTCGCCGAGGTCGTCGTTTTCCCGGCTCCATTCAGGCCGACAAGGAGAATGCGGCCGGGCGGATTGAGGTCGAGCGGCGCGGCGTCGCCGCCAAGGAGGCCGGCGATCTCGTCGTTGAAGATCTTGACGATCTGCTGGCCGGGCGAAATGGTGCGCAGAACCGTCTCGCCGAGGGCCTTTTCCTTGACCCGGGCGATGAATTCCTTCGCGACGGAGAGCTCGACATCGGCCTCGAG
This sequence comes from Verrucomicrobiales bacterium, assembly GCA_044352585.1. GTDB lineage: Bacteria > Verrucomicrobiota > Verrucomicrobiia > Verrucomicrobiales > DEV007 > Arctic95D-9. Next base: position 27,153 of record JBILDO010000061.1, read on the forward strand.
CAGGGCGAGGCGGACCTCGCGGAGGGCGTCGGAGATGTTCGACTCGGAGATCTTGCCGTGGCCGCGTAGCTTCTTGAAGGTTTCCTGGAGACTTTCGGAGAGGTTCGAGAACATGGGAGGTGTGGCGGCCCGCGGCCGCCGTAAAAGGTGGAACAGTGAATGGTAAAAAGTCTCGGCAGGTCGGGCGCGGAGCCGTTAGGGATTGGCTGGAGCCGCCTCACAACGAAGGAGTCGCCGTGGGCCCGGGGACGGCCGCTTCGTCCGGTTTTGCTTGGGAAGAGAGGTAATCCGCGAGCGGATCGACGCGGAAGGTCCATCCGATCATTTCGTTTTCCTTCGATCCGGCATGGCGGAAGGACAGCTGCACCGCGCAGGTCTCCGTGCGCAGGCGTTGGGGGATTTGATAGGACAGCCGACCCGTCGCGGCATCGAAGGCCGGCTCGACCCGACCGAACCCGGAGATGCGAAGGACGATCGACTCCGCATCGACCCCCTGCAGTTTCGAGAGATCGACCTCGACGAGGGGAAGACGGTTTCCGACGACGGAATTCGCGTCGGGTTTTACCGAGACAAGCGGACCCTGCGTCGTTCCGTCCTCGGCCTTCTGCCCGGCGAGGAGCTTGCGTCCTCCGGTCGTCACCGCTCCGCCGCCGAAGTCGAGGGCGGGGTCGAAATTGGCGAGGGTCGTGCCGTGCACGACGTAACGGCCGATCTCGAGATCCTTCTCCTCCCACCCCGTCTTCTTGCCGTTGACCGTGAAGCAGGCCTCGTAGCCCGCCTCCTTGGCGATCCCGAGGACCCGGTCGTTGTAGATCCCGAAGGGGTAGGCGAAGGTCTTCACGACCGCGCCGGAGTCCCCGTAGGTCTCCTCGAGATAGCGCATCGAGTCGACCAGTTCCTCGCGCAGCCAGGCGTCGTAGTCGGCGTCGGAGCGTCCGCCTCGCTTCGAGAGATTCTGGTGGCTCACTGAGTGGCTCGAGAGAGTTCCGCCGCTCCGCGCGATCTCGCGGACTTCATCATGGGTGAGGGATCGCCCGCCGATGTTGATGTAATTCTTGTAGAGGAAGACAGTGAAGGGATAGCCGAATTCCTTCAGCACGCCTAGGGCGAGGGTATGGGTCGCCTTCCAGCCGTCGTCGATCGTGATCATGACACACTCGGCGGGGATATCGGACTTGCCCTGCTTCCAGTCGAGGAACTGCCGCATGCTGATGACCGGCAGCTTCGCGTCGCGGATCGCCTGCATCTGGCGGCGGAAGTCCTCGACGTTGAGAATCATGTCGTTCGTCGACGATCCCGCGGTGAAATCGTGGTAGCCGAGAATGGAGACGCGGGCCTCCTTGTTGATGACCGGCTCCATTTTCACCGGGGCCGGCGGCGGGGGAATTTCAGCCGGTGTCTTCGGCTTTCTGGCGGCGAGTTCCGCTTCGGTTTCACGGTCCAGCGCGGACTTCGCCTTGTCGAGGTAGGGGGCCACCTTCTCGCAGGAGGCGAGGAGAAAGGCGGCAATGACGGTCGTGAGAAGAAAACGGCCGACACGAAGGAAGAAGTTCATGTGAAGAGCTGGACTCAAGGAATATAATTCCGCCGCGGCGAATGAAAACAGCGAATTCCGGGGACGTGCGTCCGCGTCTGGGATGATTTTTCCATGGACGCCGCGTCTTGGGGGGCGACAGTGCCTGAATGAAGGAGCGGAGCACCCTCTGCGAAAGCCATGCCGAAGAAGTCGCGAACAGCGTCAGTCACGCGATCGGTGCCGCGTTGTCCGTTCTCGGCTTGATCGTGATGCTGCGAATGGCCGCGCCGATGTCTTCCTGGCATGTCGTCGGCGTCTCGGTCTTCGGCGGCAGCCTCGTTCTCCTCTACGGCACCTCGGCTCTCTACCACCATGTCACCGCGCACGGGAAAAAGCGAATTCTTCAGATCCTCGACCACGCGCTCATTTTCGTCCTCATTGCCGGCAGTTACACGCCATGGCTGCTTGTCAATCTCCGCGGTCCGTGGGGTTGGTCACTCCTCGCGGTGATCTGGGGACTCGCCTTGGGCGGTGTGGTCCTCAAGACGATTCTCCTGCCCCGCTTCGACAAGCTGGGAACGGTAGTTTATGTGGCGATGGGCTGGCTTGTCTGTATCGCGATGAAGCCGCTCGTGGAATCGGTTAATGCCGCCGGTATCGCGTGGCTTGTCGCGGGGGGGCTGTGCTACACCGGTGGCGTGTATTTTTACCTGAGGCGCGGTCTCCGTTTCGGGCACTTCATCTGGCACCTCTTCGTGATGGCCGGCAGCCTGAGCCATGTTATTGCGGTGATCGTGGGGGTGCTTGGGAGACCTTGAGCGGATCGGCCTCTCAGTTCCCTCGACCTGCCTTCCTCAACCTCCCGTCCGCCCTCGCCCGCGGAGGTCCTGATACCGAGCCGGTCGGTCGCGGCTCCCACGCGCCGCACGAGTGGGGGGCGGAGGTTGCAGGGGGGAGCGTGATCGCCCAGATCCGAGATGAATGACACAGTCTCACAACCCATCCGTTCTTCCGGGTCGGAAAACATTCGCCTCCACCAAGGCCTACCTCCTGATCACGTCCTTCTGCAAATTCCGCAGCACCCTCAGCCCGCCCCATTCCGCGCCGCGCATGCGGCGGGCTCCGCTGGTCCGCTTCTCGCCAAAGCGTTTTTGCAGGGCCTGTTCGCGTGCGAAGACCGCGTCGACGAACTCCGCCGTGCCCAGCACCGCGCCGTCGCAGAAGTAGCGCACCCGGTGCCGCAACACCTCCCGCAGCGACATCGCCCCGCCTTGCC
>JBILDO010000111.1:0-9268 GCA_044352585.1 Verrucomicrobiales bacterium
GCGGAGATGCTCCAGGGCGGTTGCTTCCGCGACGCGGCCGACGCCCGCACCGAGCTTTTCGCCTACATCGAATCGTATTACAACACCCACCGCCGACACTCCTCCCTCGATTACCTGACACCGACCCGCCCAATGGGGAGCGGCCCGATTCAACTCGGGAGCCGAGCCTGGAAGGATTACCAGACGGATTCTCCGACTCTACCAGCGATGGGCGCGGACCCGGCGAGATCGCGGATAGGACCAATCGGAATTATTCCAAGAGGGCTCACTCCCCCTGCCGCGGTCCTACACCCGGGGCATTCTTGCGCCAGACGCTTGATTTTGGCTTGATCTCGTTGCGTTTTTTGCCCACCATCGACTCACTAGCCTCTGCGGCCTAACAACGCACGATGAATTCGGAAGATCAGGACGACAACCCCATTCAGGAGCTTCAGGAGCGAGTAAGCCGGAACGTTTGGCGATGAAGTTGAATTTGCGGAATGACCAATCTTGAGTCCCCATTTCTCGCCGTCCCGGTGGGTGAATGGCTTTGCTCAAATGACTTGGCCTTCGCCATCTTCGACGGCTTCCCGGTCTCTTCCGGGCACGTCCTTGTCATAACCCGTCGTATCGTCGAAACGTGGTTCGATGCATCCGACGACGAACAAGCCGCGCTGATGGCGCTGGTGAAGGAAGTGAAACACATCCTCGATCTTCAGCTCGATCCCAAACCTGACGGCTACAATGTTGGCTTCAACGCCGGTGCCGCTTCCGGCCAAACAGTCCCGCACGTCCACATCCACGTCATCCCGAGGTATCTGGGCGATATGGCCGATCCGCGCGGTGGCGTTCGCCATGTCATTCCCGGCAAGGGAAACTACCTCGAGAAGAATCCTTCGAAACCCGGGATTCGTCCGGCACTCACCCTTGCCACGGGCCACCCGACCGCGCCGCTTTGGAAACGCATCGGCCAACGCGTTTCGGCTGCTGCGGAAATCGATCTCCTCGCCTCCTTCATCCAGCCCTCCGGGCTCGATCTCATTCAGCAATCGATCTTCGCGGCGCTTCGGGCCGATGCCTGCATCCGCATCCTCGTTGGCGATTATCTCTACATCACTTCCGCCGACGCCCTCCGCCGTTTGATCGGCTGGATGTCACTGGCCGCAGACCTTGGCGAAAACGGCTCGCTCGAAGTCCGCTTGGCGGAAATCTCGAAACTTTCCTCTCAGCCCGACTCCTTTCACCCGAAAGCTTGGCGCATCATCGATTCGTCAGGCGGCCTGGTCGTCGTCGGCAGCAGCAATCTCTCCAAGGCCGCGCTCGAAACCGGCGTCGAGTGGAACCTCATCGGGCAGACCACCGGCTCGGAGCCCATCGATCAGGAACTCGCCCGCGCCTTCACCGATCTCTGGCAGCAGGCCACGCCGCTCGATGAAGCCCTCGTCGACCGTTACGCCGAGCACGCCAAAGAGGCCCACCGGACATTCATCCCGCCGGAAACGGTCGATCTCCCCACAATCCTTCACCCGCCGCGCCCGTGGCAGGCGAGCGCGCTGGAATCTCTCGATCAGATCCGCTCGGACGGTTACCGACGTGCTCTCGTTGCCGTCGCTACCGGCCTTGGGAAAACCTGGCTAGCCGCCTTCGATGTTCTGGCTGTCGGCCAAGCCCTCCAGCGTCCGCCCCGCGTCTTGATCATCGCCCACCGCGCCGAGATCCTGATCCAGGCCGAGGCCACCGTCCGCAGCGCCATGCAGTCGAAGTGGCAAGAAACCCGCGTGACCTGGTATCTCGGCGCAAACAGCGACATGAGCGGCGACCTTGTCGTCGCGTCCGTCCAGAAACTCACACGGCCCGAAGGCCTCGCCGAGCTGGACGGCCAGCGCTTCGACTACGTCGTCATCGACGAAGTCCACCATGCCCAGGCACCCAGCTATAGGCGGGTCATGGCTCGGCTGAATGCCAGCTTCACCCTCGGGCTCACCGCCACCCCGGAACGCACCGATGGCGTGGACGTGGCCTCGCTCTTCGACGATGTGCTCGCGTGGCAGGCCACCGTCGGCGATGGCATTGCCGAAGGCTCGCTGGTTCCCTTCCACTACCTCGGACTCAAGGACGATGTGGACTTCGAGCAAATCCCGTGGCGCAACGGTCGCTTCGATCCCACCGTGCTGGAGGAGAAACTCGAAAACAGCGAGCGCATGGATCGGCTCTGGACCGCATGGCAGGGCGATCCCGGGGCCCGCACGCTTGTCTTCTGCTGCTCCCGCCGCCACGCGCTCTACACACGCGACTGGCTTCGCCGCCGCAGTGTGCGCGCCGATGCCGTGTTCTCCGGTTCCGGTGGCGATCCGCGCAGCGACAGCCTCAACGCCTTCATCGAGGGCAAACTCCAGGCCCTCTGCGTGGTCGATCTCTTCAACGAAGGCCTCGACGTCCCTGACGTGGACCGCGTGGTCATGCTGCGCCCCACCGAATCCAAGGTCATCTTCCTCCAACAACTCGGCCGCGGCCTCCGCGCCGCGGAAAACAAACTTCGGCTGAAAGTTATCGACTTCGTCGGCAATCACCGCGTCTTCGCCAGCCGCCTCACCCACCTGCTTTCCCTCGGCAACCAGTCCGCCACCTGGGCGCACCTGAAGAAATTCCTCAAAGGCGGCATCCCGGATCTCCCCGAAGGCTGCCTGCTCGACCTCGAAGTCGAGGCCAAGGAACTGATGCTGCGCCTCCTGCCCAACACCGGTTCGGCCGTCGTCGAAGCCTACCTTGGCATGCGCGACGAACTCGGCCGCCGACCCTCGCCCAGCGAGCTGTTCCACCACGGCTACCTGCCCCGCACCCTCGCCGCAAAGTTCGGTTCCTGGTTCGGCTTCATAGCCGAGCAAAACGATCTGACCGATAGCGAACAACAGGTCTTCGCCTCCTTCGAGTCCTGGCTCGCCATGCTGGAGGCCACCAATCTCAACAAGTCCTACAAAATGGTCGTCCTCCGCGTGCTGCTGGAACGCGACGCGCTTTGGGGCGGCATGGAAATCGAAACCCTCGCCGCCGCCTGCCGCGACTTCCTCCTTTCCCACCCGACGCTCCGTCACGACCTCCCGCCCACCCAGCAGTTTCCCGATCCCGCCCAAGCCCCGATCCAGGCATGGGCCAAGTGGTGGCTCGATTGGCCGCTGTCCCGCTGGATGGACGAGCAGGCCGGCCGTCATTGGTTCAAGCGCGAGGTCGACCGCTTCCTCGCCGCCTTCCCGTGCCCGGAAAACCTCCGGCCCGACTTCGAATCGATGACCGCCGAGCTGGTGGACTACCGTCTCGCCCACTACGCGAAGACCCGCATCGAGAAAGCCGCCGAACTCACTGCCGGCCGCTTCCTCGCCAAGGTCAGCCATTCCGGCGGCAAACCCATCCTGCGGCTCCCCACCGTCGAGGAACTGCCCGGCCGCCCCATCGGCCCGACGACCGCCACCCTGCCAGATGGCAGCCAGTGGGTGTTCAAGTTCGTCAAGATCGCCTGCAACGTCGCCTCACCACTCGGCAGCGAGGAAAACCAGATCCTTCCGCTCCTACGCGGCTGGTTCGGTGAAAACGCCGGGGCTCCCGGCACCAACTACCAGGTCGCCTTCACCCGGACCGACAGCGGCTGGTCCGTCGAACCCGTCGCCGTCGCCAGCCCCTTGCGGGTCGTGGACGCCAGCCCCGCCACCGGGGAAGGTGACGAACCTGAAACCTACGAGCTCCCCGGCTTCATCGAGGCCCCCGCCGCCAAGGACAAGTTCACCCGCCTCGTCCCCGTTTACAGCCTCGAAGCCGCCGCCGGCCTCTGGGGCCCGGAAAGCAGCCCCGAGGAAATCGGCTGGGCCGAGGCTCCCGGAACCTCTATCAAACCCGGCATGTTCATCGCCCGCGTCCTTGGCCATTCGATGGAGCCGAAGATCAAGGATGGGTCGTGGAATCTATTCCGACGGTGTCCGGCGGGATCACGGGAGGGGCGAATCGTGTTGGTTCAATTCAACTCGATGGGTGACCCGGAAAACGGCGGACGGTTCACGGTGAAGAAGTATCACTCGGCGAAGAAAGTCGATTCTGAAAATTGGAGCCACTTACAGATCGAACTGCGTCCGCTCAATCCCAACTATGATTCCATGATTATTGGCCCTGATGAAACACAAGACCTACTGGTCATCGGTGAGTTCGTTGCTACGATTGAATGAGATCTGCTTCGCACACATTCATCACATGCGGCCCCTAACATTCCGTTCGCGGGCGTAATCTCGCCCTTGGTTCAAACACGAGCGCCTTCCCTTCTCGCCCCAAGAGGGTCCCCCCCATGGCCCGCTGGTTCCACAACCGCCCTTCCGACCACTGCGACGAGCACGAGATCAAGGTCGCCAAGCTGCTCGCCCGCCTCAGCAAGCGCTGGACGATCCGCTGGGGGTTCTACTACACGGACAATCACGGCGTCCGGCGCGAGGGCGACTTCCTCATCTTCGACCCGCTCCACGGGCTCCTCGTCCTCGAGGTGAAGGGCCACCGCTTCCGCCAGTTCGCCCCCACCGGGGCCTGGGAGGGCGATCCGGAGAAGAACCGCGACCATCCGCTCTTCCAGCTCGACCAGGAACACGCGGGGGTCCTGCGCGCCCTCGATGCGGTGGCGCCGGGCTGGCATCCCGTGGCCAAGGCCCTCTGCCTGCCGAACGAGTTCATCCCGGAAGGCCAGACCCAGTTCCAGGGCATCGCCCGGGACCAGATCGTGGACCGGCGGGACCTCGACCGTTTCGAGTCGATCTTCGGCCGCTTCTTCGGCGGCGAGCCGACGCGCAATCTCGACCGGCATCGCGAGGTCTTTCTCGAGGCCTACGGCAAGGGGGCGAAGCCGGAGGAACTGCGACATTTCCTCGACCACAACGAGATCCTCTTCCGCAAGCAACTGACCCGGCAATACGGGCTCCTCGACATCCTCCGGGACAACCGGCAACTCCTCATCGAAGGCGGGGCCGGCACGGGCAAGACCTGGCACGCGGTCGAGCAGGCGGTGCGTTTCGCCGAAGCCGGGGACGGGGCGAGGGTGCTGCTGCTCTGCTACAACCTCGCCCTGGGCCGGCTCCTGCGCGATCTCGTCTCGCGTCGTCCCCTGGAGCGCGGGGAGATCGTCGTCTTCCCCTGGGAGGAACTGGCGGGGCACCTTCTGAGCGAATGCGGCCTCAGCAACGAAGCGCCGGGACCGGAGTCCACCCGCGAGGAGAAGATCCGCCACTACGATCGCGAGCTGCCCGGACTGCTCCTCGCCTGCGTGCGGGAGGCGGAATTCGCCGATCGCCTGCCGCGTTACGACGCCCTCGTCGTCGATGAGGCGCAGGATCACGACACCGCCTTCGCCGCCGGGATCGGTTCCGACGAGGGAGAGGATGAAGCGGGGGATTGCGGCTGGTGGACGATCTATTTTGCCCTCCTCCGCGAGGGGACGCGGTCTCCGATGGCCCTCTTCTACGACGGAGCCCAACGTCCGCCCTTCCGCGGCAGCGGAGGCTTCGAGATCCAACGGCTCGCCACGAGCCTCAGCCAACCCGCCTTTGCCCGGTTGCCCCACGCCCTGCGCTACACCCGGCCGGTCTTCGAGTTTCTCGGTACCTTGCGCGCCCCGGGCACGGAGGCATTGATCGCCCGGCTCCACGAGCCCGATGACCTGCCGGAAGGTCCGGATGTGGTGATCTCCTCGCTGCCCAAGGCCACGCCCGCGGAGGTCGAGGCGGAGGTCGGACGGATCATCGCCGCGTGGACCGAGATCGGGTATTGCCGTGCCGAAGAGGTCTTGATCCTCCACACCCGCACCGACCTGCAAAAGAGCGCCCTCGGCGGATGCCGCGAGCTGGCGGGATTGCCGCTGATCGAATACGGCACCGCGCCGGAGCCCGGCAAAAAAGCGATCCGCCACCTCTCCATCAACCGCGCCAAAGGCCTCGACGCCGTCGCCGTGATCGTCGTGGGGGTCGCGCCTTTCGCCAGCCTCACCCGCATCGACGACCAATACACCTACTTCATGGGTGCGAGCCGGGCGAAGCAGTTGCTGGCGGTGGTGGAGGGTGCATGATTCCGGCACCGGTTGGAACCGTTTCCCCACCTCTTTGCGAATGTCGAAATGCTTCTGCCTCACCGATCCCGAAGGCTCGACCGCTTCCGCCGCAGCGAGGACGGGACCTTTGGCGGAGATCCCTGCGGCACGCGCGATGCCACCGTTTCGAGAAACCGATCCCCCATGAGGAAAAAGGCCATCGCGAGGTTCCACGACCACCCTCCCCCCGAGCGCCCCCTCATACCGAATCCACGAAATCCTTGGACGATCGGAAGTCTTGACCCAGGAAATCTTCGCGATCAGCATCGCGCCGATGAAGGGCGGACGCGGCCCGCCTCCGTGCGGCGTTGTCGGGCCGGGAGAGGAGCCCGCTCCAGCCCCTGCCCTCTGCCTTGCCGACAGACCGGCATCGCTCCGCAATCGGCCAAACCTTTCTTGGATTCGGTATCCGACATCAGCTGGCCCCCTCGACCAAGCCTTGAGGCGCGCCTGGCTTTGAAATTTTCTGCGTAAGCCCGTCCTGCGCCCTTGCGTCCCTTGGAAGGGGAGTGGAAGTCGGCGACATTCGCGAACGGTTTCAGAATTCCGGGTTTTCTCATGCGCCTCTCATCCCTTCTCCTTTGCCCTGTTGTGTCTTCGATTGCTTTCGGAGGTGATTTGAGGGCCGCCGAACGCGGACCGAACGTGGTCATCATTTTCACGGACGATCAGGGCTACGGCGACATCGGGGTGAATGGGGCGAAGGGATTCGAGACTCCGAACCTCGACCGCATGGCGAGGGAGGGGCGTCATTTCACCCGATGGTATGCCGCCCAGCCGGTCTGCTCGGCCTCGCGCACGGGATTGCTCACGGGCTGCTATCCGAACCGGGTTGGCATCCACGGGGCGCTTGGTCCGGGAGGCGGCACCGGGATCAACGCGGAGGAGACGACCCTAGCCGAGGTCTTCAAGTCGAAAGGATATGCGACGGCGGTTTTCGGGAAGTGGCATCTCGGCGATCACGAGCGGTTTTTGCCCCTGCAGCACGGATTCGACGAATATTTCGGGATTCCGTATTCGAACGACATGTGGCCGCGGCATCCCGAAGCGAAGAATGGGTTTCCGCCGCTCCCGCTCGTTTCGGGGAACGAGAGGATCCGCATCGTCGACGAGCACGACCAGCGCATGATGACGACCTGGCTGACGGCGAAGGCGGTCGATTTCATCGGACGGAATCGCGAGCGCCCTTTTTTCCTTTACGTGCCCCATCCGCAGCCCCATGTGCCGCTCCATGTCAGCGACCGCTTTGCCGGGAAATCGAAGCGGGGGCTCTACGGAGACGTGATCTCGGAGATCGATTGGTCCGTCGGGGAGATCCTCAACGCGATCGACACGAACGGACTGGGCGAGGACACCCTCGTGATCTACACGAGCGACAACGGTCCCTGGCTTTCCTATGGAACCCACGCGGGTTCCTCGGGACCCTTCCGCGAGGGGAAGGGGACCGTCTGGGAGGGGGGGATCCGCGAACCGACCCTGATGCGCTGGACCGGAACGATCCCCGCGGGAACGGTCTGCGACGAGCCCGGGATGAATATCGACCTGCTGCCCACCCTCGCCGGTTTCATCGGTGCGGAATTGCCGCCGCGGGAAATCGACGGCCTCGACCTCGGGCCTCTCCTGCTGGGAACGGAGGGGGCGAAGAACCCGCACGAAAGCTATTGGTTCTACTACAAGCAGAATGAACTGCATGCCGTCTCACGCGGATCGTGGAAGCTGATCCTGCCGCACAACTATCGCAGCCTCGACGGCGGCGGGGGAGGGGATGGCGGCAAGCCGGCCCCCTATCACAACCACGGCACGCCGGTCGCGCTTTTCGATCTCGCCGCGGATCCCGGCGAAACCACCGATCTTGCCGGAACGCATCCGGAGAAAGTGGCCGAGTTGATGAAACACGCGGAAGCGGCCCGGGCCGAGCTGGGGGATTCCCTCTCGAAGCGCAAGGGTTCCGGCAATCGCCCGCCCGGGCAACTGACCCAAGAGGAGCTGGCGGAACTCGAGAAGATCCATTGGCCCGAAGGTCGGGTGAAGAGAAAGGGCTGATTCCCCTGAAATTCCTGCTTTCCAAGGGGATCAATCGGCTTTATTGTTATAATTTCAATATTTTAAACAATTAACAGAACTAGAATTTCCGATGGACATTGTCTTCTCAATTCCCCTGCGGCCGCTTGCGGTTCTGATCGGCCTTTTTCTTTGCGATGCCCGGGCCGAAGAGGCGAAGGCCCCCGTGAAATCGGAATCCGCCAAGCCGACCGCTCCCAAGGCGGAAGCTCCCAAGGCGGAAGCTGCGAAGCCGAAACCGGCGGCCCCGGCCTCGACGATCTCCCGGGTGACGCCCGGTCCCCTCGTCCAGAAGGTCAAGCTTTCCGGCACGGTCGAAAGCGAGCGCGCCACGCCGCTCGAGATGAACTTGAAACGGTGGGGCGACCTGACGGTGATCCGTGCCGCCGCGCATGGAACGACGGTGAAGGCCGGTGACGTCATCCTCGAGCTCGAGACCAAGGATCTCGTCAAGAAGATCGAGGAAATGAAGCGGGAGTTGCCAACAAAGGAGCTGGACCTCGCCGCGGCCGAGCTCGATCTCGGCAAGGCTGAGAAAGCGACGCCCCTCTCCCTCGAGCGGGCTTCCCGGGAAAAGGTCCAGGCGGAGCAGGATCTCGCCTATTTCGAGGACGAATCCCGTCCCATGCAGGAGCGGGCCGTGCGCGAGGACGTCAAGGAGGTGAACGAGGCGCTTTCCTACGCCCGGGAGGAGCTGAACCAGCTCAGGAAGATGTATGAGAAAGACGATCTCACCGAAGAGACGGAGGAGATCATCCTGAAGCGCGCGGAGAACTCGGTGGCCCGGTATGAGTGGATGTTGGAACAGACCCAGGCCCGCGCCGAGCGGACCCTGAACGTGATGCTCCCCCGCGAGCACGAGGGCCTCAAGCGCAGTCTCGAACTCCGCCAGATCGAGTGGCGTGCGGGCGAGAAGGCGATGCGTGACGGACTCGAGAAGGCGCGCCTCGCCACCGCCGCGAAGCGGCGCGAGATGGAGGAATTCCGCAAGACCCTCGCCGAGCTGGAGGAGGATCTCGGCGCGATGCGCGTCACCGCCCCGCACGACGGGATCGTCTACTACGGCATGAGCCAGCGCGCGAAGTGGATCACGGCCTCGATGGTCGACAAGAAGCTCCT
>JBILDO010000013.1:0-90564 GCA_044352585.1 Verrucomicrobiales bacterium
TGGCTCTACCGGGGCCGCGACCGGGCCCTCGAGGCCCACGAGATCGACATGGCCGTTCCGATGAGTCCGGACCAACTTGAGGAAAAGACGGAATCGATCCGGAGGTTCATGTCCATCAACGAGGACGACCTCAGCGCCCCCGCGAAGAACCGCGAGATGGCGGCGACCTACGACGGACTCGGCATGGCCGAATACGAGGGCATCGAGGCCTTCCATCGATGGTCGCAGGGCTGACCCGGACGACGCGGCATCGGACCGGTTTTTACCCGGGATCGGGGCTTAGGGTCCGAGAAGGGGGGCCGGGACGAGAAAGGCATGTTGCTCGAGAAGGCCGAGGGTGCCGTGCCAGCTCAGGTATTGGGAGAACCAGACAATGAACACGTAAAGAGCCACTATCGGCAGGGCGGCGAGACGCGCGGCCCATTGCGAGACCCGGCTCCGCGGGAGAGCGCGCCGCTCCGCGCGGGAGAGCGCCCAGCCCTGCAGGAGCCGCGCCGGAAGAATGAAGAGAACGAAGACGAGATTGGGCAGCCAGGCGACCTCGTCGGGGGCCAGTTCGATTTTCAGGAGATAGAGAGGAAGGGCAAAGAGCAGGCTGCCGGAGAGAGCGAGCCAAAAGGCGAGAGGGGCCTTCCGGAACGAGGCCCGCGCCGCCCGCAGGTCGAAAAACTCTCCGAACCGCCCGCTGCGGGCGAACCGGGTCTGGAGCATTGGCAGGAAAAGCACCGCGATTCCCAGCAGGAGGGCACCAAGGACCGAGCCCAGAAAAGAAATTCCAGGATTCCCGATCCCGGCCGCGAGCATGAGAATCAGGACCGGAACCGTCAGCCAGACCGCGGCGCCGGCGAATCCGAGGGCACCGAGGCGGAAAAAGGAATCGAGGCGGAGCTTCCGAAATCCCGCCGCGCACTCGCTTACCCGCGGCTTCAACGCTCCGTCGCGCGATCCGATCGATCGCAGCAGGCGGCAGGGGGCCGGCCAGAGGAAATGCCGGATTTTGCCGCCCCGCAGCAAGGCCCAACCGAGATGCAGCGAGAGCAGGAGGATGAGTGCGACGAGAAGGGCGCGAAGGGCGACGCCGTTCGCGCTGCCCGGAGCGATCAGTTCGGCATCTTTCCAGAAGCGGTGCACGAGGCGGACCGGCACCGAGGCGAGCCAGACCGCGGCCACAAATTTGCCGAGCGCCGCGAAACCCGCGAGCCCGACCCATCCGTCGCGGATCCGGCCGGAGCGGGCGACCCTTCCGGAGATCTCGAGGAGATAACCGAGACCTAGCAGGTTCAGCACCGGAATCGTGGAGATCACCGCGAGCATGGGAACGAGCGTGGCGAAACCGATCCCGGCATCGAAGGCCCGGCCGAGGGCGACGGGAAGCGAAACGCGGGCGATCCGCTCGGGCAACGCGCCGGGAGCCGGAGTCCAGCGATCGACCGGGGTCTCGGTGGGGAGGGAGGGCGGCATCGGCGAAGGATGACGGAATGGGACGCGTTTCCGTTACAGGATTCAAAAGGATTGCCGAATGCGAAAGCGTTTGCGATGCTGGAATTCGAATCATCCGATTTTCCGCCGTCGGCGTAGGATCATAAAGCCCCCTTGCCTCCATGAAACGCTCCACCGTCTCCCTGCTGTTCCTCGGTCTCTGTGCCGCTCCGGCACTCCAAGCCGAAACCCAAGTCAATCGCGCCCTTCTAGGGGCGTTCCAGCCCATCCCCGAGGTCGCGGAAAATTCAGCTAATCCACTGAGTGACGCGAAGACCGATCTCGGACGGATGCTCTATCACGACACCCGGCTCTCGAAAAACCGGACCGTCTCCTGCAACACCTGCCACGATTTGGCCAGTTTCGGTGACGACGGGGAGCCGGTTTCCACCGGAATCGGCGGACAGAAGGGAGGACGCTCCGCTCCGACGGTCTACAACGCCGCCGTCCACATCGCGCAATTCTGGGACGGTCGGGCCGCCGATGTCGAGGCGCAGGCGGTCGGCCCGATTCTCAATCCGATCGAAATGGGGATGGCGGACGCACCCGCCGTCGTCCGCTTGCTCAAAACCGTCCCGGGATACGTCGAAGCCTTCGCCAAGGCCTTCCCCGGTGAGAAGGAGCCGATCACTTATGAGAATGTGGGCAAGGCGATCGGGGCTTTCGAGCGCAAGCTCATGACGCCGTCCCGGTTCGACGACTTCCTCAATGGGGACGACAAGGCCCTCAATGACGCGGAAAAACATGGCCTGAATCTCTTTGTGACAACCGGTTGCACCGCTTGCCACAACGGCATGGGAGTGGGTGGGCACCTGTTCCAGAAACTCGGTCTCGTGAAGGAGTGGCCAACCCAGGATCTGGGTCGCTTTGAGGCCACAAAGAACGAGGCGGACAAGTATTTCTTCAAGGTCCCGAGTCTTCGGAACATCACCGAAACCGCTCCGTATCTGCATGATGGATCCGTGAAAACGCTCGAGGAGATCGTCGCGAAAATGTCCGAGCACCAGTTGGGGCGTCAGCTTTCCGGAGAGGACACCAAAGCCATCGTGACGTTCCTTGGGGCGCTCAAGGGACGGGTTGACGAGAATTACATCCGCAAGCCGGAGCTTCCGGCAGACGGTCCGGACACGCCGAAGGCGGAGTCCTGAGTCTCGACTCGTGGATTCGTTTAGAAACGGCTCCGGATCACCGGAGCCGTTTTTTTATGTCCAGTCCCCGCAGCCCCACTTCGTGCGCATCAACGTTCACCGCACCCATGGACGGGGGATTCGCGGAGGATTTCGATGTCGCGCACGCGCACGCTCGAAATTTGAAGGCGGCTGGCCGGGGGCCGGGCGGGGAATCCAAGAGACCGGACTTCACGATCCACCATTTTGCATTACATATATTGTAAGAAGTTATAAATCGTCGCCCGGTCCGTTCGTCTCCGTTCGGGAGTTCTAAGGATTTCGGGTTTGGAGCCGTTTCGGATAGCGGTGGTGCGCCGGACTCCGCCTGTGTTCCACATGGAATGTTCCCGGGTCCGTGCTGTCAAAACGAACGAAAGATCAAGCCAGCCTTCCGGGGGCCACGGGGTCCGGGTTTGGGAAATGGCATTTGAACCGGGCAACCCTTCGCGTAGTGTCTCCCAATCCCATCCGATGCTGTCATGACGTGCTTTTCCAGATTCCTTCTCGCCGGGTGTCTCGCGCACTCCGCCACGATCCTGCCTTCGCACGCCTTTCTCGACAGCATCCTGAAGCGCGGTGTCGAAAAAAAAGTCCTAAGCGCCGAAGAGCTGACCTCGCAGGAAGGCCGCGCCGAGACCGCGCTGGCGAAGGCCCGGGCCTACGAGCAGGACGGAAAGAACCGGCAGGCCCGGGACACCTACAAGTCGATCAGCACGAATTATTCGCGGACCAACGCCGGAACGGAGGCGAAATTCGGCTACGGGCGCATGCTGGAGGCCGAAGGCGAAGGACGCAAGGCCTACGAGGTCTATCAGGAGCTGATCACGAATCATCGCAACTCCCCGCATTTCAACGAGGCCGTGCAGCGGCAATTCACCATCACCGACGCGCTCCGGAATTCGAAACAGAAAGGATTCCTAGGGATCGGGGCGGCCGCCCAGCCCTCCAAGCTCGTCGAGATGTTTGAGAAGATCAGTGTCAGCGCCCCCTTCACCGAATGGGCGCCGAAATCGCTCCTGAACATCGGATACGTCAAAACGGACATCGGGGAAATGGACCCGGCGATCGCCTCGTTCCAGAAGGTCGTCGACAAATATCCGAATACCGAATACGCCAAGGAGGCCCAGTATCAGATCTTCAAGCTCCGCGGGGTGACGGCCGAAAAATCGAACAGCCCGGTCAAGGATCGCGCCCAGGTGGAAGCCGGACTCGATTTCGTGAATCAGAATCCCGAGGACCAGCGCGCCAGCGAGATCAAGACGGACATGCAGAGCATCGAAGAGCGGTCGATGGAAAAGCTCTACAATACGGGCGCCTTTTACGAGAAAAGCGGGAAGCCGGACTCGGCCCGGGTCTATTATCGTGAGGTCGTGAAGAGTCCGAACTCCTCCTGGGCGGCCAAAGCCCGGGAGCGGCTCGCGGTCCTCGACGGTCAACCCACCGATTCGGTCGATAAAAAGGCGGGGCTGTTCGGGCCGAATCCCTTGAAGAAAGACAAGGTCGAAATGCGGACCTCGGAAGACGAGGTCCTGCCCCTGCCGGCAACTCCGGCAACTCCGGTGGCGGGCACACCCCCCACCCCATCCACGACACCGCCGACCGGTGGCGGGAGCCCCTCGCCCCCCGGCTCCTGACACGTCCGCGCTGACTTCTCGCGGACTTTTGCGCTTGCGCGGTGCCCTGCGGCCCCGTCGCTTCGGAAAGGGGGCGTTCTTCGGGCTTGTCTTTTCGCCAATCCCGCCTAGTTTCAGGCGGTTGGGAGTTGGATTTTCCGAATCTTCCGTGGAATCAGGGCCTCCCGCCGCCCGCGACTTCCCGGAATACCCTGATTTTCCGGGTCTTCCTTTCCGGCTTCCAGCTTCCGGGTTCCGAATCCCGGGATTCCAACAGCGCATTCCATGAAGTTCCGGTTTCTGTCCACAGCCTGCTTTCTCCTCGCGGCGACCTTGTTCGGCGGATGCGCCGGCTACCAGCTCGGCGACGTCAAGCCCGGGGTCTATGCGGACATCTCCAAGATCCATGTGCCGCCGTTCAAGAACCTGACGCTGGAGCCCCGCCTCTCCAGTCTCGTCACAAACGCGGTCATCACGGAGTTGCAGGCGGATGGCACCTATCAGGTCTCGACGCGCGGGAGCGCCGATGCCGTTCTTGTCGGGACGATCCGCCGGATTGAGAAGCGCCAGTTGCGGGCTGTGCGCACCGACACCCTCCGCTCCCAGGAGTTGAGCCTTTTCCTCTACGTGGAATTCCACCTCGAGGATCCGGATACCGGCACCCGCATCGACGGCCTCCCCGACCGGGGCAGCGATTCTGATGCCTCCGCTGCGGCTGCGGCTGCGGGAGGTCCCAGCGGCGATGTCGCCGGAGCGCGCCAGGGCCTCGTCATCGGGGACACGATCCAATTTGTGGATCCCAACTTCCAGGTCGGCGAACGCAACGCCCTCGCAGTCGTGGCCGAGGATGCCGCGGACAAACTCGTCTCTTATTTGGCGAACGGCTGGTAAGCACCCGTCCCCCGTGAACGCGACGAACCGGCCGGGATCGATTCAATTGATCGCCACACCGATCGGAAATCTCGGCGACATCACTTTCCGGGCGGTCGAGGCGATCCGTTCCGCCGATCTCGTCGCTTGTGAGGACACCCGGCATTCCCGGCGTCTCCTCGAGCATCTCGGCATCCGGGACAAGGAACTGGTCGCCCTGCACGATCACAATGAAAAAGTGAAGTCGGCCGCACTCGTCGAGCGGGTTCTCCACGGCGCGAAGCTGGTCTACCTCTCCGACGCCGGGACTCCCGGAGTGTCTGACCCGGGATACCGCCTGGTGAACGCGGCTCATGCCGCGGGAGTTCCGGTGGAAGTGTTGCCGGGACCTTCGGCGGTGGTGACGGCGCTCGCCGGATCGGGCATGCCGAGCGACGCGTTTTACTTCGGGGGCTTTCTGCCCGTGAAATCCGGACGTCGCACCCGCGAGCTCGGGGAATCGCTCGCTCGCCGTGAAACCTCGATTTTTTTTGAATCCCCCCACCGCCTCGCCGGAACCCTCGCCATCTTGCGGGAGCTGGATCCCCTTCGGGAAGCCTGCGTGGCCCGGGAGTTGACCAAAAAATTCGAGACCTATCATCGCGGCACCGTCGCTTCCCTTCACGAGGAATTCACGGTTCGGCCACCCAAGGGGGAAATAACGCTTCTGATCCGCGGAGCAGGACGGGACTGAGCCAAAAACCCTCGTTTGCGTAACGTTCGCAACCGACCCAACGCAGGCTGTGGGAGAAAACACACGGGGCGGGATCTCGAAATCCCGCCCCGGCGTTTTCATCTCTTCACCAATGTCCTTGCGGGACAAAATTCATGGGTGCCCCCCCTGTCGCCCAGAAGATCTCAAGACCATTCCGCCCCCGGGGCCGGAACGGAGGATTTGCCCCGGTCCGGGACCGAAAGGCTCTTGTGGCGGCGCTGGAACGGGGGCCGGACCGTTTCGGATCGGCGGCTTTTGTCGTAGCGCTGCTGCAGGAGAAATCCTGGCTGCTCCCAGATTCCGTTTGCGGGAACCTCGTTTTCAAAGAGTCTCTGGAGAAAGAAAAAGGACTCTCCCCTTGGTTTTGCTTGTGTTACCATCTGTTTTCATGCCCTGCTCCGCGTTTCTCCGCTCCTCTCATGCCTCGTGATTCAGGAAGACCCGTTTCTCAGGCGGTCTCCGAAGCGCGATGGATTGGCTTGAGGGATTTCGGCGGATGACCCGGAGGCGGCCTGTTTTGTGTTGGGGAAAATATATTATAAAAACCATAATTAATCAATATTTTTATAATTTGTTCGCCGTTTTTCTTGCTCCCCCCCGGCCATTCCCGGATTTCTCTCCATGAAGGTTTTTCCCTCCCATCCCCTCACCGATCGCCTTCGGGCTCCCGTGGTGACGATCACGGCCTATGATTACCCTTCGGCCCGCCTGTGCGAAGAGGCGGGAATGCAGTTGTTGCTCGTGGGAGACTCCCTCGGGATGGTGGTCGGCGGACAACCGGACACGACCTCGGTCACGCTCGCCCAGATCGCCTACCACACGGAGATGGTGCGACGCGGAGCCCCACACACCTTGATTGTCTCGGATCTTCCAATCCATACCTATGACTCGCCGCCCCAGGCCATCGCGAGCGCACGGCATTTGCTGGCAGCGGGCGCGGATGCCGTGAAACTCGAGGGCGGTCTGGATCAATTGAAAAATGTCCGCGCTCTTGTCGATGCGGGAATTCCCGTCTGCGGTCATCTCGGGATGCTGCCGCAGCGGGTCCGCGAGGAAGGCGGATACAGAAAGAAGGGCAAAACCGCCGGCGAGGCCGACCAGTTATTGGAAGCGGCCCATGCGATCGAGGCGGCCGGAGTCTTTGCCATGGTATTGGAGAGTGTCGTCGCACCGGTGGCCCGGGAGATCACCCGCGGGGTTTCCGTCCCGACGATTGGCATCGGTTCGGGGCCGGATTGCGACGGCCAGGTCAGAGTCCTGCACGACGTCACGGGAGCGTTCCCGTGGTTCGTGCCTCCTTTCGCCAGGGTCCATGGAAATGTCGCCGAGGTCACCCGGAAGGCATTGCAGGCCTACCTCGAGGAGGTTTCCGGAGGCGATTCGAAGGGGTAGAGCGACTAAAAAAAGACTTGCGCAAAGAGAGGGCAAGGGAGAAACTCCGACGTCCCTGAACGCAACTCGATCGGGAGTTCGCGCCGCCCCCTCTTCCTAGTTTTGCCGGGCGCGAGTCTTCTCTCCTTCAGATTAAGGGACGATTGGCACCCGGAGTTTCGTGAGATCGAATTCCGGGAGCCGCTGAAATTCCCACTTGGCGGAATTTCAAATCCACTCCTCTCCCCAGAACCCCTTTCCGCTTCGTACCGTCGACCGGTCCCGTCTTTTCTTTCCATGAGCGATTCCGATTTCGCCGCGGAGTTCCGCCAGCCCGATTCCGGAGATTCCACCGCCGGAGCGACCGAGTCCTCGCCGTCCCGCCCGCCCCGGAAGCGGGCTCCGCGGAAACAGGCCACCCGGAAAGCCACGGCACGCCGCTCCGTGGAGGGCGATCCCACTCCCTCTCCCCGTTCTTCCGAGCCGCCCGCCCACGAGGCGTCGCCCCCCTCTCCGGCGATGGAGTCTCCCGCCGCTTCTCCGGTTCCGCCCCCTCGTGTCTCCGATTCGGATGCGCGGGAGATCCATTCCACCGATGCCCCGGACTCCGGCGATCTTGCGGTGGAGAAGGCCCGGGCAACCTCCGCGCCGGATCGTTCTCCCGAAAGTCAACCCAACCGGTCCGAGGGTGGGGAATTGCAAACGAACCTCGGTCCCTCCGGTGGCCGCAAGCGCCATCGCAAGCGCAAGCGCCGCGGCAACCGCGAATCCTACAACGCCGAGGGGGTGCGGATTCATCAGGATTCCCCGCCCGCCTTGGGAGATGGGAATGAAGGGGAGAGCGACGACGGCGACGACGATGAGGTCGAAACCATGAGTGCAGGGGAAAGCGCCTCCGAAGGCACCGCGGGCGGCGCGCCCCGAGTCTTCAAGACCCGCAAGCAACGCTTTCTCGAGCGCAAGGAGCAGGAGCGCGCCCGCGAACTGGCCGCCCTCGAGGCCTCCCCGGCGATCGAGAGCGAAGGGCTCGTCGAGATTTCGCCGAAAGGATTCGGGTTTCTGCGCGAGAGAATCCGCGGGTTCCAGCAATCCCCGAAGGATGTCTTCATCACCCCGGAGGTGGTCAGGATCTTCGGCCTCCGCGACGGGCACATGGTCCGCTGCGTTTCGAAGATGGGGATCCGCGGCCCCCAACTCATCGAGATCCTCGCGATCAACGACCGTCCGCCGGAAGAATGCGCGCGCCAGCCGTATTTCGAGGAACTGACCGCGATCAATCCGAATAAAAAGCTCACCCTCGAGACCGATCCGACGCGGTTCACGACCCGCGTCATCGACCTCGTCGCCCCGATCGGCCGCGGGCAGCGGGGTCTCATCGTAGCACCGCCGCGCACCGGGAAAACCACCTTCCTGCACCACATCGCCGAGGGACTCCTCAAGAACTACGAGGATGAGATCCATCTCATGGTCCTCCTCGTCGACGAACGTCCCGAAGAGGTCACCGACTTCGAGCGTTCCTTCCCCGATGTCGAGGTTTTTTCGAGTTCCAACGACAGCGAGGCCAAAGATCACACCCGCATCGCCCTGCTCGCGACCGAGCGCGCCAAACGCCTCGTCGAAGGCGGACGCCACGTCGTCATGCTGATGGATTCCATCACCCGCCTCGCCCGCGCTTTCAACAGCCAGATGCGCGGCGGCGGCAATCGAGGAACCGCCAGCGGCGGCCTCATCGTCGGGGCCCTCGAGGTGCCCCGCCGGATTTTTGCCGCGGCGCGCAACACCCGGGAGGCCGGGTCCCTCACTATCATCGCCACCGCGCTGGTGCAGACCAACAGCAAGGCGGACGAGGCCATTTTCCAGGAATTCAAGGGCACCGGCAACATGGAATTGGTCCTCGACCGCCAACTTGCCCAAGGCTACGTCTATCCCGCCGTCGACATCAACAAGTCGGGCACCCGACGCGAGGAACTCCTCCTCCCGCCCCACGTCCTCGAGAAAATCTACATCATCCGGCGCGGTCTCAGCGGTTACCGCCCCGCCGATGCGATGGAGTGGCTCCTGCGATGCATGCACCGCTACCAGAGCAACGCCCAGATGCTCATGGACATCAAGGTCACCGCGCTCGCCTGACCCCGGCGAGGGGAGCGCCCGCTCCGACGGATTCGCCAATTGCGGTTGCGTGCGCCTTCGCTTTCTGCTACCGGAAAGCCCATGAGCGATTATGTCGAAGTGACGCGCCGCGGATTCTTCAGCCGGGGCAAGGACTCCCTCGGAGGCGTTTTTGTTGGTTTGATCCTCGTGTTCATCACGACGGTCCTTCTTTTCTGGAACGAGGGACGCGCGAGAAAGCGGTATCTCGACCTCCGCGAAGGGGCGGGACTGGTCGTTTCGACGACTTCCGACCGGGTTGATCCCGCCACCGACGGCAAGCTCGTCCACCTGACCGACGTCACCCGCGTGGACAGCCCGGCAACGGACCCGGACTTCGGGATCTCCCTCGATGTCGTGAAGCTGATCCGTTCGGTCGAGATCCATCAGTGGGTCGAAGAGGTGAAAACGGAGACCCGTAACAAGGTCGGCGGCGGGTCCGAGGAGATCCGGACCTATTCCTACAAGCGGGACTGGCGTTCCAGTCCGGTCGATTCGAGCCGCTTCAAGGTTCCCGCGGGTCACGAAAACCCCTCCGAGATGAAGGTCCGGACCGAGACGTTCCTTGCCGGGACCGTCTCCCTCGGTGCCTTCACCCTGCCCGAATTCCTGATCGCCCAGATCGGGGGTGGAGAGTCCTTTGTGCCCGCCAGTCTTGACCAAGCCAGTGAATCGATCCGCGGTTCCGCGAAGATCGCGGGAGATCTGGTCTACTTCGGTGAGAATCCCGGATCCCCCTCCGTCGGTGACCTTCGCGTCCGATTTTCCCAGGTCCCGACCGGTCCGGTGAGCGCGGTCGCCCGGCAGAGCGGCACCACTTTCGAGCCCTACCGCACCAAGACGGGCGGGGAAATCGCGCTCCTCGAGTCTGGCAAGGTCGGTGCGGTGGAGATGTTTGAGCGGGCCCAGAGCCGCAACGCCTCGCTGACCTGGATCCTACGGATTGCCGGGTTTTTCTTCCTCGGCATCGGCTTCTCCCTGATCCTCGCTCCCATCGCCGTCCTGGCCGGCATCCTCCCCTTCCTCGGGCGTCTCGTCGGCTCCGGGACAACGATCCTCGCCTTCCTCCTCGGTGGCATCGTCTGGTGCCTCACCGTCTCGATCGCCTGGATCTTCTACCGGCCGATCCTCGGGATCTCCGTGCTCGTCATCACCGTGATCCTCTTCGTCCTCGTTGTGAAACGGTTCCGGCGGGCCTCCCCCGCGGCACCGCCCTTGCCTGCCGGGCCGCCCCCGTTGAACTGAAGGGATCCGGAAGCCCCATGTCCGCCTTGCCAGACGGTGGCGATCTTTCGTCGTCCGCCACTCCCCGCACCACTCCTTCCAGCATCCCCGGCAAAGTCTCCGGGCTTCGCGGTCGCTCCGGGGAGGGTCCCCGCGTTTCCAAACGGGTGTCGTGGATTCTCGACGAGTGCATCCGCCTCCCCGGGACCCAGGTTCGGTTCGGAGTCGACCCCCTCCTCGGCCTCATTCCCTATGGGGGCGAGACCTTGGCCACCTTGTTCGGCACCTTCATCCTCGCGGACGCCGGAAAGAAAGGCCTCCCCGTCGCGACACTCGTTCGCATGGGCGGCAACATGATCCTCAATGCCGCGATCGGCGCGATTCCCGTGATCGGGGATCTTTTTTCCTTCTGGTTCAAGTCGAACACGCGGAATTACCAGTTGATCAACTCCTTTCTCGAGAGCGAACACGGGCAGGAGGCCCCTGGTGGCTGGTGGCCGGTCGTTCTCATCGCCTCGACCATCGGCCTCGTTCTCGCTCTCAATCTTCTCTCCTGGGTTCTCTTCACGGCCCTCCTCGTCACCTCGTGGCACCTCCTCACCGGGGCCGCGGCCTGAACGACGGCAGGAAGTCTCCCGGGACCGGTTCGATCAGGGTCGCGGTATCCGGGGAGGATCCCGGGCTCACTTCCGGCTCAGTTTCCGGAAGAGATGCACACCCAGGCCGAAGAAGAGCAGGTTCGGCAACCAGACGAGCAGTTGGGGGTAGAGTTCCTCCCTTTGCTTCATCATGTCCGCGAAGCTCAACATCGCGTAGTAGCTCACCGCAATGCCCAGTGCGAGCATGAATCCCGCGGAACTCTCCCGGCGCTGCGTCGTCACACCGAGGGGCACTCCGATCAGGGCGAAAGTCAGGCAGGAAACCGAGAAAGCGAAACGCTTGTTCAATTCGGTGCGGCAGGTCGCCCGGATCTTCGAATCCAGATTGGGATCCCGGGATCGCTGATAGAGACGGTGGGGTGGCAGGTTGTCCGCCTTGTTCATCGCCGTTTCCCCATGCTGCTTGAATTTCTCGATCGAGACGCCAAAAGCCGCCTCCTCCATGAAGATCGGCTGGGTCGAGTCCATGAAGGAACCCTCCTCGCCCTTGATCATCACATTGACGCCCTTCATATCCATGACCATCTCCGGGTTGTCGCTTTCAAAGTCCACCGAGACCCTCGCCTCCTTCGCGAACACGACCGCCTGGGGTTGGAAGTTTTCCATCTTCACCAGTTGCAAACCCTTCAGAACCCCATCCTCCTTCCGCGCGAAAACGAGATGATCCGGCAGATCGCTCATGACCTGGTGATCCGGAAAGATCATCATCGGTTCCTTGCGCATCTGGTTGAAGAGGGAAGCCTTCATCCCCTCCATCTGCATCTTGGCCCAGGGCGTCACCGAAAGATTCACCCAACCGCAGATCAGTGTGAAAAACACCGCCACCGCCGCGACCGGGGCGCAGATCCTTGCCATGCTCAGGCCCGCCATCCGCATCGAGACAAATTCACTGTCCGCCGAGAGCCGGCCGAAGACGAGAAGAATCGCCGTCAGGAAAGAGAACGGGATCGCCAGGCTGAGCGAGACCGGGATCACCAGAAGAATGAATTTCAGAACAAAGAGCAGACTGATGTCCGGCCGTTTCGCCAGCTCACGGAGGATCTCCTTGAAGACGTTGCCCAGCACCAGAATGATGATGATCACCGCCACCGCGTAGAGGGCGGAGACCAGGATCTGGCGGGCAATGTAGCGGTCGAGCAGCTTCACGCGGTTTGAAACGATCCGGGGAACCCCTTTCTTGGTCCGACGGAAGAAAAACTTCGCTCCCGTTAACCAACTCGGCAACCTCCATTTCCCCCCCACCACTCCATCACTCCACCACTCGATTCCGCCGCCGCCCCTGCTCTTGACTCCCGGCTTGACCCGCTCCATCTTCAAAGGGTTCTGACAGGGGCGCGGTAAGCCGCTGAGATCGCCGTCACCGGCGAGACCCTTCGAACCTGATGCAGGTCATGCTGCCGCAGGGAGTCACCCATGAATTGCCAGCCACCATTCGCCGCCCTCGTTTCCGGATCTCTCCGGGCGGCCTGCTGCAAGACACCGTGTGCGCAAGTGCTCGCGCCGGGTCTTTCCGACGACCGTATCCCGTTTACCGATCACCGATGACCTCCTCCACCTCCCCCCTGCCCGCCTCCTCCCGTGTCTACGTGGAAGGTACGATCCACCCCGACGTCCGCGTTCCCATGCGCGAGATTGCCCTCAGCCCCACCAAGGGTTTCAACGGCCGGGTCGAGGCCAACGAACCCGTCCGCGTTTACGACACCTCCGGCCCCTGGGGCGATCCCGGCTATTCCGGCACCGTCGAGACCGGTCTCCCCGGCCTGCGCAAGAGCTGGATCCTCGGCCGCGGTGATGTCGCGGAATACGAGGGCCGCGCCATCGAGCCCCGCGACAACGGCTACCTCACCGAAAATCACGCCGAATACGCCGCCGCGAAACGCGAGGGCCTTCTCAGCCCCCTCAAGGCCCCCATCAACGCGCAGCGCAAACCCCTCCGCGCCAGCGCCGGCCACCCCGTGACCCAGCTTTGGTACGCGAGACAGGGCATCATCACCCCTGAGATGGAGTTCATCGCCATCCGCGAAAACCAGCGACAAATTTCGGATTTCGGATTTCGGATTTCGGATTTGAGCGACGACATCGTCCGCAACGACCTTTCCAAGCAACATCTCGGCTCGTCTCAGGATTCAATCCCCAATCCCCAATCCGCGATCCACAATCCGTACACCCCCTCCGTCTTCCGCCGGTTCCCGCAGCGGATCCCCGCCGAGATCACCGCCGAATTCGTCCGCAGTGAAGTCGCCGCCGGCCGCGCCATCATTCCCGCGAACATCAACCACCCCGAGCTCGAGCCCATGATCATCGGGCGGAACTTCCTCGTGAAGATCAACGCCAACATCGGCAACAGCGCCGTCGCCTCCAGCATCGAGGAGGAAGTCGAGAAAATGCGGTGGGCCACCAAGTGGGGCGCCGACACCGTCATGGATCTCTCCACCGGGAAAAACATCCACGCCACCCGCGAGTGGATCCTGCGGAATTCCCCCGTGCCCATCGGCACCGTGCCCATCTACCAGGCCCTCGAGAAGGTGAACGGCAAGGCCGAGGACCTCACCTGGGAACTCTTCCGCGACACCCTCATCGAGCAGGCCGAGCAGGGCGTCGATTATTTCACGATCCACGCCGGAGTGCTGCTCCGTTTCGTGCCCCTCACCGCCAGCCGCATGACCGGCATCGTCAGCCGCGGCGGCTCCATCATGGCGAAATGGTGCCTCGCCCATCACAAGGAGAACTTCCTCTACACCCACTGGGACGAGATCTGCGAGATCATGGCCGCCTACGACGTCTCCTTCTCGATCGGCGACGGCCTCCGCCCCGGCTCCATCGCCGACGCGAACGATCAGGCCCAGTTCGGCGAACTCCAGGTCCAGGGCGAACTCACCCGGCGCGCGTGGGAACACGGCGTCCAGGTCATGAACGAAGGCCCCGGCCACGTTCCCATGCACCTCATCGAGGAGAACATGGCCAAACAGCTCGAATGGTGCCACGAGGCCCCCTTCTACACCCTCGGCCCCTTGACCACCGACATCGCCCCCGGCTACGACCACATCACCAGCGGCATCGGCGCCGCCATGATCGGCTGGTACGGTTGCGCCATGCTCTGCTACGTCACCCCGAAGGAACACCTCGGACTTCCCAACAAGGAGGACGTGAAGGCCGGTGTCATCACCTACAAGCTCGCCGCCCACGCCGCCGACCTCGCCAAGGGCCATCCCGGTGCCCAGTATCGCGACAACGCCCTCAGCAAGGCCCGTTTCGAGTTCCGCTGGGAAGACCAGTTCAACCTCGGCCTCGATCCCGAGACCGCGCGCGAGTTCCATGACGAGACCCTTCCCCAGGAAGGTGCCAAGAGCGCCCACTTCTGCTCCATGTGCGGACCGCACTTCTGTAGCATGAAGATCACCGAAGACGTGCGGAAATACGCCGCCGAACAGGGCTTGAGCGAGGAAGCGGCGATCGCGGCGGGGATGGAGGAGAAGAGCAAGGAGTTTGTCGAGACCGGGGCGGAGGTTTATGTGGCGGCGAACTGAGCCGCCACCGCCGATTCCTAGGATCCGCCATAGTCTTCCCTGACTCGCCCTGCCCACGCTCCTCCGGTCGGACTCTGGCCCGCGGGCGCGATGCCCCGGAAGTGAGCTGATACTAAATTAGGAAAAAATGAGACGGTTGTGATGCGGGGCCACCGAGGAGCGGGCCCGCCACCCACCCCGGTTGAATGCTCCAGGCACGCACGTTCGGGCCGACGGCGGCCCCGCTTCATTGACGTTCCGACCCAACGGGATAACACCAATCGCCCGAATCTTTTTCAGTATTGCTACAAGACCACCCCGACGCGAAATCCCTTGCCGGGAAGCCCGCTTCGTTGTCATGGTTCGGCGATGGAGAATCACCGACTCGTCCTGCCCGAGCACATGAACCAATACGGCTTCCTCTTCGGGGGCCACCTCCTCGCCTGGGTCGATGAACTCGCCTGGATGGCCGCGAGCCGCGATTACCCCGGCTGCCAGCTCGTCACCGTCGGCATGCGCGAGGTCGCCTTCAAGCGCAGCGTGCGCGACGGCACCATCCTCGACTTCTCCGCCAACCGCGTTCGCGTCGGCGACAGTTCCGCCTCCTATGCCGTCAGTGTATCCCGCGAGGGCGAGGAAATTTTCTCCACCGAGGTCACCCTCGTCCGGGTCGACGGGGAGGGACGCAAACAATCCCTTCCCAAGGACGAATGATCCGCTAGTTTTCCTCCCGAAATGGCCGCCGCGCGCAAGAAATCCACCGTCCGCCACCGCGTCGCCGTCGTCGGTTCCCTGAATCTCGACCACTTCGCCCGCGTCGAGATTTTGCCGAAGCCCGGAGAAACCGTCACCGCGGACCGGCTCACCCATTTTCACGGCGGGAAGGGGGCGAACCAGGCCATCGCCGCCGCGCGCCAGGGTTGTGCCGTCGTCCTCTTCGGTGCGATCGGTTCCGACGAAGCCGGGGCCGCCTACCTGCGCGCCCTCGAGGAGGAAGGCGTCTCCACCTTCTGCATCCGCACCGTCCCCGGCCCCACCGGTGCCGCCTTCATCACCGTCGACCACCACGGCGAGAACATGATCGTCGTCGCCCCGGGAGCCAATGCCGAGCTCCGTCGCAGTGACATCGCCCGCGAAGCGGCGCGGATCGAGGAATGCGACATCCTCGTGGGCCAGTTCGAGGTCCCCGCCGCCGCCCTCCTCGAGGCCGCCCACCTCGCGAACCGCGCCGGAATTCCCGTGCTCATCAATCCCTCTCCCCTCCTCCCCGCCTTTCCCTGGAACGAGATCCGCACCGACTACCTGGTCGTGAATGAAAACGAGGCCCTCGAGCTCCTCGGTTTTTCCCCGGGTCCTTCATTGGCCGGCGAGGTTCGCGAGCGCCTCAATGAACTCCGCGCGGCCCATCTCATCGTCACCCGCGGCGGTGAGGAAACCCTCGTCTTCACCCGCGAGGGCGGGTTCGACGCCATCCCGGTGCTGCCCGTCCTGCCCATCGACACGGTCGGAGCCGGTGACGCCTTCGCCGGCTGTCTCGCCGCCCGCCTCGCCCAGGGGGCCGATCTCGACTCCGCCCTCCGCGCCGCCAACTGTGCCGGAGCGCTCACCACCCTCGGCTCCGGTGCCCAGGGCCCCATGCCCGACCACGCGCAGGTCGAGCGACACCTACAGTTTCTCGACTCCTGATTTTTCCCCTCTCCCATCCACCCAACCCGCCCCCGTCGATCCATGAAGCCAACCCTCTGCCTTCTTCCCTTCGTCTTCCTCTCCTTCGCCGAAGCCGCCCTCCCCTGGCCGCAGTTTCGCGGCCCCAACGGTGACGGCATCGCCACCGCCGAGGAAGTGCCCGCCACCTTCGGCGAGAAGGAAGCCCTGAAATGGAAGGCCGAACTGCCCGGCCGCGGCTGGTCCTCGCCCGTGTTCGATGGCAAAACGCTCTGGGTCACCACCGCCATCGAGATTTTCCCGACCGAGGAGGAGAAGTCCCGCATCCTCAAGGAATCCGGCGAGGAAGAACGCACCTTCGCCCAGCGCCAGGTCGCCAACCGCATCGAGCTTTCCGCCCTCGCGGTCGATTACGAAACCGGGCAGGTGTTGAAGACCATTCCTCTCGCCGCGATCGACCAACCCCAGACGATCCACGCGCTGAACAGTTTCGCTTCGCCCACCCCCGTCCTCGTGGGAGGCGCGCTCCTCGCCCATTTTGGCGCCTTCGGCACCTTTGCGATCGACACCGCCACCGGCAAGATCCTCTGGCAGCGCCGCATCGAGATCGAGCACGGAGTCGGTCCCGGCAGCTCGCCGGTCGTGCACGAGGGGCTTCTCTACCTGATCTGCGATGGCATGGATCGCCAGTTCGTCACCGCCCTCGACGTCAAGACCGGCGAGACCGCCTGGACCACCGACCGCCCCGCGATGCGCGCGCCCAAGGGCGACCAGAAAAAATCCTACAACACCCCCGTGCTCGTGACCGGACGCGACGGAAAAGAACAACTCATCTGCATGGGGGCCCAGTGGCTCGTCAGCTACGAACCCAAGACCGGCGAAGAGATCTGGCGCCTCGACCACGGCGATGGCTTCTCCGTCGTCCCCCGCCCTGTCTACAGCCCCAAGACCGGCCTCCTCTACCTCAGTACCGGCTTCGGCAAACCCGTTCTTCTCGCCGTCCGCATCGACGGGAAAGGCGACATCACCGGATCCGACAAGATCGCCTGGCAGGAGACCAAGCGCATCCCTGCCCGGCCCTCGCCCCTCCTCATCGGCGACGAACTCTTTCTCATCGCCGACGGCGGCATCGCCAGCTGCCTCGACGCCGCGACCGGCAAACTCCACTGGACCGAACGCGTCGATGGCAACTACTCCGCCTCCCCTCTCTTCGCCGATGGCAAGGTCTACGTCGCCAGTCAGGAAGGGGTCGTCACCGTCCTGAAACCCGGCCGCACCTTTGAAGTCATCGCCAAGAACACCCTCGACGGCACCCTCATGGCCTCGCCCCTCGCCCTCGACGGCAGCCTCGTCATTCGCGGAGGATCAGCCTTGTACCGGTTCGGGAAGTGAGTTAGACTTGCGACAGCCTCCACTTCCCGGAGAGTTGGACCGATGGGGTCTCCCGGCGAGATGACCAATGGGATCCTCGCAAGCGCGATCTCGGGCACGAGCAACGCCCTCGATCGGGTCAATCGCGAACGGAAACGACGCCACCACGTCGCCTTCCTCTTCCCAAACGAAGCCTCCCTGCTCGGTCTCGTCTCCGCCCTCCTCTGCGAAATCTCTCAGGAATGGGTCACCTCAAGAATCTGCCTCGACATGAGTCTCACCGATCCACACCGGGCCTGATCGCAGATTTTGGAGAAAAAATCGACCCCACTCGCTCACGCTCGTTGCTACGTCCGCGAAGGTCGCCGCGAACGTGAGTGAGCGGATCGCGGGCCCGGGCAGGATCGACTCGCTCACGCTCGTCGCTACGGATCGCGCGGAAGACTCACGACAGCGGTGCCGTTCCCGGCGAAACACCGCCCGCGCCCTCAGACGGGCTCTGGCAGGCCCATCCGGGCCTCACCCGAAGTATTCGCGGTTCCACTTCAGCCCATACCAGTAGCCGATCACACTGGTGACCGAACTCAGAACCAGTGCGAAGGCGATGCCGAAAATCTGCCCGATCCACCAGCCGATGGCTCCGGCGACGGTGGAGACAATAAGGGCGAAGAAGAATCCCATCATAAAAACAAAAATTATAAAAATTATAAAAGAAAATTTTGATCACTCAACAATATTTTCAAATTTATAAATCCCCGACCCGGGCCACCAAGAGCGCTTCCGCTACCGCCACGTCGCCGGGGGGCGGAGGAATCTCAGTGATCCGACACCATCCGAACGCTTCGCCCCGGTAAGTTTTCCCCAAACCTGCCTTTTCCCCATGAATGATCGTGGAAAAGAAACGGCCCTTGAACCGGCTCACCGTAATTCAGAAAAAGAGCAGTTTTCCCCCGGCGATCGCCGAAAACCCGTAGAGCAAAATCTCAAAGAGGCGCTGCGGCACCTTCTGAACGAGCCCCTTCCCGGCGTAGATGCCAAGGAACAGCGGCGGGAGGAGGATCAGGTTCAACTTCAGCGATTCGGCGTTGATGAGATGAAGATTCCCGAGGAAGGGGATCTTGAAGAGGTTCACGAGCAGGAAAAAGCGCGCCCCCACCCCGAGGAAGTCCTCCTTCTTCATCTTGTGGACGAGGGCATAGAGCGAAAAGACCGGGCCGGCCGCATTCGCCAGCATCGTCGCCACGCCGATGAGGGCGCAACTGAACCACCGGAAGACCCGCGAATCGGGGAGGTGTTCGAGGAAGTCGCGCTTGAACTCGCGCAGCAATTGCAACCCCAGCATCAGCAGGATGATCACGCCGATGACCCGCCGGGCCGATCCGTCGTCGAGCTGATCCAGAAGAAACGAGGCCGCAACCACGGCGACGAGGGTGACCGGCACGAGCGGCCAGACCTCGCGCCAGCTCGCGTGGCGGCGGAAGAGCGGGTAGACGACGAGGTCACAGACCACAAGCATCGGGAGGATGATGCCCACACTGTTCTTCGCCCCGAAGAGCTCGGCCATGATGAGGACGTTCAGGATGGCGAGCCCCGGAAAGCCCGTTTTCGAAACGCCGAGGCACAGCGCCCCAAGCGCGGCGAGCGCGAGACCGGTCCAGGTGGCGTCGAGAGGCGGATGCAAACGCGGGTCCGATACGGTGGATTGCGCCACCGGGCAAGCGGAGAAGGATTCCCTGCCCCGATCAGTCACGCAGCCCATGCGAAGAAGAGGCGGGCGGCTTTCTGAATTGCCGCTTGTCACCGGTGCGGAAAAGGCCTACTTCAAAAATTCCGTCTTTCATCTCCACGCCTCCGACCGACCGAACCCATCCATGAAATCCACCCTCAGGCCGCTTGCCCTCCTCGCCGCAGCCCTCCTCGCCGGCACCTCTCTGGCGCAAGCCGAGACCACGATCGCCTATCCCACCGCCGACGATGCCACCTTCACCATCATCGTGCCCGACAACTGGGAACTGAGCCAGGCAGAATCGGAGGATGATTATTTCCTCATCACCGGGCCGACCAACACCGAGTTGTGGTTCCGGGCCTTCCCCGTCAAGTCGGAAGAGGAGCTCGAAGGGGCCGTCGAGGACGCCATGACCTCGGGGGCGGAGTGGCTCGGGGAGCATTACAAGGGGCTCGATTTCGGCGATGTTGCCGGCGACGGGATGCCGTTCATCTCACTCCCGGGCAAGGGCATCGAAAAAGAAAGCGGCGAGGCCGTGATCTTCACGATCGCCTTTATCCTGATGGAGAACGGTTCCATGGCCGAGTTCTGGGGCATCATTCCCGACGGCGACGCGAAGGGACAGAAAGCCGCGCAAGCCATCGTGGATTCCTTCGAGCCGCAGTGACCCGTTCCCGGACCTGAGCGAATCCGCTACCGGAACGCGACATCCCGTCCGCAACCCGGGGGAGGGTGCCGTTTCTCCCGGCCGGCCGGTCCCTCCCCTCACACAAACACCCCTTTGCGATACTCGCTCGGCGTCACGCCCGTGACCTTGCGGAACCGCTTCGTGAAGTGGCTCTGGTCGTAGAATCCCGTCGCCGCCGCGATCCCGCCGAGCGACATCCGCGTCGTCGCGAGGAGGCGCTGCGCCTCCTGCACGCGCAGGGAGAGGACATACTCCATCGGCGAGAGCCGCAGGACCTGGCGGAAGAGGCGGTTGAAGTGCGGCACGGAGAGACCGGCGAGCTTGGCCAGTTCCTCCGCTGCGATCTCGTCGACGAAGTGTGTTTCGACGTATTCGATGACCTTTTGCAGGCTCCCGAAATGGGTCCGCTGCTCCTCGGGCGTCTCGATCGGGGTCATGAGCCCGAGCAATCCGATGATCGTCCCATCCGCGTCCCGGATCGGGCACTTGCTCGAGAGGAACCAGCCTGGAGTTCCGCGGATCGTCGGCACGAGCCAGACCTGGTTCACCACGGTCTGTCCCGTCGCGAAGACGATCCGGTCATTGGCCTCGTAGGCATCGCCGAGGAGCGCCGGGAAAAAATCGCGCGCCCGTTTCCCGAGGAGCTCGCCCGCCGGAATGCGATCGTAGCGGATCCGGTGGAAATCGTTGTTGTAGACATAGCGGCTCTCAAGGTTTTTGACAAAAACCCCCACCTCCGGCATCGCCGCCATCAGTTCGATCGGCTCGCGGAGACCGGGGCAGCGGGCGAAAAACCTCTCCTGAAATTCTTTCGGGTCGAACGTGAGCATGATCGAAATATACCAAAACCCGTCATCACGCTACAAGACTCCGCGTGAGAAAACCGATACGGTCCACGTACCGACTTAGACCCGGGGTTCATCCCCACCCGAGCCATGTTCGACTTCCTTTCCGAAAATTCCGGACCGCTCTGCGGGCCGCGACGCACCCGCCGCGAATTTCTCACCGTCGGGGCACTGGCACCGATCGGGCTCTCCCTGCCGCAATTCCTCGCCGCAAAACAGAACGGAAACGTGAAGGGCGACGAATCGAAATCGTGCATCCTCATCTTCAATCTCGGTGGTCCGAGCCATCTCGACCTCTGGGACATGAAGCCGGACGCCCCCAGCGAGATCCGCGGCCCGTTCAAGCCCATCCGGACCAAGTCGGACGCGTTCGAACTCTCCGAAATCCTGCCCAAACACGCCCAGGTGGCCGACAAGTTTTCCCTGATCCGCTCCTGCCATCACGACGGTGCAGCGGTCCACGACGCCGGCTGGCAGATAATGCAGACCGGCCGCCGCTTCACCGGGGGCATCGAGACGCCCCACGCCGGCGCGGTCGCGAATTTCCTGATGCACGCGCGGAACGACCTGCCGCCCTTCGTCGTCCTGCCCGAACTCATGGGCCGGGGCGGCGGCAACCTGCCGAACGGCCAGGCCGGCGGCTTTCTCGGAAAGGCTTACGATCCCTTCGCTCTCATGGCCGATCCCTCGAAGCCCGACTTCCGCGTGCCCGACCTGCTCCCGCCCGACCAGTTCGGCGCCACCCGGCTTGATCGGCGCCAAAAGATGCGCGACCTCGTTGACCAGACCGTGAAATCGTTCGAGGCGAGCGAGGATGCCCGCCTCCTCGACGAGAATTTCCACTCCGCCTTCCGGCTCATGACGAGCGAGGCCGCCCGCGCCGCCTTCGACCTCTCGAAGGAGCCGCAGTCCGTGCGCGAGCGCTACGGGATGAACCGGGTCGGCCAGTGCTTCCTCCTCGCCCGCCGCCTCGTCGAGAACGGGGTGCGTTTCGTGACGGTGAACACCTTCCTCACCGTCTTCAACGAACTCTCCTGGGACATCCACGGATCGAAGCCCTTCATCACCGTGAACCAGATGAAGGACGAGGTCGCCCCGATGTATGACCAGGCCTACTCCGCCCTCATCGAGGACCTCCACCAGCGCGGCATGCTCGGCGACGTCCTCGTCGCGGGCCTGAGCGAATTCGGTCGCACCCCGAAGGTCAATCCCGCGGGGGGGCGTGATCACTGGCCGCAGTGTTTCACCTGCACCTTCGCCGGCGGCGGCGTGAAGGGCGGACAGGTCGTCGGCAAGAGCGATCCGGTCGGTGGATTCCCCGCCGAACGCCCCGTCTCGCCCGGCGACATCGTCGCGACGATGTTCCACGCCCTCGGATTCGACCTCGAAGCCCACCTCCCCGGACCCTCGGGACGCCCCTTCCCCATCGTCGATTTCGGGAAAGAGCCGGTGAAGGAATTGTTTGCGTGATGGAGGACGCCCAAGAGAAAAAAGTGGCATGGGCATCCTGCCCATGCTTCCCGGCACAGCGAACGGATGCCGGTGAAGCTTCGTTCGCTTTGCCGCGCCGCCTTTGGCGCAAGCCTTTGGGCGAATCGACCTCCAATCGACTTTCACCCCACCACACGATGCATGGCCGAAGGCGGCCCCGGCAGGATGTCCATGCCACTTTTTAACTGCAACGTTAGGATGAAATCTCTGACCATTTTGCTTCTCTTCTCAACGCTCGCGCCGCTCTCCGCGACGGAACTCCGCATCCTCCCGGACTCCATCCGTCTCGACGGACCCGAGGCGATCCAGCATGTCCTCGCCCTGCGGGCCGAAAACGGCGATTTCACCGGCGAGGAACCGTCCGCGACCTTCTCGATCGCCCCGGCCGGGGTCGCGGAGATCATCGACGGCGTCGTCCACGCGAGGGGCAACGGCAGGGCCGTCCTCACCGCGAAGGCCGGCGATTCCGTCGCGACGCGCGAGATCATCGTCGAACATTTCGACGAGCCCTTCGCCTGGAGCTTCAACGGCCATGTCATGCCCGTGCTCACCCGCCAGGGCTGCAACATGGGGGCCTGCCACGGGGCCGTCGCGGGAAAGGGCGGCTTCCGGCTCAGCCTCCGCGGCTACGATCCGCCCCGCGACTTCTACACGATGACGCGCGAGGCGCGCGGACGCCGCGTCGATCCGCTCGAGCCGGCCAAGAGCCTGCTCCTGACGAAGCCGACCATGGCCGCACCGCACAAGGGCGGGAAAAAGCTCGATCCGCGCTCGCGCGAATACCGCATCCTCGCCGAATGGATCGCGAACGGCAGTCCCGCACCTTCGGCCGACGATGCGGCTGTCGTTTCGATCACGGTCGAGCCGCCGCTCTCGATCCTGGTGAACGGATCGAAGCAGCGTTTCCTCGTCACCGCTCATTACAAGGACGGCAGCCGGCTTGATGTCACCGACTGGGCGAAGTTCGCCTCCGCGGACGAAACCGTCGCCATCATCAACGAATCCGGCTCCGCCGAGGTGATCGGACACGGCGAGGGTGCGGTGACGGCGCTCTTCTCGAGCAAGGTTGCGATCGCGCGGATCCGTTCGCCCTTTCCGAACTCGATTCCCGCCGAGGTCTTCTCCTCGGCTCCGAAGGCCAACTTCATCGACGGTCTCGTTCTCGCCCAACTCGCCCAGCTCAATCTCCAGCCCTCCGGGCGCTGCAGCGACGAGGACTTCATCCGGCGCGCCTTCCTCGACACCATCGGCAAACTGCCGACCGTCGCCGAGACCCGCGCCTTCCTCGCCGACAAGACGCCTGACAAACGCACTAAACTGATCGACGCCCTTCTCCAGCGCGAGGAATTCGTGGATTACTGGAGCTACCGCTTCTCCGACATATTCCTCGTCAACGGCGGCATCCTCCGTCCCGCCGCAGTCAAGGCCTACTACGAATGGATCCGCGGCAACATCGCCGCGAACCGACCGTGGGACCAGATGGTGCGCGAGGTCGTCACCGCGAAGGGTGTCAGCACGGAGAACGGCGCGACCAATTTCTACGCGGTTCACCAGGATCCCGAGACCCTTGCGGAGAACACGGCCCAGGCCTTCCTGAGCCAATCGATCGGATGCGCGAAATGCCACGACCATCCCCTCGAAAAGTGGACGAATGACCAATATTACGCCTTCGCCAATCTCTTCTCCCGGGTCCGGGCGAAAGGCTGGGGAGGCGACACGCGCAGCGGCGACGGCACCCGAACCCTCTATGTCGAGCCCCGCGGCGACCTCATCCAGCCGCGCACCGGCAAACCGCAGATCCCCTCGCCCCTCGACGGAGAACCGCTCGATCCGGATGCAACGGAAGACCGCCGCGAGGCCCTCGCCGATTGGCTCGTCGCGCCGGAGAACCCGAACTTCGCCCGCTCCATCACCAACCGGATCTGGGCCGCCTACTTCGGGCGCGGCCTCGTCGAGCCGGTCGATGACCTGCGGGCCTCGAATCCGGCGACCAACGAACCGCTCCTCGCCGCGCTCACGAAACACCTCGTCGAAAGCCGGTTCGACCTGAAGGCGCTCATGCGGGTCATCCTCCAGAGCGAGACCTACCAGCGCGGCGGCGACGTCCTCTCGGAAAACCGCGACGACACCAGATACCTCTCGCGCCACCAGCCGCGCCGCCTCATGGCCGAGGTCCTCCACGACGCCATCGCCGATGTCACCGGGGTTGCGGGCGTCTTCGACAAGGTCGCCCTCAACGACGGCAGCTCGGAGAAGACCGACTACTACAAGGAAGGCACCCGCGCCCTCGAACTCTACGATTCCGCGGTGCAGTCCTACTTCCTGAAGACCTTCGGCCGCAATGACCGCGAGATCACCTGCGAATGCGAGCGCTCGAACCAGCCGAGCATGATCCAGGTGCTCCACCTCGCGAACGGCAACGCCGTGAACGACCGCCTCGCCTCGAACAAGAGCATCGTCGGGAAACTCCTCGCCGAAAAGGCGGACGACACCCGTATCGTCGAGGAGGCCAGCCTCGCGACCCTCTCGCGCCTGCCCACGGATCCGGAGAAAACCGGATTTCTGGCGATGTTGGGCTCGGCCCGAGAAGGCGAAAAACGCGCCGCGATCGAAGACCTCTTCTGGGCGCTGATGACCTCGCGCGAATTCCTGTTCCAGCATTGACCGAACCCCGTCCGATGATGCCTTCAACCCTCTCCAGTCGTGAACCCAAGGAGGGGCGGCATTTCTGCCGCCCGGCAAGCCCGGCCGCCCGTCGCACGATGTGGCCGACAGGAATGTCGGCCCTCCTTACCCTCCTTCCGGCCTTCATTTCCGCCGCTCCCGTCGAGTACCACACCGACATCGCCCCGCTCCTGCGCGATTACTGCGCCGGCTGCCACAACGCGGGTGATTACGAGGGCGGGCTTTCCGTCGAGACCTTCGCCGCCCTGATGGAGGGCGGGGAGACGGAGGGCAAGACCATCCTCACCCCCGGCAAGCCCGACGAATCCTATCTGCTCCAGACCGTCCTCAAGACCGCCAAACCGGCCATGCCGCCGAAGAAGGAGCCGCAACCCACCGCCGATGAGATCGCCCTGCTGAAACGCTGGATCGAGGAGGGTGCCAAGGGTCCCGCGAAGGAGCACGACGTCTCCCTGCTCTCGACCCTCAACGTGCCCGAGATCGCTCCGACCCCGGCGGCAAAGGATGCCATCACCGCCGCGGCTTTTTCGAGGGACGGCAGCCTCGAATCGTTCGCGAGGCACGGTCGCATCGAGCTTCACGGCACCGATGGGAAGAATGTCAGGACTTTGGAAACGCCCGAAGGCAAGATCAACGCCCTCCACTTCTCCGCCGACGGCACGAAGCTCGTCGCCGCGACCGGAATTTCGGGCCTGAAGGGAGAGGCGATCGTCTTCGACACGAAGCGCGGCGCGGTCATCAAGACGATCGGCGAGGGAACGCATCGCGACATTCTCTTCGACGCCGAGTTCTCGCCCGACGGGGCCATCCTCGCCACGGCGGGCTACGACCGCAACATCCATCTCTGGGATCTCGCCACGGGCAAGCTCCTCCGCTCCATGACCTCCCACAACGGCGCGGTCTACGACCTCGCCTTCTCGCCCGACGGCACCGTCCTTGCGAGCGCGAGCGGCGACGGCACCTGCAAGATCTGGCTCGTCGCGACCGGCGAGCGGCTCGACACGCTGAACCAGCCGGAGGCCGAGCAGTATCGCGTCGCCTTCACGCCGGAGGGCAAACACATCGTCGCGGCCGGCGCCGACAACCGCATCCGTCTCTGGCGTTTTGTCTCGAAGACCGCGCCGAAGTTGAATCCCTTGCTGCAGACGAAGTTCGGTCACGAGGATGACATCGTCGATCTTGCGGTCTCGCCGGATGGAAAACAGCTCGTCACCACCTCTTCCGATCGATCGTTGAAACTTTGGAGCCTTCCCGCGCTCGAAACGATCAAGGACTTCGGCCCGCAGTCCGACTTGCTCGCGGTGCTGGCCTTTGCCGGAAAGGGCGAAATCCTCTTTGCCTCGCGTCTCGACGGTTCCCAGGAGCGCCTCCCCCTCGCGGGACTTGCCCCCCCGGCGCATGCCGCCGCCGAAAACGATGCGGTCACGGTGAAGGCCACCGACGTCGAGGTCGAAACGCTAAAACTCACCGAAGCGGCCTCGGGATCGAATCCGATGCTGGTCCGCCGCAGCGAGACCCGGGGCAAAATCGGCGCGATGGGCGAGACCGACGATTACCCATTCACCGCGAAGGCCGGCGAGACCTGGGTCTTCGAGGTCAACGCGCAGCGCTCCAAGTCGAAACTCGATTCCAAGCTCGCCGTCCTCGACGCGAAGGGTGCGCCCGTCGAGCAGGTCGTGCTGCAGGCGGTGCGGGATTCCTGGCTGACCTTCCGCGGGAAGGATTCGATGACCTCGGGCGACTTCCGCGTCCACAACTGGGAGGAGATGGAGCTCGACGAACTCCTCTACGTGAACGGCGAGGTCGTGAAGCTGCACCTCTACCCGCGCGGTCCCGACTCGGGCTTCAACGTCTATCCCGGCTCCGGAGACCGCCGCACCTGGTTCCAGACCACGCCGATGTCGCACCCGCTCGGCCAGCCGTGTTACATCGTCAGGGCCTTTCCACCCGGAACCGACCCGGCCCGGAACGGACTGCCGGTCTACCGGCTCTACTACGAGAATGACGACGATCCAGAGCGGCGTGCGGGATCCGATTCGGTGCTGCGCTTCACCGCACCGGCCGACGGCGACTACCGGGTGCGCCTTTCCGACACCCGGGGATTCGGCGGGGACGGTTACGACTACACCCTCGTCGCGCGCGGCCTGAAGCCGGACTTCAACGTGGCCACGGCATGGAAGGATCTGAAGCTGGCCCCCGAAAGCGGGCGCGAGATCGCCTTCACCGCGACACGGATGGACGGCTACGAGGGACCGGTCGAGGTGACGGTATCCGGCCTGCCGGAAACGCTTTCGATCTCCCAGCCCATCGTGATCGAGCCGGGTCAGGACCGCGCCTTCGCCACCCTGCGCTCGACCGGGACCTTCAAGGGCCTCACGGAGGAGGAGGCGGCCAAGGTCAAGGTCACGGCCTCGGCGATGATCGATGGCAAGGTCGTCGCGAAAGAAGCGGGCAAGGCGATGGCCGTCGGCCTCCTCGACCAGCAGAAGCTTCGTGTCCACCTGAAACCCGACGGCGGCTCCGGCAAGGTCGGTGCCGATGGCGTGCTCGAGTTCACGATCCATCCCGGGGAGACCATTTCCGCGATCGTCGCGGCGGATCGGCACGGACTCGCCGGAGACATCGCCTTTGGCAAGGAGGACGCGGGGCGCAACCTGCCGCACGGCGTCTTTGTCGACAACATCGGACTAAACGGACTGATGTTGCAACCGGAGGACAATGAAAAGCGCCTCTTCATCACCGCCTCGAAGATCGTGCGGCCGATGGTGCGGGACTTCCACCTCGTCACCCCTGCCGGTGGCGGCCACACCACCCAGCGGGTCCGCCTGCGGATCGTCGAAAACGACGGGGTCGCGGAACGGTGAGGTCAGGGGGCGTCCTGCCTCGGCTTTGTGCGCGGCGCGCGCACCTCGCTGACGACGATGCGGTGGACGGAATCGGGATTGAGACGGGTCACGGAGCGCTCCGGCACCAGGTTCGGCGAGATCCAGATCTGGTCGAGCCGCAGCACCGGATACCGGGAAGGCCAGGTGTTGCCGAAGCCCATCCCGGACCACGCGAACGTATCGAGCATGCCTGCATTCTGGAGCGGCCGGAAGACATCGTCACCGGGCGGCGTCCCAAAGCCTCCCCCGACGATGCGGGCGACGAGCGTGCGGTTGAGGGGGTGCTCCCCTAGGGACTGGCGCACGAGCCGCCGGGTTTCGACCCGCGCCTCGACCAGTTCCTTCCAGACGAACGGCTTCCAGAAATCCGCCCGCGGGCTACAGCCTTTGAGATCGAGGTTGGTGATATCGAGCACGACCCCGGAGGCATGCTTCAATCGGACGTGAAGGGCCCGGTCCTGGCCATCGACCTGGACCGCGAGGGTCTTGCCACGACCGAGAATGGCGAGAGATCCGCGCTGGGTCACGGACCGCTCGAGACCGAAGAGCTGATCCGCAACATTCCCGACCTGAACCGGGTCCGGAGCCCCCCGGACAAGGAGAACGTCGGGGTCCGCCTCGGCCGCCCTTCGAAGG
Source organism: Verrucomicrobiales bacterium (assembly GCA_044352585.1). Lineage (GTDB taxonomy): Bacteria > Verrucomicrobiota > Verrucomicrobiia > Verrucomicrobiales > DEV007 > Arctic95D-9. The sequence goes on from JBILDO010000013.1 coordinate 28,786, forward strand.
GACGATTCCCGGCCTTCGCAGTCCACCGTTACGATGCGGAGCTGGTCGGACGGAGGAGCCGACGCGGCCTCGCCATCCCGCTCGAACGACGCGATCGCCTCGCGTAGAATCCCGTGAGTCTCCTCCGAAAAGCCGACCGCGGTGGCGAGAAACACGCAGAAAATGACACCGAGCTTGAACCCCCGGCAGGCGATCCAGGAGATCAGCGAGACGAACGCACCCGCGGCCGCCCAGATCCAGACGGGGATCAGGGTCAGGGGTGCCACCGCATCCCATCGGTTGAGCAGGCAGACCGCGACAAGAACGTAGCCGGAAAGAAGCAGGAACGGCACGATCGTCTCGAGAAGCTTCTGAATTTTTCGCCACATGGGTCGTCGGGGAAGCCGTCGTGGCTCCCGGAGGGCACGGTAGACCAAAATCCGGGGAATTTCGCGACGGAATTCGTCCTTGCGGGGGACGCGTTCGGGGTTTCGTTCCCGGGATGCTCCGCGAATTGAAAGAGGAAGTGCTCGAGGCCAACCGGCTCCTCGTGAAAGAGGGACTGGTGCGCCTGACCTGGGGCAACGTCTCCGGGATCGACCGGGCCAGCGGACTCTTCGTGATCAAGCCAAGCGGAGTGGCCTACGAGGATCTCACGTTGGATTCGCTCGTCGTTCTCGATCTCGACGGGCAGGTAGTCGAGGGGGGCCTGCGTCCCTCCTCCGACACGCCGACCCACCGAATCCTGTATCGCGAGTTCCCCGGGATCGGCGGCGTCACCCACACCCACTCGGTCCGGGCAACGATGTTCTCCCAGGCCGGCGTCGAATTGCCTTGTTTCGGGACGACCCACGCGGATCATTTCCACGGAACGGTGCCGGTCGTGCGCGAATTGACACCGGAGGAAGTGGCGGATGACTACGAGACGAACACGGGGCGAGCCATCGTGGAGTGTTTCCGCCAGCGGAATCTCGACCCGATCGCGATGCCGGCCTGCTTCCAGAAATACCACGCGCCCTTCACCTGGGGAAAAAGTGCGCTCGACTCGGTGAAGAACAGCGTCGCCCTCGAGGTCTGCGCCGGAATGGCGTTGGGAATGTGGCAAATGCGCCCGGAGACGGAACCGCTCCCCGCCCACCTCCTCGACAAGCACTACCTTCGCAAGCACGGCCCCGGGGCTTATTACGGACAGGGCGGGCGGTGAGCGGTAGTCGGTAAACGGTAATCAGTAACCGGTGGCTCTGCGGATTCGCGAGAATTCCCTTCATTCGCGTGTTCTGAAAGAGATTCAACGCAAAGGATACGAAGGCCGGAGGGAGACAGAATCATGCAGGGTAAAATGATCCCATCCTCCACATGATTTCACCCTCCATGATTTTGTCTGAAGGGTTTGCAGCCGCCCTGTGATCGGTGATCGGTTGGTCCGAATCTTCGCGAGAATTCGCTTCATTCGCATTTTCTGAAAGAGATTCAACGCAAAGGATACGAAGGCCGGAAGGAGACAGGATCATGCGGGGTAAAATGATCCCATCCTCCGCATGATTTCACCCTCCATGATTTTGTCTGAAGGGTTTGCAGCCGCCCGGTGATCGGTGATCCGTTGGGCTGGGGATTCGCGAAAATTCGCTCCATTGGCGTTCTCTCAAAGAGGTTCAACGCCACTGAAGCGAATGTCGGAGGGAGACAGAATCATGCGGGGTGGAATCATCCCATCCTCCGCATGATTTTACCCTCCATGATTTTGTCTCAAGGGTTTGCAGCCGTCCGGTGATCGGTGAGTTTGTCAGGGGGATGCTTCCAGTTCGCGGGAGACTTCCTCCAGGGCTTCGGCGAGTCCGGCCCATTCCTCCGCGGACGTTTCCCACCCGCCGCTGACGCGGAGGACGCGGCCCATTTCCCCGTATTCGAGCCCCATCGCCCTCATCACGGCCGAGGGATTCCCCTTCCCCGCGCTGCAGGCCGATCCGGTGGAGACGGAAAAGCCGCGCTGGCCCAGACGGGTGAGCCACTTGAGATTTTTCGAATGGGGAAGCACGACCATCGACGTGTTCCAGAGGCGCGGTCCGGTCGCGGCCAGCACGATGGCCCCGGTCCCGGTTGAAATCCGTTGCTCGAACCGGTCGCGCAGAGCAGCCTGACATTCCGCCAAGGCGGAAAGGCCCGTCTCGTCGCGATCGAGCAGGGCCGTGACCATCGCGGCGATCCCGGGGAGATCCTCGGTGCCGGCCCGGCGTCCGTGCTCCTGAGGTCCGCCGACGAAGCCATGAAACGCCGCGCCCGTTTCCTCTTCCGGGAGAATGAGGAAACCGCTCCCCTTTCCTCCGCCGAACTTGTGGCCGCTGCCGGTGACGAAGCCGGCTCCCCCGAGTCCGCCCGTCGGGAGTTTTCCGATCCACTGGGCCGCGTCGGTGTGAAAGGCAATGCCCGCCTCGCGGCAGAGGGCGGAGGCCGCTCGCCACGGCTGGAGGGCGCCGGTCTCGTTGTTTGCGGCCATCAGGGAAACGGCGCCGACCTCCCCCGATTCGATCCATTGGCGGAGGATTCCGAGATCGGCGGTTCCCGTCGCACGATCCGTCGGTAGTCGCCGGACCCGTTCCGATGGCGTGTGGAGATTCACCGCCGCCTCGACGCAGGGATGTTCGATCTCCGAGGTCGCGAGGAACCCGGCCACACTTTCCGCGAGGTGGCGGATGACGGCGTTGTTCGCCTCGGTCGCACCCGAGGTGAAGACGATCCGCTCCGGCTCGTCGATGCCGAAGTGATCGGCGAGGGCGGCGCGCCAGTCCTCGAGGATGCGCCTCGCCTCTCCCGACTCGCGATAGAGGCCGGAGGGATTGTGCCAGTGCCGCTCCGACGCCTCGAGCCAGGCCGCGCGGGCCGCCGCGCTCATCGGCGTGGTCGCGTTGTGGTCGAAATAGCCCCGGTTTCCGTTCATGGATGACTGCCCGCTCAGAGGATGGGACTGAAGAGCCTCGCAACGCGCACGGCAAGCCGGAACCACCAGGGACGCGAGGCATAATCGCTCGCGCCCACCTCCCCGCAATCATCGAAATCGGCCTCGAGCATGGCCGCGACCTGACTGGCGAAATCCTGACACAACACGACCGCGCTGACCTCGAAATTGAGGCGCATGGAGCGGTTGTCGAGGTTCGCGGTGCCGACGGCGGAGAGGGTCTCGTCGACGACGAGGACCTTCTGGTGGAGGAAACCCTTCCGGTAGCGGAAGACGCGGACTCCCGCGGCCTCCATCTCTGCGAGGAAGGAAAAAGTCGCGAGCCAGGGGACCCATTTATCGGGCTTCCCGGGAATCATGATCCTGACATCGACCCCGCGCAGCGCCGCCATCTGCAGCGCGGACCGGATCGACTCGTCCGTGACGAAATAGGGTGTCGCGATCCAGAAACGGCGTTTCGCCCGAGTGATCGCGTTCAGGAAGAAGATCGTGCCGCCCTCGATCGGCCCGACCGGTCCGGTCGGCAGGGGGAGGACGACGGATGTGCCCGCGCCACACCCCGAGCCGTCGGGCGGAGTCACATAGGTCCAGTTGAGGTCCGGGACCTTTCGCGTCGCCCAGTAATAGTCGGCGAGAAAGACCATCTGGAGGCTCAGCACCGCCGGTCCGACAATGCGGACATGGGTGTCGCGCCAGTATCCGAAGCGTTTCGAGAGACCGAGGTATTCGTCGCCCACGTTGTGACCGCCGACGAACCCGATCCGGCCGTCGATGATGACGATTTTCCGATGGTTCCGAAAATTGACCTGGAAACGGTTGCTGGGCCCCTGGGTCGAGTGGAACGGATGGATCTCCACCCCGGCCCCGCGAAGGGAACGAAGGTAGGGTTTTCCGATCTTGTGGCTCCCGATTTCGTCGTAGACGAAGTAGACCTTCACGCCCTCGAGGGCCTTTCTCTCGAGACATTCGCGGAACCGGTTGCCGAGTTCGTCGTCCTTCACGATGAAGAACTGCACGAGAATGTAGCCGGTGGCCGACTCCATCGCCTCGAAGATGGCGCGGAAGGTTTGCCCCCCGTCGATGAGGAGGCAGACCTCGTTGCCCCGGGTGAAGCGCCGCTCGCTGAGCTTTTCGAGGACGCCACCGTAGCGGAACTCATCCCCATCGAGCGACGCGTAGTGCGGCGACATCGTCGCGAGGTGGTTCCGGTAGGCCCCCTCGTGGGTGTCGCGCGCCTCCCGGAGGCGCTCGAGGTAGCCCTTGAACTGGTGACGGCCGAGGATCCAGTAGAGCGGCACGGCGAGGAAAGGCAGGGCCAAAACCGCCATCGACCAACCCCAGGCAGCCGGCGCCGAGCGGGTCTTCATCACGATGTTCACGATCGTGGCGACGGCGAAGATCTCCCACGAGAGAAACAGCAGGCTCCCGAGAACCGCCTTTTCCGAAAAAGACTCAAACATCGCGGCGGGTGAACTGGGCGATTTTCGTGAGCAGCTTGTCGAACGGATAGATCGGCTTTTCCTGGAACGCGTCGCATCCAGCCGCCGCGATGCGCTCCTGGTGATGCGCCATGGTGTGGGCGGTGAGGGCGATCACGGGAATGCCCGCCGTCGCCGGATCCGCCTTGAGCCGGCGCGTCGCCTCGAGCCCGGCGTTGGGATCCGGAGGATCGTCCGGAGCGGGAGGCAGTTCCAGGTCCATGAGGATGATCTCCGGCATCCCGGAAATCGCGCCGGCCACCGCCGTGGCGCCATCGGTGGCCACGGAAACCACGTGTCCGTGGTGTTCGAGGAGCCGGGTGAGGAGGCTGATGTTGTCTTCGTCGTCTTCGACCAAAAGGATCCGTGCCATATGCGTTTGCTTTCGATGGGTTCCGACCCGTCCGAAGCCCGGTCCGAAAAGTGACATTTTTCTCGAGAAAATTCGAACGAATTCGGTGCCCGGGAATCAAAGTCAACAGTAACGGTTGTGATGCCGGGGATCTCCTCCCTATGAGCAACGCGGCGGTTACAGTCAAAAACAAGCGGTTCCTTGCAGGGTCCACCCGGTCGGTGGGCCCTGCATTGTTTTTGGGCCGGTGATTTTTCGCCCCCCGATGACACGGGGATGCCTTCGGGCGGCGCATTCCGGCCTTGGCAGGAGGCTGGAATCCGCTATACCATCGCGACATGTTCCCGATCCGATCCTCCTGGCTCGCCGGCCTGACCCTCTTGATGACGCCCCATCCGGCCCTCCCGCAAGGATTCACCGACCCGTCCCCGCCGCAGGCCAAATCCGCGCCGGAAGCGGCTCCCGCCCTGGATCCGGTCTCATTCCCCGGCCTCGTTTTCCACGCCGCTCCGAAACCCCTCGCGGAAGACGCGAAGACGTCGGACTGGCCGCGCTTTCTCGGACCAAGCGACGATGCGCGGACACCGGAGACCCACCTGCTCGACCGGTTTCCCGAAGGCGGCCTGAAAAAAGTCTGGGAGATGGAAAAGGGCAACAGCTACACCTCCCCGGTCGTCGCGGCGGGCCGGATGGTCGTCTTCAACCGAAAGGGCGACGAGGAGGTGGTGCAATGCCTTGATCCGGAGACGGGGAAACAGTTCTGGACCTTCGCCTACCCGTCCGGGTATCGCGACCGCTACGGGTTCAACAACGGCCCCCGCGCCAGCGCCGTGCTCGGGGAAGGCCGCGTCTTCACCCTCGGCGTCGAGAGCGTCCTCACCTGTCTCGACCTCGCCAGCGGAACGATGCTCTGGCAACGCAAACTCGGCGAGGAATTCGAATGCCTGCCGAAATTCTTCGGACACGGCTGCGCCCCGATCCTCCACGGTGGAAAGCTGATCGTTCCCCTCGGGACCACCTCCGGTCTTTCCGTCGCGGCCTTCGACGCGGTCTCGGGCAAGCTGGTCTGGGGGACGAAACACACGTGGCAGGCGGGTTACGCCTCGCCGGTGATGGCGACTTTGCAGGGCAAACCCAGGCTCCTCGTCTTTGCCGGCGACGACAGCGATCCCCCGGCGGGCGGTCTCATGGCGATCGACCCGGAGACCGGCGCACTGCTGGACGCCTTTCCCTGGCGTGCCGGGAAATACGAAAGCGTCAACGGATCGACCCCCGTCGCGGTGGGCGACGACCGCGTTTTCCTCTCCGCCTCCTATGACAAGGGAGGCGTGCTCCTGAAGTTCAATTCCGCCGGCAAATGGGAGGAGGTCTGGCACAACCCGGAATTCGGGATGCACTGGATGACCCCGCTACTCCTCGACGGGCATCTCTACGGATTCCATGGCCGCAACGAACCCGATGCACTCTTCAAATCCGTCGCGGTGGCGACAGGCAAGCAGAACTGGGTCGCCGATCCGGAGTTCGCCGTGCCGGGACCGGGCGGGCGGGACTACCGGATGAAGTATTTCCGGGGCAGTCTCCTCCAGGCCGATGGCCGCACCTGGACCCTCGGCGAATTCGGCAGCCTCGGCATCATGAAACTGACCCCGGCCGGCTTCGAGGAAATCGATCGCACCCAGCTCTTCCTCGCACGCGCGACTTGGTCACTGCCGGTCCTGCACCACGGCCTCCTTTACATCGCCCAACACGAGGCCGACATGGAAGGAAATCCGCCGCGCCTGATTTGCTACGATCTCAGAAGGTGAGCCCGCTCCGATGGGAGGGGCGCGCACCGACGATCCCGGCTTCGGAAACGCCCGCTTCGCCCAGGTTCCGCTCCATCCGATGCGCGTCGGCGTGGATCTCCGTTCATCGCTTGACGAAACCCCTTTCGCCTCCTAGATTGCGCGCTTTCCGGTCCCAGCCTCCGGCAACGGGCCTTCCCAATCCTTCCGAACCCACACTGCCAAGCACCATGCCCGAAGTCGATATCAAAAAAGGCGAGCCGATCGATCGCGCCCTCAAGCGGCTCAAAAGCAAAATGGAATCCGAAGGCATCATGGACGAGATGCGACGCCTCCGCTCCTTCGAGACGCCCGCTCAGAAGACCAAGCGCAAAGCTCGCGCCAACGCCAAGCGCAACAAGAACAAATTCCGCTTCACGCTGCGCAATACCGGTGCCCCCGCCGCGGCTGCAACCGCCGAAGATTAAGCCTGCGCGACAACCGGAAGGATGGGAAAGGCTGCCGGAAACGGTGGCCTTTTTTGTGTCCGGATCCATCGGCCATGATCATCGCGGGGACGCCCCCCCCTTCACGCCGGGGCGAACTCCGAAACGACGAGATCCATCGCGTAATCCTTGAGAAACGCCCAACCCGCCCGCGCCACATAATCGACCTCGTCGGCCTGGTGGTGGAGCACGATCATGCGGAACGCGCCGAGTAGGAGGATTAGAAGGTTTCCGCCGTCGTAGCCGAAAACGAGCTGGTCCGGTGACCGTTGTTCCTGTGAAAAAAAGAAATCGATGTCGTCGAGTGTGGCGGCGAGTTCCCGCGCCTTTTCCTCGGGAAAAGGAGTGTCGTGGAAAAGCAGCTCCTGCCTCCGCGTCAGGATCAGGCCGTAGACCGATCCGGCATGACGGATCGCACCGAGGGCAATGGTGAAGATCTGAGGGCTCATGACCGGGTGGAATCGCGCAACGAAAGGAGGAAATCCCGGACCGGCATGCGGCGGTTCACGATTGCTCCCGCCACGTCGGGAGCCTGCGGGTTCGTGCTCGGATCGAAACAAAAACCGGCCGTTTCCTCACCCTCATACAAAACGGCATGGGTGACCGCGCTCATCCCGAGTTTCTCCCCGATGAGGAGGGCACATTCCTGGAGCACAATGAGATTTTCGGCGAATCGCGCCGTGTCCTCGGGTCCCGACTTTCCACTGGCCGCACCACGCGCGGCGCGGAAGAACCGCGGACGGCGCGACCGGAGCGCTTCGGCGAGGTGTTCGTTGGGAGGAGATTGGCTGCCTTGCATGTCGCGACCGGATTCCGGGCTCCATGAAGGTAACCACTCGCCCGATTTTGTCGAATCCTTCGCCTGATGAAGGATTCGGCTGACCCGAACGGGATTGGCGTGTAGCTTGTCACCATGACTCTCGCGAACAAGATCACGGTCGTCCGTCTCTTCCTGATCCCCGTTTTCATCGTCTTCGCCGCCTACTACAGCGAGAGCATCTCGGCCGGTGCCGAGAACCGCGTCTATCGCGTCCTCGCGCTCGCGACCTACGCCCTCGCTTCCGTCAGCGACGCGGTCGATGGATACATCGCGAGGAACTTCAACCAGAGCACCCCGCTCGGACGGGTCCTCGACCCGATCGCGGACAAACTCCTCCTCACGACCGGAGTGGTGACCCTGAGCATCACCAACTGGCACGCCGGTCTCCCGATCTGGTTCGCCGTGCTCGTGATCGCCAGGGACGTCGTGATCTCCCTCGGCATGCTCGTCATCTATCTGGCGCACGGAAAAGCGAAGGTAAAGGCGCGGATCAGCGGAAAAATCTGCACCTTCCTAACCTTGAGTTGCGTCTGCTGGGTTCTCGTCGATTTTTGGAGTGTCGGCTCCCGCCCCTGGCCCCTCGAGATCCTGATCGATCTCGCCGCCATTTTCACCGTGGTCACCGGATACCTCTATCTCAGCGACGGCATCAAGCAGTTGCGGGAGACCGGCCATACCCTTCCCGATTCCGATGTCCCATAAAATTCTCCCCCGCATCGCCATCGTCGGCCGTCCCAACGTCGGCAAATCGGCCATTTTCAACCGTCTCGCGGGACGGAGGATTTCCATTGTCCACGACGAACCCGGAGTGACCCGCGACCGAGTCGCCACGGAGGTCAAACGCGCCCGGATCCCGTATGAACTCTGTGATACCGGGGGCATCGGGACAGTCGTCGCCGACGGTTTCGCCGAGCAGGTCCGGACCGAGGCCGATATCGCGATCGCCGCGGCCGACCTGATTCTCTTCGTGGTGGACGCCCGGGAAGGTCTCCACCCAATCGACGGCGATATCGCCCGGCATCTCCGGTCCAGCGGCACCCCGGTGGTGCTCCTCGTGAACAAGGTCGACACGCCCAAGACCGATCCCCTCACCCCGGAGTTCGCGGCCCTTGGTTTCGCGACGCAGATCGACCTCTCCGCCGCCCATGGGAGAAACTTCGGCGAGTTGGAGGAAATCCTTCATCAAGAACTGGTTGGGCTTGGCTTTTCAGAAAACGCATCCGCGGACTCCAACCTTCCGGATCCCGTCAAAATCGCCATCGTGGGGCGTCCCAACGTCGGAAAATCCTCGCTCATCAATGCCCTCCTCAACGACAAACGGGCCATCGTCTCGGACGTCGCCGGCACGACGCGGGATGCCGTCGACGTCCCCTATGAGCGGAACGGCAATCCCTACCTCCTCATCGATACGGCCGGGATCCGAAAACGCACCAAACGCGACACCTCGGTCGAGGTCTTCTCGGTGATGCGCTCGGAAAAGTCGATCCGGCGGGCCGACATCTGCCTTCTCGTCATCGACGCCTCGTCCGGAGTGACGACCCAGGACCGGCGCATCGCGAAAATGGTCATCGACGAGAACAAGCCCTGTCTCGTCATTCTCAACAAGTTCGACCTTTACCACCCCGACGCGAAATACCGCGATCGCATCGAACAGTTCCGCGAGGAACTCGGGGACGACCTCTTTTTCCTCCCCTACGCGCCGAAAGTGGCCGTGTCGGCGAAGCAGCGCGACCACCTCGGGAAAATCTTCGAAGCGGTCGAACGGGTCCTCGCCTCCGCCGCCGAACCCACCCCGACCGGCACGCTGAACCGGCTTCTCCAGTTCGCGATCGAGCGCAATCCCCCGCCGATGCGGCTCGGGAAACGCCTCAAGCTGCTCTACGCCACCCAGCAGCGGGACGACGATCCGGCCCGGGTCCCGGTCCCGAGGTATCTCCTATTCGTGAACCATGCGGAACTCCTCACCCGGACCTACGAGCGTTTCCTCGAAAACCAGATCCGGAGCGAGTTCCCGATGGAGGGCCTTCCCTTCGTGTTTGAAGTCCGCTCCCGGGTCTCCGAAAAGCGGGGCAGCCGGAAATCCAGCGGGAACGTTTCCGCGGGGACCGATCCACAGGTCAAGGAAGCGAAAACCGCTCCTCGAAAAACGACCCGTTCTCCCGGGAAAACGACCGGGAAAGGCCCCCGCAAGGCAACTCAGGCGCGGTCTTCGTCGCGGAAACGGCGGGCCAACTGAGGCGACGGAGGGAAACCTCCCGGTGCCCCAGCCCTATCGGATCACGAATGCGGCGGATCAGTCTTGCCCGGCTTCGCCGGAGCGGCGGCGGATGCGGCCCCTTTCGCGGTATCGGCCTTTTCGGAGCCCGGATCTTTCGTCGCGGGAGCCTCCGGTTTCTCGGAACAAGCCGTCGCCCCGAAGAGCGGACCGGCCAACACCGTGATCCCCGCGGCGGCGGCGGCACGCTGGAGGAGGGACTGCTTTTTCTTCTTTTCCGTCTCGCCGAAGCGGGCGCGGCGGATCTTCAGGGAATTCTGCTCGTGGATGCGGTAGACGACATTCCGGACCTCGTCGTCGCGGAAGAACCTGCCACCGGCGAGATGGACGCGATACCAGAGGTGATAATCATCCGCCCCCAGACCGACGGCCCGCTCCTGGTAATTCCCCGCCTTGCGCGCGATCTCGGCGCGGATGAGGACGGAGGAATGGGGCAGCATGTTGTCGTCGGAATTGCCGGTGAACATCGTCTCGACGCCCTTGTTCGGCCAGTGGAGGCGCGGCGTGATCTGGCCGTTCTCGTGGGTCAGGAGGAGGCAGCCGTAGACGTCGGCCTTCTTCGCCTCGATCATGTGGACGGCCCGCTCGAGGTAGGTCGGCATGAGCTGATCGTCGTAGTCGAGGGGCTTGTAATACTCCGTGTCGCACTCCGCGACGGCCTGGCGGTGCAGCCAGCTGCAATGCTCGATGTCCGGGGACATCCCGGTGCAGATGAGCGGCAGCCCATAGCGTGCCGCGAGCGGCTCGGCGAAGGACCAGGGCCCATCGACGAGGAGCTTCACCTTGAACTTCCGGTAGGTCTGGTTCGCGAGGCTGGCGACGGCATCGTCGAGCTTCGAGACATCGGTGCCCTGGTGGATGCGAAGCCCGACGGTGACGCGGGCCTCGGGGTGATGCAGGGAAGTGCCGGTCATCTCTGCAAGAATGCAGGCGTTGGCACTGGCGTAATTCGCCCCGAGGGAAAGCTCGGCCGCCGTGGCGAGGCAATCGACCGGGGAAAGGGTCGCCGCCTTGAGCAAGGCGCGATGAGCTTCCTTGGCGAGCTTCTTCGGATTCGCGTTCCAATCGATGAGGTAGCCGTTGCGACCGTTCTTGATGAAATCGGCGATGCCGCAGGTCTTCGTCACCACCACCGGAATGCCGCAACTGAGCGCCTCGGCCGCGGTGAGGAGGAAGCCCTCCTTCTCGCTGTTGCCGAGGAGGGCATGGCACCCCTCGAGACGATGGCGGTAGGAGAAGGGATTGAAATCGAGCGGACGGAGATCGAGGCGGTCCGCCACCCCGAGTTTCGCGGCGAGCGCGCGGACTTCGGCGAGGGTTTCGGCCTGGATCCGCTGCGTGTAGGCGAGTCCGGCGGTGTCCGAACCGGTCCAGGCGCGGATGACCATGCGCGGCTCTTCGGCGAGGAGATACGGGAGGGCGAGGATGCCCTTTGATTCGAGGGGACGTCCCATCCAGCCGACCACGATCCGCCCTTTGGGATCGAATTGCCCCTTCACCGAGGCAAACTCGGAAACCGGAGGCGTCAGCACCCCGACGACCCGGTGGTTCTTTTCCTTCGCCCAACCGGCGTAGCGGTCGAGGACCTTTTGCGAAACCCCGGCCACGGTCATGCCATGGAGGGAATCGTAGGCGCGATTGATGAAACGCCAGCCCGCGTCGTCCCAGGAATGAAGCACGAGCGAGGTCGGACGCTGCGGCAGGCCGGAAAGGTCGCCGTAGCTGAGGAACCAGGAGGAAGGATCGACCGGCGCCTCGCGCGTCACCTTGCCGCAGGAAAAGCCGCTTTTCTCCGCCGCGTCGAGCAGGGGCATGTCGTCCGACTGCGAATACAGCGTGGTCCGTTCGCGCACCCACTCCGGCAGGGCCATGATGTAGCGCAGGACCGCCGTTTGAGCGCCCCCCAGAGCGAGATTATGGGTCACAAAGCACGGATTGACGCCGGGAAGGTGATAAGTCGAGGCCATGGGTGTAGACTGGTTAACAGTCCCGTGCTTCAGCCCCTTTTCAAGTGACTCCTTCAGGCCATACGCGTGAGCGGTTTGTCGCAATCCATCGCATGCCGGCGGAGGATGGGATTCGCGTCGATTCGCGTGTCATTCGCGTGAATTCGCGTTCCGATTCTTTCAACGCAAATGGCCGCAAATGGCCGCAAATGCTCGCAAATCTGGGGCTGGCGACCTTTTTGGGACTGTTCTTCGCACTCGCCGCCCCTTTGGTTGCTGATGAATCCTGGTCCCTGAAACCGCTCGTCCGCCCCACCCAGCCGGCGGAAGGCAACGCGGTTGATGCCTTCATCCAGGCGAAACTCGCCCAAGCGGGAGTCCGTCAAAACGATGCCGCCGACCCGCACACGCTCCTGCGGCGGATGACTCTCGACCTGACCGGCCTCCCGCCGACGCGGGAGGAAATCCGAATGGCGAATGACGAAACCCGAAAGCAGGTCGACCGTTTGCTCGCGTCTCCGCATTACGGCGAGCGCTGGGGGCGCCATTGGCTCGATGTGGCGCGCTATGTACAGGGGACGATCAAGGTGCCAGGCGTCGCGGCGATCGACCTGGCCGAACCCTATCGCGACTATGTGGTGCGGAGCTTCAACGAGGACAAACCCTACGACCGTTTCCTCACCGAGCAGCTGGCGGGTGACCTTCTAGAGGCTAAGGGCGATCAAGACCACCTCGTCGCCCCCGCCTTCCTTTCGATCGGGCAATGGTTCGAGGAGTGCACCGACCCGAACAAGCTGCGCCTCGACCTGATCGACGAGCAGATCTCGACCGCGACCCGGGCCTTCCTCGCGATGGACTTTGCCTGCGCCCGTTGCCACGACCACAAATTCGATCCCATCTCGATCCGCGACTACTACGCCCTCGCCGGCATTTTCCGCAGCACCGAGATCACCTCGCACTTCGCCGAGGAATGGAAGGACGGTCGTCCGCGCGCCCTCCGGCCTCTCGCGCCGGAGACGGAGGTTGCGAAGGCCGAAGCGGTCGATCGCGAAATCGCCGGGCTGCGCGAGGAGCGTCTCGCCTTCCTGACCGAAGTGCAAAAGTCGGTCGTCCCGAAGACGGCCTCGGAGATTCCGGGAACGGTTCTCGCCTTCGAGGCGGAGCATTTCGACGGTCACAAGGATCTCAAGACGATTTCGCTGGGCGAAGGCGAAGCGGTCGCGTTGCGGCGTGCCATCGAACCCTGGGTGCGCTTCCGGCTCGTCCTGCCCGATCCGGGAGCCTACACCCTGCTCGTCCGCTACGCCGCGACCGAGCCGTCCCCGGTGCAGCTCGAGATCGAGGGCAAATTCACCGGGGGCCGCGTCCTCGGCGAGGCGACCCACGGGGAAACGCCGGATCATTTCCGCTGGGGCGTCGTCGCCCTCGGGGAACGTCCCGCGGGACGCTGTTTCGTACGTTTCAAGGCCGGTCGCAACGAGCCCTTCCCGACCCTGGATCGGCTCATTCTCGTGAAGGGGAATTGCTCATCCGACGACCTCACTTGGCGCGAACGGCTCGGCCCGCCCACCCCCGAGGAAGCGCGCTTTTTCCTCTCCGACGCCGACCGGGATATCCTGACAAAGCTCGAAACGCGCCTGATCGATCTCCAGAAGTCCCGTCCCGCCCTGCCAATGACCCTCGCGGTGCGCGATGCCGAAACCCCGCTGGAGCTCGCCGTGCATCCCGGAGGCAATCCCTACACGACCGAGGGTGATCCGGTGCCGCGCGGCAATCCCGGTCTCGCCGGCAGTGAACTGGCAGCGGCGTTTTCCGTTCCGGAAAACGCGAGCGGACGGCTCCAGTTCGCCCGATGGCTCGCCGATCCGAGGAATCCCCTCACCGCCCGGGTCATGGCCAACCGGATCTGGCACTGGCACTTCGGCACCGGACTCGTCCGCACCGTCGATGACTTCGGCAAACGGGGGGCCCAGCCGACTCATCCCGAGTTGCTCGACTGGCTCGCCTGCGAGTTGATCGAGAGCGGTTGGTCGGTGAAACACCTCCACCGGATCATCCTAAGTTCGGCGACCTACCAGGCCTCCTCCACGGCCGATCCTGACAATCTCTCCAAAGACCCTGACGGAACCCTCTATTCCCGCTTCCCCGCCCGTCGTCTCGAGGTCGAGGTCCTTTACGACGGCATGCTCACCAGCATCGGAAAGGTGCCGCGCCAGGCCGCGGGATCGCCGCTCGACACCTCGAAATCGAAGGACCGCGCCCTCTACATCCTCACTTCCTCGCGCTCACCGCTCGGCATGGGCGTCGAGATCCGGAGGATGTTCCCGCTCTTCGGTTTCGACGATTCGGGGCGCCCCATGCACGACCGCGACGAGAGCGTCACCGCCGCCCAGTCGCTCTGGTGGCTGAACAACCCCCTGCCCCGCTACTACGCGACGAAGCTCGTTGAAAAATTGATCAAGGATCATCCTGGCGAACCCGCCGAACTTGTCCGCGCCCTCCACGAAATCCTTCTCGGCCGTCCCCCCGGCAGCGGCGCCGAGGCCGCGATGCTGGGCTATGCCGACGATCTCATGAAGAACGAGGGCCTTTCCAAAACCGAGGCCTGGACGCGCGTGGCGCTGGGGGTGTTCTCTTCGAGCTCGTTTCGGACGGTGGAATGACCAAGGAAACCCGGCCGACTTGCGCCCCCAAAAAACCACGTGTATTCTTCCGTGTATGGCAACAAAGACCCTCTCCATTGACGAGGAAGCGTATTTCCGCCTCGTGCGTGCCCGCCGCAGCGCGAAAGAATCGTTTTCCAAGGTGATCAAGCGGGCTCGTTGGGACGACGGTCCACCCCGATGCGGAGACATTTTGGCGCGGGCCTCTGGAGTGATTCCCGACGATGTCCTGGATCGATTGGATGCCGCACAAATCGCCGACCTGCCGCCGGATGATCCATGGAAGCGCTGATCTTCGACACCACCTTTTTGATCGACTTTCAGCGCGAGCGCACTGCCCGGAAACCGGGTCCCGCCCATCAGTTCCTCCTCGAAAACGAGAACTCGTGTGCCCTGCTTCCCGCGACCGTCTACGGGGAGTTTGCCGAAGGTTTCGAGAACCTTTCCGATCCCGCCTTTCTTAGTTTGGTGGAATCTTTCCAATTCCTCCCCGTCACGCGCGAAATCTCATCGATTTACGCCACTATTACGAGGGCCCTCCGTCAGTCCGGCCGGTTGATTGGTAGCAACGATCTGTGGATTGCGGCCACTGCGGTTCACGAAGGACACCCCTTGGTGACCCGAAACCTGGATCATTTTGCCCGCGTAGCCGGCATCCAGCTCAGGAGTTATTGAAACGCACTTCGTTCGGGGGGATGGTTATCGAACGCATCCTATTTTACCCTTTCTGAAACTTCGTTCGACTCCCTTGAATAAGCGCCCCTCCATCCTCTGCCCGGGCACGGCCCGTCCGCTCTCGCGCCGCGATTGGCTGCGGAAAAGCTTTCTCGGACTCGGGGCCATTGCCGCGGCCGATGTGTTGGCGCGCGGAGCAGGAGCCGCGACCCTGACCAAACTCCATCACCGTCCTGCCGCGAAGCGAATCATTTACATTTTCCTCGAGGGCGGGCTCTCGCAGCTCGACAGCTACGACCACAAACCCGCCCTCGCGAAATTCGCCGGCCAGCCCCTGCCTGACTCGATCCGGCCACCCCAGTTCACCTTCGCGAAGCAGGGCACCGTGATCCCCTCGCCCTTCGCGTGGAAACACTGGGGCGAAAGCGGCACCTACGCGAGCGACCTCTTTCCCGAGGTGAACGGGCGATTCATCGACGATCTCTGTTTCCTCCACTCGCTCCATCACTCGAGCAACGACCACGTCACCGCGAAACGCGTCCTCCACACGGGCGTGCCGATCGAGATCCGCCCGACGATCGGGAGCTGGCTCGTCTACGGGCTCGGGGCAATGAACGAAAACCTGCCCGCCTACATCGACATCACACCGACCGATCCGAACCGCCCCACCGGCTTTCTGCCCGGCAAATTCGGTGGAGCAGCGATCGCACGCCCGGACAAGAAGTCACCGAAGCTCGCCTGGGAGAATCTCGAGCCGGCCTTCCGGAATCAGGAGCGTCATCTCCAGTTCCTCCGCGACTTCGAATCCGCCGACGGAGGCGATCCGCAGCTCGACGAGATGGAACTCGCCTTCCGCATGCAGACCGAGGCGCCGGAACTGCTCGATCTTGATAGCGAATCACCCGCGACGAAGAAACTCTACGGCATCGGCGAGGACCACACCGACGAGTTTGGGCGCGCCCTGCTTCTCGCCCGTCGCTTCGCCGAGGCGGGCGTCCGTTACCTCACGATCAATCACGCCTCGACGCGCTACGGCAATCTCTGGGACCAGCATTCCGAACTCGAGAGCGGCCACCGCGGCAACGCGAATGCCGTCGACCGCCCCATCGCGGGACTGCTCCACGATCTGAAGGTGCGCGGGCTCCTCGACGACACCCTCGTGATCTGCGGCAGTGAATTCGGACGAACCCCGACCTTCGAGTTCTTCGACGGCGTCACCGGCCGTCACCAGAACGGGCGCGACCACAATCCGCACGGCTTCACCCTGTGGTTCGCCGGCGCGGGGGTGAAGCCGGGCCATCACCACGGTGCCACCGATGATTTCGGCTACCACGCGGTGAAGGACAAGGTCGACATCCACGACTTCCACGCGACCCTCCTCCACCTCATGGGGATCGATCACGAGGCCCTGACATACTTCCACGGAGGGCGGGACTTCCGGCTCACCGACGTCTACGGCAAGGTGGTCCGGGGGATTCTTTCGTGAGGCGCGGCGGAAGGTTGCCGTGATGGGATGTTGAAAAGGACGCGACAAGACCGTTCATTCCCGGATCCCCCATTCCCCCGCCCATGTCCGACACTCCCGTGCTGAAACGCCTCCTTCTCCTCCGAGATGAACGGCTCCCCTTCGTGGACCTCGATCTCACCGACCCGGAATCGGGCGAGGCGCTCTCCGAGGTCTGCCTGCTCGGACCGAACGGATGCGGAAAAAGCACCGTCCTTGCCCGGATTCACGAGGTGGCCTCGGGAATGCCCCGCTGGCTTGAAGCCGGGGAAGGTTACTACCTCGCGAAATACGGGTTCGAAGGCGAGGATCTCTATCTGGCGAGATCGTTCGAGGGCGGCCCCGGCCACCTCTTTCGCGGCACGATCGAACGCGGCGAACTCTGGTCCCGGCTCCCGCATGAGGCCCCGTCCTTCGAGGAGTTCCTGACCCTTGCCTCGGACGACCTCGTTCTGGGGGCGACTCCCGGATTTGCCGGGGAAATGTCGCTCTGGCTCGACGAGGCCCGGAACCGCGTCGCCGGGGAGGCCGCTCCCGACCTTGAGACCTTCCTTCGCGAAATCCTTCAGGAACGGCGCGAGGCCTTCCATCGGTTCTTGCGCCTCCCCGAAAACCGGGAGAAGACCATCGCGGAGGTGGAACGCGATTTCGAGGCCGGCTCCGCCCACGCCCGTCCGCTCCTGCGCGAGACCTGGGACACCCTGCTCGCCCCGTCGCATCTGCGGGTCGACTTCGCCAGCGAGGAGGGTCCGTTTTTCACCCACTCCGGAGTGGCGGTTCCCCTCGGACGACTGGGTGCCACGTTGTCCCGACTTCTGCTGCAAACGGGCCTCGCCGCGACCGTGGATTCGGCCTGGATCTTCCTCGACGCGCCCGAGTCGGGGCTGCACCCGGCGCTGGTTCGCCAGCTCGTGCCGATGTTCCGGGGCCTTCCCGGATCGCGCTCCGCTCGCCGGTTCCTCGCCACGCAAAGCGCCGGGATCGCCTCGGCCTTTCCCCCGGCTTCCCGGCTCCGGCTCATCCCCCTTCCGGACGGCGGTCTGAGGGTGGAGCACGGCCAAGCCCCCGAAACGGCGTCCACCGAGGACCTGCTCCAAAGCGACTTCGGCCTCGTCCCGGCCGCGGCACCGTCAAAACCGAAACCGGTCCGGGACGAGCGCCCCGGCCGCCTCAAGCGCGCGATCCGCCAATCGGAAAACGAGGGCGAACTCGCTGACCTCATCGACGAGGCCATTTCCTTCCGCGGGGAATGATCGGCCATTAAATTCTGGGGGGGCGGAGCGTTTCCGGACTTGCGCGTATGGCATCGCGTTCCTAGCCTTGCGCCATGCTCCGCCCCCGCAAACGCTATACCGTCCACGACCTTCGCCAACTGAAGGGGAAACGTGTCCTCACCCACATCCATGTGAAGTCCCCCGAGGAGGCCGCAGCCGCAGCCGCCGCGGAAGTGGACCTGATGAGCTGCCCCTTCGACACTCCGGAGGCTCAGGCCCGGCTTCCCCACCTCGTCGCGGCGGCGCCGGACGCCTTCCTTTCCGGCTCGACGCCCCACGGTCTCGCTTCGACCGAGGAAGCGATCCGGACCGGCTTTCGTGCGCTCGAACTCGGGGCCAGTTCCGTCTACTGCTCGGCGAGTCCGCGGATCATCGAGGCGATGGCCCGGGAGGGAATCCCCGTGGTCGGCCACCTCGGCCTGGTCCCCCGTCACGTCACCTGGACGGGCTACCGCGCCATCGGCAAGACGGCCGCGGAGGCCAGGCTGCTCTACGCGAAAATGAAGGAACTCGAGAATGCGGGCGCGTATGCCGCCGAGCTCGAAGTGGTCCCCCATCCGCTCGCCACCTTTCTTTCGAAGAACACCTCGCTGATCCTCATGTCCCTGGGATCGGGGACCGGGTGCGACACCCAGTTTCTCTTTTCGGATGACATTCTCGGGGAGTATGACGAACGGCTCCCCCGGCACGCCAAGTGCTATCGCCGCTTCCTCGACGAATACCGGCGGCTCCAGCAGGAGCGGATCGCGGCCTTCCGGGAATATGTCACGGACGTCCGCGAAGGACGCTTTCCCGAATCCTCGCATCTCATCGAAATGGACGAGGCCGAATTCACCGCCTTCCGCGAATCAATCGAGTGATCGGGTCGCAAACCGGTGTGCCGGTCGCAAACCGGTGTGCCGGTCGCAAACCGGTGTGCCGGTCGCAAACCCGTCCTTTTTCCGATCTTGCCGGACGGCGACGGCCGGATAGACTGCCGGCCATGAAGCTACCTGCCGCGCTCCCGGTATTCGCCCTGCTCTCAATCTGGTCTCTGCCCGGCCTGGGCGACGACTTCTGGCCCGAGTTCCGCGGTGCCAAGGCCGATGGCCATGCCCTGGCCGGAAGTTTCCCGACCCAATGGTCCGGCGCGACGGAGGCCCGGTGGAAAGTCGCGGTTCCTGGAAAGGCGTGGTCTTCTCCCGTCGTCGCGGATGGCAGGATCCACCTCACCACCGGGGTGGAAGAAGGAGGCAAGGTGCGCCTGGGAGCCCGCTGCCATTCCCTCGCCGACGGTTCGCTCCTCTGGGAGCGCGAAATCTTCGAAAAGGCGGCGACTCCGATCCACCAGAAGAACAGCCACGCTTCGCCCACGCCCATTTATGCGGAAGGAAAGATTTACGTGCACTTCGGCCATGACGGCACCGCCTGTCTCAATGCGGCGGATGGAACGGTCGTGTGGAAGCAAACCTCGCTCGCCTACGCTCCCGTCCACGGCAACGGCGGATCCCCCCTGCTCCACGATGGAAAACTGATCTTTTCCTGCGACGGACAGGCCGATCCCTTTGTCGTCGCTCTCAAGGCCTCGGACGGCTCGGTGGCATGGAAAACCCCGCGAAAGGTCGCGGTCCAGCGTACTTTTTCCTTCGCCACGCCGCTGCTCATCGAGGTGAACGGCAAAACGCAGGTGGTCGCTCCCGGGTCCGGGGCCGTGATCGCCTACGACCCCGCCGACGGCCGGGAAATCTGGCGATTCCGCTACGGTGAAGGTTATTCGGTGGTGCCGCGCCCGCTTTATCACGATGGCATCGTTTATGTCTGCTCCGGGTTCAACCGGGCCGTGCTTTTCGCGGTGAAGGCGGACGGCACCGGCGACGTCACGGAGACGCACCTGGTCTGGCAGGATGACAAGACCGTGCCGAAGGAAAGCTCCCCCATCCTCGTCGACGACCTCCTTTACTTCAACGATGACAAGGGCATCCTGAGCTGTCTCGAAGCCGCCACGGGCAAGGAAGTCTACCGCGAGCGTCTTGATGGAAAGGGAGGCTACTCGGCTTCGCCGGTCTTTGCCGGCGGACACCTCTACTTCCACAACGGCGACGGCGTCACCACGGTGGTCAAGCCGGGCCGGACCTTCACCCGGGTGGCCGAGAATCCACTCGGGGAATTCGGGCTCTCCTCCTTTGCGGTCGTCTCGGACGGCTTCCTCGTCCGCACCGAAAAAAGCCTCATCCGGCTCGGGAAGTAGCGGTGGTCATTCCCCCAGATACTTCTGGAGGGACTGTTTCAGCTCGGTCCGGGCCCGGAAGAGCAGGCTCTTGACCGCCGGCACGGACATCGAGAGGACCGTGCCGATTTCCTCGTATGGCATGTCCTCGTAGCGGCGCAGGATCACGGCGAGACGCTGCTTTTCGGGAAGCGCCGCAATCGCCCTGTCCACCGCGGCCTCGAGTTCGGCGTGGAGCAGGTCCTCGTCCGGAGAACTGCCTTGGGAATCCTCGATGACCCGGTGGGTGGTCTCCTCCCGCTCCTGGACCGACACGGTCGGCTTGCGCTGCCGCCGCCTCACCTCGTTGAAGACCAGGTTCCGGGTGATCGTGAAGAGCCAGGTCGTGAACTTGGCCTGGGGCTCGTAACGGGCCGCCGATTTCCAGATGCGGATGAAGACCTGCTGGGCGATGTCCTCGGCCTCGGAGGGGCTCCCGAGCATCTTCGCCACCGTCGCGATGACGGTGCGCTGGTGGATCCCGACCAGTTCCTCGAAGGCCTTCAGGTCCCCTTCCCGGACCCGGCACATCAACTCCACGTCCCGTTGATTGGCCGCCTCCCGCTCCGCTCCGTCGCCGGAGGTTGAAGGCTGCGATTCGGGGCGGGTCATGGATGGTTTTTTCGAAATTCCTGAGAGAACTGCCTGCAATAGCAGGTAAACTCAACCCCATCAAGCCGCGAATGTTGCACCACCGTCGGCTCTATTCCCGTCTCCTCCCACGTTCTTCATGCCCGATCTGGTCAAGCCGAAACTCCGCCGCCGCTGGCAGTTGCTGCGCCGCCTCACCCTCCTCTTGATGCGGTTCGGGGTGACGAGCGAGGCGGTTGCCGTGACCGGAATGATCCTTGGCATCCTCGCCGGGATCGCGTTCATGGCCACCGGCGAAGTGAGCCGACCCACCGCGGCCTGGGGGGGCGGTGCGGCGCTCTGTCTCCTCCGCATCCTCGCGATCCGTCTCGATGCGATGCTGCAGCCCGTCTCGTCACGCCAATCCCGGGAGGATGAATTCTACAACGAACTGCCCGAGCGGGTTTCCGATGCGACGACCCTCATCGGATTCGGTTTCGCGGTCGATTCCAACCCGTGGATGGGGCTAGCCGCCGCCCTTTCGGCCATCTTCTCGGCCTACATCCGTTCGCTTGCCATCTCCCGCCTGGGCGGATCCCGGAACACCGGTCCGGTTCTCATGACCCGCACCCATCGGCTCGTGCTCCTCGCCGCGGCCTCGCTCTCGGTGATTCTCAAACTCCGGAGCCCATGGCCCGCCACCTCGATCGCAGAACTCACCCTCGCCGCCATCATCGCCGGATGTCTCCTCACGGTGGCGCATCGATGGTTCCTGCTCCGTGGCATCCGCCTGTGAGCGGTCCATTTGATTAAGTTTTCTTAATCAGTTTCTCGACAGACCCCGAAAGGTTCGTTACCCTCCCTTGCGATGTTCCGGATCTTTCTTCGCCTCATCCCCCTCGGCGCCGCCCTTGCCGGATTCGCTCCGCTCGGGGCCGGAGAGCGGTTTGAGAAAGTGGTGGTCGATCCAGGTCACGGCGGTAAGGACCCGGGTTCCCTTGCGCACGGACTCGTCGAGAAGGAACTCACCCTCGACCTCGCCCGCCGCATCGAACGCCTCCTTGTGGCAAAAGGGATCAGCGCCGAACTGACGCGACGGGACGACTCCTTTGTCGAGCTCGCGGACCGCGCCGCGCGGACCAACGGCGCTTCCAGGACCCTTTTTCTGAGTCTGCATTTCAACGCCCACGAGGACCGCAGCATCAGTGGATCGGAGACGCTCTACTGGCCCGGGAGTGAAACCGGACGGGAACTCGCGAGCTACGTCCAGAGCGAGCTGGGACGACGCCTCGTCACCCGCAACCGTGGGTTCCGCCCCGAGCGGCTCAAGGTCCTCGAACTTGCTCCGGTCACCGGAATCCTCGTGGAATGCGGGTTCATCTCGAACCGATGGGAGAGCCAGCGCTGTGGAGCGGAATGGTTCCGCCAGATCGTCGCGGAGGAAATCGTACAGGGCTTGCTCCGCTACCGCGAGGCGACCGAAGGATGACGTTTGCGTCGCGAGGTCATTCGTGTTAATTTCTCGAATTGTTAGAATTTCCGCCGTTCCTCTTATTTCTCATGAGCGACCCTATCGCGAACCGCACCCTAGAACTCGCCTGCACCGTCGGATCCCTCGAAAACGCCCGTGAAGCCCTCGAGGACGGGGCGGATATCAATCTCCGGTCGGGAGCGCCGCTCTTCCTGGCCATCGTGAACCGGAACCGGAACATCATCCAGTTCCTCCTCGACGAAGGGGCCGCCCCCGAGGCGTTTCTTCCGAAAAAGCGGCTCAAGGAAATCCAGAGCCGGGAAGACCTCATCGAAGAACTCATCGCCTGCGCCCCCTACAATCCCCGCGACGTGAAGCTCGAGGAGATCCAGGTGATCGATTCCGCCATTCGCGAAACCGGGGTCGAATACCTCGTCTCGGGCCTCGATTGGGATCACGCGACCCGTTTCCGGGATTCCCTCAACGCGATCGGAGCCGGTTCGAGCCATCGTTGCGTCGCCGAATTCCTGCAATGGGCGCGCAGCGAAAGCGGCGGAATCCACGGCCTTGGTGATTTCCTGCGGAACCACGGGGACGCCGTCGGCGAATACCGCGAACGCTATCTCGGTTCCGGCGAGAACCTCGTCGAGCTTGCGAGCGACTTCCTCAACAGCGCCGACTCCGCGGTGGGCGCGGAGTGAGGACGCACGGGAGGGTCCCGAAAGATCTCCTTCCGCCGTCCCGTATCGTGGGACATGACTCGGCGTCGAATCCGCATTCTCTCCCTTCTCGCCACGATCGGTTTCTCGACCGGTCTCCTCGTTCCCACCGGGATCTTCCTTTGTGACCGACACGTCGAGCGATCGTCGGCTTCCCGTCACACCGACCGCCTCGAAGACCTCCCCGAGGTCGAAGTCGCACTCGTCCTCGGATGTGCCGCCACCGTCGCGGAGGGACGCCCGAATCTCTACTTCGTCCGGCGAATGGACGCCGCATCAAAACTCTATCATTCGGGCAAGGTGCGCTTTCTCCTCGTGAGCGGAGACAATGGTCGCAAGGACTACGACGAAACCGCCCGCATGGTCGAGGCCCTCGTCCTGCGGAAGGTCCCAAGGGAGCGGATCGTCCGGGATCACGCCGGCTTCGACACGCTCGATTCCATCGTGCGCGCCAAGGAAGTCTTCGGATTGGACCGCTTCATCATCGTCTCACAGCGGTTCCACAACGAGCGGGCCCTCTACATCGCCGGCCACCGGGGCATCGAGGCCGTCGGCTGGAATGCCGGAGACGTCCACTGGGCAGGCGCCGGCAAGACCCGGATCTGGGAGAAACTCGCGAGGGTCAAAACCCTCCTCGACATTCATGTCCTCGGCAGCAGCCCCAGATTCCTCGGGCCACGGATCATGATCGGGGAGGCGGGCTGACGCTCAGCCCGGTTTCACCAGATCGCCCTGAACGGACTGCGGCACCGCTCACTTCTTCTTCCGGAGGAACGTCGGGACGTCGAGATCCTCGCCATCCACGATCGTCGGATCCGTCTTCGCAAAACGCCCCCGCCCGGCTACCGGCTCGAGTTGCAACATCTCTTGTTGCTGACGGGCCTCGTCGTCAGCCGGATCAACGTCACCCGGAGGAACCACCGGCGGGCGGGTCGGAGGGAACACGGGACCGTCCAGCGGAGGGGCCATCGGGTCGCGGGTCTTGATGCGTCCGGTGTTACCACTGCCAACAACCCGGGTCAGGGTGATTTTTTGGGAGGAATCGGTCACAGCCTCGATGCGGGCGGCCTCGGAGGAACTCGGCACCGGGATCGGGGGCGGGCCGCTCATCGCCCGGGCGATTGGATTGACCGGAACGTCATCCTCCGACTCGGAGGCATAAACCGGGGGACGATAGAGCGGAGGAAGCGGCTCCGGGGCGTAGGAGGGAACCTCGACGAGCTGCTCCGACGGGGGGGAATCAAACTCCTCCAGTGGCTCGAAGACCGACGGCTCATCGTAGTTGGGATCAACCGCGTCGACCTCGAGGGCTTCAGAATCCTCGTAGGTCAGCTCGGGAGTGGCAGCGACCGGGACCGGAGGAGGAGGCGAGGCCTCGATCGGAATGGAGACCAACGGCTGAATCGGCTGGGTCACCTCGGGTTCGAGTGAAGCGGAGGGCATCCCGAGACTGATCGCGGGACGGTGCGGCTCCTGCTCGCTCCGTTGCGCGGCACGGACCGCCGGGGCCGCGGGGCCCGCGATCGAGCTGAGGATGGTGACGGTGAGGCTGTTGGCAAGACGCCGGTCAGTACCGGTTCCGAAAAGAATCTGGGTCTGTTTGCCGACATGCTTGGAGACTTCCTCCATTACCATCTGCACTTCGTAAAGGGTCATGGTGTCGCCGCCCGCCACCTGCACGAGCACCGAACGGGCCTCATTGAGGAGTTTTCCGCGGTCGAGGAGCGGGCACTTGAGCGCCTGTTCGAGAGCCTCATGGGCACGATTGTCGCCCTTGGCCACCCCGTAGCCGAAGAGACAGCGGGAATCGTCGGCATCGAGTGCCGAGAGAAGATCGTCCATCCCAATGCGGATGATGCCGGGACGGAAGACCACGTTCATCGTCGCGCGGATGCTCTGGCTGATGATCTTGTCGGCGGCGGCGAAGGCCGCGGCGACCCCGTCCTTCGGGACGATGAGTTCGCCCATGCGATCATTGTCGAACGTGATCACCGCGTTGGCGTAACGGGAAATCGACTCAAGGGCGACTCTGGCCTGGTCCATGCGCCGCTGGCCCTCGAAGGTGAAAGGCATCGTTGCGAACACGGTGAGAAAGACGCCCTCTTCCTTGGCAATCCGGCAGACTTCGGGAGCAGCACCGGAACCCGTTCCGCCGCCGAGACCGACACAGACAAAAACCATCCTGCTCGTGCGGATCGCCCTGCGGATCTCATCGACCGCCTCGATCGCCGCCTGTTTCCCGAGGGAGGGGTCGCCGCCGGTGCCCATCCCCTTCAGCAGGGTGGAACCCAGTTGGATCTTGTGACTCGAAACAGAAGTCGAGAGCGCCCGGACGTCGGTGTTCAGGGTGAGAAGCTCCGCATCGTCGCTTCCCTCCAGGGCCATCCGGTCCAGCACGTTGGCTCCGGCACCGCCGATTCCGATCACTTTGACTCCGAACTCCGATGTGTCGGAAAATTCGCCTTGTTCCGCTTGGTTGTACTCAATCATGGGGTTGTTTCGAGTTTGATTGATGGGGCGGGATTGTCAATTGCTTAGAAACAATCTTGAGAATGTTTTTACAGGGTAAGAAAACCGTCATTTCGCCCCACCGAAGATCTTCTCCAACCGGGCACCCAGCTTGCTGAATGCTCCTTTTTTCGGCTTCTGCTCGTCAAGGAGTTGCGCATACCGGATCAGCCCGACGGGCGTGGCATACTGCGGATTCTCGAACAAGGCGGAGGGACCGGACATGGCCTGGGAACCTCCTTTTTGCACCGGAATTCCAAAAATATCCTCGGCAACTTCGCCGATTCCTTTCATCAGGCTCGATCCACCGGTGAGAAAAATCCCCTTCCCGAGCCGCCCCAGATACCCCGCCTTGGCAAGCGGCTCATGGACGACCGAGAGCAGTTCGGTGACGCGGGCGTTCATGATCTGGTTGAGGAGCTCCTGGCTGACCTTTTTCCCGGAATCCCCCTCGACCGTGATCTCCACATCAATCATGCCCCGGAGCGAGGCACTGCCGTGCGCGACCTTGAGCTTTTCGGCCCGGGTGAGCGGGACCTTGAGGACGAGAGCAATATCGTTGGTGATATGGTCCCCACCGATCGGAACGCAGCCGGAAGCCACCACCGCGCCATCGACGAAACAGATGTAGTCGGTGGTGCCGCCTCCGATGTCGATGAGAAGCGCCCCCTCGTTCTTCGCTTCGCGGTTCAGCACGACCTGGGCGGCGGCCACGGGGGAAAAGACGATGTCCTCGACCTCCAGAGGCACTTCCCGAACGCACTTGATCGCATTTTGGATGCGAGTCCGCACCCCGTGGATGATGTGATAATCGGCCTCCAGCTTCTGGCCCAGCATTCCGACCGGATTCGGGATCTTGTCGTTCCCATCGACGTAATAGTGCTGGATGATGGAGTGGATGTATCCGTTCTCCTTGGGAAGCGGGACGTCGCGGGCGATTTTCTTCACCTCTTCGAGATCCTCGGCGGTGATCTCCATCCGCTCGTCGGCCACGCGGATCGTTCCGCGGTTGTTCAGGCTCTGGATGTGGGAGCCGGTCACGGCGAGAAAAACGGTGTTGATCTCGACCTCACTGCGTTCCTCCGCCCGCATCAAGGCATCGTGGAGGCAGGTCTGAACAGTTTCGGGATCGACAATTTCCCCCTTGCGAACTCCGGCGGAGGGGTGTTGTCCGACCCCGAGAATCTTGATGGCCCCGTCGCCACGCACCTCCCCGACGACCATGCTGACCTTGGAAGTTCCAATCTCCAAGCCGACGTAAATATTCGACGAAGCCATGGGCGCGGTTACCTGAAAAATTCGGAACGACTGACAGTTTATCCACCCTTCAAAATAGAGCGCAAGTGTTTTTCCTGACCGGACGCCACCGCAACCGAGGCGGACTCAACCGGCGACCGGAGCGATTCCGAGGCCGCCGGGGAACGTTCGGGACTGACAGTTCCAACTTTCGGAGCGGGGCTACCGGCCGGATCACCCGTGGAATTTTCCGGGGTCGCCTCCGGAGAGTCGCCCGTCTCGATCGAAGGCGCGCTCGCCGGAGAGGAGGGGGCCGGCGTCGGTGCCGGGACTGTTGGTGCCGACGCCGAAGGGCCTTCGACCGAAGCGAAGGTAACCGGAATGTTTCGCTCCGCCGCGACGTTCACGGTGGAGACGACCCGACCGGACTCCTCCATCCGATCCAAAATCAGGGAAAGATCCGCGAGGCCCCTTTCATAATCGTAGATGCCGAAGGTCACCTTCAGGTCGGTCGAATAATCGCATTCCACCGCCCACTCGTCACGGACGCGGATCTCGCGGACGACGAGCCCCCGCTCCACGAATCGCTGTTCGCTTTGGAGAATGAGCTTCAGCCCCGACCGGATGCCCTCGGAAGCCACCCGGGTTCCCTCGACCGGTTCCGGAAGCTTGAAGGACTCGACCACGGGCAGGGACTTCATTCCCTCGTTGAGATCGAGGCAGCGGAAAAGAAAGCCCTCCTCATCGAGGAGGAATCCGCGCTCCATGTCCCAAGGGCGGATCCCCATCGGAGGAACCGAGAGCCACGCGACAGGGATCCGCTCGCGAACGACGAGATGGAGACGGTCCGGCAACTCCCGGGTCACCGTGACTTTTTCCACCTGCGGCAGCTTCCCGACCTGCTCCTGAATCAAGCCGAGGTCAAGATCCATGAGGTTCATGCCGGCCGCAACGTTGGCGATCTCGGCGAGACGAGCGACGCTGAGCATGCCGTCCGTTTTCACCTGCAAGGTCTTGAGGACAAACTCTTCATTCTTGAAGAAAACCTCTCCGTAGCCCCAGTGGAGAGAGAGCGGAATGCTGACCGAAAGACAGGCAAAAGCCGCCAACTTGACCACGAGAAGCCGTCGGCGAACCCGCTTCCGGGGACTCACACGAACGGGCTCAGCCTCTTCCTCGAAACGGAACCAATCGGTCTCGTCGTCCGGGCGACGACGGGAAAAAAGTGACCGGATTCGAAACTTCCGCGAGTTGCGCCGCTTTAATTTCTTTCGCATTAACTGAACTTTAGCGAAAGTTCAATAATTTTCAAACAGAGATTGGCATAATCGATTCCCTCGGCGGCGGCGGCTTTCGGCAGGAGACTGCTCTGGGTCATCCCGGGAATGGTATTCACCTCGAGAACAAACGGGGTTGAGTCCGATTCGCGGAGCAGGACATCGACGCGCGAATACACTTCGACACCGAGGGCGCGATGCGCCTTGAGAGCCTCTTCCTGAACCGCCTGCGTGACCGCTTCGGGCAAATCGGCGGGGCAGAAATAATCGGTGCCGCCCTGACCTGTCATCCAGGGATACTTGTTCGAGATGTCATAGAATCCGGACCGTGGCTGGATGTGGATCACGGGCAGGACGAGATCCCCGACGATGCCGACGGTCAGTTCCTTCCCGGAAATGAGTTCTTCGACCAGCAAATCGTCGGAATATTTCGCCGCGTCGGCGAAGGCCGCGGGCCACTGCTCCGGCGAACGGACGAGGTGGACGCCGACGCTGGAACCCTCGCGCGGGGGTTTGACGACACAGGGGATCCCGATCGAGGCGGCCGGCTGGTCGGACTTCGAGGCAAAAATCACCTCCGAGGCCGGAGTGATCACCCCCGCCTCGAGGAAGCGCTCCTTGCTGAGGACCTTGTCGAAGGCCCGCTCCGAACTCGCCCGGCGCGCCCCGGTGTAGGGAATCCCGCGGCGCTCCATCTCGGCCTGCAGTTGCCCGTCCTCACCGAAGGTGCCGTGGATGACGTTGAAGGCGAGGTCGGTCCCGACGGGCAGGTCGAATCCGGGACCTGTCACATCGACCAAGGTCACTTTCGCGACCCGGCCCTCGAGAGCCCCAACGACACCCTTGGCCGAGTTGAGCGAGACTTCGCGTTCCGATCCGGGTCCGCCCGCGAGGACGGCGATGTTCAGGGTGTTGATGGGCTTGCTCATGGTTGCAGGGAATGGCGGGTGACTGGAGTGGGTTGGGTCCGGAACTCGACAGGGTTCACACCGGCTCATCCTGCCCGATGATCTGCACCTCGGTCTCGAGTTCGACGCCGCGCTCCCGCCGGGCCACGGCCTTGATCTCGGCGATGAGATCGAGGACGTCCTTCGCGGTCGCGCCGCCTTCGTTGACGATGAAATTGCCGTGGACCTCGCTGACCTTGGCCGCGCCCCGGGCGGTGTTCTTCAGGCCCATCTCATCGACGAGTTGGCCTGCGCCGATCGGACCGGGATTCTTGAAGACACAACCGGCGCTCGCCGCGACCGGCTGGGAGTTCTTCCGCTTGTGCTTTGAGGCGTTCATGCGCGCGGCGATCTCGTCGTCAGATGCCGGCGTGCCTTTGAAGACCGCGGAAACCGCGACGTTGTGGGCCAGTTCGGGAACGTGGCGGTAATAGTGACGGATGTCACCGACGGACTTCTCGAACACGCTCCCGTGGGCATCGACCAAGGTGACGCTGACGACCTGATCGAAGGTCTCCCATCCCATCGCCCCCGCGTTCATCCGCAGACTGCCCCCAACATTGCCGGGAATGCCCTCCATCCATTCAAAATCACCGAGCCCGGCCGACTGCGCGGCGGCGGCGAGGGCCTTGAACTTCACGCCCGCTCCGGCACGGATCGTGTTCCCCTCGACGCGGATCTCGCCGAATTCGCCGCGAACGGGATTCATGACCACTCCGGAAATGCCACCGTCCCGCACGAGCAGGTTCGATCCGCGACCCACGACCCGGAGCGGGGTTCCGCTCTCGGCGCAGTGCTTCACGACACGGGCGAGGCCGTCGATCGTGTTCGGCTCGATCCAGAACTGGGCCGGACCGCCCACTTTCATCGTGGTGTGGCGGCGCATCGGCTCATACAACTTCAAAACCCCGTCGGCTTCGGCGAGGACTTCGCGGAGCCGGTCGAGGGTGGCGAGATCTTTGGCGAGACGGGTGCCGACCTCGTGGATATTCCCCGCGCCGAGGGTGATGAGCCAGTCGCCCGGCTCGAGCCCCTGCCCGATCGCGAGATGCAGCGTGGAAAGATCAGGGTGGAACGTCACCTTTTCGACCTCGCCGTTCTCGAGGACGGCATCGACGAGGGTCTGGCCCGAGACCCCCGGAATGGGCGGTTCGCTCGCGGCGTAGACATCGGTGACCCAGAGTTCGTCGACGCCCTCGAAGCATCTTCCGAATTCGTCGCGCAGCAACTGGGTGCGGGTGTAGCGGTGCGGCTGGAAGGCCACGATCAAACGGCCCGCATGCTGGGATCGAGCCGTCTGGATCGTCGCGGCGATTTCGGAGGGATGGTGTCCGTAGTCGTCAACGATCGTCACGCGGTCGCTGTTCCGCTTCAGTTCAAAACGCCGCTTCGCCCCGCGGAAGGATCCGAGGGCCTCGTCGATGCGGTCAAAGGCCACTCCCGTCTCGAGGGCGAGGGCGATGGCGGCGAGCGAGTTCAGCACGTTGTGCCGTCCGGGGATCCCGAGAAAAACGCGGCCGATCTCCTCGCCCTTCCGGCGGACCGTGAATTCAGTCCCCGCCCCCCGCGGGGTCAGGTCGCAGGCGGAAACATCGTGCTCGCGGTTCCATCCGTAGCTGATCGCGTTGGGTCGGCCCTGGCACACTCGCCTCGCGTTCGCATCCTCGCCGCAGTAGATGATCTTGCCGCTCGTCTGGTCGCAGTATTGACCGAACACGGCACAGATCGCGTCGATCCCGTCGTAGAAGTCGAGGTGCTCGGCCTCGACGTTGAGCAGGATGGCATGTTCGGGATGAAAGTTGACGAGGGTGCCGTCGCTTTCATCCCCCTCGGCGACGAACCACTCCCCTTTCTCCTCCCAGTTCGCGTTCGTCCCGAGAATCGGAATCTCCGCCCCGACGTAATGCGAGGGAGCCTTGCCTCCGACGCGGAGCACGTGGGCGGAAAGCGAGGAGGTCGTGGTCTTGCCGTGGGTGCCCGCGACGACGATCCCCTTTTTGCCCAGCATGATCGCGGAGAGGGCCTCCGCGCGGCGCAGGAGTGGGATGCCGCGCTTCACCGCCTCGTCGTAGGAGGCGTTGCCCGGCTTGATCGCGCTGGAATAAATCACCACATCGGTCCCGACGACCGCCTCGGCCGAATGCGGACTCGAAAACCGGAGCCCCGCCTTTTCAAGACGTTCGGTCTCGCGCGAGGTCACCTTGTCGGATCCCGAGACGTGGTGTCCGAGACCTAGCAGCAGCGAAGCGAGACCGCTCATCCCCGATCCGGCCACACCGATGAGATGAACCCGCAGCGGCTCATCGCGCTTGGCGAATCGTTCACCCCAGAGTTTGCAGAGGTCGCTCATGAAAGGCAGGTGGCACGGGCATCCTGCCAATGCATCGGGTTTTGACGGTCGGAATGGGTGCGAACGAAATCGATGAACAACGCAAGACCCGGGCGGCTTCGACGCCCTGCCATGGTGCATGGGCTGGATGCCCATGCCACATCGCGATGCACTCCGTGGGGGTTTGTGTCCATCTGAAGAAAGGAAAAGGCATCACCTGAAGCTACCTGCAATCACCTCGCAGACCCGCCCCGACGCATCGGTCACGGCGAGCGCTTTCGCGGACTCGGCCATTTTGGCAAGCCTTTGATCATCATTGATCAAAGAGAGGATTTTATCCGGGAAAATTTGTTCATTGAGATCCCCTTGGGCCCAGAGCTCGGCGGCCCCGGGGCCCGAAAAGATCTCGGCGTTGCGCGTCTGGTGGTCCTCGGCGGCAAAGGGATAGGGAATGAGGACCGAAGGCAGCCCGTAGTAACCGAGCTCCGTCAAGGTCGAGGCTCCCGAGCGGCAGATCGCGAGGTCCGCGGCCGCGAGGGCGAATTGTATCTCCGGGCAGAAGCTGCGCAACACTCCGGCCCCGGGATGGGCTTCGTAGGCCGGACGAACGAGTTCATGATCCCCCGGCCCGCTGATGTGAAGCACCTGGATCCCCGCCGCCTCGAAGGCCGGCAGGCTCGAGGCGACGAGTTCATTGACCCTCCGCGCTCCCTGGCTGCCCCCCATGACCATGAGCGTCTTTTTCCTGGGTTTCAGTCCGAAAAAGGCCAAGCCCTCCTCCTTCGAGGGGCGTTTCGCGACCGAAGGCCGCAAAGGTGTGCCGACGACCTCGACCCGTTTGCTGGGACCGAAATGCCGGGCGCAGGCCTCGAATCCGACGAGCACGGCGAGGGAGAACTTCGCGTTGAGGCGGTTCGCCTTCCCGGGAATCGCGTTCGATTCGTGAATGTAGGTGGGCAACCCCAGCCGCTTCCCCGCCGCGAGGGGTGCGGCGGAGGTGAAGCCCCCCATCCCAAGCACCGCGTGCGCTCCGTAGTCGCGCAGCAGCTTGCGGCAATTCCGGTAGGACCGGACAAAGGCGAGGAGGAATCCGGGCATCTTCAGAGAGAACACTCCCGGCATCGCGATCGAGGGCATTCGCTCGAATCGGAGATGCCCGTAGCCCTCGGCGGCGAGGGTGTCGATCTGCTTTTCGGAAATGAGGAGGAGCACTTCCCCTCCCGCCGCCGTCCACGCTTCCGCAACCGCGATGCCGGGGAACAGGTGCCCCCCGGTGCCTCCGCAGGCGATGACCAAGCGTTTCCCGGAAGTATTTAACATTTGGAAAATATCGGATCTTGCGTGATTTCACAGGGATTTCAACCGCTGATCCGCCACCCGGGCAATTTTTACGCTCGAGTCAACGCAGGCCTTTCAAGGAAAAGGCACGCCCCCCTGAAAATCCGAAATCCGAAATCCCTCTACCTCACGGTTTCTTCGCCTTCGGAGCCGGCTTCGGGTCGAGATTGGCGTCGAGTTCCTCCTGCGTCGGCGTCGGGGTGGCGATGCCATCCGCGGGGATCTCCGCCTTGGCGATCCAGCAGATCGCGTTCAGCACCGTCTTCCGGAAATCGTCATGGCCCCAGTTGTCGTGGAAATGCAGGCCGGTGAATCCGAAACCGCGTCCGCCCTCCGGGCGCTCGACAACCCAGCAGACGTGCTGCGGCTGCTTCGCCTCGACCCTCTTCCGCACCTCGGGATTGCCGGAGTGGTGACCGTCGGGACGCGACATCGTCTCCTGCGGCGGAACCGAGGAGAGAATCGGGCTGACCCCGGCCATGTCCTTCTTGAAGCGCATGTTGAAATACCATTCGTCGCGGATCGTGAAGGGTTTCACCCCGTTCGCGACGGGATGGGCCGGCAGTTTCTCGAACGCCCCGTCCCAGTGCGGGTTGACCGAATAGTTGATCTCGAAGGCCCCTCCGGTTGCGGCGATGAGGGTGTCATTCGTTTCGCCGGGGGTCATCTCCACCGCGTAGTGGATCATGCCGATCCCGACACCCTGGTCGCGGAGGTAATCGATCTGGCGCAAATGCCAGTAGGCCGGGTGATTCGGTCCCCCATCGGACTGGATGACGAGGGCGTCGGCGTTCTGGAACGCGCTCGGATCGGCCGGCCACCCGTTCAGGTAGGACGCGACGAGCACCTTGTCGGCGTGGTTTGTGTTGAGCAGCTTCTTCGCGAGGAGCGCCCCTGCGTTGTGCTCGTGCATGCGGGCCGGGTGGCTCGGACGACCGGCCACGTAGACGACCTTCTTCACATCTGCGAGCGGAAGCCGCTTCAACTTGATGTTGCGGAACTGCACCTTCATCGGCGGACCGACGTGGAGCTGGAAGGCGAGCAGTCCGGCGCGGCGGCGGGTGTCGGTGTCTTCATCGACGACCTCGGACATCGGCACCCCGTTGATCTCGCAGAGAATGTGATTGCCCTTGGCGACGATGCGATAGGAGTTCCACTCGTCCCCCTGCTTGATGGCCTTGGCCAACTCCGCCGGGTCGCCGAGGCTGCCCGTGACGGTCGGCTTGCCATCCTCGCCGATGGTCGTCTTTTCGCCGCGCTTCGCGAGGACGCCGCGGAAGGCCTCGCCGTAGTTCGTGCCGGCCCACTGGCCCGCCGCATCGATGTCGGCCTGGTATCCGCCCACGGCATACGGTTTTTCAAGGGCAAAACTGCGGATCTGGATGCCCGAATTTCCGCCCGAGATGCGGTATTGGAGGGTCAGTTCGAAATCATCGACCTCGCCCTGGGTCCATTTCAGAAACGAATTGTGGGTGATCTTGTTTTCCTCCGTCGTTTCCCCGGTGATGATTCCGTCCTCGACGCGCCAGAGCTTCGGGTCGCCCTCCCAACCGTCCAGACTCGTTCCGTTGAAGAGTGGGACGGCCTCGTCATTCGTGACCGCCTTCGCCTGCTGCTGCGGGGCGGCGGGTTCCTGGGCAACGGGGATGACGAGTGCCGCCGCGGCCAGCGTGGCGGCGAGACCGGCGAAAAGGACGGGAAGCGGAGTTCGGGAGAGCATGGGGGACGGAGTGATGAATGGGGGGAGGATGGCAAGGGCCCTTCGAGGGCGACGCGCCCGCCACCATGGAGGACGACGACGGACACTCTGTCACCGGGTTTTTGGTTCAGCAACTGGCGACCGAGCCATTCGATCCCGGTGAGGGCGGCATCGCGTGCTCGCCCTACCCGCCGAAACGGGGAGCTAGGGCCAGCTTGCCCTTTCCGATCCCGCGCGGCAGTCTCATGCCCCGGTGTCGCTCTTTCATTCGGCGGAGTGTGCCGGGATCTGCCGGAAAAATTCAATCTCTTTGCCTCCCGGTTCACGCCGAAAGCGCCGCGGGATTTCCTTCCACCCCGTTTGCCACCGCGACCCAAGCGGGTTAAATATCCGATCCGACCCTCTTGTGTCGGACCGTCGCGCCCATGGCCATCATCCCCCACGAAACGGTCCAGCAGATCCTCGACGCGACCGATATCGTCGAGATGATCCAGGGCTATTTTCCGCTGAAGCGCTCGGGGTCGAACTTCCAGGCGGTCTGCCCCTTTCACAACGAGAAGACGCCGAGCTTCAATGTCAATCCGCAGCGCCAGATCTTCCACTGCTTCGGGTGTCACACGGGGGGCGATGCGATCAAGTTCGTGATGCTCTACGACAATCTCTCCTTCCCCGAGGCGGCGAAAAAGCTGGCCGACCGGGCCGGAGTCACCGTGATCGAGGAAGTCCTCGACGCGAAGGAGGAGGCCCGCCAACGGAGCAAGGGCGACCTGCTGCGGTTGCAGAACGCGGCCGCGGACTGGTTCCACCGTCTCCTTTTCAAGAGTCCGGTGGCCCAGCCCGCGCGCGACTACCTGAAATCACGGGGTCTCTCGATGGAGGTGTCGCGGAAATGGAGGTTCGGCTACGCTCCGAACGATCAGCGCCCCTTCATGGACTGGGCCCGCGCCGAGGGGTTCAAGATTCCCCAACTGGTCGAGGGCGGGCTCGCGAAATGGCGCGACGAGGGCCGCCCCGCCCAGGGCGCCTACAGCTTTTTCCGGCACCGGCTCATGTTTCCGGTGAACAACGATTTCGGCGAGCCGATCGCGTTCAGCGGACGGGTCCTTTCCCCCGACCAGGGCGGCGGTAAGTATGTGAACTCGCCCGAGACCGCGCTCTTCAACAAGAGCCGGACCTTCTTCGGCCTCGACAAGAGCAAACGCGCGATTCTGCGCGAGAAACGGGCCATCGTCTGCGAGGGACAGATCGACTTGATCTCGCTCTTCGAATCCGGAGTCGAAAACGTCGTCGCGCCGCTCGGCACCGCCTTCACCCCGGACCACGCGCGCATCCTCAAACGCCACACCGAGGAGGTCGTGCTCTGTTTCGACTCCGACACCGCGGGCCTCAACGCGGCCTCGAAGACCTTCCGGGTGCTCGCGCCCAGCGGCATGCTGGTCCGGCTCGCCCTGCTGCCCCAGGGGGAGGATCCCGATTCCTTCCTCCGCAAATTCGGCCCCGACGCCCTCCGCGAAATCCTTGAGGCGGCTCCGGAGTTCTTCGATTTCCAGATCGACCGGCGCGGCGGCAAGCTGAACCAGGGCAGCCTCCGCGACCGTCTCGCCTTCGCCCGCGAACTCGCCGGCGACATTGCGCTGGTCGATGACAAGATGCTGCAGGACTCACTCATCAGCCGGGTCACGATCCGTCTTGGCGTCGGGGAGGACGACATCCGCAAACTGGTGCGGGATGCGGTCGCAGCGAAGACACGCCTCGAAAAGGCCCAGACGAAGCGGGAACTGGTGCAACAGCGCCGCTCCACCCAAGGCGGAGCGGGACCGGCTCCCACGAATCATGAACCGACGGACGCGGCGGATGCCTCTCCGGTCACGGAGATCCAGAATCGCTCGATCCGCCTCCTTTGCCGTGGTCTCCTCACCGAACCCCGGGTCCGCAACGAAGTCGCCCAGGGTCCGGCCCCCTCGTTTTTTCGGAATCTGCCCGAATCGGAACTGCTCTCCCGGCTCTGGGAGGCGAAGGTCGATCCGGAGAATCCGGCCAGCGTCAACGCCCTCATCGGACGCCTCCCCGAGGGCGAGCGGCAGATGCTTTTGCGCATCCTCGCCGAGGACTCCGCCACCGTGACCGCCGACCTCGCCCGCGAATGCCTCGCCGCCCTCCGGCGCCAGAACATCCAGCGGCAGATTTCGATCACGAAAGCCCAGATGGGAGCCCCGGGATTGCCCGAACCCGAGGTGACCCGGCTCGCCAAAGTCCTTCTTGACCTGCGTGGACTGCTAAACGAATGTTAGCAGCTTCCGACGGAACGGGAGCAATTCCTCCTCCCCCCTTCGTCCGGAATATGGCCAATCAGCAAGGTAACGGCGGTGGCCGCGAACAGAGCAAAACGCCCGGCAAGCGTTCTTCCAAAACGTCGGAACCATTGCTCGGACCTGCGATCATGGATCCGGCCGCGGCGTCGGAAAGCCTCTCTCCCCTCGATGCGCCCGAGTTCCGTCCCATCATCCGCGATCTCGTCCGTCTCGCCAAGGAGCAGGAATACCTGACCTTCGACGACATCAACGAAGCCCTCCCCGACACCGAGACCGATCTCGAGTTGCTTGAGGAGCTCATCGCGCGCCTGCGCACGATGAAATTCCGCATCATCGATTCGGCCGAGGTGGATCATGTGAAGGGCGCGGCCGTCGAGGAAAGCGAGGACGCGATCGATGAAGAGGGCGGGGAGGAATCGGAAAAACGCCGTTCCACCGACCGCGAAGGCCGCCTCGACATTCTCGACGACCCGGTGCGGATGTATCTCAAGCAGATGGGTCAGGTTCCCCTCCTCAGCCGGGAGCAGGAAGTCTCGATCTCCAAGCGCATCGAAAAATCGGAGTCCGAAGTCCGGAAGATTCTCTGCCGTTTCGGCTTCATCCCCGCCGCCTACCTCGATCTCGCCTCGCGTCTCGCCGAGGGCGACGAACGCTTCGACCGACTCATCCTAGACAAGAAGATCGAAAGCCGCTCCCGTTATCTCAAGAACCTCGAGAAACTCTGCGAGCAGGTCGGGGCACTCCGCGACAAGCTTGCGAAGACCTACGCCGCCCTGCGTGACCCGAAGTCCGAGTCGCCCGACGCGAAACTCGTCGAGGCCTGGGAAAAAGGGCACGGCGAACTGGCGAAAGCCTACCTCAAGTTTTACTTCAAGCAGCGCGTGACCGAGGATCTCGTCGATCACACCGAGGGCTATGTGGCGCGCTCGGCCGCCCTCTCCGCGCAGTTCGCCGCGGCTTCCGAACGCAAGGAAAAGTCCGACGCCGCCAAGGCGAAAGCGGCGTTCGAACAGGAGGTCTGGATGAGTCAGGACGATTTCGACCGCCTCGCCAAGTCCCTGCGCGAACAGGTCGCCGAAGCCCGCCGGGCCAAGGATGAGATGGTGGAGGCGAACCTGCGTCTCGTCATCTCCATCGCGAAAAAATACACGAACCGCGGACTTTCCTTCCTCGACCTGATCCAGGAAGGCAACATGGGTCTGATGAAAGCGGTGGAGAAATTCGAATACCGCCGCGGTTACAAGTTTTCCACCTATGCGACGTGGTGGATCCGCCAGGCCATCACCCGTTCGATCGCCGACCAGGCCCGCACCATCCGCATCCCGGTGCACATGATCGAGACGATCAACAAGCTCATGCGCGTCCAAAAGCAGCTCGTGCAGGAGTATGGCCGCGAACCCACCGCGGAGGAGATCGCCGACGAGATCCATCTCCCCGTCGAGCGCGTCAGCGCCGTGTTGAAAATGGCGCAGCAGCCCATATCGCTCCAGGCCCCCGTGGGCGACAACGAGGAGACCAACCTCGGCGACTTCATCGAGGACAAGGCCGCGGAGGACCCGAGCGATATGACCTCAATGGCCATGCTCAAGGATCGCATCAAGGATGTCCTCGACACCCTCAATCCGCGCGAGCGCGAGGTTCTCGAGCAGCGTTTCGGCCTCATCGACGGTTACAGCCGGACGTTGGAGGAGGTCGGGCGTCAGTTCCGCGTCACCCGCGAGCGGATCCGCCAGATCGAGGCGAAGGCTCTCCGCAAAATGCGCCACCCCACCCGGATCCGCCAGCTTGAGGGCTTCATCGACGCCTCGCAGGCCGGTTGAGTGCATGAGAGCGTCACCGACCGGGAATTTTTTCCGGGAAAATTCGAAACTTTCCGCGCCAGCGGTGGTTAGCAATCCCATGAGCGATCTGGAACCCAACGACCCCGTCTGGAAAGTCCTCGGAAACGCGGGTTCCGTGGAACCGAGTCCCTTTTTCGCGCGCAACGTGGTGCGGGAAGCGAGGTTGCTCGGTGCCACGCCCCGGGGCGCGCTCGGGCGGCTCCGCCTTCTCCTTCGGGCCCACCGCACCCTCTGGATCAGCTCCATGGGCACCTTCGCCGCGGTCGCCCTCGCCGCGTCGGCCTGGGTCGAGGCGATCCGCCAGGACTCCGTTTCCCTGTCGCAGGTCGAGGAATCCGCCGAGGTCTTCGACCCGGCTTCGGAGCTTGCCGCCGTCGAGTATCTCGGCCAACTCATGGCGGTGGCCGATCCCGGTCAGCTCGATGACGAGGTCCTCGCCGACCTTTTCTTTTGACGGTCGGCCGGAAAACTCTGAAAGCCGTTCCCTTCAGGAAGCGTAGAGAAGTCCCGACCACTCTCCCGGTGCGTCCCGCCTCGTTTTTGTCCTAAGCGACGGTCCTTCGGATCGTTCTGAGGACATCTCTGCGGTCTTTCCTCGAATCCACCCATGAACCTTCGTCCGGCTCAATCGTTCTCCCTCGCCACCCTGACCGCGGCCCTCGTGGGCGTTGCCTGCACCACCACCGTCCCGGAAACCGGCCGGAAGCAGATCAACATGCTGCCGCCCGCGAAGGAGGCGGCCCTCGGCCTGACCGAATTCCAGAAGATCAAGCAGACCAAGAAGATCTCGACCAACCCCGCCTACCACGACCCGGTCCAGCGGGTCGGGAAAAAACTCTCCGTCTTCATGCCAGTGCCGGATGCCGAGTGGGAGTTCGTCGTTTTCGAGGATTCCACGCCCAATGCCTTCGCCCTCCCCGGGGGCAAGGTAGGGGTCCATACCGGGCTGTTTCAGATCACCCAAAACGACGCCGGACTCGCCGCCGTGATCGGGCACGAGGTCGCCCACGTCGTCGCGCGGCACTCAGGGGAGCGGGTTTCGCAACAGGTCCTCGCCGGGGCCGCCGTGGCCGGAGCCGGTTACCTCCTCAACCGTGACGGTGGGGATGGCGCCCTTCCGACCGCCGCCCTCGGTGCCGGTGCGCTCGTCGCGACCCGGGCCTTTTCCCGCCAGCAGGAATTGGAAGCCGACCGCATGGGTGCGATCTACATGGCCCGCGCCGGCTACGACCCGCGCGAGGCGGTCAACCTTTGGAAGCGTTTCGCCGCCTGGAAGCAGCAGAACAAGGCCGCCGGCAACGTTCCCTCCGTGCTCAGCACCCATCCGGTCGATGAGAAACGGATTTCCCAGTTGGAATTTCATCTCCCCGAGGCTCTTTCCCAATACAAACAGCCCTGACCATGGAGAAACCGGCGCTGCGTCGCGAACTGTTTTCCCGCCTCCGCGCCCTTTCGGCTGAGGAGCGCGCCAAAGCCTCCGCTGCGATCCGGACCCGTTTGGAAGAGGATCCCGCCTTCATCGCCGCCACCACCGTCTTCGCCTATCTGGCCCTGCCCGCCGAACCAGACCTCGGACCGCTCCTCACGGCGCAGCCCGGAAAGCGCTGGTGCGTTTCCCGCGTGTCCGAAGAGGATCGCCTCCGCTTCCATCATCTCCCGCGGCTGGACGAGGCTTCCCCCGGCCTCCTCGGGATCCGTCAGCCCGATCCCTCGCGCCATCCCGAGGTCGAGCCCACCGAGGCCGATCTCATTCTCGTTCCGGGAGTCGGTTTTGATCCCGGCACCCGGGCAAGACTGGGCCGCGGGCGCGGACATTACGACCGGTTCCTCGAATGCGCCCTCTCCGGCCTGAAACGCCCCGTGGTGACCGGAGTGCTGTTTTCCGTCCAATACGCGGAAATTCCGGTCGCATCCCACGACATTCCGATGGACCGGCTTCTTTCGGAAAACGGCTGGACCTGATCCCCGGAGCTGCTGATACGAAATCCAGGAAATCCTTGGACGATTGGATGTCTTGCACGTGGAAACAGAGGTGGGTATCGCGAACGAGCATCGTATCTGCCGCGAAGTCGTCGACCTTGAGGTCCTGAATGACCACTGCGGAATGATCGGAAACGCCATAGAAACCCGCGGCGACCTCTGCACGGAAAGCCGCTTGCGCATCTTTCCCCGAGGGAGCCTTGGCGATGATGACCTCCTCGCCAAGATCGGCCAAGATCGTGACGCCCGCGGGAATGGGGTTCTTCTCATCGAGACGGATCCTGGCCACGGCATCGACACATTCACCGCAGCAAATGGGCGCCTTGGAAAGAGTCACCGTCGTCTCGCCCTCGGGAAGCGGGGGCTTCGTCCCCGTGGGAGCCCCGGTCGAGCCGGAGGACCCCGCCATCTTTGCCGCCGCGTCCTTCGCATAGACTCCATCCCCGGGTGAGAGACTGGAGAGGGGCACGTCGAAGTTCCGACCGTTCTGCATCTCGATCGTGACGGTGTTCGCGTCCTTCGTGGCCAAGAAATCAGCCGGGATGTTCCGGCCATCGGTGGCATGCGTCCATTCGCGCAACTCCGCGCAGAAACCGGAGTTGAGAAACAACCGCGCGACGACGACGACGATCCCGAACTCGACGACTCGCTCCATGAAGGCAGTCTGCGGGATCGGACTCACCGGGGGCAATTCCGGATCCGGCGAGTTTGCGCCAGACCGCTCCGCCTTCCCTCAAACGCGCCTTGCATTTCCGGGCCAGATCCGCTCCTTTCCTCGCGGGGTGATCCCGTTCCGATGTCCCGCTCCCTCGCCATCGCCATTTACGCCCTGACGACGGCGTTTTTTGCCTGCTTTTTCGTGTATCCGATCTGGCACACGGTGCGGGAGGCCTTTTTCGATCCCGCCGGAGGCTTTACCCTGGCCTATCTCGCGGAATTGTTCCGGAACCCGATCATCCTCGAGGGACTCGCCAACGCCTTCTGGATGGGGCTCTTCTCCACCCTGCTCGCGATCCTCGTCGCCCTGCCCCTCGCCCTCGTCAATCACGCGTGGAAATTCCCGGGCCGGGAACTCTTCAACGCCCTCGTCCTCGTTCCGCTGATCCTGCCACCCTTCGTCGGGGCGCTCGGAATCCGGCAGTTCCTCGGCCAGGCGGGGGTCTTGAACGCCTTCCTCATCGATCTCGGACTGATGGACGCCTCCGCCCCCTTCGACTGGCTCGGCGAGGGCCGGCTCGCCGGGATCGTCCTGATGAACGCCCTCCACCTCTACCCAATCGCCTACCTCAACCTGACCGCGGCGCTCGCCAACCTGGATCCCGCGCTCGAGGAGGCCGCCGAGAACCTCGGCTGCCACGGGGTCCGGCGTTTTTTCAGAGTGACGCTGCCCCTCATCATGCCGGGTCTCTTCGCGGGCGGCACCATCATCTTCATCTGGGCCTTCACCGAACTCGGCGTGCCACTCGTCTTCGATTTCGAGCGGGTCACCTCGGTGCAGATC
The DNA here is from genome assembly GCA_044352585.1 of Verrucomicrobiales bacterium. Classification (GTDB taxonomy): domain Bacteria; phylum Verrucomicrobiota; class Verrucomicrobiia; order Verrucomicrobiales; family DEV007; genus Arctic95D-9. The sequence continues at coordinate 70,947 of JBILDO010000013.1, forward strand.
TTCGAGGGGATCAAGGATCTCAGCGGCAATCCCTTCCCCTACGCCCTCGTCGTGGTCATGCTGGTCGCGACCTCCCTGATCTATCTCGCCGGGAAATGGCTCTTCGGTCGCGACAACTTCGCCGGGACGGGACGGGCCTCGACGGGCCGGCATCTGCGACCCGCCCCGCCGTGGATCGCGGTGCTGGCGGTGGCGCTCTTCGCCGGGGTCACCGCGCTGGCAATACTTCCCCACCTCGGCGTCGTTCTGCTCTCGCTCTCGAACGACTGGTATGGAACGGTCCTCCCCGTTTCCCTGACCGGACAACATTACGCCGACGCCCTGGGCCATCCCCTCACCCTTTCCTCGATCGGGAACTCGCTGAAATACGCCGCCCTGTCCACCTCACTCGATCTCGTCCTCGGGATCGGCGTGGCCTACGTCGTGGTCAGGACCCGTCTTCCCGGCCGGGAGTTGCTCGACGCCATGGCGATGCTGCCGCTCGCCATGCCCGGCCTCGTTCTCGCCTTCGGTTACCTCGCGATGACCCGGCCGGGACAGCCCTTCGAGGGGCTCGTCTGGAACGAGGACCCGATCTGGATCCTCGTCATCGCCTACGCGGTGCGCCGCCTTCCCTACGTGGTGCGTTCCGCCGCGGCGGGATTCCAGCAGACCAGTGTCAGCCTCGAGGAGGCTGCGCAGAATCTGGGCTGTCCACCGCTCAAGGCGCTGCGCCGCATCACCCTGCCCCTCATTTCGGCGAATCTCATCGCCGGAGGCCTTCTCGCCTTTTCCTTCGCCATGCTCGAGGTCTCCGATTCGCTCATCCTTGCCGAGCAACAACCGCATTACCCGATCACGAAGGCCATTTACGCGCTCGTCACCTCCCTCGGGACGGGACCGAATCTCGCCTCGGCCCTCGGCGTCTGGGCGATGCTCTTCCTCGCCGTCACAATCGTGGGCGCCGGCATCGTCCTCGGGAAAAAACTCGGCGCGCTCTTCCGAACCTGATCGGGATAGCCCCGAACGAAAATCCCTTGGAATTTCCGTTTGCCTATCCGGCGGTTCTGTAGCAAACTCCCGACCCGTTCCGAAGGGAACGATTGTCTCCGGGGCATTAGCTCAGTTGGTAGAGCACTTGCATGGCATGCAAGGGGTCAGCGGTTCGAATCCGCTATGCTCCATTTCTCAAGAGATGGGATCAGCCTCAGGAGTCGGTTCGGCGTCTGCACGGACCCGTCACCTCAGGATCGGCGTTCTCAGAAATTGTAGGCGAGGAATCCCTTGCCACTAAAGCGCTGACGACCCGATTTCGTCGGATTGATCGGCCGCGACAGGGTAATCCAACCGACCCTGCTGATTTTGATCCGTCGGCGAAACACCTCCACATTCGCCCCGAACGAGTCGGAGGCACTGATACCGGACCTGCCGACCCGGAGATCCACTTTGACGGGATATTTGCCGTAGAGGTTCTTCTGCGGAAGTCGGGTTTGAGGCTGGCTCACCACCGTCCCGGACAATTCCGCGTCAAGATTCAGGAAACCAAATTCACCGGTTCCGCGAAAGCTCGAGCGGATCGACTGCCGCGAGGAATGATTGAAGAGCCATCCATCGCAAAAGACGAAGGCGGTGATGTCGTCTGCGACCGCGCTGCCGCCGATCCCGCCCATCGCCACCATCACCAACGCCAAAACCGTTCTTGTTTTCATGGAATGACCTCCTCGACCACGCCCTAAACTACGCCATGTTGAAGAGGGCGTCAAACCCCTCGCAGGAAAGAGCTCTCGTTTGCAAGCGCTCGGAAAAAGTGCCCGCGCTTTTCTATTCGACGATAAAGTTGCGAAAATATTTGTTGCTATTGGGACTGTGTATCATTAAATGGGTGTTGCTACCCATGAACGCCATCGATTCCAACAACTACCAACCCTACTCCTCTTGCGGAATCCTGCTCCCCCTGCTTGCCGCGGCAGTGACCACCTGGGCCAACGCCCAAGACACGTTGACCACCCCGGCAGCGCCGACGGCCCCGGTCATCGATGACGCCACCGGCGAATTGGACGCCACGGTGGTGACCTCGGCGCCCCGGACCGACCCCGCCCAGACGGTTCGCTCGGCGACGGCTTCTCGTCCGGTCGAGATCGAAGTCTACGACACCATCGAGCCCGAATTGATCACCGGGGGGGCCCTCGAGACCTTTTCCCTTCCGGGTTCGGGCTATTTCGTGACGAGCCAGGAAATCCGCGAGTTCAACTACACCAATCCGAACCGGGTCCTCTCCCGAGTGCCTGGCGTTTACGTCCGCGAGGAAGACGGAGCCGGCCTCTTCCCGAACATCTCGATCCGGGGCAACGACGGAACCCGCAGCGAGAAGATCACAATGATGGAGGACGGCATCCTCGCGGCCCCGGCACCCTATGCCTCCCCCGCGGCCTATTACTTTCCCAATGTCGGCCGCATGGCCGGAGTCGAGGTGCTGAAAGGCTCGAGTCAGATCGGCTACGGCCCCAACACCACCGGCGGCGTGATCAACTTCCTGTCCACGCCGATCCCCGAGGATCAGCAATTCTACCTGCGCGCCACCTACGGCAGCAACGGCAACGGCCTCGTCCACAGCCACTACGGGGATACGATCGAGACCGCCTCGGGCAACTTCGGCTACCTCGCCGAGCTCTTCTACCGCACCTCTGACGGATTCCGCGAGATCGCTCCGGGCCGTGGGATTCCCGGAGGCGGCGACACCGGCTTTGGCTTGATCGAACCGATGGTCAAGTTTTCGTGGGAGCCGAATTCGGTGATCGACCAGAAATTCGAGTTCAAGTACGGCTATACCGAGGGGGACGCGAATGAAAGTTACACCGGCCTGACCGACGCCGACTTCCGCGCGAATCCCTACCAGAGATATGCCGGAACCTTCCTCGACAACATCACCACGGAACACCACCGGACTTATATAAAATACAGCGTTTCCCCGACCGACGATCTCGATCTGCGCTTCGCCGGGTATTACAACAAGTTCGACCGCGACTGGTATCGTCTCCGCAACGTCAACGGGAACTCCATCCACACCATCCTCGGACCCACCGGCAATCTCACCGACCTCCGCACTCTCCAGGGCGTCGGCCCTGGCACCCTCGGTTACCGCAGCAACGCCCGCTTCTACGAGGCCTATGGATTCCAATTCTCGGGTGATTACCGGTTCGAGACCGGGGAGATCGGCCACACCCTCAATTTCGGAGTGCGCCAGCACATGGATGAGGAACTCCGCTTCCAGGAAAACATCGACGTGCTCCTCGCCGGTCCCCGGCTCATTCCCATGATCACTCCGCTGGGTCCCGGCACCGGTGGTCACCGGCTCGTCGAGTCCCAGTCCACCGCCTTCTGGCTGCAGGACGAGATCGAGGTCGGTCGCCTCACCGTGACGCCCGGCGTGCGGACCGAAATCGCCGACATCGGCTTCATCGACTACACCTCCGACGCGACGAGCCAGATCACGGACGTCGGCAACGGGGATCTCAACTGGTGGCTGGCGGGAGTGGGGGTCAACTATGAGTTGGACGACGCCAACTCCCTGATCGGCGGAGTTCACCAGGGCATCGCCATCCCGGGCCCCCGCAATGTCCTGAATGACCATGTCGTGCCCGAGGAAAGCGTCAGCTACGAACTCGGCGCCCGCCACCGCAGCGACAACTTCAACGCGGAACTCGTGGGCTTCCTCACCGATTTCGAGAAGATCATCAGCACCGGGGCCGGTCTCGGTCTCGAAGGCATCGCGGTCACCAACGCCGGCACCGCCTCGGTCCACGGGATCGAGGCCCTCGTGAGCTACGACCCTCTTCAGGGGAATGATCTGCGGATGCCGCTCTTCCTCAGCACGACCTGGACCGAAGGCACCCTCGACCAAGCCCTCGTCGCCGGGGGTGGCGAAAACATCTATGGCGACGGAGCGGGCGGTCCCGGTATTCCCGGCGCCGACCTTCCCTACATTCCCGAGTGGAAAGTCACCACCGGGATCGGACTCGAGACCGACCTCTGGGGCATTGATCTCGCCGCCACCTACATCAGCGACACCTTCGGCACCGCCTTGAACTCGCCCGTTCCGGTCAACTCCTCGCGCCAGGGCGAGGTGGACGGAGGCATGATCGTCGATCTCGGGGCCTACTACCGGATCAACGAGTCCACCAAACTCATCGGCGGCGTTCACAACCTCTTCGAGGAGGTCATGATCACGAGCCGCCTCCCCGAGGGCCCCAGGGTCAACGCGCCGCGCGAGTTTTACATCGGATTTGAAATGCTCTGGGAACCCCTCGCTTCCGGCGGCGGCAAATCCGTGATTTCCAAATAACCGCCTTCTTTCCCTTGGTGCACACGCGCCGCCGTCCCCACAGTGCCTCCGCCGGAATCCTCGGATGGACCGGTGGACGACCTGTGGGGATTGACTCTCATTATCACCGGGTCCACCTTACCCTCCCTCGCATGGCCGTCCTTCGTCTCCTTTCCTGGTTCTTTTCCGGCACGATCCTCGTGCCGGGCATGGTCTCCGCGCAGGAGCCGTCGCCACTCCCCCCCGCCGCGCTGGTCCAAAAGAAGACCGAGGAATGGATCAACACCCGCCGTCTCATCGGGGAGGAAGCCGCCGCTTGGGCGCAGGAAAAAGCCACCCTCGCGGACCTCAACGCGATCCGCGCGAAGGAGGCGGCGCAACTCAACGAATTCATCGCGGCGGCCGGAGCCCGCGTGGACGAACTGGGCAAACAGAAGGCCACCTTCAAGGGCGAACGCGAAAGCCTCAGAACGTGGCGGAGCGAATTCGAAGCCGCCTTCGTTGAGCTCGAAGCACAGGTGAAGGCCCTCGTCCCCCGCTTCCCCACCCCGCTGCGCGACAAGGTCGACGACGCCGTGGTCCGTCTCGAGGAGAACGCCCCCGACCGACCACTCCAGGACCGGGTGCGGGACGTGTTCCTCGTGTTGCAGTCGGCCAAGGAGTTCGACGATACCTTCACCGTGACCACGGAAGTGCGCGAGCTCGAGGGCCGCGAGGTGGAAGTCCGCCTCCTCTACCTCGGGCTTTCCCAAGCCTGGTATGTCGATGCCTCCGGGAACCACGCCGGCTATGGACAGCCATCCCCCGGGGGCTGGGTCTGGACCGAAGACCGGGCCATCGCCCCGGCCGTGCGCGACGCGATCGCGATCCAGACCGGAGAGACCACCGCCGCCTTCGTGACCTTGCCGTTCGTCCCCCTTTCCGCCGCCGCTCCCAAATGATCCGTTTCCTCCTCGTCCTCCTCTTCCTTTCGGGAACGGCCGCGGGGTCGGCTCAGGAGGTGCCTGCGGCCCCGGTCCCTTCCTCGCCGGAGGAAGCCTACCGGAAAGCCGCCGATTCCATCGACGCCGACCTTCGCGCCGCGCTCGACGAACTCGCCTCCGTCCGCGCGACGATCGCCGGAGAGAAACCCGCCCTCGCCGTCGAAGCCGAACGCATCGCCGCCGACCTTCGCGGGAAGCGGAGGAAGGCGGATCTCGCCCGCACCTCCCGCGAGGCGGCCGAAGCCGAGGCCGAAAAGGCCGAAAAGGAGCTCCGGGTCTGGCGCGACGAAAAGGTCTACATTGAAAGTCTCCTCGGGGAATTCCGGCGCACCGCGGAGCAGAACGAACTCGCTCCCTCCACCGCCCCCGGGACCGCCGCTCCCTCCGATCCGCTGGCGATCGGTAGCCGCGTCGTGGAGCGGCTCGGCCTGAACCGTGGCATCCTCGTCGAGCCGGGGCGCGCCGTGGCACCGGACGGAACCCTCACCCCCGGCCAGTTCGCCGAGGCCGGTCCGGTCCGCCTCTTCCTTTCCGACGATGGCGCGCTCGTCGGCATCATCGGTGACGGCCCCGACCTGAGGCCCAAGGTCGTTCATCCGGCGAAGAGCGCCGATCCGATCCGAGCCCTCGTCGAGGGCCGGGCCGCCCCGGTGGAGTTCGACCCCACCCTCGGTCTGGCCGTGGAATTGGAAAAAACCGAGACCGGCCTGATCGAACACACCAAGGCGGGAGGTTTCTGGATCTATCCGATCCTGCTCCTCGCCGCCATCGCCCTCCTCGCCGCCCTCGTCAAATGGTTCCAGCTTTCCAAGATCCGCGAGGTCCCGGCTCCGTCGGTGCAGCGTGTCATCTCCGCGGTCAATGCGGGGGACGTGGACAAGGCGCGGACGGAAGCGGAACGGATGAAACACCCCGCCCGCCACATTCTTGAGCAGGGAATCGCCTTCGTGAAGGAAAACCCCGGCGCCTCCCGAGACGATCTCGAGGAATCCCTCTACGAACGTTACCTCGAGGCGGGCCCTCCCCTGCAGCGCGGCCTTCCTATCATCGCGATCGCCGCGGCGACCGCTCCCCTGCTCGGTCTCCTCGGGACCGTCACGGGGATGATGGAGACCTTCCGTCTCATCACCGTCTTCGGGTCCGGGGATGCCCGCCAGCTCGCCTCGGGCATTTCCGAAGCCCTCATCACGACGGAGTATGGGCTCGTCGTGGCCATTCCCGCCCTCATCCTCCATGCCCTCCTCAGTCGCAAAGTGCAAGGGGTCAAGTCGACCATGGAGATGACCAGCCTCGCCTTCCTCAACGGCGTCAAGAATGAACCTGCCTGATCGATTCCTGCACGAGCTCGCACTCCTCGGATCCGGCGGCGGCTGGGTCTTCTGGGTGCTCGTGCTCCTCGCCTTCGGCATCGCGTATTCCCTCCTCGGACTGTGGAACGCGCTTCATTTTCCCGATGCCATCCTCCTTTCACCGAAGGAATGGACCCGCTTCCTCGGCAACCCGACGCTCGCCGAGGCTCCGATGCAGCGGCTCACCCGGATCCTCGCGCACTCGCCCGATCCCGGCCGACAACTGCAGGAAATCGGACAACACCTCTTTTCAAGGGTGGGCCGTCGCTTTCCCTTCGCCTTCGTCTTGATCGGGGCCGCGCCGCTCCTCGGTCTCCTCGGCACCGTCACCGGGATGTTCGCGACCTTCGCCGCCATCGCCGGCAACAACAGCGGTCAATCGCCCATGGACGCGATCGCCGGAGGCATTTTCGAGGCCCTCATCACCACCCTCACCGGGCTGGTCATCGGGGTGCCGACCTACATCGTCTGCGCCTGGCTGAAGAGCCGCCACGACGACATGCTCGTCCGCTACCAGCGCGCCGAGTCCGAATTGCTCCAGCGCGTCTCCCGGGAGCGCCGTCTTCACGCCTGATGCCATGTCGAGACGATTCCAACGCTTCGGAGAGCATGAGGAGGGCAGCCCCCTCGCGATCGACATCGCGCCCCTCATCGACTGCGTCTTCATCCTGCTCATCTTTTTCATCGTCACGACCGAGTTCGTCGAGGAGACCGGCGTCGAGGTGAACAAACCCCGGGCCGCGACCCAGCAGGATATCGAGAAGGAGTGCATCCTCCTCGGCGTCAGCCGGAGCGGTCAGGTCTTCCACGCGGGCAGGGAAATCGGCCTCGAGGGCGTCCGCGGAACCGTGGCCCGCCTCCTCAAGCAGGAACCGCGCGCCGTCATCATCCAGGCCGACCAGGAAACCCCCACCCAGATCACCGTTTCCGTCCTCGACGAGGCGAAACTCGGCGGTTCGAACAACGTCTTCGTCTCCACCGTGAATGACTGAACGCCGGATCCATTTCCTCGCGGAACTCCGCAGGATCGTCACCTCCGCCGGACTCGCGGCGGGTCTGGTGTGCTTTCTCGTCGGGATGCGCCTGGTCCGGAACCAGGAGGAACCGCTCGTCACGCTCCACACCCTAGCGACCGCGCCTCCCGTCAGCCTTCCCTCGCCGCCGCCCCCGCCCCAGGAAAGCGAACCACCTCCGCCCCCGCCGCCGGATCTCCCGCACCTGAAGATCGAACTCGATTCGACCGCTCCGGCGGTGAAGGCCTCGCTCGAGGCCAAACCCGAACTGCGCCTGAACCGGTCCGACTTCGCCCCGGAGACGGACGCCCCCCTCGCACAGATGACCTTTTCCTCGGTCGATCTGGACACCCAGCCGCGCCTCGTCAACAAACCCACCGTCACCTTCCCCGCCTCGCAGCGCCGCCTCGGTGTGACGGAGGCCAAGGTCGTGCTCGAGGTCCTTATCGGCGCGAACGGAACCGTCACCGTGAAGCGGGTCCTCGAGAGCCCCCACGACGATTTCAGCTCCATGGCGCGCTCCTTTGCGACGCGGGCCCGTTTCACGCCGCCGAAGAAGGACGGTCGCGCCGTCAACGCCCTCTTCCGCTGGCCCCTCCTCCTCAAATCCTGATGCGCCTCCTCCCCGCCATCCTCCCCGCCCTTTTCCTCGGGACGGCCGCCGCCGCGCCCCTCCCGATCGATCCCCTGTGGCAGAGCGAGACCTTCCGGAAATCCATCACCGCGAGCTATGGCATCGACTCGCGCATCGAACCCCGCATCACCGAGGACGAGGCCTTCTACCTCGACGAATCCGCCAAGGCCATGGCCGCGAAGGACCGGACCAAGGCGATCTCGGTGCTGCGCGAATCGTCCCTCCTCGAGGGCAGCGCCGCGATGCTCTTCACCCTGGCCTCGCTCGAGTTCGAGGCCGAAGAACCGGCCGAGTCCGTGAAACACTTCGAGGCCGCCCTCGCCAAGTTCCCGAACTTCCGCGACGCTCATCGCAACTACGCCGTCGTCCTCGTCCAGACCGACAAACTGGAACCGGCGAAAACCCACCTCGTCCGAGCCCTCGAACTCGGAGCCCAGGACGGACTCACCGCCGGTCTCCTTGCCTACTGCCACGCCCGCGAAGGCCATCACCAGGCCGCGCTCGACGCCTACCGGCTCGCCCTGCTCACCCAGCCGGGCGAACGCCAATGGCAGGTCGGAGCCGCCCAGGCCCTCCTCGCCCTGAAGCAGCCCCGCGCCGCCGCCGACATCCTCCAGGCTCTCCTCGACCGCACGCCCGGAGACATCCCGCTCTGGCTCACCCAGGCGGACACGCGCATCGCCCTCGAGGAGGAACTCCGCGCCGCCGCCAATCTCGAGATCGTCCATCGCGCCGGTCGGCTCGAGGCGGACGCGATCGCCTCGCTCGGCCACCTCTATCTCCAGAACGGCCTCCCCGACCTCGCCCTAGAGCGCTACGACGCCGCCCTCCGCAAGGAGCCCTTCCTTTCCCCGGCGCGCGCGCTTGAGATCGTGGAGTTGTTTCTCTCCCAGACCGATTGGACCCGTGCCAAAACCGTTTCCGGATGGATCGAGGCCTCGCCCCACTACCGGGAGGCCTTCTCCCCGGAACGGGCCGGGAAACCGCTCCTTTCGCGCCTGACCCGCGCCCGAGCCGTCCTCGAGCTCGAAACCGGCGATGCCGCCGCCGGCGCGAAACGCGTCGAGGAATGGCTCCGGCAGGAACCCATGGATGGTCCAGCCCTGCTCCTCCTCGCGCGCTTCCGCGAGGAAGCGAACCAACGGGTCGAGGCCGTGATGCTCCTCGAACAGGCCGCCCGCATCCCCGAGACCGCCGCCGCGGCGCACCTCGCCCATGGCCGCCTCCTCGTCGCCGAGGGGAATTACGAAAAGGCGCTGGAACATCTCGACGAGGTTCAGAAGCTCGACCCCGACGAAAGCCTCGCCCGTTATCTCGAGGCGGTGCGGGAGTTGGCTGGCGGACCACGGGGTTGATGGGAACGGTCCGGTTGAAACGGTCGTTAAGATTCCGGACTTCCGCTGAAATGCACTGTCGAATGCTTCGATGAAAACGAAGTTCACCTACTGGCAGGCTGACGATGGACTCTTCCTCGGTTACCTGAACGAGTATCCCGACCACTGGACTCAGGGCGAGACACTGGAGGATCCCAAGGAACACCTTCGTGATCTCCATGCGACCTTCTCCGATCCATCAATTCCAGGGGTCAAGCGGGAAGCTGAACTGGAGTTGGCGTGAAGTGGCGCGATCTAATACCGGATCCAAGAAAGGTTTGGACGATTGCGGGGCGATGCCGGTCTACCGGCAAGGCGGAGGGCCGGGGCTGGAGCGGGCTCCTGTCCCGGCCCAACAACGGCGCAGGGAGGGCGGCGGTGCCCGCACCTCATCGGCGCGGCGGTCGCTGTCCGCGAAGATTTCCAAGGTCAAGACATCCAATCGTCCAAGGATTTCTTGGATTCGGAATGATCACCCGTCTCGAAGCCGCCGGTGCCGTTCTTATCCTGAACGGTGCCGAGCGCGATATCTTCCACAATCCGGCGACCGGAGCCACCCAGCCTGTTCCGCGCCATCGCGAAATCAACGAGCTTCTCGCCAGGAAGATTCTCCGGAACCTTGCCGGACAAGATTAATCCCTGCCCGCGCCGTCCCCGCCCCTCAAAGATCCGCTTTCTCGGCCAGATTGATTCACGGGTCAGTTTCCTCCCACTGCTGTCCCGCCGTGAAGAGGAAATTCATCAGAGACGATGCGCCCGCGATGATCAATCCCCTTTCCCGGTCTCGTTCCAGACCACAGGCGTCGGAACGATCATTTCGCGGAATTGTAGCCGGGGTCAATGACCCCGGATTGGACGCACAACCCGGCCTCACTGAGGCCGTCTACAGCCCCATCAATTCTTCAACATCGCCTCCAGCCGCTCGACGTTCGCTTTCATCACGGCCAGCCAATCGCCCTCGGCGGGACGATTGGCGCAGGGAGCGAAGACGACGTTTTTCAATCCGAGCGTCGCGACGGCGGCGACATTCGCTTCGCTCGGCTCGTCTTCCCAGATCATCCATGTCGCGGGATGTTTGGCGAGGATGGCCTTCAGCTCGGCGAGATCACCGTCCTTGATCTCCATTTCCGGCTCCCACTCGATCGCCTCGATCTTCAAGCCATAAGCCCGCGCGAAATACTGGTAGATCGGATGCGAGGCCACGAGCGGCTTCGCGCCCCACGCCTTGCCAAAGGCCTTCAATCGGCCGTCGAGCGAGGCGAGATCGGCGAGGAGGGCGGCGAGATTTTCGTCGATCTTCGCGGCGGCATCGGGCTGGGCTTTCTTGAAACGCGCCGCGATCGCCTCGGCCTGCATCGCGGCCTGGGAAAGATCGATCCAGGTGGTGAAGGCGGTCCCGGCATGGGAATGGACGCTGCCATCGCCGTGGCGGTGTTCCTTGCTCTCCGTCTTGATAAACTTCGAGGCGAACGCCTTCGAGGTGTCCACCTGCGGCGCGGTCTTCAGCGAGACCCGCTTCATCCATTTCTCGTAATCGGCCCCGTTCCGGAGGATGAGATCCGCTTTTTGAAACGCGGAGACCTCCGACTTCGCCGGTTTCCAGAACGCCGGATCCACCTCCGGATCGACGACATAATTCAAGGCAAAGGCATCCGTGGAAAGTCGCTCCGCGAAATAATGAAGCGGGTAATTGGTCGACTGGACCACGGTTTTCTTCTGGGCGAAGACTGCGGTGGAGCACGCGAACCAGACAAGTGCGAACAACGGGAGGGTTTTCATGACGAGGGCTTGCTGGGAGAATCTTCCACAACGTTGAACGATCCGCGAGCCCTCGAACATGGCCAAAAATCCGTCTGACTTCCGACCTGCGACTTCCGACCTCTGCCCCCTCACTCCTCCCGGTTCCTCATGAAATCGGCGACTTGATCGAAGAACGCGCCGAGATGGGTGCGGGCTTCCCCGTTGAGGCCAACCTCATCCATCGCCGCATTCATCAGGGACAGCCAGCGGTCCCGCTCGGCCTCTCCGATCGAAAACGGCATATGCCGCATCCGCAGACGGGGATGCCCCCGTTCCTGCAGATAGCGGTCGGATCCGCCGAAGCGAAAAATGAGAAAGTCGGCGAGACGACGCTCCGCTCCCTCCCAGTCATCCGGCGGATACATCGGACCGATGAGATCATCCGAGCGAACGCGCCGATAAAAGGAGGCAACGAGCTTCACGAACCCGACTTCTCCCAACGTATCCATCACGATCGCTTCCATGGCCCGTCCGGCGCGCACCCATCGCTGAGTCTCCACGCCCTTTTTTTCCCGCGATCACCTACCCCATTGACACTTGATTTCAAGGCCGCCTGCCGCCTAATTTCCGAAGAATTCTCAGAATCAAGCCAGATTTCCATGAAACGCCCCCTCCTCACCGGACTTTTCGCCGTCGCCGCCCTGGGCGGAACCCCCGCCTTCGCCGACGCCACCAAGAGCCAGCTCTACAAGGATCTCGTGGCTCCCGTGCTCGAGGCGAAGTGCAACAACTGCCACGGCACTGAGAAACCCAAGGGGAAACTCAGCCTCGTCTCGATCGAGTCGATTCTCAAAGGGGGCAATGAAGGAGCCGCCGTTGTCGCCGGAAAAGCCGACGAAAGCCCGCTCCTCCAGCGGGTTTATCTTCCCCTGAACGACGACGAGCACATGCCGCCGGAGGACAAGGATCAACTCACCGCGCAGGAGACCGCACTCCTCGCCTTCTGGATCACGAGTGGAGCCAAGGCCGAGGGAGCCGTGGCGGACTTCAAACCCGACGAGAAGGCTCTCGCCGCCGCCAATCACGTCCTCGGCAATCTTCCCAAGCCCAAGGAGGGGTCCGTCGCCAAGGCCGATACCCCCAAGGTGGATCCCGCCATGGAAAAACTGGTGAAGGAAACGATCGGCCGGGTCGAAAAGAGCGGCGCCTCCCTCATGGCGATCGCCCAGGACACCCCGGAACTCCGCTTCAGCGCCCTCAACGTGAGCAAGGAGTTCACCGACGACAAGCTTGCCGAACTCAAGCCAATCGCCTCCCAAATCAAGTGGATGGATCTGGCCCGCACCCAGGTGACCGACAAGGGCCTCGCCCACGTGGCCGGCATGTCCAACCTGACCCGCCTTCACCTCGAGAACACGCAGGTCGGCGATGCCGCGATCGACGCCATCAAGGGGCTCGGGCAACTCGAGTATCTCAATCTCTACGGAACCCAGGTAACCGATGCCGGCCTTGCCAAATTGGCCGGGATGAAGAACCTGAAAAAGCTCTTCGTCTGGCAAAGCAAGGTGACCGATTCCGGTGCTGCCAAACTGGCCGCCGCCATTCCCGGCATCGACATCAACACCGGGTGGAAGGAGCCGCAGGCCCAACCGGTCGCCCTCGCCGCCAATACCGCGCCCAAGCCCGCGGCTCCGGCAGCCCCTGCGCCCGCTCCTGCCAAACCGGCGACGCCTCCGGCTCCCGCCCCGACCACCGCAGCCAAGCCAGCCACTCCTGCTCCGGCCCCTGCCCCGGCACCCGCTCCGAAACCGGCCCCGACCACCCCTGCTCCGGCCCCTGCCCCGGCAGCGGCTCCCGCCAAGCCGGTTGTCGATCCGATGTTCCAAAAGGCGGTTACGGAAGTCGAAGCCGCTGCCACCGAGGCCGCCAAACGGGCCGCTCAGGCCAAGACCGACTTCGACGCGGCAATCAAGGCGGTCGAGGAAGCGACCAAGCGGGCCGAGGCGCTGAAGTCCAGTTCCGAAAAAGCGGCTGCCGTCGCGGCGGAAACCAAGGCTGCCCTCGACCAACTCAAGAAGGCGGTGGAGACGAGCAAGAAGTGAGGTTCGCTCAACGACCGGAGGACATCGACCGCTTCATGCGGTCGATGCTTCCGATGAGCGCCTCAAGATGCTCGCGGGTGTCCCTCAGGGTCTCGTTCAGTTCGAGGAGAGCCTCCTGGGCGTTTCTTGCGTGAAGTTCGCCCGGGGACAGACCGGCCCCGGGGCGATCGGTTCCGAATTCGAGGATATTGTCGGCTCCGCCCTCCCCCTTCCTGCGTTCGGAAGAGGGCTCAAAGGGCTTGATCGCCCGCTCGACGCGGCTCTGGATTCTCATGACCCGATTGCCGATGTTCGACTTCAATTCCTCGGCATGAGAGACGAGACGCTCCTCCAATGTGCGCAGGCGAGCCTCGACCCGGTCGATGCGGTCCCGCTCCGAAGCGAGAGCCTCCCTCGGAAGTGGAGGCAGACTGTGGGAATCACGTCCCAACTCGGAGTCGGGATGGGAAAAAAATGGAATCCGGATCATCGCGGGAATGAGCGCTTAATTTTATCAGAATAATCATAAATTTCAATATTTAAGAGATCTTTAACAAAAGTTCGAGCCCTTCTCTCGTTCCCCCCATCAGAAAGGTGGTTCGGTTCCGATCCGAACCCGTTCCCTCCCGCTGCCTTGACAAGCCCGTGAACCGTTGGAAGATGGCGGGGAGTTTCCCCTCATCCCGCTCCGATCTTTCATTAATGAGAATTGCCTTTTTGACCGCCGGTGGCATCGCGCCCTGTCTTTCCGCCTCCATTGGGGGCTTGATCGAACAATATAATCACCTCGCCCCGGAAGCCGACCTGATGGGTTACCTGAACGGATACCAGGGCCTGCTCCTAGGGAAATCCTATCACTTCCCGAAGGAGGTCCGCGAGAAGGCTTCGATCTTCTACAACTTCGGCGGGAGCCCGATCGGCAACAGCCGGGTGAAACTCACCAACGTGGATGACTGCACCAAGCGCGGCCTCGTCAAGCCCGGCGAGAATCCCCTCCACGTCGCGGCCGAGCGCCTCAAGAACGACAAGGTCGACATCCTCCACACGATCGGCGGCGACGACACGAACTCGACCGCCGCTGACCTTGCCGCCTATCTTCACGAGAACGGCTATGAGCTCACCGTGGTCGGTCTTCCGAAGACGATCGACAACGACGTCTATCCGATCAAGCAGACCCTCGGCGCCTGGACCGCGGCACATCAGAGCGCGCGATTCTTCAAGAATGTCGCGAACGAGAACACCACAAGCGCCCGCCAACTCATCATCCACGAGGTGATGGGCCGCCACTGCGGCTGGCTCACGGGTCGTGCCGCCTACGATTACCACGAGAGCCTCCACCAGTATGACTGGCTTCCCGAAGCCCTCCTTCACCAGATCCGCTGGGACATCGACGCGGTCTGGGTTCCCGAGATGGAAATCGACATGGAGGCCGAAATCGATCGTCTCAACATCGGGATGGATCGCAATGACAGCGTCAACATCTTCCTCAGCGAAGGTGCCGGCCTCGACAATATCATCGCCGAAATGATCGCCGAGGGCAAGGAGCCCGCCAAGGATGCCTTCGGCCACTACCGCCTCGACACCGTCAATGTCGGGAACTGGTTCGCTTCGCGCCTCAAGGACAAGCTCGGTGCCGAGAAAGTACTGGTGCAAAAGAGCGGTTATTTCGCCCGCAGCGCCGCGCCGAACCCGGACGATCTCGAGTTGATCAAGGCCAGTTGTTCCCAGGCCGCGAAATCCGCCCTCGAGGGCGTCAGCGGGGTCGCCGGTCTCGACGAGGACCACGGCGACGTCATGAGCACGATCGCCTTCCCTCGCATCAAGGGGGGCAAACCCTTCGACATCGACGAGAGCTGGTTCACCAACCTGCTCGTCGAGCTCAACCAGCCCAAGGGTCGCCGGATCGCGGCGCATTGAGGGGCTGGGACGCACCGCATTCGGCGTTGAGCGGCCTTTCGGCGGACGGTTCATCGAACCGTCCCTACCGGATGGCCGTGAAGGTCGCAGGCGAGGCCCGGTAGGGACGCACCGGTGGAACGCCACCTCGGCGGGGCGTCCGCATTCGGCGTTGTCTGGACCTTCGGCGGACGGTTCGGCGAACCGTCCCTACCGGATTGCCGCGAAGGTCGCACGCGTTAGCCTGGTAGGGACGCACCGGTGGAACGCCACCCCGGCGGGGCGTCCGCATTCGGCGTTGTCTGGACCTTCGGCGGACGGTTCGGCGAACCGTCCCTACCGATTTGCCACGAAGGTCGCATACGTTGCCCCGGTAGGGACGCACCGACGGGGCGTCCGCCTTGGGCGTTGTTCGGACCTTCGGCGGACGGTTCGGCGAACCGTCCCTACCGGATGGCCGTGAAGGTCGCAGGCGTTCCCCCGGTAGGGACGCAGGCTGTGCCCGGGCGTTCCGCGATCGCGTTTGACACTCTTTCGGCATCGCTTACAATTGCGCGCCTCAGCGTCGAGGTTGCCTCGTCCCGTTCGCCCCCGTCCGGTCGAAGCCCGCTCCGCCTTCCGGAAGCCCCTCCTCACCTTTTGCCCACCCGCTTTTCTCAAGACAACCCACCTGGATCCCAACAAAAACCATGGCCAAAAAGCAGACCGCCAAGAAACCCGCCACGACGAAAGCCGCGGCCAAGAAACCCGCAACGAAGAAGGCCGCCCCGGCCAGGAACCTCGCCGCTAAAAAACCCGCCGCCAAGAAGGCGGCTCCGGCCAGGAAGGTCGTCGCGAAAAAGGCCCCCGCGAAACCCGCCGGCAAGGCGACCAAGTATGTCTACAGCTGGGGTGCCGGCAAAGCTGACGGCAATGGCGGCATGAAGGCCCTCCTCGGCGGAAAGGGCGCGAACCTCGCCGAGATGACGCGCATCGGTCTTCCCGTGCCTCCCGGTTTCACCGTCACCACCGAGGTCTGCACCTACTACTACGCGAACAGGAAGACCTACCCTGCCCAGCTCCAGGCGCAGATGGAAGCGGCCATCAAGAACATGGAAAAGATCATGGGATACAAGTTCGGCGACGCCGAAGGGTTTCCCCTCCTCGTCGCGGTCCGCTCCGGCGCCCGCGACTCCATGCCGGGGATGATGGACACGATCCTCAACCTGGGACTCAACGACAAGACGGTTCTCGCCCTCGTCAAGGCGACGAACAACGAGCGGTTCGCATGGGACTGCTACCGCCGTTTCATCCAGATGTATGGAGACGTCGTCCTCGGCGTGCAGAAGCGCGAGGGTGAGGACCACGAGCCCTTCGAGGTCGTCATCGAAGGCTTCAAGCACGAGAAATACCACCGCGACATCGTCGACAGCGAACTGACCGCCGACGACCAGAAGGAGCTCGTGAAGCGCTTCAAGCAGCTCGTCAAGGAGCGCACCGGTCATTCCTTCCCGAACGATCCTTGGGACCAGCTCCGCGGCGCCGCCGGTGCCGTCTTCGGTTCCTGGATGAACGACCGCGCCATCGTCTACCGCCGCAAGTACAACATCCCTGCCGAGTGGGGCACCGCCGTCAACGTGCAGGCGATGGTCTTCGGCAACACGGGTGAAACCTCCGGTTCCGGCGTGGCCTTCACCCGCAACCCCGCCAACGGAGTCAACGAATTCTACGGCGAGTTCCTCATCAACGCCCAGGGCGAGGACGTCGTCGCCGGTGTCCGCACTCCCGAGCCGGTCGCCGAGCTCAAGAAGCAGATGCCGAAGAGCTACGCCGACCTCATGAAGGTCCGCTCCATCCTCGAGAAACACTTCAAGGACGTGCAGGACATCGAGTTCACGATCCAGGAAGGCAAGCTCTACATGCTCCAGACCCGGAACGGCAAGCGCACTGCAGCCGCCGCTCTGAAGTTCGCCTCGGACATGGTGAAGGAAAAGCTCATCGACTGGGAGACCGCGGTGCTCCGCAACCCGGCCGACCAGCTCGAGCAGCTCCTCGCCCCCGACTTCGACGCCGCCGAGATCAAGAAGGCCAAGGCGCTCGCCAAGGGGCTCCCCGCCGGTCCCGGTGCCGCTTCGGGCATCATTTACCTGAACGCGGACCGCGCCGCCGCCGCCGCCGACAAGGGACAAACCGTCCTCCTCGTCCGCAACGAGACTTCCCCCGAAGATCTCCGCGGCATGATCGCCGCCGCCGGTATTCTCACCGCCAAGGGAGGCGTCTCCTCGCACGCCGCCCTCGTCGCCCGCCAGATGGGCAAGGTCTGTATCTGTGGCGCCAGCGCCGTCGAGATCGACTACGACAAGAAAACCGTGACCATCGCCGGCCAGGTCTTCCATGAAGGCAAGGACAGCCTCAGCATCGACGGCACCGCCGGCACGATCTACGGAGGACTCGTCAAGACCGGTCCGTCCCAGATCGTCCTCGGCCTGCTCAAGGGCGACAAGGACGCCGCTTCGACCGAGAAATTCAAGCAGTTCAAGGAACTCATGGGCTGGTGCGCCAAGGCCACCCGCCTCGCCGTCCGCACCAACGCCGACAACCCCGAGCAGACCGGGCAGGCCATCGCCTTCGGCGCCCAGGGCATCGGCCTGACCCGGACCGAGCACATGTTCTTCGAGGGCGACCGCATTGACGCCGTCCGCGAGATGATCCTCGCCGAGACCGAGGAAGGCCGCCGCCACGCCCTCGCCAAGATCCTCCCCTACCAGCGCGAGGACTTCATCGGCATCTTCGAAGCCCTCAAGGGCCTGCCCGCGACGATCCGCCTCCTCGATCCCCCGCTCCACGAGTTCGTGCCGCACGACGAGAAGGCGCAGGAAGAGCTCGCCAGGAAGCTCGGCGTGTCCGCGGAGAAGGTTGCCGCCCGCGTCGCCGCCCTGCATGAGTTCAACCCGATGCTCGGCCACCGCGGCTGCCGCCTCGGCATCGCCTACCCCGAGATTACCGAGACCCAGGCCCGCGCCATCTTCGAGGCGGCCGCCGAAGTCCAGAAGAAGGGCATCAAGGTGAAACCCGAGGTGATGATCCCGCTCGTCGGCTTCAAGAAGGAGCTCGACCTGCAGGTCGCCATCGTCCACGCCGTCGCCGCCCAGGTGCAGAAGGAGAAGAAGGTGAAGCTCAGCTACCAGGTCGGCACCATGATCGAAGTCCCCCGCGGCGCCCTCACCGCCGACGAGATCGCCGAGACCGCCGAGTTCTTCAGCTTCGGCACGAACGACCTCACCCAGACCGCCCTCGGCATCAGCCGCGACGACATGGGGAACTTCCTCAATCCCTACACCGAGAACGAAATCTTCAAGAAGAACCCCTTCGCCACCCTCGACCAGGACGGCGTCGGCCAGCTCGTCAAGACCGCCATCGAAAAGGGCCGCAAGACCCGCCCTGAAATCAAGCTCGGCATCTGCGGCGAGCACGGTGGCGATCCGGATTCGGTGAAGTTCTTCCACAAGGTCGGCCTCGCCTACGTGAGCTGCTCGCCCTACCGCGTGCCCGTCGCCCGCCTCGCCGCCGCCCAGGCCGCGATCGAGGAGAAGCGCGCCGTCGGAGTGAAGGCGAAGAAGAAGTGATCCGCGCATCGCACGAATGATTCCGAAAGGGCGGTTCCGCAAGGAACCGCCCTTTTTCGTGCCCTTCAATCCGGAGAGCGAAATGGTCGGGCGTCGATGAAACGAACGACAAACGGTCCACCGTTCCGACCGGTAGGGCGGGTTGTCCCAACCCGCCGCCGTTGTGCCCTGGACGCCGCCGATTCCACGCGGCGCGTTGGGGACAACGCGCCCTACCCTTCGGCGGCGCGCGAAATGACCGACAAAGGGTCCACCGTTCCGGCCGGTAAGGCGGGTTGTCCCAACCCGCCGCCGTTAGGCCCCTGGACGCCGCTGATGGCACGCGGCGCGTTGGGGACAACGCGCCCTACCCTTCGGCAGCGTGCGAAATGACCGACAAACGCTCCACCGTTCCGACCGGTAGGGCGGGTTGTCCCAACCCGCCGCCGTTGTGCCCTGGACGCCGCTGATGGCACGCGGCGCGTTGGGGACAACGCGCCCTACCCTTCGGCAGCGTACGAAATGACCGACAAACGCTCCACCGTTCCGGCCGGTAGGGCGGGTTGTCCCAACCCGCCGCCGTTGTGCCCTGGACGCCGGTGATTCCACGCGGCGCGTTGGGGACAACGCGCCCTACCCTTCGGTGGCGTGCGAAATGACCGACA
>JBILDO010000112.1:0-9253 GCA_044352585.1 Verrucomicrobiales bacterium
GCGAGCCTTTTTCTCCTCCTTCGTCTCGGACCCTGGCTCCCCGAACCCGGCGGCGCGAATTGCCATCGTGAACTTCTTGTCTCCGTTCCCGGCCCAGATTCGCCCCTCGGTTCGGGCGTAGGGGCGGAGCCACTCGGCCAGATTCTCCTCGATGGGGACGAGGCGGTTCCGCGCCGACTTCGCTTTCTGCGGCCGGACGCGGATCGTGGCATGGGTGAGGTCGATGTCCCGCCAGTCGAGGCGCTTGATCTCCTCGCGGCGAATCCCGGCAAATGCGCCAATCGCGAGGGCAGGAACCATTTTCTCCGGTGCCTTCTGCAAGAGGGTCACAAGCTCCGCCGGAGAGAGTGTCCCGACCTCCGTTTGCGTCGTCTTGGCCTCGGTGACGTGCTTCGCGGGGCTTTCGTCCAGAAACTTCCCCTTCACGCCCTCGCTGAACAGGACGCGAATCACGCGGAGGTAATTGTTTTGGGAGGTCGCCGCTTGCCCGAGTCCGCGAATCCAGTCGGTGAGTTCATCGCGTGTGATGGTCGCCACGGAGCGCGGGCCGAAATCCTTCTGGAAGCGCCCGAGGCGGGACCGGAGGTCGAGGAGGTAACGCCCGCTCCGCCCCGCCCGCTCCCGGTCGGAAATAACGCGGGCCACGAGTTCCGCGACGCTGATGGACCGCAGTTCCTTCCGGCGGAGTTCCAGCGCCACGGCCACGGCGTGCCGCAGACTCATCCCGGCGGCGGCGAGGTCGGCGCGGGTGTCGAGGACGGTGGACCGCTCCTCGGCGGTGAGAGATGCTCCCACGCCGAAATTGAGGAGTTCCTTCTCCTTGTCTCCGGCCCACTCCTCGGCCTCGGCCTTGAGCTTGAATCCTTTTTCCTGTTTCCGCCCGCTCTCGATCCACGAGACGCGCCAGCGGTAAAAGCGGTGCTTCCACTTCGAAACGGTGGTGGCGCTTCCCTTGCGGCTCCCAATGCCCTCCTCCCGGCGCTTTTTCGGGGGGATTTCCAGACTCGGGGCGGCGGGTTCAGTCTCGGAGAGCATGTCCGAGAATAGGAACGCACGGGCGCGAAATCAAGAAATAAGTGGAAAGTAGGTGGAACTCACGTCCTTGAGCGGCTCCTGATTTTAGCTTTGAAAAAGTCACAACTCATTGATTGTGATTAAGTGTCGGCGGCGGGACTCGAACCCGCACTGGATCGCTCCAAGCGGATTTTAAGTCCGCTGCGTCTACCATTCCGCCACGCCGACGTGTGCGGGGACGGGTCATTTAAACCCTCTCCGCTTCGCAACGCAACCCTGCCGGGATCGGACCGGCGGGGCGGCTCAGTTCTTGAGGTGGCCGCGGGCGACCAGATTGTTGAGGCGGCGCGCCACGTCGACGACGCCGTCGATGACGGCCTCGCGGTAGGTGCGTCCGTCCCGGGTGTCGATGCCGTGTCCGGGATCGAGCTGGCGCAGGCCCTCGAGGGCGGGGTCCTCGTGATGGAAGAGCTCGACGAAGACATATTTCAGCCGGCCCGTCCTCGCGGCGGCGGCGAGCAGGGCGCCGATCCAGCCGTCGTCGGTGCTGAGGCAGCCCCGCGTGGTCTTGGCCGAGGCGTGGAAGGTGCCCATCTCATCCGCGGCGGCGACTTCGGCGATGAGGGCTTCGTTCTCGGGGATGGAGAGGCCCGAATCGCCGCAGTGGGCGGCATCAACCATGATCTTGAAGAATTTTTTGCCGAGCGCGGCGTTGGCCGCCTTCACCACTTCCCAACACTTCGAGATGTCGTTGAAGGTCTGGAATTCGCCCTTGCGGAGGAACTCGATGTGCCAGGTCTCGATGCAGCTGCCCTCGACGCCCGCTTCCTCGCAGGCGCGGAGATGGGCGCGGACATTCTGCGCCACCGCGGCGGCGAAGGCCTCGCCCGTCTTGGGGGTCGCGCCGGGCTGCATCCACTGCTCGATCGAGGTCGAGGCCACCTGGGTGACGCCGTGCTTGATCGCGACGCGGAGACCCGCGGCGAGCATGGCGGCGACCTTTTCCTCGTCGGCCGGGTCCATCGGATCGGCGCCGCCCACCATCATGATGGGGTGGAGATCCATCCCGAGCCGGCGGATGCCGGAGAACATTTCATCGGTGTCGCCCTCGTCCACGCCGGGGAAGACGGTGATCTGGGCGTTCTGGATTTTCACGGGCGAGGCGGCCGCGACGGCCTCCATTTCCGAAACGATGAGGAGCCGGCCATCCCCGCCCCGGGGGAGGCGGCCTTCGCCGTCGGGCACGAGACCGCCGACGAACTTGATGTGGGTGGGGACGACGCCGAGCTGGACGCCGGTTTTCAGGGAAAAGGGTTGGGACATGGCGGGAAAATGGGGGAATCTCGACCGGTGGGCAACGCAAAAGTGGGAGCCCGCGCAAAAGGGGGCGACGCCTTGGTCCTTGGTCCTTGGTCCTTGGTCCTTGGTCCTTGGTCCTTGGTCCTTGGTCCTTGGTCCTTGGTCCTTGGTCCTTGGTCCGGGACGGGGGGATGCGGAACCGGGATCTTACTTCAGCGGGCGGATGCGGATATTCCGCCACGCGACGTCGTAGGGACCCTCGCCCTTCTTGATGCCATGGACCTGGAGGCCGATGTGGCCCTTGGGGTGTGTCTTGGCGATCCCTTCGTGGGTGAGGTCGGCGACGGGTTGTCCGTTGATGAAGGTCTGGATGCGGGCCCCCTTGGCGACGACGCGGAATGAATTCCACTCGCCGTTTTTCATGTGGGAGTGGGAGGCCTCGGGCTTTTGCTGCGGTTCCGGGGAGAGCCATCCGAGCCCGGTGGCTTCACCGTAGATGTAGCCCGCCTGGCCGGGGGAGGCCTCGATTTCGATCTGGGGACCGAAGAAGCGGTTCAGGTCCGTGGCCGGTTTGCCTCCCTTCCCGGTGCCGGCGAGGTCGGCCTCGCTCTTTTCGCGCGAACGGATCTGCACGCCGGAGTTGAGCTTGTCGTGGACCTTCACCTCGAACTCGAGCTCGAAATCACCGAATTGCTCCGCGCTGAGAAGGAAGGAATTGGGGCTGCCGTCGGCGGTCTTGCCGTGGATCGTCCCGTCGACGACGGCGTATTCCGCCGTGCCGAGGGTGGAGTGTTTCCATCCGTTGAGGGTTTTCCCGTCGAAGAGGGAGACCCATCCGCCTTCTTCGGCGGGGAGGGAGAAGGCGAGGAAGGAGAAGGCGGCGGCAATGAGAAGGGAGTGGGATTTCATGGAAAGAGTGTGACGCAATCCCGCGACGATAGGGAGAAAGGGGCCCGATGTCGATGCCCTTTTCGCGCCGCCCCCCGGGATGCGGTAAGGCAAAAAAAATCCGTTCCGGGCGACTTGATTCGCCGGGAAATCCAGATAACAGTCCACTTAACTCCGTGGTGTAACGGTAGCACAAGAGATTTTGGTTCTCTTTGTCAAGGTTCGAATCCTTGCGGGGTTGCTTCAGGGTGCAGGCCGAAAAATCCAGGCGGCACGCTTTTCCGGTTCACCCGACCGCCCCCTTACCTTGGCTTTTTGGCGGTTGACGAGGTTCCTGGGCTGCTTCCGTGCCTCGTCGGAGTGTGGTCCGAGGATGAGGCAGCGGAGTCCATGAATGGTTTCGACTCCGGCCTCGCTTCAGAACCTGCCCGACTGCTTGAGATGGCCGCCAACCCTCGTTTTCGTTTTGCATCCGGCTTCGACCAGGCCCGATCCCATGAACCCTCCCTTGGCCGGGTATTCCCCGTGATGGGTTCGTGAGGCGTGGCTTTCAAGAGAATTGATTTCCGCTTCCACCGCTTCGCGTCCGGCCTCGCTCGATCCGCCATGGGTTTGGAGCCTGGTGCGGGTCTCGGCCGGAACGCTTGCGGGACTGGTCTGTTTCATGTCGTGACACCGTCGCTCCCGGCATGAAGCCGCTGCGGCGGGATCTTCCCCGTAAACGGCCTTGGCGAGTTGGCCCATGTGCTCGCCGGCAGGTTACGAGTCAAGAATTTCGACCGGTCCAGGCAAGGTCAGGCGGCAGTTCTCCCACCCCCATGCCGCTCCGCCTCCGATGAAGATGACCCGCCCGTCCCAGTCGAGGCCAATGCGACGAGTTTCCTAGAGCAGCATCGCGGCGAGGTTCCGGCAGCCTTTCTCGGTGGCGACGTAACGGGTGGAGTCCCGGGCGCGGCGAAGGGCGAGGGTGTGCTCGATGTTGAGATGGGCCCGCTCGTCGGCGAGTGGCTCGAAGCGTTTGGTGTTTTCGATGTCCTCGCGCAGCAGGACGGCTTCATCGGCAGGAACGCGACGGCTCACGTTCCGCCCGCCCTTCCAGACTTGATGCTCGTCGTAGGGACCGAGTCGCTCCACTCCGGTTCCCATTGGGTCGGGGCGCTCGCGCCATTCTTCGGCGAGGGTTCCGTCCTGTATGGTGGAGATGGCCGCGATTGATTACAATGGAGGAGGGCGGGGTCGGGCATAAACGGCGATTGTCTCGAAGCTAGAAAGGGGCAAAGTTGAAAGAGACACGGATTCGGTCCTGTTTCGGACTTTTCTGTCCGATGCGCCCCGATTTGGAAGAATGAGCATCGACGATGCGATGCGAACCTGTCATCGATTGGAGTCACAGCATTTGCCCATGAACCGCTTTTCCCGCCGCGCTTTGGATTTCGTCGCCGCTTTCGCAATGGGTGTTCCTTCGCCGTTGGTTATGAACGGTGCCGATCCGGCCAAGATCGTGCTTGTGGCGGGCGAGGTGAAGCAGGTCGACAAGCCCGGACACCATGATTATCTCGGTGGATGCCGACTCATGGCAGCGCTGCTCCGACAGAGCGAGGGGGTCGAGCCCGTGCTCGTTGAGAAGGACTGGCCCGCCGACGAGGCCGTCTTCGAAGGGGCCGAAGCGGTCGTGTTTTACACTGATGGCGGCGGCAAGCAAGCCTGCCTCTCCCATCCTGGCCGAATCGCCCGAATCGAGGATCTCGTGAAGCAGGGGGCAGGCCTCACCCTCCTCCACCAAGCGGTCGAATTCTCCCCTGCTTTCGCGAAACAGTCTCTCGCCTGGAGCGGCGCGGCCTACACTCCTCTGTCCGCCCGCGGCCACTGGGACAGTTCGCACGATTCCTTTCCCGGGCACCCGGTCTCCCGCGGAGTCATTCCGTGGAAAATCAACGACGGCTGGCTGAACCGACTCCATTTCGTGGACGGAATGACCGGGATCACTCCGCTCGTCTGGTCGTCGAAGACGGGTGGCGGTGCCCCGGGCGGCACCCCTGATATCGTCGCCTGGACCTATGACCGCCCGGACGGCGGTCGTTCGTTCAGCTTCAGCGGACTCGACGCCCATGCGGCGTGGGAACTCGAGGGAATGCGGCGGCTCGTCATCAACGGCATCCTGTGGTCCGCCGGTCTCGAGATACCCGCCGCCGGGGCACCCTGCGCGGCCGACAAGGCCCTCATCGATTCATTCCTCACCCCTCGCACCCCGCCGCCACCGAAAGTGAAGAAGCCCTGAAACCGCCGATCGATTCGCCTTTCCCCCTTTCATGAAACGCACCCGTCGCGACTTTCTCCGCCACGCCGCCGCCGCCACCGCGGTGGCCGCCCTCCCCCGCTCCTCCCAGGCCGCGATCGATGGCGACATCGATGCCCATGTCCATGTCTGGACACCGGACGTGACCCGATATCCCCTGGCCCCGGGCTTCGAGGTTTCTCAGATGAAACCGCCGAGCTTCACCCCCGAGGAACTCTTCGCCCACACGAAACCCAACGGCGTCGGGCGCATCGTGCTCATCCAGATGAGCTACTATCGCTACGACAACCGCTACATGCTCGACACGATGGATCGGTTTCCCGGCGTCTTTTCCGGAGTGGCCATCGTCGACGAGAACGCCCCGGACCCCGGGAAGGCGATGCGCGAACTCGCCGCGAAGGGCGTTCGTGGTTTCCGCATCCACCCGGGGAAAACCACGGTCGACGCGTGGATCGGATCGCCCGGCATGGCGAGGCTTTGGGAAACGGCCGCCGACGAGGGTCTCTCGGTCTGTCCGCTCATCGGAGCCGAGGTCCTGCCCGCGATCGGCCGGATGTGCGAACGCTTTCCGAAAACCCGCGTCGTCATCGATCACTTCGCCCGCATCGGCGCCGACGGGCAGATCCGCGGGGAGCAGCTCGACGCCCTCTGCCGCCTCGCCGCCCACGCGCACGTCCACGTGAAGACCTCGGCCTTCTACGCCCTCGGGAAAAAGCAGCCGCCCTACACCGACCTCGCGCCGATGATCCGCCGGGTCCGCGACGCCTTCGGGGCCGACCGGCTCATGTGGGCGAGCGATTGTCCCTACCAAGTCGGTCCCGGCCACGACTACGCCTCCGCCATCCGCCTCGTGCGCGAGGGCCTCGATTTCCTCAGCGCGGAGGAGCGGACCTCGATCCTGCACGACACCGCGGAGCGGGTCTTCTTCAGCTGAGCGCCCCCTCGAGAACTTCGAGGAAACGGGCCACATCATCCGCGGTGTTGTAGCCGTGGAGGGCGACGCGGACCCGGCCCGCTTGGTGCATGACGTGGATTTCCGCGCGTTCCAACGCCGCGTGGATCTCCGCCGAGCGCGGGTGAATGAAGGACACGATGCCGGTGGGGCGTTCGGGCCGGAGCGGGGCGAGCGGCGCGATGCCGAGGGCCGCGAGTCCCTCGTGGACCCGGGCCACGAGCGGATCGGCATGACGCGAGATCGCTTCGATGCCGATGGCCTCGAGGTAGCGGAGCGCGGCGTTCAGCGCGTAGAGCGAGACGAAGTTCGGCATGCCCGTGGAGAAGCTCGCCGCCCCCGCCTTCGCAACGGCGCGCTCGAAACGGTCGGACTCGAAGGCGTTGGTGAGATGGAACCATCCACCCGCCCGCGTCGTGAGCCGTTCCGCGCCGCGCTCCGGCACGCCGATGACGCAACCGCCGTGAATGCCGAGGGTCCACTTGTGCGTGCTCGAAATGAGAATGTCGGCATCCGCGCAGTCGGTCACGACCCGTCCGAAGCCCTGGGTGATGTCCACCGAAATCACGGCGTGCGGCGCGTGCGTCCTCACCGCGTCGCGCAGGGTCGGCCAGTCGATGCGGAAGCCGTTATAGAAACTCACCAGCGAGACCTGGACGAGCCGCGTCCGGCGATCGAGAAGGGGAATGAGATCCTCCGTCCTCAGTTCACCCTGACAGGATCGCCAAAGGCCCACCCGCGGCGGCCTCGCCGCCCGCAACCAGGGCGTGGCTCCGGCGGGAAAGTCGAGGTCGCTCACGACGACCCCGTCATCCGGTCCGAGATCGAGCGCTCCCGCGAGGAGGTTGTAGGCCTCCGAGCTGCACGAGCAGAAGGAGACCTCCGCCGTCTTGAGCCCCAGGAGCCGCGCGCTGACCTCGCGGCAGGCTTCGACCGCGGCGAAGTGCGGCACGCGCCCGCGCATCCCGAGCCGCTTGTCGTGCCAGTATTGCGCGATGGCCTCGCCCACGACGAGCGGCGGGATGCTCTCGGCGGCAGTGTTGAGATAGCTGATGCCCTCGAGGGAGGGAAAGTCCGCGCGGCGGGATTCGTGGGTGAGCATGGTCGGGATCGGCGGGGTTTCATCCGCACCTAACCCGCGATCCGCCGTTCCGCAAATGGCTCCGGGGTCACGGCTTCACGACGACCGGAAGATCCGGCTCCGCGCCAGTTCGTGGATCAACGAACGCACGCCGCCCCCGTTCTTCTTCGCCGCCTCCACGATCCGCGCAATCTCCGCCCGGTCGGCGTAACCCACCTCCGTGCCGGTCGCGTAGCGGGAAAGATGGGCCACAAACGCCCGCGCCAAGGTCGCCTCATCAGCGGCCAAGAGGGCGTTGAGTTCCGCGAAGCCGCCGAAGGCCCGGCCGTCCGGCAACTCGCCCGAGGCATCCACGGCCGGACCGAGCTTGTAGTTCACCCGCCAAGGGGTCTTCCCCTTTTCGGGCGGCACATCGCCCTGGCCATTCGACCGGTAGCGCTCGCGGCCCCCCCCGACGGGATCGAAGGACTCGAGGGCGAATCCGGCGGGATCGATCTTCGCGTGACAGGCCGCGCAGCTCGCGTCGGAGCGGTGGCGGTCGAGCTGCTCGCGCACCGTCGTCGCACCACGGGTGTCCGGATCGATCAGACCCACCCCGGGCGGCGGCGGCGGGACGGGATCGTCGAGAAGACGGTCCATCACCCAGACCCCGCGTTTCACCGGAGTCGTCGTCGTGCCGTTCGCGGTCACCTTGTGGACCGCGGCCTGTCCTAACAACCCCCCACGAACGTGTCCCGGAGGCAACGACACCCGGCGGATTTCGACGCCCTTCACCCCGGCGATGCCGTAATGCTCGGCGAGCCGCTGGGTCAGCATCGCGAACCCCGGCTCGAGGAGCGCGGTCACGGGGAGGTCGTGGCGGATCAGTTCCCCGAGGAAGGCGCGAGGCTCGCCGGCGATCCCTTCGTGCAGGAGAAAACGGTATTCGGGATACAATTGCGGATCCGGCGTCGTTTCCTCGAGACGGGCGAGCTCGAGCCACTGGTCCGTGAAGTCGCGGATGAACCGCGCGCCGCGCGGGTCGTCGAGGAGGCGGTCCACTTCAGCGCGCAGCCCCCGCGGCTGTTGCAGCGAGCCGTCACGGGCCTTGGCGAGGAGCGTCTCGTCGGGCGGACCGTTCCAGAGCCAGTAGGAAAGCCGCGAGGCGAGGCTGTGGTCATCGGCCGTCACGGAATGGAAGAGAAACTCCGGCGAGGTCAGCACCGCCACGTAGACCCGGCGCATCGCGTCCTCGAAACAGTCCCCCGCCCCGAGTCGCGTCTTGAAGAGGATCATGTAGGGCTCGATTTCCGCGGGAGCGATCTCGCGACGAAAGGCCCTTGGCACGAACGACGCGAGCAGCCGGCGCGCGTCTTCTTCGGGCCGTTCGGATCGCACCGTCTCGAGCGGCGGGGTGCGCTCGTGGGGCGGGAGATCGACGTAGTAGTTCGGCAGATACCCCCCGATCCCCCGGACCGCGTCGCGTTGCGGAGGAATCGACCCGCTCCCTTCCGTCCACTTCGCGACGGGCAGCTCACCGAAGAGACGGCGGTGGCTTTCGGGCGGCCACGATTCGTGGATGGGTCCCTCGATCTCGAACCAGTCGATCGCCACGCCGGGACCGACATGTTTCGCGGCGCGTCCCGCAACCTGGCCGATCCGCAGGCCATTCCACGGGACCGAGACGGGATCGAAGACGAGGCTCTCGTGCGCCTCGAGCCATTCCGTGAAGGCCACCTCGTTT
>JBILDO010000147.1:0-2650 GCA_044352585.1 Verrucomicrobiales bacterium
CCCACGAGGTCCGCGTCCTCGGCGGGTTCACGAAGAACAAGGCGCAGATCAAGCGCACCGCCACCGCCGCCTCTGCCCTGCGCTACCTCCACGATTACCTCGGCTGGGCCGGGTCCAAGCGCCCCGTTGCCCTCGGCCTCTTCGGTCCCCTGCACGCCGAGTTCTCCACGATGCGCAAGGAAGCGCAGCGCCTCTGCAAGCGCTTCGACGAGCGCTACCCCGACGCCTCCCTCTGAGGTCGGCGGGTCCGTCCCTTTCCTCTCCACCCGAACCCTGATCTCTGAACCCTGAACCCTAACCAAACCAGAATACCATGTGTGTGATCCTTGTGTGCCCCGATGAAACGAAGCGCCCCGACCGGGCCGTCCTCGACGCCTGCCATGCCGCCAACCCGCACGGAGCGGGCGTGGCGTGGCGGGAGGCCGGCCGGGTGCGCTGGATGAAGAACCTCGAACCCGACGACCTTGAGGCGCTCCTGCCGGAGCTGCCCGATGAGATCGTGATCCACTTCCGCTGGGCCAGCGTGGGCGGGGTCGATGCGGACCTCTGCCATCCGTTCCCGGTGACCCGCAAGGCCGAGACCGATCTCTTCGGCTCGGCCAAGGCGGTCGTGTTCCAGAACGGAACGTGGGGCGCGTATGACGAAGCCCTGCGCCGCCTGACGAATGGCCAGGGTCGCAAGCTGCCGGACGGGCCGATGAGCGACACCCGCGCCGCGGCCCTCTGCGTCCGCGTCCACGGGCGGGAGATGCTCGCGAAGCTGCCCGGTCGCTGGGTGTGGATGGATGGCGAGCGCACCCGCCTCTACGGGTCGTGGCTGTCCTTCCGGGGCATGAGGGCGAGCAACCTGCACTTCGTCCGTCGCCTCGAGCCGGTCGAGGCCGAGGAAGCCGATGAGCCTGATGAAGCCGAGGAGCTCGAGAGCTGGTCGGACGATCCGCTCCTTCTCCGCCAGCCCGACCTCTGGTCCTGCGAGCGCGACCAGCACCGGGGCGGCTTTCCGAGCGCCTGCACCGCCCCCGTCTTCTCCTGAACCCGAACCCGAACCCCAGAACAACAGCACCCCATGAAACTGTTCAAGATCATCGCCAGCCAGGGCGGTCGCGTCCTTTTCGACGACCGGCTGGAGGCGCCCACGCCGAGGGAGGCCCGCAACCAGATGCGGGCGCTCCTCGGCCTCCGCTCCCTCACCGGAGTGGTCTACTCCATCACGGAACTGCCTGTGGAACTGATCGGCGAGATCGCCGAAACC
Source organism: Verrucomicrobiales bacterium (assembly GCA_044352585.1). Classification (GTDB taxonomy): domain Bacteria; phylum Verrucomicrobiota; class Verrucomicrobiia; order Verrucomicrobiales; family DEV007; genus Arctic95D-9. The sequence goes on from JBILDO010000147.1 coordinate 1,253, forward strand.
AAGCTCGGCGAGGCGCTCCGGCGCTTCGAGGACGGGGCCACCCCGCCCAGCCTGAGCGAGGCGATCCGCGTGGCCGCCGCCGAGGAAGTGAGGCGGCAGTTGGCCGAGCTGCGTGCCGAGAGCCTCGCGACCGCCGCCGCCGTTCCCGAGTCCAACGGCAGCAATGGCAGCAACGGCCATGCCTCGCGCTTCGATCCCTTCAGCGACGGCGCGGAATCGACACTTGATCCCGGAAACTCGAGCGCGTGCGCCGTCACGCCCTCACCCGCCTCGTCGCAATCCGTGGCCGGCTCGAAGACAACGGCGGCGTGGTCGAGCGGGTCCGCGCTGGAGCCGAGGAGCGGCGGCGGCACCAGTCCCGTGGACGACCGGCCGTCACCACCGATGGCAGGACGATCGACTGGAAGGCCGTCAAGAAGCTCTACCGGCGCAACCGCAGCCTCAAGCAGACGGCAGCCGCCTTCGACCTGTCCGTGAACACGGTCAAGGCACGCGCCAGAAAGGAGGGCTGGGCGCAATGAACCGGATCCACCGCATCGAGATCACCCGATACGGGAGCCGCAACTGGGCCGTGTGGCTCGATGGCGAGCTGCTCGCCGTCACGGTTTACAAGAAGGGAGCCCGGGCCGTCGCCCACGCTCTCATTCGCCTTACCAAGCCAGCCGGAAAGGAGGTCCACCATGCCATCCTCGCCGCGTGAAAGCGCCCTTCTCGTGAGTCCCATGAACTGGAAACCCGAGGGGCCGGAAGACCTGATCGGCCAGGCTGCTCGGGTGGCGAAGGCGCAGGTGACCAAGGCCCGGCGCCTTGCCTCCGGGGATCGTCCGAGCGCTTCCATGAAGCTGCTCCTCTACGGCCCGCCGGGAGTGGGCAAGACCAGCGTCGTGGAACTGATCGCCCGCGAACTGACCGGATCGGCCCTTGCGGTCGAGGACTTCAACGGGCGGGAGGTGACCGTCGATCTGGTGCGCGACTGGATGCGCGGGCTCGCCTACGGCAGCCTCTTCAGCCGGTGGAGCGTGCGGATCGTGAACGAACTGGACCGCTGCTCGCGGGAGGCGCAGGACCTGCTCCTGACCTACCTCGACCGGCTCCCGCCGGGACGGGCGCTCTTGGGCACCAGCAACCTTCAGTTGGACCTGCTCACCGAGCGGTTCCAGACCCGCTTCCAGGCCGTGAAGCTCCTGCCGCCCGAGACCGAGGAGCTGGCCGAGTTCCTCATCGCTCATTGGCCTGTGCCCCGTCAGACCGCCCTCCAGATCGCGGTAGGCAGTGGTGGCTGTGTCAGGGCCGCGCTGGCCGACCTCGAATCGTGGCTGGATTGCCGACCATGAACCATCCCATACCCAACGACCCATGAACTCCATTACCCGCTATGCCATCCGCCTTCCCGACGGG